>JAXLUO010000013.1:0-103882 GCA_046329495.1 Chitinophagales bacterium | reverse complement strand
TTTTATTCTTAACAGTAAACAATACAGGTGAAAAGTTTTACACAAGTTTTTTAATTCCGAAAACCGGCATTTAAGGCCATTTATTGGGCATTTTAAGCTTAAAAACAGGCATTTACTCACAAAAACAGCAATAAACAAGCACGCATCTTAGCATACTTTTCTCTTTATTTGCCATCGCTTTCACCGCACCTTTTGCGGGAAACAACTAAAACGAAAACAGAAATATGAACTTTGATTTGATAATAATTGGCAGCGGGCCCGGTGGATATGTGGCCGCTATTCGTGCAGCTCAACTGGGTTTAAAAACCGCTATTGTAGAAAAAGAAAGTTTAGGTGGTATCTGCCTTAACTGGGGTTGTATACCAACTAAAGCCCTGCTGAAAAGCGCGCAGGTGTTTGAATATATGAACCATGCTGCCGATTACGGTATTACGCTATCCGGCCACAAGGCCGACTTTGGTGCTATTATCAAGCGCAGCCGTGGTGTTGCTGATAGCAATAGCAAAGGCGTACAGTTTCTGATGAAGAAGAATAAGATTGAGGTGATAATGGGAACCGGTAAACTGCAAAAAGGCGGCAAGGTGGAAGTTACCGCAGCCGATGGCAAAAAAACAGTGTACGAAGCCAAGCATATTATATTGGCAACCGGTGCCCGCAGTAAAGAGCTGCCAAACATTAAGCAAGATGGCAAGAAGATTATCGGCTACCGCGAGGCAATGAACCTGCCTAAACAGCCTGAAAGCTTAGTAGTAATGGGTAGCGGCGCTATAGGTATGGAGTTCGCCTACTTCTATAACAGCCTGGGCACCAAAGTTACGGTGGTAGAATTTTTGGATAGCCTCCTGCCACGCGAAGACAAGGACGTTTCGCGCGAAGCAGAGCGTGTATTTAAAAAGCGCGGCATCAGCTTTATGACCGGCACCGCTGTTGAAAGCGTTGATACCAAAGGCAAAGGTTGTGTAGTTTCTGCCAAGAAAAAAGACGGTAGCGTAGTAAAAATTGAATGCGATGTGGTATTAAGCGCTGTGGGTGTTAGCACCAACCTGGAAGGCTTAGGATTAGAAGAGCTGGGCATAAAAACCGAAAAGGGTATTGTGGTTACGGATGACTATTACCGCACCAATGTACCGGGTGTTTACGCCATCGGCGATATCGTAAAAGGCCCTGCCCTTGCCCACGTTGCCAGCGCTGAAGGCATTACCTGTGTTGAGAAGATTGCAGGCCACAGCCCTGAACCTATTGACTACAATAACATACCAAGCTGCACCTATACCTGGCCAGAAGTTGCCTCTGTTGGTTTAACCGAGGAGCAGGCAAAAGAAAAAGGCTACGAAGTAAAAGTGGGCAAGTTCCCCTACAGCGCTTCGGGTAAAGCAAAAGCTGCCGGTATTACCGATGGTTTTGTAAAGGTGATATTTGATGCTAAATACGGCGAGTGGTTAGGTTGCCACATGATTGGTGCTAACGTTACCGAAATGATAGCGGAGGTAGTGGTAGCCCGCAAGCTGGAAACTACCGGCCACGAAATAATTAAGAGCATCCACCCGCACCCAACCATGAGCGAGGCTATTATGGAAGCTGCTGCGGCTGCTTACGGCGAAGTAATACACTTATAGTGCAACGCCTGTTTGTAATAGTTTTTGTATTGCTGGCAGTAAGCGCCTGCAACACCCCGGAGAAACTGCTTTGCAGCCATCCGTGGAAGGTGGTGGATGCTGATTTTGATGTAAAGCAAATAGCCGACCCCACACAAAAGCCGATCATTATACAACAGATGAAGGACAGCATGCAGTTTACCTTTGTAAAGAAGGATCACATTTATAGTGTTCGTATGTCGCAACATACCGAAAGCGGTAAATGGAAATATGATAAAGCCACCAACAGCATCATTACACAAACTGAACATAGTGGGGCACGATCAAACATAAAATCGCTTACCAAAGATTTTTTAAGTGTAGAAGTGCACGATAAAAACGGCATGGAAATGACCCTGCTTTGTCAACCGGATGTAACCAGCAAATAGCCTATGTATCGCGTTGCGGCTCTCTTGTTACTTCTTGGGCTCTCGGCCTGTAGCAGTCCCGAAAAACTGGTCTGCAGTCATTGGCAGGCCAGTGAGGTTAAGTTCACGGCCCGTAGCCAGTACAACTTACCCGAACAAAACCAGATGCGCTATACTATTACCCGGGATACCAGGTTTCAGTTTAAGCGCGATAGTGTTTATGAATTGGTAACGAACGACACCCAACGGCAAGGCACCTGGTGGCTATCAGTTGATAAAAAGAAGTTATATACGGTGCTGGATGGAGATACCAGTACCAGCATTATTACTACACTAACCAAAAAGGTGTTTGCATTCGATCCCCAAAATGATGCAGGAGAAATAGAGGCAATAATCTGTTATCCGGCTACAACTGCGAAGTAACCTCAAGTATGCGGAAGTCGTTTTCGGCCACCTGAAGAAACCCAAAAAACTTACGGTTTACACTTTTAGGTGATATGAATACCACCTCCAGCACCGGCATTTGAACGCCTTCGCTTAACGGCACCAGGTATATACGCGTGTATTCGCGGCTCTCTACATCCTTGTTCCACTTAGTAAATGCTGCAGCAGTAATGCGCACCCAATCACGTTCAAAAGGCGTGCTTACACCAAACACATCATTCATCACCCGCAACGAATCGGGCCCACGGTAAATAAAGTAAGAGGCAAATGCCTTGTTATCCTTTTTAGCCAGTGCAGTAAATACCTCGTCAACAACAGCACCCAATACCGGTATTAAGGTTGAATCGGCATGTGGCAAGGTAAGTGTGCCCGGGGTAGGGTTCTGAGCCACCGAAGTGGTATCGGATGGCTTAGTTCCGCCATCGCCCTTCTTCCCTTTACAACCACTAACTACTATTGCCAGTACTGCTATAACTACTACGGCAAGTTTAATAACTCTCATTACGGCAAATGTATCCGATTTATGCTAATCAAGTATAGGTTGATGGCTATAGCAGCCGCTTTTGCATCCGGTAGTGTGGTATGCCAACCTCCGTAAACTCCCCGCCTGTAATTTCATAACCCAACTGTAAGTAGAAGGGTGCAGCCACTTTGCGGGCATTGCAAAACATCAGGTCTATCCCCTTTTGCCGGGTATATTCCTCAGCAGCAGAAGCAAGCACACGGCCAAGCCCTTTACCCTGCAGGCCCTGCTCAACAGCCACCTGACGCATTTTCATGCCTTCGCCGGGCACCTCGGTTAGTGTTAGGCAAGCAGCAATGGTATCATCGTTAAACAACCCAAAGTGCTGATCATACTGATCTTTACTTAGCTCCGCTTCTGTAAACTGCAGTCCCAATGGTATGCGCAAAATGCGATTACGGAGATCAAGCGCTTTTTCATATTCCGGCGTTCCGGTAGTAAATTGTTTAACCTGGTATGGCATAGTATAGCTAATAAAGGTAAAAACGCTATTCGCAGTTAATCATTTTGCTTTACATTCGGTTAAAAATACGGTAAACATGAACAAACTTGCCCTGTTATTGGGATTCACATTTGCCACCTTTTTAGGGGCATCAGCGCAACAAGCAACCACTACAACACCTGCTACCACGCAAAAGGCCAAGGACCTGCCTGAAGCAAAAGCCAAAAAGCAATTGAGTAAGATCAATATAGCCGCAAAACTGGAAGGTGAACAAACCGCTAAGGTTAATACTATACTTATTGATTACTATAAGCAAAAGGAGGACATTGAGAACAACACTAAAGTGGCCGACAAGAAAATAGCAGATGAGAAGATTGATGCCTTAAAGAAAGACCGCGATAAGAAGTTGAAAGAAGTATTAAGCACCGCTCAATGGAAAAAGTGGTTGAAGTATAAGGAAGAGAAGAAGGACGAGAAGGATGCCAAAGAGTAATGAATTATAGTTCCAAATAAAAAGCCCCGCCTGGTAACAAGCGGGGCTTTTTGATGCTATTTAGGGATGCTATCCGTTGGTGTTTCAGTTGGCTTAGCCTCCGGTGTTGGAGCAGCTTCTTGTTTAGGTTCTTCCTTCGGCGCTTCCTGTGGCTTCACTCTATCGGGTGGAGGACCGGAAAGGATGTTCTGCCCTTTGCTTCGCATTTCTTCCATCTGGTTTATCTCCTGCTGTTGCTGCATTTCGCGCTGTTGGTCAGGTGTGATGATCTGTTGCGCAGGTTGGTTTTCTTCCAGTTCATCTCCTGTAGGTGGTATAAACAAATCCAGCGAATCGCCGGGGATCGGGATCTCCAGTTTAGGTTCAAAACGCGGACGGTTAATACCGTTGGCCTTATCCTTCATATAATCCACGAAATCGGCCTTATTCATCGATGAACCAAGCGTATACAAGTAGTAGTGATCACCTTCTTTAATACGGCGCTTATCAGGTGCTGTATTACCTATCATTGTATTAATGTCATCATAACTGGAGAGGATACCCAACGTACCCGGACGATACTCAAAATAGAACCAATCGTTGGTGCCTGTTTTCAGGTAGATAGTAAACAAGTCCATACCACCCTTATACTGGAACTCCACGTAACCTTCCAGCTTTTTGTTAATCACCTTTTTACCAATCATAGCTACGCCGATTTTGCCCACGCTACGCAACGAAATATCGGCCGAATCATATACCATGGTTAAGTCGCTAAACACGATGTTATGTGTTAGCATCTTAGGCCGTTTAACCAATACAGGATACTTTTCGAACTCTTCCAACATTTTCTTGTCATCCTTTTCATCACTCAGCTGGTAGATAGCCTTCTTCTGCTTATCGCCCTCATACGAGATATCCGGAAGGTCTATATTATCGCCAGCCATATAGAACTCAAAACGCTCCTGCATTTTGTCATCCATCTTCATATTAATGCCCAGGGTCAAATTAAACTTGTACTTGCTGCTATCCAAGGCCACTTCCGCATTGCCTGCTGCAATCGTTTTAATAATACCGAAGTTGGCACCGGGCCAGAAACGCCCTTCAGCTTTTATCAAACCCTTCTTGTCATCATATTTTAAAACGTTACCGCGCAGTGCGTTTTCCTTAATCTTCTTTTCGTCACCAAACACATACTCCCCGTTAGCTGCTTGCGTAATAATGCCTTTTGCACGGAACAGGGTCACGTCTTTATTGTCGATCTTAGGTGCCATCAGCGTGGTATACATCTGCGGTGCGTCCTCAACAGGGCTTAAATGAATACCAACCATAAGGTTGTTACCTGTGCTACTCTTCAGCGAATCGTATTTCAGTTCCAGTTTGGTTGGGTCCACATCCTGATTAATGGCAAAGTCAGAAGTCATCGCCTTAGGATGCTTCATTTCAATGGTTGAGAAACCTTTGAAGTTCAGTAATGGATTAGTACTGGTAAGAGTTACTCCTCCATTAAATTTAACACCCGGGTAAATAACGAAGTTCTTGGTATCGGCAATATCTGCCTTGCCATATATCTTCCAGTGTTCTTCTTTATCCCGCTTAGCACCTTCAACTACTTTCTTAGTTCCAATGTCCGTAAAGTCGATTGCTTCCTTTATGTCTTTGGTAGTATAATGATAAACACCTACCCCCTTAAATTCGGTCTTGCTATAAACATCTACGATAGCCTGATCCAGTTTATGGGCTTTTTTAGCTGTATCAGCATAAATAACAGCATTGCGCAACTGGCGCATTTTAGCACCTTCTTCAATAACCACCACGCCGCTATCAGGTATCACACCACCATCGGCAATACGGATTTCAGGCACCTGTTCTACACGTAATAATGAAGTTACAAGGTTATAAGTGGCCCGTTTACCCAAAAAGTTAAGCCCTTTTTGATCCGGACGGGTACTGGTAAAGTATTCACCAGGCCCTTGTGGCGGAGCTTTAAAATCAAGGATCTTTTCATCCATAAACCACTTAAACTCGTTGATAGCCGTGGTGTATTGGTTATAACTAAACTCAGTCGGAATGTTCTTTAGGTTGGATTTAAAATCACCTATGCGTGTTTTAAAGTCCACCTTGGCCGAAACGTTGGGCGTTTTGAAGGTTACCTTATCACCGGTAGTTTTAATGTTCAGCGCAGCAGTATCAGCAGAAAGATCCATGGTTCGGAATGAAAAATCGCGCGAAGCCAGGGTTGCTTCATCCCAATCCAATAAACCATTGCCCCGCAATCCTTTTGACGTAAGCAACAAGTCACCACGGAACGTTGTAAAGCCATCGTCATACATGCTAAAAGGCATTTCCTTGTTGTTCATGCTTATAAGCATGCTATCACTATTCGGGCGCCAGTTTATTCGATCGCTATTACCTTTCACAGCTGGTGTTTTTACCCCATCAAAGGTCTTTGCAATGCTAAAGCTATCTGTGGTAGCTAACATGCTGTCAGGATAAAAACGAACATCGTGGGTGCTAAACTCGGCAGTACTATGGGTTATCCGGCCATCGCCTTGCAGGCCATCGTATTTTAACTCGAATTTACCGTAATACTTCCCCTTGCCTTTGTAAAGCTCATAGCCGGTAAGTGGCGTTTCAGACTTAAAGCCTAAAGAGCCATCTTTCTGAATGTGCACGCTGTCCTTAATATCTGGGAAGATTCCGCCCGAAGCAAGTTTACCTTTCCAGTTAATGATATCACCGCTAAAGTTATTCAGGCTATCAAGCCTGAATGGCTCAAGTTCGAAGAAAAAGCTTTTACGATTATAGGCACCTTTTGCAACAGCAGGATCATCGTAATAGATGTATGACTTTTCGCGGCTGTATAAGCGGGGAAACTGCGGTAGTTTGGTGCGGCCCGACTTGTTAATCGGTGCATCAATTTCCAGTAACCCCTTCATGTTTTCCACCTTGCTTTTTAAAGGCTTAAGAATCGGTTCACCGTATTGGTCAACACGGTTGCTATCCTGCACGTTAATGCGCATAGTATCTACCTGCGTTAGGTCAACCGTAAACGGGGCATATTGAAACTTAAACTTCTGCCCGTATAAATCCATCCGGCCGGCATAGATTAGTCCGTCGAACTCCATATTACGATCCTTCTGTAAACTTACGGCGTTATTCTTTGGTCGGAAGTATACGTAGCTTGAATCGCTGATAGGAATTTCAAATACACCCTTTAAGTCAATATTGCTATTCTTCAGATCAATATAGTCATTACCGGATTGTGGTGCTGATTTGATTCTGATGACGTCATAGTCTATCTTCTTAGCATTAGCAAGAACATAGTTCAACGTTTTATCCCGTACGGTAACAACTCCTAATCCCTCATTGTAAAGAATGAAACCATTCTCCACAAGGTTATAGAATAAAGAGCGTGCTTCCATCTCAGTCAATTTTGGATCAAGGGCACGTGCTACTTCAGTAGCATTTAATTCGCGCGACCCGTTCTTCTCATACAACTTCTTTAAAATGGAAAGGGGTTCGTACGAAGCAAAAGCCTGTGTCTTACGAATTAGGTCTTTATTAAAGTAGTTAACCGACTCGAAAATGCCGGGCACCTGACCTTTACCCTGTAAAATTTTAAGATTAAGAATTGAAGAATCAAGGCTCCAGAAAATCGCATCCGTTTGAAACTCCTGATTGTGGTATGAGTCTGTAAATTTGGCCTTGCCCATGCCTGTTTCACCACGCAGCAGGCGAACTTCACGCTTAGGCACTTTATACACCAGGTTTAACTGTGGGTGATAAATTGAATCCGTTCCGAAGTAGATGGCTACTTCAGCTTTTTCAGCACCTAACTCCTCTCCCTTCTTAATGGATAAAGCATCTGATTTCGCCTGAAGAACACGTGTTTTGCCATCGCGTGCAAAAAAGGTTAAGGTAGCCTTATCTTCTGCCGTACCGCTACCAATTATCTTTCCCCCCCATAAGCTAAATCCACCAGTGTATGCAACGTTTGGGGCAATGTCTTTTATTGTCATGCCCACATCGTACGATTCGAACCGCGGATAACTAAAGGTATTCGAATCAGCGCTTGAAACTAATTTATCTGTTAAACGGCCTTGTAGAGTATTCTTAAAATACTCAGTATGGGTAAATGTTACCGTATCAACCGTATAGGTAAAGTTGTTTAGGTTGACCGTATAATTTTTAAAGGTACAAAATACTTTAGCAGGGTCTAAACGTGCACGTGCCCAATCTACCTTCCCCGATTTTCCTTCCCATTTATTTTCTATAGGCAGGTAATCACCTGCAGTTTGCTTAATACTAAGTGTATCGCCACGTACCATTCCGTAGAATGTGGTTGTTGGAAAGCTAACACGAGGTTTTCCATTCTCATAAACAAACTTGCCATCCTTTGATTCTACCTTCCAGGTTTTAGCCGCAGTAATGTTTAATGCTCCAACTTCGAAATAAGAAGCACTGAACTCAGCCGTTTTCAAAAATCCGTTATTGTCTCCCTTCTTTTGTCCATCAATTACATCATTCATAAAGTCGCTCCATTCAGCGAATTGCGCATCACTACGACCAGCCCTTACCTGACTTATAACTGCTTTCAGGTAACTGTAAAAGTGTGGGGTTGGCGCCATCATACGCTCACTCATCAAGTTGGCAGTTTTGGCCATTTGCTCAATCCAAACAGCATTTACTTTGCCATCCTTCTGCAACTTTTTAAACTCATCAACGGCCTCAATGTTTTGCTGCATTTTACCGGCAGTCATAAACTGGTCCAGCTCTTTGGTAAACTTTTCCGGTTCCTTATCAAAAAAGGTAGCCAACTGCGCCTTGCTGCTTAACACTGAGCAGGTAATAATCAGTAACGCAATAAATCTTCTCATCAATATTAGTTTAGTTGTGCGCCTCACGCTGCAGTTAGCAAGGCATGTAGCGCGGCTTTAAGGATTATACTTTCTCGTGAAACCGAATAGCCAGCCATCCGTTGTTTCTAATCACATCTACGCAAACAAGTCCGTTTTTTTCCGCCTCCAGTATTATATCTTTTTCATCGCTTAGCAATATACCACTTACTACCAGTTCGCCACCGGAATTAAGCAGGGTTTTCCAAAAAGCCAGGTTTTTAAGTATAACATGGCGATTGATATTAGCTAAAAGTATGTCAAATTTCTCGGTAAAACGGTAGTTATCATCACCAAGAATGGGCGTTATACAAACGCAGCCATTTCGTTCTATATTCTCAATACAATTGCCAAAAGCCCATTCTTCGTTGTCTATAGCCACAATTTTTGCAGCCTTTAACTTTTCGGCAAGTATTGCTAAAACCCCGGTGCCACTGCCAAAGTCAAGCACGCTTTTTCCTGCGAAGTTCATTCCCAGCATCATTTCAATAACCGAGGCCGTTGTTGCATGGTGCCCTGTTCCGAAACTCATTTTAGGCTCAATAATTAGCTCTAATTCGCAATTCATTGCCGCATGAAAAGGTGCACGGATACCCACCTTGCCTGCTACAACAACAGGTTCAAAGTTTTTCTCCCACTCTTCATTCCAGTTCTTATCTTCCAGTTGGTAGTGGATAAATGAAATGTGCGTAAACTCATTATCTGCTAACAATTTTCTAACCCCCTCGGTATTAACCAGGCTGGCAGGTGCATAAGCTTTTAGCACCGAAGTAGTTTCCTCAAATCCATCAAAGTGATAATCGCCTAACAGCGATATAAGCCAGGATTGCTCAATTTCATCGGCAGTGGCGAACTCATATACTACATATTGCATGGTAGCGTGAAGATTCTCACAAATTAAGGAATGCGCAAACAATATGCGGGCAAGTTTCCAACACCGTCTTAGATTTTAAACAGCGGCCGCAATAGATGCAAAATCAGCCGCTTTTAAGCTTGCTCCGCCAATCAAACCACCATCCACATCAGCACATGCAAAAAGGGCTGCGGCATTATCCGGTTTGCAGCTTCCGCCATACAGGATGCGAATTTCATCAGCAATTTGTGCTCCATACCGGTTGCTGATGGCCGAGCGTATAAAAGCATGCATCTGCTGAGCTTGTTCAGCACTGGCAGTTAAACCCGTGCCAATAGCCCATACAGGTTCATAGGCAATGGTAATCTGTTGCATTTGTTCAGAACCTAAGCCAAACAGACTTTCTTGTAATTGCTTTAGAACAAAAGCTTCCTGTGCACCTTCTTTACGCAAGGTTAACGGTTCGCCACAGCAAAACACCGGTTTTAATCCGTGGGCAATGGCTTTTTCTAACTTCAGTTTTAGTATCTCGTTCGTTTCACCAAAATACTCGCGGCGTTCCGAATGGCCAATTAACACATACTTTACCTGTATAGAAGCCAGCATAGCCGCGCTCACTTCGCCTGTATAGGCCCCATTATCGTAGATGCTACAGTTTTGTGCACCAACGCTTACAGCACTACCATCCAGTGCTTGCTGCACCTGAGCAAGAAATACAAAAGAGGGAAACACGGCCAGTTCAGCCATGGTATTTATTTTTTTGATATCAGACGCAAGTTTAATAGCCTGACTAACGTCCAGATTCATCTTCCAATTGCCCGCTATTATTTTCTTCCTACTCATTTTTAAGGGTTTTCAACTCTTACGGTTTTTAGCTTCCCGCTCAAAAACAGTTTTTAAAATCCTTATGTCCGTCTCCTCCAATTTTAGTCCTCTACGTTCCATCATTCGCTGAGCTACTTCAAGCGATTTATCGAAGGTAAAGGTGCGCAACCATTGTGCTCCGCCCCAACTAAAAGAAGGTATAAACTTAGGTGGAAAATCGGCTCCGAAAATGTTTGCGGATACACCAACCACAGTACCGGTATTAAACATAGTGTTAATGCCGCATTTAGAATGATCGCCCATCAACAAACCACAAAACAATAAACCGGTATCGATCGATTTCCCCTCTTTGTAACTGTAAACATCCACATTGCCGTAGTTATTTTTCAGATTACTATTATTCGTGTCGGCACCAAGGTTGCACCATCTCCTATTACCGAGTTACCTAAAAATCCGTCGTGTGCCTTGTTACTGTAACCAAAGAAAACAGCATTATTTAACTCGCCACCGGCCTTGCAATGCGGCCCAAGTGTGGTAGCACCGTATACCTTGGTGCATCATCTTTAAAGCAGCATGTTCGCATAAAGCAAGTGGACCGCGTACAACACAACCTTCCATTATTTCGGCATCTTTACCAATATAGATGGGGCCTGTAGTTGCATTCAATATACAAGCCTCTACCTTTGCTCCTTGTTCTAAAAAGATATTCTCTTTTGAACCGATAATTGTATTGGAAGCACTGATTGGTTGCGACTGTCGCCCGTGAGTTAATATTGCGTAGTCCGCTTTCAGCGCCTCCCCATTCTTCTGGAAGATATCCCAGGGTTGTCCTATGCTCATTACTGGCCCGGTGTATTCCACCTGTGTAAACCCTTTGGCAATTGCTTCCAGGTTTTCATAATTCAGATGTTGTTTGTCGGTTTTAAAGGCTAAAACCTTCCCGCTGCGGGTAAGTGTTTGTAAAGCACCCAACTTTTGCACGGCTTGCAACAGATCGTTATCAGGTAACAAAGCCCGTTTATATATAAGGCCGCTGCATCGCCATTATAGGGAGGGAATTTACCGGCCAAATACTCTTCGGTTAGCGTATAACTACGCTCGCCAAGGGCAATTTCCCATTTCTCCCGAATAGTAAGAATACCAATGCGGATATCGGCCACCGGACGTGTAAATGTAAACGGCAGTAAATTCTCGCGGCTGCGCTTACAGTCAAACAAAACCACTATCATAGGGCTAAACTAAAAAACTAAATCAGTTTATGGAGGAGAACAGATCGATATACACCATGCTCAAGCGCTCTGGTGGTGTGTAATCCACCACTTCATGATATCATCATCAATTACATCATAGTGCTCTAAAGTTGGATAGAGCGCCATCATCCTGGCCCTCACCTGATCCTTGTTACCGGATGAAGCAGCCTTAACGATATCCTGAAGACGTGCAAAAAGCTCTTCCGAATCATCCATGGGGAAGCTGTGCTTTTTCATAAAGTTTCGTGTAACAGTAAACAGCCGTTTCATCAAGCTATAGTTACCAAATTCAAAATGGATCAGCACATTCATCCAATGGGCGCAAAGAATAATATCCTTGCGTATATTTTCAAAATCCCCATGTATCAGCATGTTAACCTTATCCAGCGCCGTTTTTAGTTGGCCACTACAGAAGTAGCACATGCCGCTGAAGTAGATTGAAGTGACCTCCAACTCGGTTCGTATTGGCGCATCCTTAACCAGTAACCGCAAATGCTTTTCGGTTTCTATGCCCTTTTCAAACTGACCGGTTTTAGCATACACGATTAGTCGTTTTTCATGAGTTTGGGTACGCATCTCAAATCGCTGGCTATCGCTCAACTGCGCACGCTCATCCTCTGCTAATTGCTCGGCTTCCTTAACATATGCCAGGGCCTCATCGTACCGTAAACTGGCTACACATCGGTTTATCAATCCGTTCAACGCCACAAAGTAGTTATAAGGAGCTATGCGGATTTTATCGGGATTGCTAAGGAAAAGTTCCCGCATTTCATAGGCATTTTCATGCGCCTTTTTGTAGTCGCCGATCTTTAGATAGCATTTATTCAAAATCTCCAGCCTGTGCATACGAGCCTTAAAACTTGCAGCCAATTTTTCGTCGCGCAAAAGCGGGTGCGTTATATACTTCCGTATCTCCTTTTCCGATTCGTTTCGGGTATGGCCTTCAATTTGGGTGCGGCTCATCACTACACCCTGCAGGTAGCGGTAGTCGCAAAGATTTTCATAAATGGCAAGTGCCTCCTTTTTCGGCTTTTGGCTAGCCGCCCAGATCCAGTATTTCTTCGCATATACCCTTTCTGAGATAAATCTGGAATTCCATTTGCACCAGATAGGTATAGCAGGTGTAATTCCTGCTCAATAAGCTGGGCTTTACTTTCTATTTGGCGCAAAGCACTATCGTATAAGCGCTTTTTAAACAGCAGGGTAATTTCAGCCATGGCATTCAAGCGTTGCACCTCCGGATCGTTATCGCCATAATAATTCCGCAGCGATTTAATGATCATCTTTGCAGATAAAGCTTGGTAACATTCAATTGATCAATGAACTTCTCCTGCAAATTTCTTCTTGATCAGGGCTTCATTATAACCTCCATGGCATCAATACAATCAAACAAACGGAGGTAGTTTCCTTCTCCTTTTTACTATTAATGCCGGCAAATTTTTTAAATACCCCTTTTCATTGCGATTCATTGATTTGATGAGAAGAATAATTCATTGGAGGAACGCATAAGGCTTGATTTGCCCGGCAATACAGCATAACGGAAGCGCCTGCCGAAACAGGACCCAAAATTCGCTTTTTATGAATTTACCGCTATTTATTCAAAATCCAACTAATTATCCCTATAAAATTACTACACAAAGCTTTGAATCGGATGTAAATAGCCATTTTCAAAACCTATGATAGATAAGTCATTTTCACCCAAAAATGAATAACCCTATCCTTTTTCGGACAACAACATCTCCTATTTTAGTAAACAGGAATTTTGAAACATGGTTTAAGATTATAGCTAACCCCACCCATGCCCAAAGCAGACGACTCAGGTTGTCTGCTTATTTTTTTAATAAGCTTTTACTATTAGCACACCTGATTGTTATTTACCTTTGTAAGGAACAGCGAGGAGGAACAGCAAAATTCTGTAGTGATGATCTTATGTAAGATGCAACCCCGATAAAAGGTTGCTCACTCTTACCCAAAGCGACAATATTGTTTGAAAGTATAAATGTTATAAAGTGAAACGATTATTTCTTTTGGGGTTGTTTATGATGACGCTGTTTAGCGTTTGGGCTGAAAAAGCATATTTATGATGTGGTTCTTTTTGGCAAGAGCATTGGCACTACAATAGTGGAAAAAATTGACCGCGGTAATGGTGAGGTGCAATACAAACTAAGCAGCAATTGTGGCCTAATGTGCTGTTTACTAAAAGACCTCAGTAATGAATTACGATATTCTTTACAAGAACGGGCAGTTGTTTTCAGCTTATGTAAAGAACGTAAAAGATGGAGTTGCCGAAGTAATTGACATTTTATGGCAGCAAACAAAGCACTCATTAAAAGGATAACGTGGCAAGCGAACTGGCAAGCCCGGTGAGCTATTCCTCTATTCATTTATATTTTTCGGAACCTAAAGGTAAAGCCGTATCTTCTCTGAACGCATGGGAACCTATTGCACCTTCACCAACCCTGAACCCGGTGTTTATGAATGTAGATGGCCAATGGTGTAAATAACATCTATCGTTACAAAAACGGCGTGTTATATGAGCTGGAATGAGTAAAGGCGCAAGTGTTTACATGCGCTTAAACAATAAATTCTATGCTCAGTTAAAGGTTAAGCAGCACGTAGCTTGCTCACGTTGGCTTCTCGAAACGCTCTTCTACAAATTCGCGGGTTACCACAAATTCTTTGGCATTACCTGAAGGCAAATCGAACATGGCATCGTTCATCATAGCTTCGCAAATGGTAACGAGGCCGCGCGCGCCTAACTTAAATTCCATGGCTTTATCTACAATAAAAATCAATAGCATCATCCTCAAATACCAGGTTGATATTATCAGCCTTAAATATCTTCTTATACTGCTTTAACAAGGCGTTCTTAGGCTCAGTTAGAATGGAATGCAATGTTGCACGATCCAACGGATCGAGGTGAACCATTACAGGCACCCGTCCAATCAACTCAGGTATTAATCCAAAGAACGAAGGTCGAGCGGAGAAACATACTTATAAAAGTTCTCTGTATCAATATTCTCTTTCTCCTTACCTTTTTTAAAGCCCACCTTAGCCTGGTTCATCCGGGTGGCAATCAACCGATCGATGCCTTCAAATGCGCCTCCGCAGATAAACAAGATGTTGGAGGTATCCACCTTCACCATCTTCTGTTCAGGGTGTTTACGGCCGCCTTGCGGAGGAACTAATACCTCTGTACCTTCCAGCAACTTCAACATGGCCTGCTGTACGCCTTCGCCCGATACATCACGGGTTATGGAAGGGTTGTCGCCTTTACGGGCGATTTTATCAATTTCGTCAATGTAAATAATACCGTGCTGGGCTGCATTTACATCATAGTTGCTAACTTGTAGCAAGCGCGAAAGGATGCTCTCCACGTCTTCGCCAACATATCCCGCTTCGGTAAACACCGTTGCATCTACAATGGCGAATGGTACATTCAAAAACTTAGCAATAGTGCGCGCCAATAAAGTTTTACCTGTGCCGGTTTGGCCCACCATCAGGATATTACTTTTCTCGATTTCTACCTCGTCGTTCTTGGTTTGGTTCAAACGCTTATAGTGGTTATACACCGCTACCGAGATATACTTTTTGGCCTCATCCTGCCCAATAACATACTGGTCCAGGAACTTTTTTATATCCTTAGGCTTTACGCTATTAGGCAGCGAAAACTGGAACTTTTTATGCTTGTGGAACAGTTCCTCGTCGATAATCTGCTGAGCCTGTTGCACACAACTTTCGCAGATATGGCCTTCCACACCTGAAATTAGTATCTGTACTTCACGCTTCTTACGGTTACAAAACGAGCAACTTGGTTCAGTCTCTTTCTTCATGCTTTTAAATTCGAATACAATTTACGGGATTTTACCCGAAAAGTTAGGTAGGCATACCACCCCTAAGTAACAATTATTGGCTTGTTAAATACAACAATTGCTTATTTCTTGGCATTACGCACCAAAACTTCGTCAATAAGGCCATATTCTTTAGCCTCAAAAGCACGCAACCAATAGTCCCTGTCGCTATCGTGGGCCACCTTGTCAATTGGCTGGCCACTATGCTCACTTATAATGGTATAAAGCTCATCTTTAATTTTACGGATCTCATTTACCGAAATCTCAATTTCGCTGGCTTTACCACCAATACCGCCCAGTGGCTGGTGAATCATAACGCGTGCATGTGTTAAAGCAGTGCGCTTGCCTTTTTCGCCGGAACAAAGGATAACGGCAGCCATACTGGCAGCCATACCGGTGCAAATAGTGGCTACATCCATGTTTACGTACTGCATGGTGTCATATATTCCCAGACCGCTGTAAACCTCACCACCCGGGCTGTTAATGTAAATCTGAACATCCGTGCGGCTATCGCTGCTTTCCAAAAACAACAACTGGGCCTGAATAATAGCAGCAATATAATCGTCAATTGGCGTACCCAGGAAGATAATACGGTCCATCATTAGGCGCGAGAATACATCTACCTCACGGAAGGGCATTTGCCGTTCTTCAATGACCGTACGGGTGAGATTGTTCACCTGGTGGGTGCTGTATACTTTGTTAATGTATTGCTCCACCCCTAAGCTGCTCATTCCATGATGCTTAACGGCGTATTTCTTAAACTCTTGTGCTTCTTTCAAATTCATATTGCTATTGATTTCGGTCCGAAAATGAACGGGATTTTTGAATATACCAAATGACGATGTGCACCGCCTTTTATTGTGTGGCATACAGCATACACCGTGCCAGTGTCAATTTGCCATGCCCGGCCTAAAAATTGTTCCCTCCGGGTGTTACTTCCACTACCGGCAGCAGTTATATAGTTATGAAAGCATTTGTAAGCACCCTGACACTTCTGCTGTTGTTTAGCGCCTCGCAACTTTATGGTAAGCGCGATTTTATAGATGTACTGCACGATATGCAAACCGAAAGAGTGGAGCGTTATTCGCTGCTGAGCACTGACCCCATCCCCATTTTGGTTCGCATGGACTTCAACACCGATAGTGTTGTAAATCCCCAGGTTTGGGCAAAGCTGCGTGGAATTCAAGCAGATAGAATTGATTTAGTCTATACCGTATACCGTGAAAGTAAATCCTTCAATCAACCTGCGCTCAACAAATCAAGAATGGATACCCTGCGGCAATATGCTCCCTGGCTATTTGCGAGCGAGGTTACTGATTGGCATTTTATAGGCCAAACAGCTGGAGTAACCCAGGATAGTGCGTCCAAACTTTTCCATGGCTTTGTTATTTATCCGCACAAAACAACACCCGATGTGGCCGAAGAACTAAGATCTATTTCGTCCATTCTGGATAGTGTGGAAGCATTTACCAAAATGCACGACTCAATTTGTATTGTTAACAGTATGCGCATGCATAGCTATTATGCTATTACCGGTTTCTACTTACCCAGATACCCTATGCTGGCAAAAGCAGGGGCAAAGTCAACGATAAAAAACTGGAGGTTCCCGCGCCAGGAAAAAGTCTTATTGATAGATACTACCCTGCACAGAGATACCGTGCATTGCATTGCAGGTACAATTGACTTCAGGATTTTTCAATTTATGCCTGATAGTGCTGTGCTAAAGGTATTCAGCCGGCATCAGGAATGGAAAGACAAACTGATACTGACGGATGTTACCGGTAGCATGGCTCCTTATAGTGCGCAATTGCTGGTATGGTATAAGTTAAGAGAAGGCATGGAGGACGTGAAACGTTTTGAGTTTTTTAATGATGGGGACAATAAACCTGATTACGCCAAGCGCATAGGTAGCACAGGAGGTATTTACTTTTCCCCGGGAGATAAGGGGTATTCAATGATGGAGCGAACCGTGCGTAGCGCAATGAAATCGGGCAGTGGAGGTGATACACCCGAAAATAACATTGAAGCCTTACTAAAAGGTATTGAAAACTGTCCGGAATGCCGAGATATTGTAATGATCGCGGACAATATGGCCCCTGTAAAGGACATGGGCTTGCTGAAAGAAGTTAAGCGGCCGGTTAAGATAATACTGTGCGGAGCAAGCAATGGTTATTACAATACTGATTATTTAGAGATAGCCCGCCAAACGGGTGGATCAGTGCACACCCTGGAGGCTGACATAACTGATTTAGCCAAACTTACAGAAGGTCAACAATTGGTTATAGGCAACTCCACTTATCAGGTAATAATGGGCAAGCTCTGCTTGGTTAAAAGAATTTGACCGAGTTTATTGCTTGAAAAGCACTGCGCAAAATCATATCCACATAGGGGCTAAAGCAATAGCATTTTTAAACTATGCTGTTATTTTAGCCTGAATGGATATCAAACTTAAATACCACCTGGTTGAGCAATACCGCGAAAGTATTGCCGCCCGCTATAACTGGGAAACGCTTAAAAGCGACAAGGCCATGCCTAAAAGCTTTAACCGGGAGCTGGTAGAAGAATTAAGGGACTTTTTCCTGAACAATCTCTACACTGCTCCGGCAAAACGCGAAAAACTGGATGCCGCCTTCAAGCAACTGGAAACCTACATTGCGCACCCAACTAAGGTATGGGCGTTGATGGGTAGCCTTCCCTCTGCAATAATGAAGTTCGGATTTCAGTTTCCCGCAGCTATGAAAGCCGGTATGACTGCTCTGAGTACGCACACCTCTGCCCGCCATTTTGAGGATCTGTTATTACAAACCGCACAGGAAAAAGAGTATAAAGTACCTCTAACACCCGAACAGTTTAATGATTGCCTGGCCTCGTTGCCTATGGAAGATCTGGAAAAGTTTATCGGAGATCTGACAGAGTTCTTTATGGCTATATCCGATGCACCCTTGTTAGCTAAAACAATTGATATACTAAAAGATGTATTAGACCGAATGAAGCACAAGCACGATGTTTTCGGGCCTGAGGATGAAGATGCAATTCAATTAGGCGTAGACATCCTGCAAAAAAGCCACGACCTGCTGGGGCAGTATGACGACGAGATGCGCCACGCTATAGTTGACTATGTGGCATTAACCGAAAAGCGGTTCTTACAGAGTTTGCAGGCCAAAAGCAAAAAGAAGCGGAAAAAGGCTTAATCATAGGCTTATTTATAGGTTGCACATATAGAGGGTGATACTATATTTTAGTAATATCGCCTCTTAAATGCGGGCCATTATGGCTCTGCTTACACTAACTATTTTTAAACTATTAACCGACCCAATGAAAAGGTTATTATCTACCCTGTTACTATGCGCATGCTTTTTATTCAGCCATAGTTTTACTGCCGGCAATATTGTTGTATTACGTGTTGGCGATGGATCAACAGCACTGAGCAGTTCCGCAGCACCGGTTTATCTTGATGAGTATACAGTAACCGGTACATTTGTAGGCACCACCATGCTTCCTACCGCTGACAATGGAAATAACCAAACCTTTACTATAAGCGGTTCAGCCACTTCAGAAGGCTCACTCGCTTTATCAGGCAATAATCAATACCTTACGCTGGCAGGTTATGATGCCGCACCAAGTACGGCCAATGTCGCTACAACTACCGGTATCAATCGCGTAGTTGCTCGTATTGATGGTTCAGGAAATATTAATACCAGCACCATGTTTACCCTGGATTCTGCTTATAAAAACAACAGCATCCGCGGAGCTTATACACTTGATGGCTCTGCCTTTTGGTGCTCGGGTAATGGCAGTGGTAACACAGGTGGAACTTTTTACCTTCCCTTAGGTGGCGGTAATGGCGTTCAGGTAAGCGCCAGTCCGGCCAACACCCGTTGGATAAAAGGGTTCAACAGCCAGCTTTATACCAGTTCTGCTTCAGGAACCTTTCAAGGTATCAGCACTGTTGGCACCGGAATGCCAACTACAAGCGGACAAACAACCACTATACTACCTGGTTTTTCAACCACTGCAGGCCCTTCTATTAACGGCTTTGTTTTGTTTGACTTAAATCCCTCCGTTCCGGGTCCCGATGTAATTTATGTAGCAGACGATCGCACAACTGCCCCAGATGGAGGCATATACAAATATTCGCTTGTTGGCGGCACCTGGGTTAGCAATGGAAATATTACCAGCAGCGACCCATTGCGCGGTTTAACCGGATTAGCTAACTGTTCGCAAGTATCACTTGCCACTACCAGCGAAGGCGCCATTTACGGTTTACAGGATAATACCGGTTATAATGCTACCATTTCTGCCACCTTAACCCCAATGGCAACAGCAGGAACAAACAAAAAATTCCGGGGCGTTTCTCTTACCCCGGGAACGGTTGCATCAAGTGCTTTAACGGCAACCATCAGCAGCGTAACCAACGTTAACTGTTACGGCAATAGCAACGGTGCTGCCACTGTAAGTGTAAACGGCAATACCGGAAGCCCGAGTTATGTATGGAGCAACGGTGCAACTATTTTTAATCCTACCAACCTGGCGGCAGGAACTTATATAGTTACCGTAACAGACCAGGTTGGCTGCAGCGATACGGCAGCAGTAACCGTTACCCAACCGGGGCAGATTGTTGTTACACCAACAACTACGAATGTTAGTTGCAATGGTGGTGCAAACGGATCAATTTCACTTACTGTAAGTGGAGGCACATCAGGCTATACTTACCATTGGTATGATAATACCAGTGCAAGTTCGCATAGTTTTCTGTCAACAGGTAATTACGCGGTAACCATTACCGATGCACATAGCTGCACAGCCACCGCATCTATATCTGTAAGCCAACCTTCTGCTATTAATGTAACCGGGCAAACCACGAACCCTTCTTGTGCAGGCACAAGTACCGGAGCGGTAAACGTTACCACCAGCGGTGGTACCAATCCTTATAACTACAACTGGAGTAATGGCGCTACAACTGAAGACCTCAGTAGCCTGGCTGCAGGAACTTATATTTTAACTGCCACAGATAACCATCAGTGCTCTGCCACCAGTAGCTTTACACTTAGCGCACCTGCCGCCATTACCGGAACAGCACAAGTTACCAATGCATCATGCGGAGGAGGCAATAACGGCGCTATTAACCTAACACCGGGTGGGGGTAACGGAGCTCCATATGCTTTTACATGGAGCAACAATCTGCATACCGAAGATCTAAACGGCCTTGCCGGTGGTAACTATAGCGTAACCATTACTGATAACGGCAATTGTTCTGCCAGCTTTTCTTTTACTGTTGGTAGTAGCGGTAGCCTGGCAATAAATGCGCAGCAGACAAACGTACAGTGTAACGGAAGTAACAACGGAAGCATAACAACTGCACCAAGCGGTGGCGCTACCCCATACACATACAGTTGGAATACAGGTAGCACTAACTCTTCCTTAAATAACCTTACTGCAGGCAATTACACCTTAACAGTAAGCGATAACAGCGGATGCCAGGTTACCGGTAGCTATACCTTAACCGAACCTTCTGCACTGAATGTTACCGGCAATGTAACCGATGTTACCTGCAATGGCGCAAGCAATGGCAGCATTAGTATTAATGTTAGTGGCGGTACTGGCCCTTATTCTTATAATTGGAACGATGCCAACAGCAACCCTAACCGCACCAACCTCAATTCGGGCTCTTATGCCGTAACTGTTACAGATGCCCACAACTGCACGGCACTGTATAATACATCAGTAGCACAGCCGGCAGCTTTGGCACTTACACTTACACCAACCGATGCAACTACAATAAATGGCACCGATGGCAGCGTTAGCGCTTCTACTACCGGCGGCACTGGTGGTGTTTCTTACTTTTGGAATAACAGCAGCACCTCGCAGAACATTACTGGCCTAAGTGCCGGCAACTACTGCGTTACTGCTACCGATGCAAACGGTTGCAGTGCAAGCGCCTGTGCTAATGTTGATCAACCGGTTGGCATTAACGAAGCATCCAATGTTAGCAATGTTCAAACACTGGTTCAAGGTGGAACATTAACTACTATAATTACTTTACAAAAAGCAGAAACCCTGCATTTCCAGGTTATGAACCTCAATGGCCAATTGTTATATACCGACACAAAACAAGTAAATGGTAATGCAGCATTTAATGTGCCGGTAACAGAATGGGCAGCGGGATTTTATCTGGTGCGTATAACCGGTAGTGGCAAGCCGGTTACGCAAAAAATAACGCTGTAATAATTAATACCACAAAATTTTTAAAGCGCAGTTCTTTAAACGGACTGCGCTTTTTTGTTTTTAACCGGCATCGAAAGCCTTACCTTCATGAAATGATGCAGTTACAGTTTACCCCCTTCCCCATGCTACACGCAGGTCCGGTGTTGCTTCGGCAATTAAATACCGGCGACATACAGGGTATTTTTCAACTGCGCAGCAGACCCGAACTCTCAAAGTATATACACCGAGCATTAAACACACATGAAAGCGAGGCGGCGGCTTTTATAGAACGAATTAATGGAGCTATAACACGCAATGAATGTTTGTATTGGGCCATAACCTTACCGGAAAAAGACCAACTCATCGGTACGTTTTGTTTGTGGAATATTTCTACCATTAACCAACGCGCAGAAATAGGCTACGAATTGCTTACCGAATACCACGGCAAAGGCTATGTGCACCATAGTATGCAAGCCGTGGTAAACTATGCATTTGAGGTAATTGGCCTGCATAGTTTAGAAGCAGTAGTGAACCCTGAGAATCAAGCCTCAATAAAACTATTGGAGCGCAACCACTTTAAACGTGAAGCACTTTTTACTGAGAATGAGTTCCATAACGGACGCTTTACAGATACTGCAATTTACTCGCTGCTAAAAGCATGGTGGAAGGACGAAAAATAAAAAAGGCCTGCATACACGGTAGCAGGCCTTCTATAGTAATTATAAATTAAGCTTCAGGTGTTTCAACTTTGGCTTTAAAGTCGTTGAAGGAGATTGGTGTGTCAACCAATTTTACTTTGGCTTTAATAAAGGCCAGCACTTTATCTTCAATCAACTGTTCGCGGGTTTGAGAGATAACCTTTTTATCGGCCATTTGCTTTTGCACAAATTGCTCTACCCATTCTTCACCAATACCTTTTAGGCCGTAGCCGTAAAGCTGTTGAATAACATTAGCACGAACGCGGTTGGTTACTTCTTCTTCGGTAATATCCAGGTTTTGCTCTTTTACCACCTTACGCTGAATTAAGCTCCAACGTAATGACTTGGCAAACTGCGGATAATCGCGTTCGATCTCTTCCTGACTAATTGGCTTTTCGTTGGTCATATCAATCCAACGCTTCAGGAACTCATCAGGCAGAGGAAACTCTACTTTTTCCATGATACCTTTGTAAAGATCGTTTACCAGGTAGCTATCGGTTTGGCCATCAAAGTAAGCTTCCAGATCTTGCTTGATAAACTCGCGCATATCAGCTTCGGTTTTAGGGCCGTTTTCGCCATATACTTTCTGGAAGAATTCCTCATTTATTTCAGCCGGCTTAGAGCGGGTGATGTTGTTCAGCGTAATGCGGAAGCTGTTTCCTACTTCGTCAAGCTTGCTCAGGTCATTCATGTTCAGAATGTTCTTGGCAACACCTTCGCGGTCGCGATCCATAAGATCGAACACATTGGCTACTACGCTCTCAGTTTTCTTCAGCGCAGTAAACTGGCCTTTTACTTCCGGCTTTAACTGATCAACCATCAACGATGAAACGGTGCTTACACCTCCCGGTTTCAGGTTGCCATCGGCATCCAGTTCTTCGATAGACACAGTCAGGATGTCGTTCTCTTCCACGTTATCAGGGTATTCGTAGGTGCTGAAACGCTTACGGATACGCATTACTTCTTCATCAATCATGCTGTCTTCTACAATCAGCTTGTATTTGGTGAAAGAAGGGCTTTGATCCAGGTAGCTCAGGTCAATTTCAGGAGCATGGCCCAGTTCGTAGGTAAAGTCTATATCTTCCAAACGGTTGATATCTACATCCAAACGCTGACCGTTTTGAGGGATCGGAGAGGCGATGATATCCAGTTTGTTATCGTTAATATATTTGTAAACCTCGTCGTTTAAAACCTTGTTCAATTCTTCAGCCAATACGCTGTTGCCATACATACGCTTCACTACGTCAACGGGTACCATGCCGGGGCGGAAACCTTTAATTTGAACCGCCTTAGCCAACTTCTTTATTTCGGCTTTTACCTTTGGTTCGTAGTCTTCTTTCTTCAGGTTGATTTTAATGCTGGAAACCAGGTTGTCAATTTTTTCCTGCGTAATGGTCATTGTATAGAATATTTAGAAATTGCCAGAAATTGTAGTGCCTTCATTTTACGAAAACGGAAGCGCTATGCACGCTTCCTTTTTCGTAGGTTTTAACTAAAGTTGGTGCGGGTGGAGGGACTCGAACCCCCATGCCTCGCGGCGCTTGATCCTAAGTCAAGTATGTCTGCCATTTCACCACACCCGCGGATAAATACAGGCCCTTTTTCAAAAAGGGAGTGCAAATGTATGATTTATGCTGAAATAATGAAGCCTAAACCGTAAAACCCCTGAAATCTTCCCTAAACGGCTACTTCCGCCGCAATATGAGGGTGCGGATTGTAGTCGGAAAGGGTAAAATCGCTGTATTGGAAGTCGAAAATGCTCTTAACTTCCGGATTCAGGGTCATTTTAGGCAACGGGCGAAAATCGCGGCTTAGCTGCAATTTGGCCTGCTCCACATGGTTCGAATACAGGTGTACATCGCCGAAAGTATGCACAAAGTCGCCCAAACCAAGCCCGGTTACCTGGGCCACCATCATGGATAACAAGGCATATGAGGCTATGTTGAAAGGAACCCCTAAAAACACATCGGCACTACGCTGGTAAAGCTGGCAACTCAGTTTGCCTTCGCTAACATAAAACTGAAACATGGTATGGCAGGGCGGCAAAGCCATGCTTTCGATATAGGGCACATTCCACGCACTAACGATCAAACGACGGCTATGCGGGTTCTTTCTTATCTGCTCAATTAACTGCGTAATCTGGTCAATAGCACGTCCATCCGGTGCAGGCCAACTGCGCCATTGATAACCGTAAACAGGGCCCAATTCGCCCCATTGTTTGGCAAAAACCTCATCGGTAGCAATGCGCTGGGCAAACTGTTTAATATCCTCACCCCCAAACTCCGCACTCTTGCGGTATTTTTCATAAGGCCAGTCGTCCCAAATACGCACCCCGTTTTTACACAGGTATTGGATATTGGAATCGCCCATCAGGAACCACAACAATTCGTAGATAATGGATTTGGTGTGCACTTTTTTAGTGGTTAACAGTGGAAAACCTTCCTGCAGGTTAAAGCGCATCTGGTGGCCAAATACGCTATACGTTCCTACGCCGGTGCGGTCGTCCTTCCAAACACCGTTATCTAAAATGTGTTGCAGTAGTTGATGGTATTGCTTCATAAAGGCACAAAGATACTTGTTATTTAAGCCGGCACCTTTCGCAAAGTGCACAAATGTTAATTCTATTGTTTACCGGCTTTTTCAATCCATTTATCGACCAATTCTTCCAGTATGGTAAGCGAAACAGCGCCGTTGGTCAACACCACATCGTGAAACTGCTTGATATCGAATTTTGGACCCAATGCTTTTTTAGCCTTTTCGCGCAGCTCCTGAATTTTAAGCATACCTATTTTGTAGCCGGTAGCCTGACCCGGCCACAGGAAATAGCGGTTGATCTCCTTCTCAATATCGCCGCGCGCATTGGCTGTGTTTTTTACAAAGTAATCTACAGCCTGTTCGCGGGTCCAGTGTTTGTAATGTATACCCACGTCTACCACTAAACGGGCGGCACGGAAAATTTCCATGGATAAGCGTCCGAAATCGGAATACGGATCTTCGTACTTGCCAACTTCTTTACCTAAAGCTTCGGCATACAGTGCCCAGCCTTCTATGTAAGAGGTGAAGAATTCGTGGCGGCGGAACTTAGGGATGCTCTTTAATTCCTGCGCAATGGCAATTTGCATGTGATGACCCGGAATAGCTTCGTGGTATGCCAAAGCTTCCATTTGGTATTTAGGCTCATCGTCCATGTTGTAGGTGTTTACATAATAACGGCCCGGACGGGAACCATCCTCAGCCGGATCTTCATAAAAGGCACCACCCGCGCTTTTCTCACGGAAAGCCTCTACCTGTTTTACAACCAAAGCGGCTTTAGGCAAGGTACCGAAAAGTTCCGGCAGTTTCACACGCATGCTATCAATATAGCGGTTAGCATCGTCCAGTAATTCCTTTTTGCCTTTCGCATCATTGCTGTATTTAAACTGCTTATCGGTGCGCACAAATTCAAAAAACTCCAGCAGCGAATCGCTTTTAAAATTCACCTGCTTCATAATACCGCGCATTTCATTTTGTATACGGGCCACTTCGCTAACACCTATATTGTAAACTTCATCCGGCGTAAGCTTGGTTGTAGTGTGCCATTGCAATTCGTGAGTATAAAAGGCATCGCCTTCGGGCAGGCTCCAAACACCTTTATCGCCTTTAGCAGCGGCTTTGGCTTCCAATTGTGTCCAATAATCAAGCAGTCTTTGATAACCATCCTTCACCTGGGTTTTAATAGCCGCAGCAGCGGAATCATACAAAGCCTGCTGTTCGCCACCCGGTAAACTCAATTGCGCCACCTTCCCTTTAAAATCATCCAATAAAATATTATCAGTGCTGTTGCTGCTGCAACCGGCGATGAAATTCTTCAAATCATCTGTAACCGGTTGAAAGGTAAAGTGCGGAGGAAATATGCCTAATGCTTCGCTCTTTTTAAGGTCCGTAATGGTTTGATCCATTACATCACCCATTTTTTGCAGGCGCGAGATATAGGCCTTTGCATCAGAAACCGAATCGATGCGGTGCACATTGATTAAGAATGCCGGCAGGCCGGTGTGCACACCTTCCTGCTCATTAATAGTATAACCATAGTGACGCCACTTATTCCCTGCTTCCCATCGCTGCACATCTTCCTTATACATACGCACACTTAAAGCTGTTTGCTCATCCAGCGCATCCAGGTTGAACCCGTTTAGGGAATCTACATTTGCTTTGGCAATGGCCAATTCTTTATCTGAATGCTCATCACTTCGGTCGCTCCAGCTATCGTAACCGGTTTTTAAACCCAGCGAGGATGCTTCTTCAGGATTGCGGTCAACAGCTTCATCAAACTTTCTATCCAAAAACTCATTTACCCTTTTCGACTCTGCAGCAATTTGCTCTGCGGTATATTGTTGTTTCATGTGGTTGCGGTAACAGCCTGCCAATACAATGGGCAGCATTAATAGAACTACTTTTTTCATACAGGTTAATAGCAGGAATTAAATCGTTTTTGAACCATTGATTTTACACAGCCAGCCTAACTGACCGGCATGTGTACCTTCGTGGCGGATGGCATGCTGAATCATTGTTTTAATGCTGTTCTGCGGACCGAAGGCCAGACCAACAGGATTGGGCTTTGCCAGGTCCTCATCGCTCAGTGAACGGATATGCGCCATACAAGCATCGTGAATAATTTTGCGGTCGGCCAGTATGGTTTTCATATCTACCTCCGGCTCGTGCATCGTACCATCGCTGCCAAGCTGGTAATGATCTAACCAGGTAGCCTCGCTCGACTTACCACCCGTAGCTTTCAGCAACAGAAAATCCTCGCTCCAGCAAAGGTGGGCATTTATCCAGGCTACACTATTCAATTTATATCCGTTTACCTCCCATTGTTTATGAGGATCTACATCCTTTAAGTTGGAGGTATAAAAACGTACCAGGTCGTAGGCCATTTGGTAGGTATCGGCTAAAAGGTTGGCTTGGGTAGTTGACATTAGTTGTTGTTTTAAAAAATAAAGATGGCCTTTTTATACAAATCGGGTGAACGGGCTTTCTATGCAGTTTATAACGACTTTAACATACGGATGGTACAGGCGAAATGCCCTGTGTTACCCAAAGGCCCATCCAATAAATGAAAACCCATTTTTTGATACAGGTGTACGGCCTTTCCTAACTCGGGCATAGTCTCTAAATAAGCTTGTTTATAGCCGGCACCGGTGGCAAACAACGCGCATTGTTCAATAAAAGCCCTGCCCCAACCTTTACCGCGACCTTCGGGCAAAATGTACAGCTTTACAAATTCGCAAGTGCCCTGCGGCAGGCCAATAGTAGGATACACACCTGCACCGCCAACAACTTTACCATTGTACTCGCCTACATAGTAAACGCTACCCGGCTGCATATAAAATTGATACATGTTCTTCAGGCTGTCATCATAATAGGCCGTGCCGGGGCGGTTGACCCCGTGCTCTTCCAACACCGTTTTAATTACCGCTTCAATAGCCGCATTATCTGCCGGTCTGATAGGCCTTATATAGAGATTATTAGTTTCCATAAACCATTTTTCCGCCCAACCAGGTTTGCAATACCTTAATGCTATAAAGTGTTGAATCAGGAGCCTGCATTAAATCACTCTCGGTAATTACAAAGTCGGCGAATTTGCCCGGCTCTAAACTTCCCTTCTCTCCTTCTTCAAAATTAGCCCTGGCAGCCCAAATGGTCATACCACGTAAAGCCTGTTCACGCGTTAAAGCATTTTCTTTTTGAAACCCTCCTTTGGGATAACCTTTTTTATCCATTCGCGTTACGGCTGCATAAAATCCAAATAGCGGATTAATGTCCTCCACCGGAAAATCGCTACCATTGGCTACATAGCCATTTTGTTCCATTAACTGTTTGTAAGCATAAGCACCTTTCAGGCGCTCACTACCCAGTCGATCACCCGCCCAATACATATCGCTGGTAGCATGCGTTGGTTGTACCGAAGGCACTATTGAAAAACGGCCAAACAGGTTGAAGTCTTCGGGTGCCACAACCTGGCAATGTTCTATGCGCCAGCGTTTGTCGTTTTTGCCTTTCAGCACTTCACCATAAACTTTCAGCATCATCGCAACCGCCGAATCGCCGATGCAATGGGTGTTCATCTGAAAACCGTATTGTAAACAAATAGCGGCCTCCTGACGGAAATATTCTTCACTACTTAACAATAGGCCACTGGTTTTTGCATCGTTGTAAGGTTGCTTTAAGCATGCCCCACGCGAACCCAATGCACCATCGGCATAGTATTTAAAACTGCATACATGCAACTTGTCGGTTTTATAGGGACCGTGGTTTAAATAATACTGTTTAGTTGGGGTTGAATCGCCCGCCATGGCATATACACGCATATTGAGTTTGCCCTGCTTTTGCAGCGTATCCAGTAAAAAGATGTTCTCCTTGATTAACCCTGCATCGCTTACGGTAGTTAAACCTACTGCGAAGCAATTTTGCTCAGCCTGCGCAAGCAATTTGGCTGCTTCATCATCGCTTACAGGTGGAATTATTTTCTGCACCAGTTCCATAGCATTATCCAAAAGCAAACCGGTAGGCACAGCAGGCGGATAACCCATGTGTTTTATTTCCTTTTGCACCTCAGGTTCCAACCAATCCATTTCTCCACCCGGCACAAAATCCATTTTTATTTCACCACCGGAGACGCGTGTGTTAGCTGTAATGCCCGCCAATTTCAAGGCCGTTTTATTGGCTATGGCTGCATGTCCATCAATACGCATAACAAATACCGGACGGTCAGGGAATAAACGATCCAACTCTTTGCGGGTAGGGAATTCTTTTTGCGGCCAATCGTTTTGGTCCCAACCACGGCCCAGCAACCAACCATCGGGATGTACTGCCGCATGTTGCTGCAATTTTTCAAGCGCCTGCTGCCAACTGCTGGTACCTGTAAGGTCAGCCTTAACAAGATCTACAGCATAGCCATAAAAATGACAATGTGCATCAATAAAACCGGGATAAAGGAACTTGCCTTGCAGATCGATATTCTGCTTTGCTTCATAGTTTTTACGGGCTTCTGCTTCCGTACCGGTAAACAGCACTTTACCATCCTTAATTACCAGGGCGGTTGGCTTGGTAAAGGCACTATCCACTGTATAGATGGTGCCATTGTAAAATAAAGCATCGGCTGATTGTTTGGTGTTGCAGGAAGAAAAAACAAGCACCACCAGCAGTACCAGTAAAGCAGAAATTGACTTTTGCATAACAGGGCGAAAAGAAGAAAAAACCGGGAATTGTAAACGCATGAAACTTTTAACAAAGTTGATAGGTGTCAAAACGGCACCTATCATTGGCCTATCACCCCAAATTGAGCGTTGGTTCATTTTCAACAGGTTAAAGATTTGCGGTTTAACAGGTATGATAGGGTTTGATAGGAATAGATTGGCAAACACATAGGCCTTATCAACCCTATCATTTGACAGAATGGCGGAGGAGGGCGTGGCTGTAGGTATGATTAGTGTCTTCATAAGATAAAGATACAATAAAGGTATTTATTTTTCAATTTTAATTCTATTTTTTTTAATAGAACGCAGATTTATCATGATAATTATGATGAATGTTGATTTTTGGTTTTAAAAGACCGATTGGCTTAGCCTGTGAACAGATGCTGAAACTTCCAAATACCTTTTAGGTATATGATGCCGACTCAGGAAGCATTTTAATCATAGAGTAGCGCCTATTTACAAATGAAGATCCCTCCTACGTCGGGATGACAAAGATGAAGCCCAAAAAATTAAGTAGCAGCATCTGATTTAATTTTATCTCAACGGAAATAAAAAAGGCAGGAACAAGTCCTGCCTTTAAGAATATCGTTAGTAGCTGTTTATCGTATCAACGTTACAGTTCCTTTTTTAAGGATCTCCTCTCCAGTTTCAAGCTTGCCTACAAGCATATAGCTATAAACGCCGATATCGCATTTTTGAGTGCCGAAGTAGCCCGACCAGCCGTGGCTTTGCAGGTTCGATTCGAACACGCGCTGACCCCAGCGATTGTATATCTGCATGCTGTATTCAGTGAACATGTGTCCGTCAGGTCGTAAGAATACGCGGAATTCATCGTTAACACCATCGCCATCGGGGCTAAAACCCGAAGGAATTAAAACCTGCACTACCGAATCAATAGGGTCCTTACCTTCATTAAAGTAGGCTGTTACTGTATCGGGATGTTGTACATTTATAAACACTACCGGAGCACTGCTGTTTGGCACCGGACCATGATGCAGGAACTGGTAATGACTAAAGGTGTAGTTATTTAAGCCCGTAGCACTGAAATCGACATTGGTGCCTTTAGGGAAATAGAACACAGCAGGGTATTGATGATTTACCGGCGTTACGCCTGCTACGGTTACATCGCCTGCAAAAATATTAGGCATCACATTTACCACGATGGCGTATGTATCAGGCGGAGCAATGCTATAATAAGCATACAGCGTATCGTTTTGCGTAACGGTAAAGTTTACCGGGTTGGCAGTGTTATTCGGGTTTAAGGTGCCGGCAACCAAATTCCAGTTAGTGAACAGGAAACCGCTATTAGGTGTTTGCGAAGCCGATACAGCGGTACCATCATTTATGGAAAGAGAGGTAGGGAAGCTGGTATAGGTAGTTCCGTTAACTACCATAATGCCCGAGTTAGCCGGAACGGTTTGCAGTACCAGTGTGCGCACCGGCACAACTACGTTGTAGTTGGCAACCAGTGTATCGTCCTGATGAATAGTAAAGGAGGCGTTGACACTGCCGTTGTTTGGTGATAAGGTATGATGTAGCAATGTCCAGTTACTAAAGGCAAAGCCGCCGTTTGGTGTTTCGCTTGCACTTACAAGCGTACCATCCACCAATTGCAGCACTGATGGATAAGTAGAAAGCGCCGTGCCGTTGATGCTTACATTGCCGCCACCGGCAGGGTTTACCAATACCGTTAATTTAAATGTATCAGGCGGATTTGGATTAGCTGTAAAGGTAGCCAGCAAAGTATCGTTCTGGGTAATAACAAAACTTGCGTTGGCGGTGGTATTGTTTGGCGCTAACGCGTGGTGCAGTAGGGTCCAGTTGGTAAAGGTATAACCACCATTTGCCGTGGCTGCCACATTCACCAGGGTACCATCTACAAACTTCATTACAGTTGGGTAAGCCGGAGGAGTTACACTGTTTACCGAAACATTACCACCACCTATAGGTGTAACCATCACCGTTAAATCAAACGTATCGGGCTGCGGGTTAGCAGTAAAGGTAGCGAGCAGTGTATCGTTTTGTGTGATGGTGAAACTTGCGTTAGCCGAAGTGTTATTAGGATTAAGTGTATGATGCAGGATGGTCCAGTTGGTAAAGGTAAAACCACCATTGGCCACAGCCTGCAGGTTAATTAAAGTGCCATCCACATATTTTAACACAGCAGGGTAAGCCGGAGGTGTAGTACCGTTTAAGGATACATTACCGCCACCCAGCGGGTTAACCATTACGGTAAGGTCAAACGTATCGGGCGGGTTAAGTGTAAAGGTTGCCAGCAGCGTATCGTTTTGGGTAATGATAAAGTTGGCGTTGGCCGTTGTATTATTAGGGCTCAGTGTATGGTGTAGTAAGGTATAATTGGCAAATGTATAGCCACCATTAGCAGTAGCCTGCAAATTGATAAGCGTGCCATCCACATATTTCAATACAGCAGGATAAGCCGGAGGTGTAGTGCCGTTAACCGATACATTACCACCTGCCAACGGATTTACCAATACAGTAAGATTAAACGTATCGGGCGGATTAGGATTAACCGTAAAGTTAGCTACCAGTGTATCGTGCTGCGTTATGGTAAAGTTTACGGTTGCGGCGCTGTTATTAGGTGCAAGGGTATGGTGCAAAATGCTCCAGTTGGTAAAGCTATAACCACCCGCTGCGGTTGCTACGGCTGTAAGCGGCGTACCGTTCACAAACTTCATAACGGTAGGATACGATGCAGGCGTAGTACCGTTTACCGATACATTACCGCCGCCTGCAGGATTGACCATTACTGTTAAGTTCATGGTATCGGGCGGTAGGAAAATGGCTATCAGCGTATCGCGTTGCTGGAATGTAAAGCTTGCTGTTGCGGCATTACTGTTAGGTGCAATGGTATGATGTGCAATTTGCCAATGGCTAAAGGTATAGTTGGTTGTTGGCGTGGCTACAATGTTTAGTAAGGTACCGGCGTTCATTGGCACGGTTATGGGCGTAGGCACTAGCAAGCTATTGATGGTAACAGTACCAAAACCCGGTTGCTGTACCAGCACCGTCAACGAATCGGGCACTACCGAACAATCATCGAAAATAACTTTAAGGGTATCGGCTTCGCGGAAGCAGAAGTAACCGCTTTCGGCTGTATCATTCGGATACACCAAGCTGTGGTTAGCTTCCCACTTATAAAAAGTACAACCGGGCACAGGCGTGGCCTGCACATTCAACTGCGTTCCTAATGTATACACATAAGGACTGTTATCGGCTACCGGACTGCCATTAATAGTTACCGTACCAGGATTTTGGCCTTTGATGTTTACATACAATATACCCGGCTGCGGATTTACCTGTGTAAACACGGCCACTATAGAATCGCCCGTGGTTCCCAAATCGAACCAGATACTATCGGTTGTGGTATTAGGGTTGGCCGTATGCACCATTTGCCAGTGATCGAACTGCCAACCGCTTGCGGGGTAGGCTTTTAAACTTTGGTTTACGCCGCCATAATACGTACCGCTAAAAGGATATTCATCGGGTATAAGCGAGTTAACTTTTACCTTACCGGCACAGGCAGGATATACATTTACCTTTACCGGATAAGGGCCGGTTACATTATAGCAATTGGTAATACCACCACTAATGGTATTACAACGTCCGCTTATCTGATTCCGCAAAAACTGCACGTTCTGCACCCACTGATTATAATTACCACTCCAGCGTGTGCACTGGCGTTGCATTTCGGGCTGTATGCGCGCAATCATCGTATCAAGGTGATTGAGCATGTTGGTGCAGTTAAAGGCGGTATTAATTAAATCGGCGTAGCGGTTAATATAAATCTGATTGAAGATTTGGTTCTGGCGCAAGGCATTAAAAATCACAATGTGCCCCATTGCCGGACCAATGCTGGGATCGCTGAAATCGGGCCCGCCACCATTGGCGGATTCTATATCGCAGGGGTCTGCTGTATTATTGGTAGTAGGCCATTGGCTGTAATTTTCGCCCAGGTTAAAGATATTATCGGTATCCCATAACCAATATTTCCATTTTACATTGTTTGGCGTTTTTCGACCGCGCCACCAGGCTGTATTCCAGTTCAGCCAATCGCTGTTGACTGTATATGTCCCTAATATCACCATGTCGATAAGGCTCATAATATCCAGTCTATCCGTCACATATTGGTAATAGGCAGGCACTGCCATGTTATGACTGGTTACATAGTAATACAGGTTGTTCCAGGCCGTATCACTACCCAGTTTTACATTCATACCGCCCCAGTATTGCAGGTTATCCACGTATTGTTCCTGCTGGTCGTAGTAATGATCAAAGTAATCAGCATCCACCCGCTCGCGGTATTCATATACGCCCCAGTACTGCCCGTTAATAAACACCAGGCAATGGTCCATACGCCGCACATCCAGATTCAGATTAAATTTCTCAGCCAAAGTTTGATCGTACGCATCGCGAATGTGTGCTGCCGGATGGCTACCTGCATTGCCGGGAAAGTTATCGGAAGCAGCAGCTTTTAATATTAACCAGTTAAACTTTTTACGGCTACTGGTATAAAACATTTTCTTATTGATCTCTACCCCTCTACCGTATTCATCCTCTACATTAAAATCAACGCCTTTTTGCGGATAAGCCCAGCTATCGTTACCGTGCGGATTATAGTCGCCTTCAATTTCCCAAACAAATTGACCGGCTGCGGAGAAGTACTCCATATTACCCTGTATAACTGGTTTAGTACTATTAAACAAGTATGTAAATGAATCGCTGGCCAACGCCATTACAGGCAGCGTATGTGTTTCGTTTATAAAGTAAGTATTGGTTTCGGTAAAGCTGGGGGCATACTGCGTGCCGTTATCAAAAGCACGGGCACGGATGCACTTGGTTGTAGCTACACTAATGGGACCGCTATAAAGCGTGCTGGACGTAGTTGGTATAGCGCCGTTAGTGGTATAGCGGATAGTTACATTTGACTGAGGACAGCTAAGCGTTACCGATTGTGTACCAGAATAAAAGCCGGGGGCCAGGTTAAACTGCACCATAGGTACATAATTTAAATAGGCTGTTTGGGCATTATTGCTTGTGCCCGGAGTAGAGCTTGTAAAAACCGACCAGGTTGCTGCGCCATTGGTGGAACGACCATGTGATTGATTTCGTTGGTTGGGGTAGATTTTTGTTGAATCCTGTATTACACCACCGGAGTTAGTTAAGATGATATATTCAGAGGTATCGGATTGCGTAAGTTTAAAGTTGGTGTTGTATTGCCCCCCAAAAACTCCGTTGCGCCCGGAGCAATAGATAAGCCGAAAAGCTCCGGCGTTAATAGATAAACCCGCAGGTATTTGCCACTTGATAAGGTTATTAATATTATCGCTTAAATACCAGCCCCCTACGTTTACAGCACTGGAACCTGCATTATATAATTCAATCCAATCGTAAAACTCGCCGTTATTTGCGGCCACATTTTTATTGGCAGCGCTGTACTCGTTAATTTTAATTTGGGCAAATGCCGGTTGTAAAAGCAATAGACAACAAAATGCCAGAACAACCGACTTCAGGGGGAGTGCGATAGATTTCATGTAAATAGTTAACAAGCTAATTTAACAATCGGTTTGAGAATTAAGAACTTATCATAACCCTTGCTTAACAGACTGTTAATAACCCCAAAAGGTTACCAACGCTTGCCGAAATGGAAGGCGAGATACAAGCCGATTTTGTAGAACCGGTTAGAATTGTTGACCATGATGGGAATGCGCTTATAATAAAGATCGAGCATTACACCGGCTTCCAGCGCTTTTACGAACTCATCTTTTTTACCAAAGTCGAAATCAAGACTGAATTTGCCGTGCAAACCGGGAACAGGATCAATTTGATTTAAACCATAGCGGATCGGTGCCGCTTCTACAATGGAATCAAGCGATAAGAATCGGCTTGCATTGGCCTCGGAATAACGCTCGGGCTTAATTACCTGAATACCGCCATCGTTGGGTTGCAGCAGGTTAAGGTAGTAAGGCTTAACGAGGCCCAGGCTTAAGCCACCGAATACGCTAAAACTTACACAAACACCATTGCGGGCAGCCTTATCGGCAATTACTTTTTTAATACCATAGCTAAAGCGGATAGCATGAAAGCGGTTTTGCATGCCGAAGGCAAAGTCGCGCCCTCCCTGGTTTTGGGAGTGCTGGCGCTTTTGGCGGTAATCGATAAAATACTGGTATTCCAGTTGAATGAGGCGGGTTTTGTGGATGTCCTTAATCCAACCATATTCCAGATACATGCCAACACCGCTGGTTAAAATGCGCAAACCGCCGGAGGCTTCACGTTTGTACATGAAATCGCGGGGATCGAACACTTTTTGTTGCTTCTGCCCGAAGGCGGTAAACAGCAACAAACCGAGGATAAGCGTTAAACAGGTTCTTTTAAGCACTGCCACAATTCAATATTAACCATTTAATGCGACTTCCGCTAATAGGCGAAAATCGGGCTGCAAAGCCTAAACGCAGGTACCCACAGCCTATTGCATAACGACAAAGATTTGATTTAGGTTTGCTGCAAACAAAAATATATGACTGCCAAAGTTATTTACGAGGGCGATTTGCGCTGCCGGATGACCCACTTGTATTCGGGTACTGAAATAATAAGCGATGCGCCGCTGGATAACCAGGGGTTGGCGCAGGCCTTCTCCCCTACCGATTTAGTAGCCACAGCACTGGGCAGTTGTATGATGACCGTAATGGGCATTAAAGCCCGTGCCATGGGTGTTGACCTGAAAGGCACTACCATTGAAGTGTTGAAAGTAATGGCCAGCGACCCGCGCCGCATTTCAGAAGTGCATTGCACGCTCACCTTCCCTGCGAATAACTATAGCGATAAGGACAAAGCTATACTGGAAAACACCGCGCACACCTGTCCGGTTTCGTATTCCCTACACCCCGATTTAAAGCAGGTGCTGACGTTTAACTGGCTATAGCTTAGTAATAAATTACAAAACCCAGGGTTGGCACTATGGTGCCTGTTGAGGTATCCAGCAGCTTATATTGAATTTTGGAAGGGTCAGACGGATCCAGTTGCACTTGCCCGGTGGCAGGATCTGTAACCGGTACAAATACAGGAGCCGTTGGCGACTTGGCTAAGTAGGCATTCTGCAGATCGAGGTAAAGCTCGAAACTCCACTTTTTGAAATACCACTTTTTAGTAACACGTATATCCAGTGCATGGAACCATTTGGCACGGGCTGAATTGATGTTGTTATAATCGAGAATGCCCGGGGCGATAGGATTGTAACGATAGATGCTGCTGGAAGCGGCTAAATCGTATGGCGTATAAGGCGAGCCGCCCTGCACACGCATACGGGCACCCAGTTCCCAATTGCGTTTGAATTTTTTACCGGCAGTTAAGCTGATAATATGGCGGCTATCCCAGGTGCTGGAAACATAATTATCGTTGGCATCCTTAAACTGGCTCCAGAACAGGGTGTAGGAAAGTATACCGTAAAAACCCTTGAACAATTTTTGTTCGTATAAAAACTCAACCCCATACGTACGGCCTTCGCTGGTTGATTTGGCAGGTCCGTTACCCACCACACCAAAGCCTGCACCCTGGTTGGCAATGCTGATGTTGTTATCCAGCATAAACGGAACGTTGTAATAGCGCTTAATGAAACCCTCTACCGAAATACGACTGTTTATAGGTGTAGTATATTCAATACCTACCACACCATGCACATTGCGCATGTAAGTAAGGCGGTCCTTGTTTACGAAGTTATCAAGGGTATCCTTAAAGCCTAAAAGTGTGTAAGCCGGTAATTGGTGGTAGTAGCCGGCGTTCATGTTAATCTTCAGGTTTTCGGTTATGCTAACAGAGGCAGAGAAGCGGGGCGATACCTGGCGCCATAATTCAGCCATGTTTTTGTTGTAGTTATTGCCATCCATACGCAAGCCGAAGGACAACTCAACAATGCCGCCTAAATCCTGACTGATAGTGCCAAAGAAACCGTATTTGTGCAGCATGTATTTAGTGCTGAAATCAACCTTTGTTAAACCATTGCTTGTAAAATCGGCCGTATAAAAGCTGGAGCGGTTGGTGTAGCGGGCAAGTTCATAGTTAATACCTACGTTATACTTTAAACCCTTTTTGCGGCCGGTGTATTCTACGCGCAGTTTGTTTTCGGCTTCCGTGCTTCGGTAGTCGGTAATTTTAGGAAGGCTTTTATCGTTGTTAGCCCATTTGTTGAAGGTGTTTAACAGCATGTTCCTGCTCAGGAAAACCTGTAAAGTGCTGTTCTCGAAGAAGTGGGCATACTTGGCACCTACCATGTAAGTTAACTGGTTCTGCTCGGGTAATACCTGCAGTAAGTAGCGTTGACTTTCGGTTGAATTTGCGCTTTTGTTGAGGCGGTTGATATCGTATGCCGATAGGCTGAGGAAGGTGAATTCGTCTTTAGGGGTAATCTTCCATTTAATTTTAATCTGCGCATCGCTATAGGTTGGCAGAAAAGGCAACTTCAATGCTTTAAATAACAACTGCAAATAGCTGTATCGTACACTGGCCAGCATGGTGGCCGTTTTCTTTTTGTTGAGGGGTGATTCCATGGAGGCGGCAAACTCGCTGGAGCCAAGAGTGAGCGTGCCACCCCAGCGGTCATCGCGGCCATCGCGCAGGCGGATGTCCATAATTGAGCTTAAGGCATTACCCCGGTTGGCAGGGAAGGCGCCAGAATAGAAATTCACTTCGCGGATGAAATCAACATTTATCAGACCCGTTGGACCGCCACTTGCCCCTTGGGTAGCAAAGTGGTTAATGTTAGGAATTTCGATACCATCAATGTAAAAACGGTTTTCGGAGGGAGAACCACCGCGGATAAGGATATCGTTACGGAAGCCGGAACTAAAGCCTACGCCGGGTAAGGCTTGGATAACGCGCGAAATATCGCGGTTGCCGCCGGGGTAGCGCTGTATTTCGTTGGTACCGATGGTGCGTACGCTGAGGGGACTTTCTTCATTTCGCACAAAGGGGCTGGCCTTTACTTCAATTTCGGAGAGCTGTTTTGTATCGGGTGATATTTCGGTATTAACAACAGCAGGTTTGCCCTTGGTAACCTCTATTTCGAATACGGTTTTAGATTGATAACCTATGCTGCTTATCTTAACGTTATACGTGCCTGCGGGTATATCTACTATTTCGGCATTACCGGCTGAATCGGTTACGGCCCCTAAAGTAGTGCCTTCCAATACTACGTTGGCGAACTCAACCGGGCGGCTGCTGCCACTTTCGGTTACGCGGGCTTTTAATACGCCCTGGGCATTCAGCAGGTTAACAACGGCTACAAACAACAAAACCGATAAACTTCTTTTCATATACAGGGTTACTTCATCCATTTAAACACCGGGGGCAAAAATAAGTTCGTCGGGGAAGAAGAAAAAAAAGACCCGAATATCCACCAACAAAAAACGCCCCGGAATGCGGGGCGTTTGAAAATTTAGCTGATAAAAGGCACTATTTGCGACTCAGTTTAATAACCGGCACTATCATTTCCTCCAGCGAAATACCACCGTGCTGGAAGGTATCCTTATAAAAGTTTACGAAGTAGTTGTAGTTGTTAGGGTAAACCAGGTATTTATTCTCCTTAGCAAATATGTAGGTTGAGCTAAGGCGCGACTTTGGCAAACCGATTTGTTCGGGTTCGCGTACGGCGTATACATCCTTTTCATCGTAGTTCAGGTTTTTGCCTGTTTTGTAACGGATGTTGGTAGTAGTTTCGCGGTCGCCAATGCAGCGGCTTGGATCCTTAACCCGCACGGTACCGTGGTCGGTAGTCAGCAATAGATTTACGTCCTTTTCGGCCAGCTTCTTCAGTGCATTTTGCAGTGGCGAATGATCGAACCATGAAAGCGATAGTGAACGGTAGGCAGCTTCGTCGCTGGCCAGCTCCTTCAGCACTTCCATTTCGGTACGGGCGTGGCTAAGCATATCCACGAAGTTGTAAACGATTACGGTAAGATTGTTATTAAGATAGTTGGTAATGTTATTTTCCAGCAACTCGCCATCGCGGTGGTTGGTAATTTTTACGTATTGGTGTTTGATAGGCTCGCGGAAAGTGCGCTTGAGGAAGGCATCTAAAAAGTCAGCCTCGTGCAGGTTTTTACCGCCTTCATCGTCATCGTTCTTCCACATATCAGGGAACTGTTGCGAAATCTGTAACGGTGTTAATCCCGCAAAAATGGCATTACGCGAATACTGCGTGGCAGTTGGCAGCATGGCGAAGAAGGAATCCTCCTCATCAATACGGAAGTTCTCCATAACCAGGGGCTGAATGGATTTCCACTGGTCGTAACGCAGGTTATCAATCAACACCAAAAAGGTGGGCTTGTTATCCTTCAGCATGGGCACCAGCTTATTCTTCAATAAGGTGTGGCTCATTACCGGGGCGTTAGGGCCGGGCTCGGTGTTTATCCAGTTCTTGTAATTCTTTACCACAAATTTGTTGAACTCGCGGTTGGCCTCTTCTTTTTGGTTATCGAACACATCAGCCATAGCACTGCCGCTGCGGTTCAGTTCAATTTCCCAGTAAATAAGCTGACGGTATAATTCAGTCCAGTCCTTGTAGTCCAGGTTATCCTGCATGCGCATAAACAACTTCTGGAACTCCTGCTGATAGCTACTGGTGGTTTTCTCGCTCACCAGGCGCTGGTTATCGATAATCTTCTTTAGCGTAGAGAGAATTTGTTGCGGTTTTACCGGCTTAATCAGGTAATCGGCAATCTGCGAACCGATGGCATCTTCCATCAGGTTTTCTTCTTCATTCTTGGTAATCATAACCACGGGTACGTGGTTATCAATCTGCTTAATGCGCTGCAGGGTTTCAAGCCCGGTTAAGCCGGGCATACTTTCATCTAAAAACACTACATCAATTCCCTTTTGTGCTACACGATCGATAGCATCCTTACCATTGGTAACGGGGATAAGGGTATAACCCTTATTCTCCAGAAACATGATGGAAGGTTTAAGCAAGTCGATCTCATCATCGGCCCATAGTATAGTTATGTTATTCATTGCTTGTGTTTTACCGGCGGGTAAGTTAGTTATTCCTGTATTACTCATGCAAATATAAAGAGCGGGCTGCCTAAATATTGTGTGATGTTATAAATTGCAGCCGTTAAGAAACGTAAAAGGCCCGCACGCAGATGAATAAGCGCAAAATATTCAATGATCCGGTACATGGTTTTATTACCATTCCGCACGAGCTGGTGTTCGACATAATTGAACACCCGTATTTTCAGCGCCTGCGCCGTATTAAGCAATTGGGCCTCAGCGATTATGTATACCCCGGTGCGATTCACACGCGTTTTCACCATGCCTTAGGTGCGTTTCATTTAATGCGTAAAGCGCTCTCTATTCTAAAAATCAAGGGGAATAAAATTACCGAGGCAGAGGAATTAGCTGCCTGCATAGCCATTCTGTTACACGACATAGGCCATGGACCGTTCTCGCACACGCTGGAGCACAGCCTGATTAAGGATGTGCACCACGAAGAACTTTCCAAAATGTATATGCACCGGCTGAATGATGCTTTTAAAGGTAAGCTGGATATGGCCATTGCCATATTTGAAGGCCGTTACAAAAAAAAGTTTTTACACCAGTTGGTATCGTCTCAATTAGATATGGACCGGCTGGATTACCTGACCCGCGACTCCTTCTTTACCGGCGTAAACGAGGGCGTTATCAGTTACGAACGCATCATTGAAATGATGAACGTAAAGAATGATGAACTGGTAATTGAAGAGAAAGGCATTTACTCCATCGAAAGTTTCATCATTGCCCGCCGTTTGATGTATTGGCAGGTATACCTGCACAAAACCGTGTTGTGTGTGGAGCAGATGATGGTGAAAGCCATTGAACGTGCCAAGTTACTAATTGAGCAAGGCAAAAACTTAGATGCTTCGCCGGCCTTTAATTACTTTTTGCGTAATAAAGTAAAGCTTAAGGACTTTGAAAAAGATCCAAAGGTATTGGAGCATTACTCGCAGTTAGATGATATTGATATTGTATCGGCCTTTAAATATTGGCAGCACAGCGATGATAAAGTTTTACGCACTTTATGTGAAGCTATCCTTGACCGCCGTTTGTTTAAGATAGAGATCAGCAATAAAGCTTTCCCTTACGGCAAAATAAAAGAGCTTACCAGCGCAGCCATGAAGGCGTATAAGCTAAGTGAAGAGGAAGCCAGTTTCCTGGTATTTTCCGACTCTACCAGCAATTATGCCTACAACCCAACCGAGAACCGGATTAATATTTTAACCAACAAGGGCGAGATAGTTGATATAGCCCAGGCCAGCGACCAACTCAACATTTCAGTATTGAGCGTGCCGGTGGTTAAATATTATGTATTCTATCCTAAAAAACTGTTGAAGGCTTAATCGCTTTCTTTCGAATTCTTGCGCGCTTCCGAAGGTTTCAGGTTTTTCATTTTCTTCAGCAGTTCGCAGAACTCAGTACGATATCCGTCCTTATCATCACCTTTTGCTGCTACCGCTAAAGCATAAGCCATATCAAGGGTGGTATTGCCTTTGTTCTTAGCATCTTTCAGGAACATACCCGTCATAGCCACCGCAGCAGCGAAGCGGAAATCATCGCTGGTTTTATCAGGTGCCACCGAATTATCCTGCAGCATTTTGGTAATGAGTTTACTCTGTGTTCCCTTCGGATCTTTATAGCGTATGTTCAACGCCATAATATCGCGCTCACCAAAAGTGGCATAGTCCAGTTTCGCATTCTTCTCGATGGAAGCATTCAAATTAGGAGCATCATACAACACCACTTCGTACAAAGCCGTTACCGAACTGCCGCCACCTAATTCGCCGGCATCTTTTTTATCATCTTTAAACTCTTCATCTTTTAGAATCCGGTTTTCGTAGCCTACCAGTTTGTATTCTTTTACCCACTTAGGGTTAAACTCAACCTGCAGTTTTACATCCTTGGCAATGGTAAGAATAGTAGCACCCATTTGTTTGGCAAAAATGCGCTTGGCTTCGGCCTCATCGTCTATATAGCCATAGTAGCCATTTCCGTGGTCGGCCAGTTGCTCCATTTTCTTATCCTGGTAGTTACCGCTACCGCAGCCCACCACCGATAAAAAGATACCATCATCGCGCTTTTGTTCAATCAACTTCACCAAACCCGCATCATCGCTGATGCCCACATTAAAATCGCCATCGGTTGCCAGTATTACGCGGTTGTTGCCATTGGGCAGGAAATTTTCTTTGGCCGTTTTGTATGCCAGTTCAATACCCGCACCACCGGCAGTAGAACCGCCGGCTTCCAGTTTATTAATGGCCTCTTTTATTTTCGCCTTTTCATTACCATGGGTAGGCGGTAACACCAAACCGCTATTACCGGCATATACTACAATGGAAACTACATCTTCAGCACGCAATTCATCCACCATGTAATTAAATGCCTTCTGCACCAGCGGCAATTTATCATCCGACATCATGGAGCCCGACACATCCAATAAGAAAACCAGGTTGCTTGGCGGCAGATTGCTCTGTACCACATCATAACCCTGCACCCCTAAGTGCAATAATTTGTGCGATGGGTTCCAGGGGCAGTTACTCATCTCGGTATAAACACTAAAAGGCGCTTCCTGCGATTGTGGCAGCGGATAGTGATAATCGAAATAGTTTACAAATTCTTCTGTACGCACTTCGTCTTTGGCAGGCAGGTGTCCACTTTTTACGCTTTTGCGCATCAGCGAGTAAGAGCCATCGTCCACATCAATAGAGAAGGTGGAGAATGGATTTTTGATCACTTTGCGGTAGTCAAAATTACCAACGGTATCTTCGGCCACATCACCCAGATCAGGCAGTTCAGCAACATCGGCCCATTGATAAGAAGGCGCGGAAGCATACCCATAAGCTGCCATCGGTGCAACGGAGCCGCGGCCAACGGCGTTCATCTTACCACGGCTTTTGGTGCCGGCAGAAAGTGTTACACCGGAAGTTACAACCACAACTTCCTTTAACTCTGCCTTACTCTGCTTGATGCTTACATTTACAAGCAGCGAATCGGTATTACTGATATCTACATTTTGTGTATAGATTTCGTAACCCACCAGATTCACCTCAATCGTACCTTTCGCGGCAGGTAATCCGCTAAGCCGGTATTTACCGTCAAAATCGGATATAACACCCAGTTGAGTACCTTTCCAGCCTATAGTAGCTAAAGCTACAGGGTCGCCTGTTTGGCTATCAGTAATTTTACCGTAAACCACTTTTTGGGCATGTAGCTGCCCAACGCTTAGGTAGACCAGTAAAAGGAGTAGGATTTTTTGCATGGCAATGGGTTTTAAACAAAGCTATGATGCAGGAACGGCAGAATCTCCACAGAATTGTCATAAAAAAAGTAGAAATACCGGTATTGTGCGTAACACGCAGGCTTGTACAATAAATGCATATTATTTACGTATTTTGGATTCGATGAAAACTGGTTTACGCGCGTTTTTGCTTGTGGGGTTGTTATGCTTTACCAGCCTTTTAACTTATGCTACACACTACAGGGCCGGTGAAATTATCTACCGCCTGATAGGCAATTATAAATACGAAGCCTTTGTAATTACCTATAGCAAGATAAGCTACCCCAGTATCCTGGCCGACCGCAATACCATTCCTATCGACTGGGGTGATGGAACCGTTGATACCATTGCCCGTATTAACGGTCCCGACCTAAACTCGGATGGCTACCCCGATGGCGAATTGATTTTTGCCGACATCAACAAAAACGTTTACCGAGGTGTGCACACGTACCCCGGTCCGCCACCACCGCCAAACCGCTGGTTTATTATTTCGTTTGAAGATCAGAACCGCATAGATGGTATTTTGAACATCGGCGGAGGAGGATCAGTGAACGTGCCTTTTTATGTGGAGGATACGCTTTTCTACCCAACGGCGGTTGAGAATATCGGTTACGATTCCTCTCCTGTGCTGCTGAACCCTCCTATAGATTACGCCAACGTAAACGATACCTTTTTTCATAACCCCGCAGCTTACGATCCCGATGGCGATAGTTTGGATTTTGAGTTAATTGCCTGTTTGCAGGCAAAAGGTTCGGATGTGCCGCTGTATGTATTTCCGGATAGCTATTGCCGCAGCAACAACTACCCTACCAATACTTTTACTATCGACAGGCATACCGGTTTTATAACCTGGGCCGTTCCCTGCCGGGTAGGCATCTTTAACATCGCCATTATGGTGCGCGAATACAGGGAGGGCATATTGATTGGCACCCTGATAAGGGACATGCAGATAATCGTAAACAGCGACCCGAATGACCCACCGGTTTTATCGCCGGTGAGGGATACGTGTGTACGCGCGGGAGAAACACTGGCCGTAAATATTAGTGCTACCGATAAGCAAACCAACCAAACGGTTACATTAAGCGCCTATGGCGGACCGCTCTCCATGACCAATTCACCGGCCAACTTTAACCAGTTTTCGGGTAACCCTGCCACCGGAATCTTTAACTGGAACACTACCTGCGATCATATTCAAAAGCAACCTTACATTGTAGTATTTAAAGCCAGCGACGATTACTTTGTGCCGGGCCCTGGAGGTCCTATTCCGGCACCATTGGTTGACATTGAAACCTGGCAGATACATGTAATTGCACCGCCGGTTAAAAATCTGACGGCTACAGCAACCCCGCAAAGCGTTGTGTTAAACTGGCAAAACCCTTATATCTGTGCAGGCAGTCCTGATTTTAGAGGATTTAGCGTTTGGCGTAAACTTGGATGCGATTCGTTTTTACCCGATTACTGCGAAACCGGTTTAGATAACCGCGGCTATACCAAACTTACAGGTGCCAATATTTTTACTTATACCTATACTGATAATACCGCTGTAATAGGTCAGCAATACAGCTATCGCGTACTGGCACATTTTGGGCAGCTATCGCCTAACGGTTTATTTGTGTTTAATCAAACCGCCAGCGTACCAAGCGACGAAGTATGCGTTTACATGCCCATTGCCGTACCGGTAATTATTAATGCCGATGTGCAGCAAACCGATGTAAACAACGGACAACTTTTTGTGCGTTGGACCAAACCCTTGGCAGGTGGCAACAACCTTGATACCATCCAATTCCCGCCGCCTTATCGCTTTGAACTTTACCGCAACCAGGGCTTTACCATTGGCGGTGCAGCAACCCTGGTTAATAGTAAAACAGCCAATAGCTATACAGGTATTACCGACACCAGCTATTTAGATACCAACCTGGATACCAAAACAACTCCATGGTGTTATAAACTTTGGTTCTTCTCGCAGAATGATACCATTGGCAGCACCAGCCCGGCCAGCAGCACCTTCCTTACTGTTAACTCCAGCGACCAAAGCTTAGGCTTAACCTGGCAGGAACAAGTGCCATGGACCAACGACAGCTTCAGCATCTTTAGGTTGAACAATGCAACCAGCACCTTCGATTCTATCGGCATTTCGTATACCCATGCCTACGCCGATACGGGCTTGATAAACGATTCCACTTATTGCTACTACGTTAAAGGCTATGGACATTATACCTTAACGGCACTTCCTCGTCCGCTAATCAATAAATCGCAGGAAGAATGTGGAGTGCCTATTGATACTGTGCCACCATGTCCGCGGGCTTTAACCGTATTCAACGACTGCGACCAATATGCCGGTCAGCCATGGGTGGGCGATCAATTCATTAATCACTTAAGCTGGATAAACCAAAACGACCCGTGCAGCAGTGATATAGACAGATACTACATTTACTTTGGTGACGACTCAACAGGCATGAAGCTGGTAGATAGCATCACCAACCGTAACGATACCATCTTTGACCATATACTGGCTGAAAGCTTAGCCGGTTGTTATGCTGTTACCGCCGTAGACCGGGTGGGTAACCAAAGCGCTTACAGCAATATCGTTTGTATCGACAACTGCCCTTATTACATACTGCCTAACACCTTTACGCCAAATGGCGACGGACACAACGATGTGTTCCATCCATTCCTGCCGTTCCGTTTTGTGCCGAAGATTGAAATGCACATTATGGATCGCTGGGGTGTGGAGGTTTACCAAACTACCGACCCGATGATTAACTGGAACGGGAACGACCAGAAAACCGGCAAACCGGTAAGCGACGGCGTTTACCTGTATGCAGGGTTCTATTACGAGCAGCACCTGGGCGGCTTAGTTAAGAAGCCGTTGAGCGGCGATAAAAAAGGCGGCGGGGTAATACACCTGATAAGGGGAAAATAGTTGTTTATTTGCCCCCGTTATGTTTACAGGTATTATTGAAACCACCGGGCATGTGGCCGATTTGCGCAAGGAAGCCGGCAACCTACATTTAACTATCACCTCTCCTATTTCGAACGAATTAAAGGTTGACCAAAGTGTAGCCCACAACGGCGTATGCTTAACGGTTATTGCCTGCGGCAACGGGCAACATACTGTAACCGCCATTGCCGAAACCCTGGCGAAAACCAATTTGAGCTCGCTTAACACCGGCGACCTTATAAACCTGGAACGCTGCACCAAAATTGGCGACCGGCTGGATGGCCACATTGTGCAGGGGCATGTTGACCAAACCGGCGAGTGCCTTAGTGTTGAAGAACAAAACGGCAGTTGGTTGTACACTTTCCGTTATAAACCCAACCGCGAAAATCTGATAGTAGAAAAAGGCTCCATTTGTATAAATGGTATCTCGCTTACGGCTTTTAATGCAGTAAACGATCAATTTAGTGTGGCCATTATCCCCTATACATACGAACACACTAACATACAGCAGGTGCTTGCAGGCAGCAAGGTGAATCTGGAATTTGACATCATAGGAAAATACGTAGCCCGCATTACACAGTTAGGCGGCAGCGCGGCGTAAGCGGTCGTTTATGGCACGGCCCAGGCCTTCTTCAGGAAACTGCGCGGCACAAATAATATCTACTTCGCTTGCATCTAATTTGCGCATAGCAGCAAACAGATTTTTTGCTGCCTCGTTCAAACTTCCGCTTTCGGAAAGCAACAATTGCTGTGCTTGAGGAACGGTGGGTAATAATTGATTAAATGCAAGTATGCCTACCTTTTTACCGGCAAATTCTTCGGCATTAAAGTGCTGCAAATCGCGTATCACTAATTTCTTCTTAGGCGCGTAATGGCTTTTCAGCAAACCCGGTGCCTTGGGGTTACTGCTATCGGTAGTTTGCACCTTTACTTTGCCAATTACCTTTTCAATTTCTTCCACTGCTAAACCGCCTAAACGATACACCACCGGCTGGTTATGCTCAAAGCCTATAATGGTACTCTCCACCCCAACTTCCGTAGCGCCTCCATCCAGTATATAAGGTATACGGCCATGTAGTTGGTCGTAAACATGGTAAGAGGTGGTAGGGCTTATATAACCAAACGGATTAGCACTTGGGGCAGCTAAAGGAAAATCAAGTGACTTCAATAGCTCTAAGGTTAAAGGATGGTTTGGTATACGGATAGCCACATTATCCAAACCCGATGTAACCAGGTCGGGCACCATTGCTTTTTTCTTTAGTAGAATGGTAATGGGACCAGGGGCAAACTTATTGAACAACTCAGCAGCCTTCTCCGGTATGTGCTCCACATACTTTGCTACTTCTTCCAATGCATGGGTGTGCACTATTAACGGATCGAAATAGGGACGGTTTTTTGCTTTAAATATCCGCAGCACGGCATCCTCGTTCAGGGCGTTACCGGCTAAACCATACACGGTTTCGGTGGGTATGCCAATAACCTGCCCTTGCTCCAAAAACAGCTTTGCCTGCTGCAGATCGATACCAATAACCGTTTGCATGGCGGCGAAAATAAACTATTAGCCCAAAAACCGCTTTGCAGCACCGCATTAGCTAACTTAAATCAGTTGCAGTGGTGCCTGTTTAAAACCTATTTTTGCGCTATGCGATTACTACTTCTCTCGGTTTGCATGCTGGCCGCAGCAGCATTGGGAGCTCAAACCTATAAGGTTAAAATTACCACCAACTATGGCGATATAGTTATAAAGCTATATGATGGCACACCACAACACCGAGATAACTTTTTAAAACTGGTTAAGGAGAATTATTTCGACTCACTCCTCTTTCACCGTGTTATTAAAAACTTTGTAATACAGGCAGGCGACCCGGTTTCGAAGAATGCGCCCGATACCATGTTGTTAGGCGATGGAGACCTGGGTTACACAGTTCCGGCAGAAATAATGCCCGAAAAGTATTACCACAAGTATGGTGCTGTAGGCATGGCCCGCGACGATAATCCACAGAAAGCTTCCTCCGCTTGTCAGTTTTACATTGTGCAGGGCAAACCCGCTACCGATTCCATTTTTACCAAAGCCAAAGCCCGCACCGGCGGCTACGAAATACCCGAAGCACATAAAAAGGTATATCGTAAAAAGGGTGGTATCCCCCACCTCGATTCGCGCTATACCGTGTTTGGGGAAGTTATAAAAGGCATGGCCGTAGTAAATAAAATAGCTGCCGTAGCCACGGATAAAAACGACCGCCCCCTGCAACCTGTGCGTATTTTACATACCGAAATTTTGCCATAACATGAACGCTACCGATTATACTTTTGTAACTGCCGAAGAGGCCGTATCTATTATAAGAAGCAACGAACGTGTATTTATACAGGGTGGCTGTGCAGCTCCACAGCGATTGATAAATGCTTTAACCGCCAGGCATACCGAACTAAAGAACGTAGAGATAAGCCACCTGCATACCGAAGGCACGGCCCCTTATGCCCTGCCCGAAATGGCCGAAGCCTTCCATGTAAATGCGTTTTTTATTGGAGCCAATGTTCGCCCCTATGTAAACGAAACCAATGTGCAGTACATACCCATGTTTTTAAGCGAAATTCCTTTGCTTATTCGTCGTGGTAAATTCAAAATTGATGCGGCCCTTATCCAGGTTAGTCCGCCCGATGCACAGGGCTTTTGCTCGTTGGGCATCTCGGTAGATATTGCCCGTGCCGCCTGCGAGGTAGCTACACATATCATAGCCCTGGTAAACCCCAACATGCCGCGTACACACGGGGATGGTTTTATTCACTTTTCAAAAATTACGAAGGCTGTTTATACAGAAGATCCGATACACGAAATGCACAGTCCTGTTTTAGGTGAAACCGAATTAGCCATCGGCCGAAATGTAGCTACCCTGGTTGAAGACGGCGCTACGCTGCAATTGGGCATAGGTGCTATCCCCGATGCTACCCTCAAGTGCCTGGGCAATCACAAAAATCTGGGCGTGCATACCGAGATGTTTAGCAATGGCGTGTTACCCTTGGTAAAAAGTGGTGTAATTAACGGCACGGCTAAAAAGAAACATCCCGGTAAGGTGGTATCGGCTTTTGTTATGGGCAACAGGGAGCTTTACGATTTTGTGCATGACAACCCCATGGTGGCCCTGTTGGATGTGGCATATGTGAACGATACATCCGTAATACGCCGTAACGATAAAGTAACAGCCATCAACAGTGCTATTGAAATTGACTTAACCGGACAGATTTGTGCCGATTCAATTGGCCCTGAAATTTTTAGCGGTGTAGGCGGACAGATGGACTTTATACGTGGTGCCTCGTTAAGCGAAGGTGGCAAACCCATTATTGCCATTTCCTCGGTTACCGGTAAAGGCATTTCCAAGTTAGTGCCTACGCTTAAAACCGGTGCAGGTGTAGTTACCACGCGCGCCAACGTGCACTATGTTGCTACCGAATACGGCATTGCCGATTTATATGGCAAAAACATAGCCCAACGCGCCAAGGCACTTATTGCCATTGCGCATCCTACCCACCGCGAGGCATTAGAAAAACAGGCATTTGAATTATATGGCCGTTGCTGGTAATTAAATTTCAAAGTGCTTCAGCACTCTTGCCATTAACTGGTTATCGGTTATATAGTCGCAGGCCTCAAGCGTAATTATCTTGTCTTTAAAATAGGGATCTGCCTGCAGCTTATTCCTTAACTCATGCGGTGCTGTGCCTGGTCCTAACAACAGAATAACATCATAATCGCGCAACCTGTTAGCCAGCATTTTTAAATAATGCTGCCGCAATTCCATCTTGCGGTTGTGCTGATGGGCTTCATCATTAGAGGAGCGGGTTTCGCTGATTTTTGTGCCGATACCTGTTTCGCCCTTAAAATGCATATGTGGTGGCTCATCAGCAAATGCCGTTTCTATCGTTACAAGGCCTTTGCTGATATCCACAAATTGTGCCTGTACATGATCGAGCCAGATACCTACACGTTTGCCTGTGTGTGTGCTCATAACATATTGATTTTGTTGTTATACTGAATTACCTACTAAAGAAAAGGAATTCATAAGCGGTAGCTGTTGAGCGGGGTTATACCCAAGCAGTGATTATAATCATATGGCCCGGGCAATTGCACTGTAAAATATTACCGGGCAAAGTGTATTTTCAAATTGTTAAAACCCTGATCGGTGAAAAAGTATAGCTGGCTTCTATTCGCAATGCTTTGCATGTTTGCTGCACAAGCGCAAAATCACAAGCCATCTGCCACCATTGATATTTATGTGGGTTTAGAAGATCTTCCTTTACCACTATTTCCGCTAAACAACGATAGCGATCCTGATAGTGGTGACGTATTGAACTGGCGTCCCGTAACCGGTCCATTCAACGGTTATCTGGATACCATTTTCGGACAAACGGTGTACCGCGGAAATCCGGATTATTTTGGCTCCGATTTTATCTTTTACCGCGTATGCGATAATGGCACTCCGGTAAAATGTGCACTCTCTACCATTTACATCAACATTCAGAATATTAACGACGCACCCGATGCGCAGAATGATACGTTTAATATTAACGAAGATGTTACATCCACCTTTAATGTGCTGTTAAACGATAAAGATGTTGATCACGATCCCCTGCACATTTCAGCCATTAACCAGGGCCCCACGCATGGCACAGCAACCATCGTAAACAATAAAATTGTTTACGTACCAAATGCCAATTACAGCGGTACCGACCAACTGCGCTACCGTGTATGCGATACCAGTTCAGGTATTTTACCGGGTTGCGATAATGCGCGTGTAACTATCTACATCCACCCTATTAACGATGCACCTGTAGCCGTTAACGATACGCTGTTTGATGACTTGAGCGACAGTACAACTACCGTTGTAAACCTGTTGAATAATGATACTGATATTGAGCATGATAGTTTATATGTAACCGGGCTTATAACCGGAAGCGGTTTAAGCGCTACGGCTGTTTTCAGTTTAGATTCTGCAGGTAATTTAAGCGTAGTGTCATCCACCCAATGTGGTATCGATTCGCTTTGGTATATCGTATGCGATGCAAGCAAGTGCGATACAGGCATGATATACATAAGCCTTACCTGCCCCGATATACCTATTGATACTACCGGTGAATCATTGTTTTTACCACAGGGCTTTTCGCCGGATGGTGATGGGGTTAACGACTTGCTGGTATTCCCGAATATTGATCAGTTGAAGCCCCTGGGCCTGCGTATTTTTAATCGCTACGGCGACCCCGTTTACCAAAACGATGATTACCAAAACGACTGGAACGGAACGGAACAGCATAAGGGCAATCCGCTGCCCGATGGCACCTACTTCTATACCCTTCGGCTTAAAAACGGAAAGGAAAAGGTAAACTACCTGGTTATACAACGGTAGTGCAAACAAGCAGTTTTACAGATTCCGTTTTGCCTGTTGAAGATGCCGCTCATTATGGGCAACTATAAAACTCAACACATCACCCGGTTTTAGTTTTAACCATGGCAAAATGGAAACGGGCACCGTACGTTTATTAAGGTCCTTTCGCCTTGCCTGCTCTATTAGCGAAAGCAGCGTTTCTTGCTGCTGTATAAACTCAGCTATTACCGGGTATGGTTCGCTAATAGCCGGTGGTGTATGAGCTTTATCCGCCTTAATTGTTTTCATTTTAGGCCCTGGCTCCATTAGGTTGCTGAAGTAATTACCTAACCAACCCGGTTTAAACAACTGGTCAGGCTTGCAATCATTGGCATTTTGAAGACTCTGCGTAAGATGAGGGAGGTAATGATGCCCGTAGGAGTTTAAATGCCATAGGCATTGGGCGATGCTCCAGCCACCGGTGGTAGATGGCAGTGTTAAAATATGCTCAGGCAGATTCTGAAAAGTGGCTATTGCCATTTTCAATTGGCTTTCCACTCTTTTTCCCAGGCTTTCTACCAACTCATGGTTACTTCTATTGCGCTTGCTCATGTTCATTAGTATTTGCAGGGCAAATGTGGTAACTGCCGATTTACTGATTCTTGGCAAAAACCAAGATTTTTAGATTTTAACCCGGTTGATCAATTTACTAAAGTTGGTGGCATCAATGCCCAGATAGTTTGCCAAATACTTATGGGGCACTAACTGCAGCATGTGCGGACTACGCTGCATAAATTTCCTGAACTTCTCCTCCGATGAAAAGCATTGCAGTTCCACCATCCGCTCCAGCGTACCCGACATAGCCGTGGCCATACCCTGCCTTATCATAACCTCAATAGCAGGCCTTGTTCGCATTAAATTAAAAAGTGCCTGCTGGCTTGTTTTAATAAAAGAGGTAGGCGTAAGTGTTTCATAAAAATAACGGGAAGGTTGCTGTAACATCAGCGAATCTAAAACACCCCCAAAGGAAGGTTCGTACGTAAAAATAATGGTGGCTTCACGCTCCTGCTCGTCAAAATAGTAAATACGCTGCACCCCTTCGTTTACAAAATATAGGTATTTCTCTGTTTCGCCCGCCCGTGTTATAACTTCCTTTCTCCTGGCTTCATAAGGTTCCCAAATCGTCAAAAAACCCGCTCTATCCTCATCGGGAAGTCCGGGTGTTGCACGCAGCAAGTCGTTTAACTTTTGTAAATGCGGTAGTATGGGGGTTTGCATGGTTATGGTAAAGGTAAACCGGCACTATCTACTTTTCTAATGCAGCAGATGCTACCGGGTTGGCAATAAAACTGATTTTACAGATCTACTACAAAATGATGGCTGGCCAAATGAAAACCTTTGTTTAGATAAAGCCTGTGGGCATCCCAGCGCTCCTTTTGGTAACCGCTGTCCAGGTGAATATTGGCGCAACCGTTTTCGATAGCATACGCTTTCATAAAATCAAGCAGGGCACCGGCATAGCCTTTCCCACGCTCCGTAGCCAGGGTGCTTAAATCATCGATATACATGTTTTTACCGCGGTAGAAGTAATAGTTAATGCGGAATACCGCCACAGCCGGTGCATCATGTGGTGCATCTACGTAAATCATCTTCGCACCTTCCTGTAAAAGTTGCCGGGCAGCAGGCAGGTATTCCTCCTCCGTAATATGCGGTCGCAATTCTAAAATGGCCCTGCGGCATTGTAGTAGTTGTTCATCGGTACTGGCAAACAATATGGTCATAGCCTAAAAATACGAAGAGAATTACAATGCCTCAGTACCAAAAAAATAATCCCCGGGCTGAGAACCCGGGGAATTATTGGACACACTAACAAAGGAGAGACTCTTTATCCGATTTTTCTTTTTCGCTTAGTCGGCACGGTCGTGGAGGTAACCATTGTTTTTCTTCACCTCCGGACGGTCGTAATCGTTGTTACTTACGGTATATCGCGAGAAATCGGTTTGCGTTGAATACGATGTTTCATTGTTCAGATCAAGGCCTTTGCGCTTGTAAGCAGGCTCGTTCTCTAATTCTTGCAGGTTATGCTTGTTGCCAACGCGGTAGCTTAATCCGGCAAGAATTTTCTTACGATCTTCTAACTGATTGTTTAAGTCCTGTTGGGCAACCTGCGTAGTGCTTTCGGTTTCGTAGTTCTTCTTGGTTACAATCAGAATTTCCTCTTCCAGCACTTTTTCTATAACCGGTGTAACAACTTCCTGTTGAACTTCGGCTACTACTTCTTCCTGCTGCGCAGGTTCTTCCACTATTTTTTGCTCTTCGCGGGTAACTTCAAACTCAATTACGTTCTCAATCACCGTTGTTTCTTCTTGTTGCAGCGGAGCAAACAAGGTGAATGCATCTTCTTCATCTAACACCAGGTTATTGATGATCGGCACTTCGTTCTTTGGCTCTTCCACCGTTACAGTAATAGCAGGAGCATCCATTTTCACTTCTTCAACCGGAGTTACAGTAGCAACCGGGGCAACTGCAACAGCTTCTTTTTCTTCCTTATCCTGTAACACGTAAACTTTTACGTCTTTCTTTTCTACGTATTCGCTCTTGCGGCCTACGCTGAAACCGGTAGCGATGATGGTAACAGAAAGTTTGTCACCGAATGAAGGATCGTCGCAGGCACCAAGAATAATGTCGGTGCTGCCACTTTCTTCCTGCACATATTCCATAATAACACCAATCTCGTCCATAGTAACCTGTTGGGCACCGGTAGTAATATTTACCAGTACTTTCTTGGCACCGCGGATGTTGTTATCGTTTAACAGTGGAGAATTCAGAGCACCCTGTGCCGCGCGGATAGCACGGTCTTCGCCTTCGGCCGTAGCACAACCCATAATGGCTGAGCCGCCGTTTTTCATTACAGTCTGCACGTCGGCAAAGTCCACGTTAATTTCACCGGGAACAGTGATAATTTCCGAGATAGCTTTTGCAGCCGTGGTTAAAATATTGTTGGCGTGATTAAATGCTTCGGAACGTTTCAAATTACCGAACATTTCACGGATACGGTCGTTGTTGATGATCAGTAAGGTATCTACATGCTCACGCAGTCTTTCAATACCTTCGGTAGCCGAATTGTAACGGCCCTTTCCTTCAAACCAGAAAGGAGTGGTTACAATACCTACGGTTAAAATACCCATTTCGCGCGCTATGCGGGCTACTACCGGTGCAGCACCGGTACCTGTTCCGCCACCCATACCCGCTGTTACAAATACCATCTTGGTATTTTTGCTCAGCAGTTCCTGGATAACTTCTACGCTTTCTTCAGCCGAACGTTCGCCGATTTCGGGACGTGCACCTGCACCTAAACCCTGGGTAAGGGTAGGTCCTAATTGAATTTTGTTTGGCACACGGCTCATTTCCAAAGCCTGTGCATCGGTGTTTAATACTACAAAGTTAACACCTACGATACCCTGGTCGTACATATGGTTAACAGCATTGCTGCCGCCACCGCCTACGCCGAATACCTTAATGATGGATGACTGCTCCTTTGGCAGATCAAATTGAAAAAGTGGTTCCATTTTTTTTCCCTCCTGTTCGTTTTTGGGGACGAACTGTTTGGTTATATAATTTGTGTGTCTTGATTGCAAATGTGATACGCCATTACGTAGAAAAGGAATTTTCGCTCACTCTATTATCTACTACTAACAGTTGGGGTGTAATAAAAAACAGACAGCCCCTAATTGTCGCTGAAACAGCGGGTAATACAAAAGATATGCAGTAGTTATACAGATAAAATAAGGTGTGATACAGGAATGTTGATGAACATATGTTGCATGCTAATAAAAAAGGCCCCTGACAGAGGGGCCTTTCGTTTACTTTTTAAGATTAGCAATCAGGAAAAATCGCCGTTAACGTTATCGTCTTCAAACCAGTTTTTAAACTGGGTAATCATACCTTCCAAAAAGTTCTTTTTGCCTTTGCGTTCGTTCATGCGCTCTTCTACATGCTGCTCCACTTCTGCTGGTTCAACTTCTTCAGTTTCCACTTCCATTTGTGGTTCTTCAGCAGGCAAAATCACCTCCTCTGCAACCGGCTCAACAACCGTGGTGTGATAGAATTCAGGATAGAATTCTTCACGGGCCTCTTCGGTCATCTCGTTGTATTCTTTATATCCTTCGGCTACTAAACCGATACCGGTAGCAAACATCGGGTGTTTAAACTCTTCTTTATTGGTTTTAGCCAAATACGAAGTTGGATAACCGATACGGGTGGATAAACCTGTGATGTATTCAGCCAATTGCTTGATATGCTTTAACTGCGAACCACCACCGGTAATAACGATACCGGCGTTCAGCGAGTTGGCGTAGCCCGAGCTCTTAATTTCGAAATGCACCTGGGTAAAGATCTCTTCCATACGGGCATTAACAATGTGGGCAAGGGTGCGCATCGAAATTTCTTTGCGGTCGCGGCCGGCAATACCGGGTATAGAGATGATCTCGTTCTCGTGCGTTTCAGCAGGCACAGCGCTACCGAATTTAGTTTTCAGTTGCTCGGCTTGTGGCTTCAGCAGCTTGCAGCCTTCCATAATGTCTTCGGTAATAATATTACCGGCAAAAGGAATAACAGCCGTGTGGCGGATGATTTTGTTTTTAAAGATGGCGATATCGGTAGTACCACCGCCTATATCTACCAGCACAACACCTGCTTCCAGTTCATCGGGGTGCAACACAGCAGCCGAGGAAGCCAATGGTTCAAGGAACAAACCTGCCATTTTTAAACCTGCCTTTTCTACACACTTTTTAATGTATTGGGCAGCAGTAACCTTACCTGTAATGATATGGAAGTTAGCTTCTAAGCGGCTGGCGCACATACCTACCGGGTCAATTACATTTTGCAGGTTATCTACGCTAAACTCCTGTGGTAATACAGTAATGATGCGTTCGCCGGGTTCAAGGGCAATACGCTTCATATTGTTCACCATCATGCGGATATCCTCGCGGGTAATTTCTTCATCCGGATTTTCGAGTGTATAAATATCGCGGCTTTGCTTGCTGCTGATGTGCTGCCCTGCAATACCTACGTATACACTGGTAATATCAAAACCGCTCTGGCGCTTTGCTTCGGCGACAGCGTCAATAACGGCATCGGTGGTTAACTTGATATTGGTTACCTCGCCACGGGTTACACCGTACGAAGGCACCTTACCCAGGCCCAGTATTTTCATTTTTCCGTATTGGTCGCGCTCGGCTACAATACAGGCAATTTTGGTGGTACCGATATCGAGACCAACAATGATGGGGTTTTGTTTTGTGTGCGAAAGGGCCATAAGTAGAATTTTTCGATAATTTATTTTTTATAAGCACTACATAGTCACGCACGAACCGGGGGATGCCAGGGGACGTCGCACCGGACCCTGCGTGTCTATGTAGTAATTGTTACTCTCAAACAGCCGGGGCATCGCGCTTAACGCATACCACATGGCCTTTAAACTTAAGGTTGATGGCTTTGTATTTATCCCAGCCAACTTTACTCAACCCTTCTTTATAAAATATCTTCAACCGGTCGAACTTATCCTGCATTTCGCCATCCACTTTGCCAAAGCAGATAGTGTGATAACCGGTTACAGGATATAAATCCATCTCCCCATTGGCGCGCACATATATCTGGTCTACCAGCGCATTCAAAAAGGTGTCCTTACGGATGAATTCAGTCAATTGAAAAAGATCGTTTTGCACCAGGCTGTCGCGCACCGGGCTTTGATGTGTTTGCACCTCGCCCATAGCCACCATTACGTGCGGCGTAAAATTATTGCACAGTGGCAGGCGACCGTTCGTTTCATCCAGATAGTAGCTAACACCATCTTTGTTAATTACACGAAGAATAGGACGTTTCTGCTCAATGGTTGTAGTTATCTGCTGTGCCTGGTCCACAAATATTTCAGCATGTGCTACGTATGGATTTTTTTCTACTTCTGCTTCCAGGGTTTTAAAATCAATGCGGTTCAATTTTTTGCCTACCACCGTTCCGCCGCTCAGGTAATTTATCTGTGCTTCTATTTCCTTACCGCTTAAAAAGGCAATGCCTGTTTCCTGGTCCACCTTAACAGCAATGCCTTTACAGGTGCGTGCTTCCTGTTTTTTTACAGCAGCAGTTAACACTACCACAAACAAGGCGGTAGCCGAAAGCACGGCTGTAATCAGCATTATCTTTTTAAGTATTCTCCAGAATTTCTTCATGGCATGCACCGGGTTTAAGCCGGCTTGTTAGTGTTAACTCAAAAGTGCCACTATAGCCCGACTAAGGAACGCGGAGTTGTTGACAGAAATTGTGGAACGCTACCGGAATGCACAATCGTTTAGACAGCACCGGGCGCGGTTACTGGTGGATTAGTAATTAGTAGATCGGTTAAGCGGTGAGCTACCTGTTAAGACAGTAGGTCCTTTATATCACTCAGATACTTATCAATATCGCCGGCGCCAATGGTTACAACCACGTCAAGCTTACCATGCTTGCGCAAAGTATCCATTAGTTCACCTTTGGTAATCGAAGTCTTTTGCCTGCTGGTTAATTGATCGAATATTAGTTGCGACGTAACACCTTCAATCGGTAATTCGCGGGCGGGGTAAATATCAAGCAGCACCACTTCATCGGCAATACTCAGTGCTTTGGCAAAGCCGGCAGCCAAATCGCGTGTGCGTGTAAACAGGTGGGGTTGAAAGATGGCTGTTATTTTATGCTTGGGATATATCTCGCGCACGCTTTCTAAAAACACACGGATCTCTTCCGGATGGTGGGCATAGTCGTCGATAAACACATGCTTTTCGTTATCCACCAGTTTCTCGAAACGGCGGCGGATTCCTTTAAAGCTGGCAAGGGCAGCCTTTATATGCTCGTCAGTTATGCGTAACTCCTTTGCAATGGTTAAAGCTGCAATAGCATTTTCAATATTATGGAAACCACCAATGTTCAGGCGCAGGCCCTTTATCTCGGTGCCGAAGTAACTAACGTTAAACAGATAACCGCCATCAACCACCCAATACTTGCTGCAGTAAACATCGGCTTCGGTATCGTGCAAGTCATAGAAAGCTTTATCCAGTACAGGCAATCGGTCATTAATACTTTGGTTGCTTTTAACTACCAAAAAACCTTCGTCGGAAATTTTGCCGATAAATTCCAGGAAAGCCTCATCAATCGCTTCTTTGGTGCCGTAAATATCCAAATGGTCTGTATCTACTGCCGTTACTACCGCCATATCCGGACTTAACCTGTGAAACGAACGATCAAACTCATCGGCCTCAATTACCACTACATCATTCGTGCCCTGCAGGTAGTTGGAATTATAGTTAACCGCAATGCCTCCTAAAAATGCTGAGCAACCAAAACCCGAATGCGTTAGAATATGGGCTACCATGGCGCTCACCGTAGTTTTGCCATGCGAACCTGCTACAGCAATGGTGTATCTATCTGCTGAAATAATGCCCAGCACTTCACTGCGCTTACGCAACTCATAACCATTATCGCGGTAAAAGTTCAGGCCTTTATGGTCTTTAGGTATAGCAGGTGTATACACCACTAGGTCTAACTCTTTTGGCATCAGGTCCAGGTTGTCTTCAAATATCACCTCCATGCCTTCGGCTTTTAATTCATCGGTTAAGTGTGTGGGTGTTCTATCGTAACCACTCACCTCCGCCCCTAACGATTTAAAGTATCGCGCCAGGGCGCTCATACCTATACCGCCAATGCCTAAAAAGTAAACCTTCTTTATTTCGCTTAAGCTCTTCATGTATCTTGTAATTAGTCGCGCTTAGCTACGCGTATTATTTCATCCACAATGCGTTCGGCCGCATCGGGTATGCCCATTTTTTTAATGTTGTCGCTCAGTACCTGCATGCGTGCTGCATCCTGCAACAAGTCGATAGCCGCAGGCATCAGGTTAAATTTTGCCTCATCATCTTTAATCAGGATGGCAGCATTTTTCTTTACCAATGCATTGGCATTATGTGTTTGGTGGTCGTCCGTTACATTAGGCGATGGCACCAAAATTACCGGCTTACCCACCAATTGAAATTCAGCAATTGATAACGCCCCCGCCCTCGAAACAATCACATCCGCACAGGCATACGCATAATCCATGCGGTCAATAAACTGTAACACCTTAATGTTGGAATTGCTGTTGGCGATTTCCTTGTAATCGTTGTAGTACAGTTTACCCGTTTGCCACAGCAATTGCACACCGCTCTCCGCAATGCGCTCAAGGGTTGTTTCCACACTTCGGTTAATGGTGCGGGCACCTAAACTGCCGCCTACAATCAGTATTGTTTTTTTATCGGACTGCAAACCAAAGTACTTCAGTGCCTCACTGCGTTCCACCTTCATTTCTACAATCTCCGAACGCACCGGGTTACCGGTTAAAATGATCTTCTCTTTCGGGAAAACCTTCTCCATTCCCTCGTAGGCCGTGCAGATAACTTTAGCTCCGCCGGAAAGGAGTTTGTTAGTCATACCGGCAAAGCCATTCTGCTCCTGTATTACCGTTGGCACTCCGGCAAACCCAGCCGCCCGCAACAGCGGACCACTGGCATAACCACCTACACCTACCGCCACATTTGGTTTAAAATCTTTTACTATGCGGTAGGCTTTGTATAAACTGGAGACTACTTTGAACGGCAGCGCTAAATTTTTAAGAATCGAGCCCCGCTGAAAGCCCGCTATGTTCAACCCTTTGATTTGATAGCCGGCCTGGGGCACCTTTTCCATTTCCATGCGTCCGTTGGCTCCCACAAAAAGAATTGTTGCGTCCGGATACCTTTTTTTGATGGTATTGGCAATCGCCACGGCCGGAAAAATATGCCCGCCGGTGCCCCCTCCCGAAATGATAACGCGCAATTGACTCATCGGCCCAAACCTAAAAAGAAATTCACTTTACCGCTTTAGGGCTTTTAAACGGCTTTTTGTTAGCTGTTTCAAACTTTTTGTGGGTGAATTTCAGCAAGTTGCATCAAATAATTATTTTTTCTCCGAAACCTGTAACCTTTTAAAACCCCACCCGTATATAATATCATAAGAGATAATTACTAAGGAATGGTTACTACATACGAAATACAACAAGAAACGGGCAACCGAAAAAATCTTGAAAATATTTCGGCAAAAAATGTAACAAACGTAACCGCCCTCCGTAAAACCAAGTATAGTTCTTTAGAGAAAGAGTAAAACGAAAAAAGGGAGAGCAACGACGCCCTCCCCAGCTAAACAAATCGAACAAACGAAAACGAAACGAAAATTAGTTTTTGGTAACGATTAAGTGATTGGCAAACGGCTTACCATTAGCATAAACAACAGCTAAGTAATCACCGCTTGCTATATTCTGAACATCTAAAGAAATTGTGTTGCTGCCGGCAGATAGAGAAACGTTCTTGTTCTCAACCACTATACGACCGGTAACATCCACCACGCGCACTTCTACTGTTTGTGCAGCCGAAGTAGATACAACCATACGGGTAACGTCTACAGCAGGATTAGGCATAGGCTGGCTAACAGTAAATTCGGTAGTGCCACCAATTTGCGCAGATACAACGTAAGAGAATGTGCTTGCACCGTCGTTATCAATTTGATTTAAACGATAGTAGTAAGTAATATTTTGCTGTACGTTCATATCGTCGTATTCATAAGCCAAAGTCATTGTAGAGTTATTGCCGCCGTCAACCCAACCGATAGTGGTAAAGTTTACGCCATCAGTGCTGCGTTGTACTTCAAAACCTTTGTTGTTGATCTCGATAGCAGTTGCCCAGGTAACAGCAATTGATGAAGTTTTAGGTTCAGCATTCACATAAATCAGTTCTACCGGCAGTGCACCACCTGTGCTTGCTTTCTTCATAGCATAGTGGCCAAAGCCTGTGTAAATACCGCCCGGAACACCGGCACCTGTGTAACAAGTACCCGCATTTTTCGAAAATTCTAACAGATCAGTAGCTTGAGAAACGCTGTCAACGTAACGGCTCCAGTTTTCGCTTACACCGGTTGGATCGTAGCTGTAAGCAGCTTCATACTTTAAAGTTCTCCATATATCGCCCTGGCTACCGTTAATGTTATAGCTGTTGGCAAAAGTTTCGATGCTGTAGCTGAATTGATTGTCAGCTTCGGTAGCATCAAAGCTCCAGTAACCGTGGTTGGTAATGTCGTCCTGCAGAATTAACCACTGCTCAGCGTTTGCATTGCAGGCATTTTCAGCAAAGTAATGGTTGTAGCCTTGCTTAGGTGAACCTTGCACAGGGCAGTTAACACACTGATCGAACATTTTACCTACGTTGCCGTTGCTGTTGCGGGTACCATCGTTAAACTTACCCATTACTTGTGCACCTAAAGCAGGTATGCTTACAAAGTTCATCCGGGTGGCGTTGTAACCGTTCTCTTCGGTACCTATGGGATATACATACGAAGCAATAGACGAAACTTTACGGCTTAAACCGCCATTAGCGCTCTCGCGTATACCGCTGGTAAGTATAAAGCCCGTGTTAGGGTTCTTATCCATATCCAGGTCGGCATAGCCACTTATGGCATCGGTATTACCGTTGGTAATGCTTAAAACATATTCACCTGCACCATTGTAGGTTTTAACCAAACCCTTTTGGTTATTGGCAATACCACCGTATACCGGCTCGTACGTGCTGCTGGTGGCAGTACCAAACAGCAGCGAACCTTCAACGGTTACACTGGCAGCCATTTCTACCTTGTCAGTAGCACCGGCTTTATCTACCACCACATTATACAGGCTGGCAGTGCCGGGGGTGTTCAGGTCACCCTTAATAAACTGGGTGCCGCTACCAATAAATTTTACAGCGCGCTCTTTCGAGGTCGAATCGTTTGCTGCTGTAAAGGCAGCGCCTGTTTTGTTTTCAAAGTCACCTTTCAGTTCAATAATACCATCGTTACTAACAGCGCCGTTAGTGCTGCCGTTGTTGTTGGTAAATGAACCATCAATAAACAATAAGCTGCCTTTCTGGTTGTAGATAGCGGCGCCTACGTTATTGAATTCAAACTGCCCGAAGGCTAAAACAGGGAGAAGTGCGATAAGGATGAATAATGTTTTTTTCATTTCGTTTCGTTTAGCAGTGATAATGTATGGGCACGCGCACCTAAAGTCAATCAAGTTTGATTAGTGTATCACAAGCCGCGATTTGTATTGCAAAAACTTTTATAAGTAGAAGGTATAAATTGGGGATTTCAGGTGGAAAGGATTCCCCATTTCAAGCCCTTTCGTTAGCTGTAATAGCCTTATTTTTGTACAAACGAACGTGATGGCAGATTACTTAATTAAGCAGGCACAGGTAGTAAACGAAGGCAAAACTGTTACAGCCGACCTGCTGGTGCGCGGCAAGCGTATTGAAAGGATAGATGGCAACTTCGATGTAAAATTCAAAGTGCAGGAAATAGAAGGCACAGGCCTTTGGCTTATGCCCGGTATTATAGATGACCAGGTGCATTTTCGCGAACCCGGCCTAACACACAAGGCCAACATCCATACCGAAGCCCGCGCGGGTGTAGCCGGTGGCGTTACGTCCTTTATGGAAATGCCCAACGTAAACCCGCCCAGCGTTACCATCGAACTACTGGAGGAGAAATACGCCATCGCCTCCCGCAACTCCCTGGCTAATTACTCTTTCTATATGGGCACTAATCACTCCAACCTGATGGAGTTGCTTAAAGTAGATGGCAAAAAGATCTGCGGTATTAAAGTATTTATGGGCAGCAGCACCGGCGATATGCTGGTTGATGAGCCTAATATATTAGAAGACATCTTCCGCGAGCGGGCCGACCTATTAATTGCCACGCACTGCGAAGACGATAAACTGGTAAAGGAGCGCACCAAACTCTACCACGAAAAATACGGTGAAAACATTCCTTTTGAATGCCATGCCGAAATACGCAACGAGCAGGTTTGCCTCAACAGCAGCCGCCTTGCGGTAGACCTTGCTAAAAAATTCAACTCGCGCCTGCATATCCTGCACATTTCTACGGCCGATGAAATCTCGCTCTTCACCAACAAAATACCGTTGGAAGAAAAGCGTATTACCAGCGAGGTGTGCGTACACCACCTCTGGTTCGATAAAAGCGATTATGCGCGCTTAGGCAGTAAAATAAAGTGTAACCCTGCCATAAAGGAAGCTCACCATAAAGCCGCCTTATTCGAAGCGATGCTAAACGATACCATTGACGTGATAGCTACCGACCACGCTCCGCATACCATGGATGAAAAGGATAACGTGTATGCAAAAGCGCCATCCGGACTTCCATTAATACAGCACAGCTTGAATGTTATGCTGGAGTTTTACCACCAGGGCAAAATCTCCATCGAAAAGATTGTAGACAAGATGTGCCACAAACCTGCGGTTTGTTTTCAGGTAGCAGAACGCGGTTACCTGCGCGAAGGTTACTTTGCCGATATGGTGTTGGTGGACCCCACCAAAAAATGGACCGTTGGCCAGGCCAACATACTTTATAAATGCGGTTGGAGCCCTTTCACCGGCCACGAATTTACCGGACAGGTGCAAAAAACATTTGTTAGCGGTCACCTGGCATATGATAATGGCACATTTGATGAAAGCATTAAAGGTGAACGCTTAGCCTTTAACCGTTAACCTATAACCATGCACATACTGCTGCTTGAACCTTTCTATACCGGCTCGCACAAAAACTGGGCAGATGAATACAAAAGGTTCAGCACACATAGGGTTGATATATTATCCTTACCCGGCTACCACTGGAAATGGCGCATGCACGGAGGCGCCGTCACCCTGGCCCAACAGGCAAACCAACAATACGCACAACAAAAACCCGATCTAATTCTGGCAACCGATATGCTGGACCTCAGCGTATTCCTTAGCCTTACGCGTTCCTGGTCGGCCGGTATACCCACCGTGCTGTATTTCCACGAGAACCAACTAACCTATCCCTGGAGCCCCAATGACCGCGATGTACAGCTAAAGCGCGATAACCACTATGCCTTTATTAATTATACCTCGGCGCTTGCCGCAAACCATATCTGCTTTAACTCGCAATACCACCTCGATTCTTTCTTCGGTGTGCTTCCCTCCTTCTTAAAGGCCTTCCCCGACTATACTAACAACGAAACCATTGCCGCCCTTCAGCAGCGCAGCAGTGTATTGCACCTGGGCATGAACCTGCAGGAACTGGAAGCCCTTAAACCCGCCACCATCGAAAAGCCCCTGCGTGCCGTGGTATTATGGAACCACCGTTGGGAATACGACAAAAACCCCGAAGCCTTCTTTAAAGCCCTTTTTGAGATAGCCGATCGCGGCATTGCCTTCAACCTGGTGGTGCTGGGCGAAAGCTACGAGAACCGTCCCCCCATATTTGACACCGCTAAGGAAAAACTGGCCGATAAGATCCTGCACTGGGGTTATGCCGAAAGTAAGGCCGACTATATAAAATGGCTATACACAGCCGATATTCTGCCCGTAACCTCGCGGCAGGACTTTTTTGGCGCAAGTGTTATAGAAGCCATGTATTGCAACTGTGTACCATTTCTTCCTAAGCGCCTGGCCTACCCCGAACATATTCCGGCTGCCTGGCACAATACCTTCTTTTACGAGGAGGAGGATTTTGTTAATAAGCTGCAACGCCGCATTTGGGATGTGAAATACCTGCGCGTGATGGATACCCGCCAATACGTGCAAAAATACGACTGGAGCACCCTCGCCCCCCTTTACGACAGCACATTTATGAAGTTTGCGACAAGCAACTAATTAAAATCATTCTAAAAAATGCGCGAACCTGTTACATTCGCGACTGTTTAGATTTAGTCTAAACAACAAAACCAACGAATGGTGCTTAAGAAAACCGGATTCCTTCTTCTGTTTTTTACGCTGGCCTTTGCTGCTTATGCCGATAAAGGCGAGGCTAACCGCATTTTGGTGCACACCCTCAATTACTTAGGGCAGGATTATAAAAATGCTGTAAAGGATGGTAAGGTTATCAGCGAGGATGAGTACGAGGAAATGGGCGAGTTCTGCGAAAGCGCCGTTAAATACTTCCACGAGTTTTCAAGCGAATGGAGCGATTCCGATTCTGTTGCCATAGGTAAGCTTATTGCCGATATCGATTCGTTGGTAGAGCATAAAGGCTCGCCTGCCGAGGTAAGCAAAAAGGCGGCAGAGGCTAAAATGAAGATTGTAGCCATTACCGGCCTGCGCACCTACCCTTCGCATTACCCGGATATTGAAGCCGGCCGCAAGCTATACGTTATCAATTGTGCCAAATGCCACGGCGATAATGGTTTTGGCGATGGACCCGAAGGCAAAGGCCTGGATCCTAAACCCCGCAACTTTCACGATAATAACCGCCTCGATTATATCAGCCCTTCGCACGCCTTTAATACCATCCGCTTAGGGGTAGAAGGCACCGGCATGCGCGCGCATGTGGGGCTGGAAGATGAAGAAGTTTGGAACCTGGCTTTCTATGTGCTCTCCCTGCGTTACGACAAGGCTGAGTCAGTAGATAAAGAAGCCCTGAAACAAGTGCCGCTGGAAAAGATTGCTACCGAAAGCGACCATGAATTGCAGCAGGAGTTTAAGCTGAACAAGGAGCAGTTAGCAGCTATCCGCTTAAACCATCCGCACCAAAGTAACGACCGCTTCCTGAAGATGGCACTCGATTACCTGGATAAAGCAAATGCCAGTTACAACAATGCCCGCAGCGAAGAAGCCTTACAGTTTGCCTCGCTGGCTTACCTGCAGGGTATTGAACCTATCGAACTGCAGTTAAAAGCTACGGAGCCGGAGCTAAGCGATAAGCTGGAAAAGCAGATGCAGCACATCCGCAAAATGATCAGCGAAAACCGCCCCATGGCCGATTTAGCCGATAGCATTGCCGCCGCCAAGCAAACCCTTAGCGAGGTTAGCCAGGTGCTTGAAAAGAAGGAATACTCCTTTTGGCTGGCTTTGTTTATGAGCGTTAGCATTCTGCTACGCGAAGGCTTGGAGGCATTCCTGGTTATCATGGTTATCCTATCGGTACTTAAAGCCGCTAACATGCAGCTTGCCGCACGTTGGGTACATGCCGGGTGGATAGTAGCTATTATAGCCGGTGTAGCCCTATGGGTTATTAGCACCTACCTGATGCCCGATGGCTTTGGCGAAATGGAATTGGTGGAAGCAATCATTTCGTTTGTAGCCGTGGCCATGTTGCTCTACATCGGCTTTTGGATGCACAGTAAAAGCGAGGTGGGTAAGTGGAAGGATTATGTAAGTAACCTGGTAAGCAATGCCGTTAACAGCGGCAGCCTGATGGGTTTGTTCACCCTCTCCTTCTTTGTAGTATTCCGCGAGGTGTTTGAATCGGTGGTATTCCTTTCCTCTTTAAACATCGAATCGGGCGGCAAGCAAACACATGCCATTTTGTTTGGTGTAGCTATCGCCTTCCTCTGCGTATTTGCACTGGCCTTTATCGTACTGCGCTTCTCTGCCAAACTGCCTATACCACAACTGTTCAAAATCTCTTCGCTGGTAATGGGCTTACTGGCCATTGTATTAACCGGCAAAGGCATTCACTCCCTGCAGGAAGTTGGCCGCCTAAGCATCCACGGTGTGCCTATGTTTCGTGTGGAACTGCTTGGCATTTTCCCAACGCTTGAAACCTGCGTGGGTCAGTTAATTACCCTGGTAATACTGGTAGTTATCTGGAACATTACGGGCAAACCTGCTAAGAAGCCTGCTGCTTAACGTGGTGGCCCAACAACCTGTAAACGGGGTTGCGGTCTACTATCCCTAATTCGCATCCAAACTTTGCAGCTACCTGCTCCAGTTCAGCTTTAAAAAAGTGCGCAATAGAACCCACAAAGTGAACGGGGTATTGCTGGTAGTTTTTGTAACAACATACATGGTGCTGAAAGAATTCGGTGAAACCCTCCGCTGCTAATTTGCTCATGTAATCTCTATCCGGCGAATCGCCTAATACCTTGGCAAAGCTGGCCAGGTATACATTGGCATTGGGCTTTTTATAAACGGCTTCAAATATCTTCTCCTTCTCTAAACCGTATTGCTCCTTCAACATACTCATGGTAGCATCAGGTAATTCATGGTAGCAGAAAGCAGCTAACAGCCTTTTACCAAAGTAAGCGCCGCTGCCTTCATCGCCTAACAGGTAACCCAGCGCAGGCACTTCTTCGTAAATCTCCTTACCATCAAACAAGCACGAGTTAGAACCTGTACCCAATATGCAGGCTATGCCCGGCACACCGGTGTAGGTAGCAATAGCGGCAGCCTTTAAATCGTGGTCAACGGTTATGGTCGTGGCCGAGGGGAAGAAACTGCGCACCGCTTTTTCAACCACCAGGTTTCTATCGGCACTGCTGCAACTGGCACCGTAAAAGAACACCGCCGTTACACGCTCGCGCAGGGCGCTTAAACCTGTATGTTTTTGCAGCTCGGCCAGTATGGTTTCAGTGCTATGGAACATGGGGTTAAAGCCCATAGTTTCCAGCAATTGCTGCTCCTCAGTAAGCCAGTTGGTTTTGGTCGATCCGCTCTCGGCAATTATTATCATAACCTCAATTGTGTATTAAATGTGCGCCCTAAAATAAACCGATTTCAAAATCATGCTGTTTCCTTTTACATTTAAGCAATTAACCACCCCTCCATATGAAAAAAGCTTTACTTGCTCTTTTACTGTTTTCAGTATATACTACTTATGCGCAGGAGCATCTTTCAGCCTCACGCTCTAATATGGATCCGCTGTTAGCGCCCTTCTACCACGGCGTTGCATCGGGCGACCCGCTTACCGATCGCATTATCCTGTGGACCCGTGTAACCACCGAGGATGCAACCGTAAGTGTAGACTGGCAAATTGCCACCGATACGGCCTTTACCAATGTGGTAAACTCAGGAAACGTAACCGCCGATAGCAGCACCGACTATTGTGTAAAAGTGGATGCCACCGGCCTGCAGGCCAACACCTGGTATTACTACCGCTTTAAAGCTTACGGTGCATGGTCCAGCATTGGCCGCACACGCACAGCACCCGATAGCCACGTAAACAACCTGCGCTTTGCCGTAGTGGCCTGCAGCAATTACCAGGATGGTTTCTTTAACGCCTACCGCGACATTGCTAAAAAGAACGATGTGGATGCAGTAATTCACTTAGGTGATTACTATTACGAATACGGTACGGATGACTTTACCCCCGGTGTAGATTCGGCACGTTTACACGAGCCGCCAACCGAAATTTTAACCCTGGCCGATTACCGTATGCGCCACTCGCAATACAAACTGGATCCCGATTTGCGCTATGTGCATCAAATGTATCCCTTCATTACCATTTGGGACGACCACGAAACAGCCAACGATAGCTGGAGCGGTGGTGCCCAGAACCATACCGATAGTGTGGAGGGTTACTGGAAGGACCGCGAATCGTATGCGCATAAAGCGTACTTTGAATGGATGCCTATCCGCAACGTGCACAACAGTGTGGATACCATCCACCGCGTTATACCTTTAGGCGGCCTTGCCGACCTGATACTGGTAGATACCCGCAACGAAGGCCGCGATAAACAAATAGGTACTACCGGCGCTGCCGTTACCGATACCAACCGAACCATGATGGGTGCTGCCCAGTTGGAGTGGTTCAAACAACAACTATCTGCTTCCACCGCTAAATGGAAACTTATCGGCAACCAGGTAATGATGTCGCCGTTGAAAGTATTGGGCCAGGCCGTTAACCAGGACCAATGGGATGGCTACCCCGCCGAGCGCGCCAAGATCTTTAACTACATCGCTTCTAACAACATCAACAACGTAGTAGTGTTAACCGGCGATATACATACCAGTTGGGCTAACGATCTTCCGCTGGACCCTTCCAGCTACAACTCAAGTACCGGTGCAGGTTCCATTGCGGTGGAATATGTGTGCACCAGTATTACCAGCGGCAGCTTTATTACCTTTGCCGTGCCGGTATCGGCCATACAGTTGTTTAACCCCAACGTTAAGTATGGCGAACTCTCCAAACGTGGCTACCTGTTACTGGATGTTACCGACCAGAAAGTGCAGGGCGATTGGTTACACATGAGCACCATAACCAGTAAAACCTTTACCGCCAATGTTGCAGCCTCGTGGTGCGATATGGATGCGGCCAACCACCTAACCACCTGCGGCGGACCAATAGTGCCCCGCACCAATATGCCTCCGCAACCGCCGTTTATCGAAAGCCCTGCTACCGGCATTAAGCAGGAGAACATGGTTATTGTAGGCTGCTACCCTAACCCGTTCGATAACAAGATACAGGTGCAGTATTACCTGTACCAACCCGCTACCGTTCAACTGCAAATTACCGACCTTAACGGCCGCATAGTTTACAGCGAGCGCACCACCCAAACCGTGCATGGCCTCTACAATGCCGAAGCCAACGTAAGCAACCTTACACCCGGCACTTACTTTGTAACGGTGAATGCAGGTGGAAAAAGCTACAGCAAGCAGGTGGTGAAGGTGAGGTAGAGAGATTACTATAGCTTTCTCCGCAGCGCCTCCCTTGTAAAGCTTGGGGGCACTGCGGCTAAAATGAGATAGCCTGTCATAACCTATCGGCTTCAAAACACGTCACCATAGATCATTGCTTTTCTCCGCGGCACGTGATATTCATATCGCTTTACTATCCTATCCATTTGCTTTAGGAATTTATACCGGCTTGCAAACAAGTTCCTTTTATTTTCTGCATATGTTTCAGGAAACGTATAATCTAATATATGTTGCTTATATGCCACTATTATCCGACGTCTTAACTGATGGTCAACCATGGTAAAAGCAACGCTAAAACTCCCATCGACGTTATAGGTGGTATCTCCTTTAGGCAATAATTCTTCAGTCTCCATCGCTCTAAAATGGTTGTTCAGGAAACGGGTTATTCCTGAGGCATTTATCTTGTAAGTCTTGAAAAAACTGAAATTGTCTACTTTATAAATTGTTCCTTTCGTTTTGCTCACCATAACCACATACAGATAAAAATGATCACTATGGGCAGCAAACTTTGTATTGCCGGTCGTACGGCTTCCCGGGTACAAAAATGATGTAGCAACCACTATCGTTTCACTGTCTATCCCAATAGCTTTAACAATAGCGTTATTCATCAAACTATCAATTTGGGTAAACTCAAATTGCGCAACGATGCGCTGTTGCCTTTTTTGTATAGAAGTAGTTGATTGCCCTACCACAAGTGTGTAACATGTAATCGCCGTTAAAAGGACAATCGATCTCATTCCTTACGTTTACTTAAATTATAGAAGTAAGAGCTGGGCAATTCCATCCGTTGGCATAATATAGCTTATACTTTTTTTGCATTATCAATGGCCTTTATAACTCTATCTAGGTCAGAAAATAATTTTACTATTTCCGGATCAATCCAACTCAGTAGATTAATTATCGATCTGTGCACTTCTAAGGTTTCCGTAAAATCCAGCGAAGGACCATTAAAACAAATCGGCTCATTATGATTAATTCTGTTCCGAAAACGTCTTACCTGATCTAATGCATCATTCACCTCCTTTCTTCCATGACCTGTAGGTAAGGACCTAAATATTTGAATAGGAGTACCTTTCAATATGCGATAATGATGTACTTCAAACAAATCCGTCCAAAAACCTAAGGTTTGCTCTGCAATAATCTTACCGCTTGTTATAGGTGTTCCTGTCTTATGTAAGCGCTTTTCCGCCTTACTAACTTCTTTTTTAAGAAAATCATTAACCCTAATATGTCCGGTTCTTTTATGTACAAAACGTAGAGAAGGATCAGACATGAAGCCATTTTTTTGATTGATTATCCAATCAGGATCAGTGAAATGGGCCGTTAAAATATCATTAAGTCTATTTCGTAGAACAACCTCCACCACCCCTAGCAGTGGATGAAAGGCTTGAGATGCAATAAGATTAGCCTTATACAACCTAATTGCCTTGGCCGAAGAATTTCCCGTAGCTACCAAGTACCGGTTAACCCGTGCCGAAGAAAAATATTGCCGAAAGTCCTTGAATTTCATCTCGCTTTGATAATTGAACGAATATACCTATCTTTACAACGTGATGCTTGGTAAAGCCTCTTATCTTCGGATAACGTAACCAAGTTAAAGAAGTGGACCTATCAGAAATGATAGGTCTTTTTTTGCCCCTTAGGCCGTTAGCCTAAACTTCGCTTTCGAATATCTTTTCAAATTTACTCCACTACATAACTCAACTCAGTCACCCCGATGCCAAACGAGTGCATATTCAATAGTTTCAATTTCGTTCTCTCCATCACGCCAACAAACAAAGGAATGCCCTTGCCGAGGATGATGGGGTTTACAAACAGCCAGTAGCCATCTATTAAATTCTGTTCTATAAGCGCGTGGGTAGCACCGGGGCTGCCAAACACCAGGATGTCGCCACCAGGTTGTTGCTTGATTACATGCACGCGTTCCGCCAGGTTATCGCTTATGATAGTGGTATTGGGTAGCTCGCGGCCCTGTAAGGTTTTAGAGAGTACTACCCTATGCACCTGAGCATACCATCTGCTGTGTTCAATATCGTGTTTGCTGGCATTGGGTTGCTCGGCGGCTGTTGGCCAGTAAGCTTCCATCATTTCCCAGGTTTTGCGGCCGTAGAGGGCGGTATCGCCTTCCCCTATCCGTTTACCTACGTACTCAAAAAGTTCTTCATCGGCTTTAATCCAATCCATTTCACCGTTAGGTCCTGCTACAAAGCCATCTAAGGAGATGTGCATGAAGGATATCAGTTTTCGCATGTGTTGCTGTTTTTGTTCTGTTCTAATAATCGCTGCTACTAATATAGGCAGCGGCATTCATAAATTCCCATGACGTAATAATGCAACCTCGCTTAATTGGCAACACTACTCCGGCGATGATGCTTTGTATTCGGGCTTCAGCCCGTTAACAGAAAAAATTCCGCTTCTCATGGCAAGCCGGATGCTTCAGCTTCCGGCACACCAAGGCTGCAATAACCAAACTTAACGAACAGGCAACAACAAGTTTTGTATGCCATACGCGTCCATACGTGTTAATCTGTGGTGAACATGGTATTCGGGCTTTAGCCCGTTAACAGAAAAATTCCGCCTCTCACGGCAAGCCGGATGCTTCAGCTTCCGGCGCACCAAGGCTGCAATAACCAAACTTAACTAACAGGCTACCACAAGTTTTGTATGCCATACGCGTACATACTTGTTAATCTGTGGTGAACATGGTATTCAGCCATCCAAAGGCTTATGCACTACACCCCAAAAAATCCGGATATTCCTCCCGTCTCCTTCGCAGCAGCAGATGAGGGCACTTCTCTAAAAACTAAATTCTTCTACATTCGCCGCATGAAAAAAGCGGACGTGAGTTTAAAAGTGAAAAAAGCAGCTGCCGGACTCGGCTTATTTGCCCTTGAACCAATTGCTAAAGGAACACGGATAATAGAATACGTAGGTGATATCATTGACCTGGACGAAGCCAACCGCCGCGGTGGCATGTATCTGTTCGAAGTGAACCCTAAGAAATTTATCGATGGCAAGGACCGTAAGAACATCGCCCGCTATATTAACCACGCCTGTGGCCGCGCTGCTAACTGCGATGTAGAAATTAAAGCCGGACGTATCTGGATAAACGCAAAAAAGAACATCCAGGGTGGCGAAGAATTGAGTTATGACTATGGCAAAGAAATGTTCGATGCCTACATAAAGCCCCATGGCTGCCGTTGCGCCAGGTGTAAAGAAGCAAAAGCTACCAAGTCTGCTAAACCTGCAAAAGCAACTAAAACCGCCAAAACAGCAAAGACTGCCAAACCTAAGAAGCGCTAACATCCGCACTCCATTTAGAATTACCTTTCCCGCTCTACCAAATTGCTGGCGCGCGCGTGTCGCGCGTGCCAAATCACACCCGCATAGTCTATACTATTATAAAAGACAACCCCAAATATTCCTGCTCATTCAGAGCAGCCTAAGAACCGCAGAAATCCTACAGGCCGCACCTACGGCGCATTAATCATTCTATAATTATCATACTACAGACAGTTCGCCCCGCTGGGGCTTGGGTGACCTACGCTTAGTACACTCCTGTTCCATTATATTTTTTCAAATCCTGCTCACTCTACCTTATCTTATCATATAATACAACCCTACAATTCCCCGCCTCATTGAGGAGGGGACAGGTTTAGCGTCAGCCAACAATCCTGAGCGTAGTCGAAGGACAGGGGCGGTTGACACCCTTGCCCAACTCACTACCTCACCCCAAAAATCCGGCTGTTTCTCCCTTCTCCTACAGAGAAGGGCTGTGGATGATGACATTTTTAACAACCTATATTTCACTTTTGTTTCTTTATTTATTACATTTGTTCACAAACCTGAAGAACACTATGAATAACCCTGCAAACCTCAACCGATCTACCTGTATCCTTCCTTTCGGCCAAACTTTCTATGCTCTGCTTTATTATCCGGGTGCGGAAAACTCCACCGGCAGAAGTGTAAACGTTACATCTCCATGTAAACTTTTGTCAACTTTTTGGCTTGCCTTAACGGCTTCGTACGTCATATTGCAATTTTGGCAATTTGTGCATCTTGCAAATCAACTGCACAAATGTGCACAAATGCTGAAAAGCTTAATATTTAAAACAGCGATTTCATGCCGTTTTAACATAAAAATCACTCATATGAATTTTTCTTTAACTTGTGCACAAGCAAAAAACTTGCACAAGCATGCACAAGCAGTGTGGATAACTCCGGAAGTTAAAGCGCCTGTGCAGAAAAGTGTAAAGGAGTGTAAAGTCAGAACCCAATCGCCGTGAACTGTTAACTGCGAATTGCTTCAGGCCTTGCACGAAGTGTGCCCCTAAATGTTCTTTGAAATAAAATGTATCGGCAGGTCCTCTGTAAGTTGTAAACCATTTACCTACAGCACCGAAGCCAAAGCCTTATGTGCACCATCGCAGATAGGCATCTTCTGGCTCATGCCGCAGCGGCAGATGGAAAGCTTTTCGCGTTTCTCCATAACGGAACCATCCTCCAATATAACCTCAAAGTTGCCGGTAATAGTAACCGGCCCGCGTGGCTTTAATTGTATAGTAGCGTAATCTTTCTTCTCTTGCTCCAGTTCTTCCATAAGGCTGTTTGTAGGCTGTAAAGGTAATTACTTTTGGCGGTAGGGTGCGGGGGCGCTTTTGCCGGGTTGCTCCTTTGCTTTGGTATTGCTGTTTGCAGCCGGCAACATCATGGTGCGTATTTCTTTTACCGGTGCGCTGCCATAGCTTAAAAACTGTTCGTGAAACTTTTTAAGCGTAAACTGATCGCCCCAGGCTTGTTTTACCTCATCGCGCAGTTCGTAAATTTCGGTAAGGCCGGTAAAATAACTGGTTAACTGCACCTGGGTAAGCGTAACACGGCGGTATTTTTCCTGTGCTTCTTTTTCCTGCTGAAAAGCCGTGGTAACCAACAGATCCAGCGCATCTTTCTCTGTCCAGTTGTTGCAGTGTATATTATAATCGAGTATAAAATTGCAGGCCTCGCGCAGGTTCCACTTGTAATAAAACAGCCACATCTCGGGGCTGTTGTCGTAGCCTTCCTCCATCATCATACGTTCCACATAGCAGGCCCAGCCTTCAACCATAGCCCCGTTCCCCAACACATTCTGGATAATGCTGGGCGAGCGATTAGCATAAATGTGCTGTGTGTAATGTCCGGGTATGGCTTCGTGGATATTGAGTATTTGTAATACCCAGTTGTTGTATTCGCGCAGGTAGCTTTCGGCTTCCTTTTCGCTGTAACCCGTTAAAGGCGTAACGTTATAATAAGTAACGCCGTTTTTTTCATATGGGCCCGGCGAGTTGATAGAAGCACCTGCTACACCAGCCATGTATTCAGGTGTTTTCCGCACCTTCAGGGGCTTCGAAGCATCCAGGTCGATAATATTATACTTGTTGATGAAAGCCTCCAGCACAGGCAGTTGCGCTTCAATGGTTTCTAAAAACCGGTCGGCCGCACAATGCTGTTTCGAAAGCTGGTCAATCATCATTTTGGTGGCTTCGCGGTTATCGGAAGGCATAGGCGTACCGGAAAAGTAAGTTGGCCACATGGTTTTAGTAAGGCCCGCCATTTCGCGCTGCAGGTATTTTACACGGTCCTGTGCCTTGGCATACATTTCGTCGGCCGTATAACGGGCATTAATATCGTAGGCAAACTTTTTTGCATACAACTGCTTACCGATGCGGGGGCTTCTTCCCTCCTGCTTTTTAACCGCCGGTAACTCCTGTAACCAGCTTACGTATTCCTTCACCGCTTCGCGTGCCTTCGTAATGGTAGTTAACAACTCCTGTTTTTGCCCTTCGGCCAGTTTGCAGGCCTTTACCGAGTCGGGCAATACGCTATCGAACAAATAAAGCGAACCGTTATTTTGTTCAATGGCTAACTGCGTATGCTCAAATGTGGGATTGTTGATGATCTTTTTAGCTGCTTCAAAATACTGCGGAACCGCTTTTAACTTCTTCGCCAACGCTACCATACGCATTTCCAGCGAAGCATCCTTGTTATCCAGTACGGTAAAAACAGCATCGCCTACGTTAAACACGGCAGGGTTCCACTCCTCCTCTTTAAACTCGTTGATATAGAAGCGGGTGGCTTCGGCATAATTCTTAATCAGGTAGTAATCGGTACGGAGCGAATTGCTGAGTTCGGCAACTTTAACGGCATCCAGTTGCTTTAGCGTGGCATCGGTAAATTGCAACAAACGTTGATTGGTTTCTTTACCGGGTATAGTTAACACATCATCGTAGGCATGGTAACCAACGCTGCTGGCCCATCCCGGGTTATTCTTCCAAAGATCGTTGATGAACCCCTGCTCAAACTGCTGGAATGATTTATCGGCCACAACGGTGTTTTGCGCCACTGCTACGGTTAAACCAGCGATGCCTGCAATAAATAGAAGCACTTTTTTCATACCCGGAATTATGCCACCAAAAGTGCAAAAATTCCGGTGGGTGCCAAGCTTAGTGCAGTTTGTCGTTTACCCCGGCACTGCTGGTGGTATTACCCATTGTGCGGCGTGCGGGCGATTTGCCGGGTTCATCCACCTGCAGCTCAGCCCCAAATTCACGCTCGGGATTAACTTTAGGCAACATGCCGCCCAATATGGCACCATAAATAAGATGCCCCGTTAAACTCATTAAAAACAGCATGGCCATGCTTTCCTTTAAATGCCATTCAACCAAACCGGCTGCATTAATGGTTAGTATGCTTACTGTAGAAAAGAGAAATACAAAGATGCTGTAAATAACACCGCGCGAAACATTGCTTTCTATGGGTAACAGGTCGTTAACCCAACGGGCATAGATAAAGGCAAAGGCAAAGCCGAATGCTATGTGAATGGCCCAGCCAGCCACTTTACTATCACCGGCAATTTTGCCTAAAAAGGTAGCAATGTTTAGCTCGGGGAACAAGCCAGTAAAAGGTAGTATAATGAAGTAGAGTGTCATAGCTGCAGTAGCTATAACTGCTGCCAATATGGTTTTTCGGATATTCATGGTTTGCAGGTTTAGGTTAATTAATAGTTCTACTAAACTTTCGTTCCAAATGTGGTACGCAAGGCAGCACACCATTAACATAACGGCGGCAACCCCTGCTTAGTACGAGCATGTATGGCACAGTGGGGTGATAGAAAGCAAAACGGGCCTGTTTTGGTTAAAACAGGCCCGTTTATATCAATTATTAGAAGGGTTATTAGTTAGCCAGGTAGTTAACGATATCCTTAATAGAAATAATGCCCACTAATTCGCCATTATCTACCACCGGCAGCGATAAGAATTTGCGGCTGGCGATCAGTTTGGCGGCATCTTCAATAGAATCGGAAGAAGATACAGTGATTGGATTCGGGGTCATGATATCGGTAAGGTTAATAGCACGGTCAATTTCGTCCAGATCGAGCATCACTTTCGGATCGCGGCGGCTAAGTTGCAAAAACACCTTAGGCAGGTCGTTTGAACTGATGATACCGATCAGTTTGTTGTTAACATCCATGATAGGCAGGTGGTGCACCGGAAACTCGGTGAATAAACGCAGCACTTGCGAGAAGTTGTGGAATTGGTTGGCTACCACCGGATTGATGGTCATAATAGCGGAAACCGGTTTTTTTGCAGACATGGTTGGTTGATTTTCGATAAATGTAATCTGTTAAAAGATAAATACAAATTTAAGGGGATACGGGCTAATTATTACCTGATTAGCGTCACACTGCCCTTACGGAAAATCGACTGATCTTCGCCGAACAGGCCCAGGCGGCATACGTACACATACACGCCCGGAGGGGCGGGTTTGCCTTTGTAGGTGCCATCCCACGGGAACGTGCCATCGTGCACCTTCTCGCCCAGGCGGTCGAAAATTTGGAAGGTTATCACTTTAACCCCGCTTTGCGATAGCACATAGAACACATCGTTGTTGCCATCGTTGTTAGGTGTAAATGCATTGGGGATATAGAAATTGTTAGGCAGTATAACACGTATTAGAACCGAATCGCTGATGGTGCAGCCGGATACATACACATTAAGGCCGTATACCTGAATGTTTTCGGGGCTCACTACCGGGTTGGTGCAACTGTTGCACGACATGTTAACGAATGGATACCAGTGGAAAGAGTCAATACTGGTGGAGTTAAGGTCAAGGTCGGTATACAGCATCACACTATCGCCAAAAATAAGTGTGGTATCCGGGCGTACATCCAGCGAAGGCACTGCCACTGCCGAAATAGTAATGGTATTACTGGTATCGGTGCAACCGTTTACATCCGTGATAACCGCATAGTATTGGCCGGGCTGGTTGATGACTGTGGTTGGCCCAACAGCGCCGTTACTCCAGTTGTAGGTGGTATAGTTGCCCCCGGTTATCTGCAGGGTTACATTCTGCGTACCGCAGATTTGCGTAGCACCGGTGGTGCTTAGCAGCGGTGTAGGCAAAGGGTGACTGTACACATACATGGTATCGGTACGGGTACATGCAAAGCCTGCTGCGGAGCAACGCACAGCTACCCAAAAGGTATCGACCACACCTGCGGGAATGGTGAGAACGGGGTTGGGAGCATTTGCATTGCTTATCCAACCTTGTATGGTGGGTGTTTCGCCAACCCACTGTATGGTATTACCGGGAGAGGTAGTTGGACTGCCACCCAGTTGAACTGTTTTATTACCGGCACAAGCCTGTGCATCGGGCCCGGCATTGGCAGGCGGGGCTGCAGCCACGGCAACGCTCAGGTCATTGGTTAGGTACAACTCGCCGCAAGTATCAACTATAATGCAGGCAACAGTTTTACTTGTTTGCGGATAAATGCCATAGTAAGGCGAGTTATAAACCGTATCGTATGTATTACCTCCATCCTGCGTCCAAAGGTAATGGTAGGGTGGCACACCACAATCGGGATGCGCCAAAAAGGTAACCGATTCGCCGGGACAGATATTGGTTTTATCCTGGGTTATGTAACCTTCAACCCTGCAGGCAGAAATGGTAATACCCCACAGGTGCCCTTTGGCACACAGGAAACCACAAACATCGCCGCAAATACTATCGCGGTTGCGTAAGGTGAAATCGATAAAGTAATCGGGGCATTGCGGTGGGTAGCAGCTTATGTAGTTTGGTGAAAAAGTACTAACTTTTAAAGGTCCGGCACCAGCAACCAGGTGGCTATCGGTAGTGCAGGTACCGGTATAGGGTGGTTGTGCAGGGTCGCAGGCTAATTGACCTGTGGTTGTATTACAATGATTGCAGATAACTTCCTGCTGCACCTGGCTAAAGGTGCAGAAAGGGGCATCTAAAGGAGGATTACCACAAGTTGGGTCGTAAGTAAGCATGTATTCCAATTCCAAATAGGTCTCCAGCAGCTTACTTCTACCGGGAACCTGCACCGTCATTTGATAAGGGCAATAGGCGGGCTTGGTAGTAAATGCCTGTCCGTTTGGCGGCCCTAAAGAGAGGGTGTAATTGCCGTTGATAGAGTCGCCCTGCACCATTACAATCGGGTCGATTAGCAGGGGATACACATTATCCTGCCGGGTTAACCAGTTAACCGGCACCAGCATTTGCAGACTGTAATCATTATTCTGCTTTTGCCACTTATACATACCATGCATGCCTATTACACGCGTATCGAGGTAAACAGGGCGGTGGTAAATAAAGGCGGTATCGTTCTTATCATCCAGTATCAGCAAATCGCCCCTAAAGCCAACAGGCACTTCGCCCTCTTCGGGAAGTTCCATAACGCGGTAACCAGCCGGTAGAGAAAAGTGATCTTCAATAACCATGTAGCCATCGGTAATGGGCACTTGTAAAGGTGCATTGATACGGTAGTTAGTTTCGATTTGCCCTGCAAAAAACACTTGTTCCATGTCAATACCGGGCCACATATTTTTCACAAATAGCCCTTCTTCGCCAATGGTGTATTGACTGTAATTGCCGGGTTGGGGCTTGGTATATACACGGTTTTCATCGTAAAAGAACAACTGCAAATCGTGGTTAAACACAAACTCGAAATTGCGCCGTTTGATAGAGGTGGATTTGTTGTTGAGATTACAGGTGGCCGGTGCGGGTTGGTTGGGGGCCACATACACACCGGGATGCTGCGTATCGGGCCGCAAACGATAGTCGATGGAATGCCATACATCACCTGAAAAGTTTTTATAATGCAGCGGGTAAAAGGATTGTTGCGAAAAAATGTAGTTAGGCCTGCTTCTATCAATGAACTCTCGGCTGGTTTCGGTTCGCTTATCAATCAGTTCATCGCAGTTGCTGCACTGTGCATTGTAGGGGGTAATGCCGTATTCGGGGTGGCTTTTAGCGGTTTCACTGCTCTGCTTCTCCAACGCAGGGGCAACCACTTTAGGGGTGGTGGTAAACGTACTGAAGTTGTAATGCTTAACGTGCATATTTTGAGCAAAGGCCAGGGCACATAAACTAACTAGAAACAAGAGCAGAAAAGGCTTCTTCATAACTGCATCAAATATAACCGAAAGACGATAGCGGCCAACAAAGCGTTGTTGCAGGGCTGTTCCGTTAATTCATCAAAAATAAACCAACATTTAACGATGCCGATTTGTTCAGGCTATTATCTTAGCAGTATGCTCAAAAACCTCCTCCTTCTGCCTTTTCTGGCGCTATTTGCCGGAAGTATTTCAGCCATGCCCCTGCCCACCGAAGACCCTGCCAGCGTAGCCGCCCAAAGCGAGCTTAAAGTGCTGACTTACAACATTAAGATGCTGCCAAGGGTGCTTACGTTTATTAAGCACCATCCGGTAGTGCGTGCACGCATTATACCGCGCATTGTAGCGCCGGACAGCGCCCAGGTAATTGTGTTTCAGGAAGCCTTTGACCATAAAGCCATCCGGATACTTAAGCGGGAGTTAAAGCCCTATTATCCTTTTTGGGCGGGCCCGGCCAACAGTACACCCAGCCTGAAGGCCAGCAGCGGAGTAATGGTATTCAGCAAAGTGCCGTTAAAGGAATTAGGTGAAGTGCACTTTACCGATTGCGACCGCGAAGACTGCCTGGCAAGGAAAGGAGCTATACTGGTGCAATTACAATGGAAAGGTAACACGGTACAGGTAATGGGCACGCATATGGAAGCAGGCGGTGCTTTTGAAATGAAGCAGAACCAATACGAGCAAATTGAAGGATTGATGAAACGCTTCCGTAAGGACAGCATACCCCAACTTTATTGCGGCGACTTTAATACGCATAAAGGCAGCGCACTTTACGACACCATGTTACATACCTTTACCGCTGAAGACGGGCCAATTACCGGCGACCTGCAATACACCAGCGACCACCTGCTGAACGATATGGACAGCTATGACCCTAACCGCCGCGGTGTTATTGATTTTGTGCTATATAAAGGAAATGGCCTGCAACCCAAAGTGCTCAGCCGCGAGGTAAAGCGCTATCAATTTCCCTGGGATAAAAAGCATAAGGATCTTTCGGATCACTTTGCGGTTATGATGAAACTACGTTTGTAAGCAGCAGTTAAGCACAGCTATTTATAAATGTGCGCGACAGGTTTTAAAAAGCCACCATCTTAGCAACCAAAACAAGGTTATGTTAAGCTATTGGGAGAAGGCATCGCTATTACACTATGATGTAATTATTGTGGGCAGCGGTATTGTGGGCCTATCTACCGCTGCATCGGTTAAGGAGCAAGCACCTCACAAACGCGTGCTGGTAGTGGAAAGAGGTTTGTTGCCAACCGGCGCCAGCACTAAAAACGCAGGCTTTGCCTGTATTGGCAGCCTTACGGAAATACTGGATGACTTAGCCTATATGCAACCTGAAGAAGTGTTGCAGTTGGTTAACCTGCGCTACAAAGGTTTAAACCGATTACGTAAACGATTAGGTGATGCTGCGATTGATTATGCAGCTGATGGTAGCTTTGAATTGATAAGTGAGGCAGAAACGGCAGCGCTTGATAAAATGGAAGCTATTAATGAAATGCTGGAGCCTATGCTTGGCGGAAAGGCATTTTCGCTGGCCGATGAACGCATTACCGAATTTGGATTTAGCAAAGACCACACAAAGCACCTGGTGCAAAACCACTTTGAAGGCCAACTACATAGCGGCAAAGCCATACGCAGCCTTATAGACTATTGCCTGCACATGGGCATAGAGATAAAAACCGGTTGCGAAGTAATGGCAATTGATGATGATGGGCAGCAGGTTCACGTGCGCTGCAGGAATGCAGTTATAGGCAATGAGATAGCCTTTACCGCAGGAAATGTAGCTATTTGTACCAACGCCTTTACACGAAGCTTGTATCCCGAACTGGAAATACAACCCGGCCGCGGGCAGGTATTAGTAACTGAACCGATACCTAACCTGCCATTTAAAGGTATCTATCACTTTGATAAAGGTTTTTACTATTTCCGCGAATTGGAAGGCAGGATATTATTTGGTGGTGGACGCAACCTGGATTTTGAAGGAGAACGAACCACTGAGTTTGCTTTTAATGAATTGATACGTGAAGCGTTGCTTGAAAAGCTACGTAGCGTAATTATACCGGGTATCGATTTTAAAGTAAGCGATTGGTGGACCGGTATTATGGCCTTTGGAAGCAGCAAATTCCCTATTATAAAACAACACAGCCCACGTGTTTGCGTTGGCGTGCGTATGGGCGGCATGGGGGTTGCAATCGGCAGCGAGGCGGGAGATCAACTTGCAGCTTTTATTAACCGGCAGGCATAAAAAAAGCCTCCCGTTGCCGGAAGGCTCTCTATTGGGGCTAAAGATTTTTAGCGCATCTGAACTATCTGGCGGCTGTATACTTCATCGTTAATCGTCATTTTAACGATAAAGATACCGCTCATAGAACCGGCTGCTTTGGCATTGAAATCAAGCGTGTAGTTGCCTGTTTTTTGACTGCCTTCAAATAAGTTGGTTATAAGTTTGCCGGTCATGTCATATACCTCCACTTTAACTTTGCTATCAGCAACCAGGTTGTAGCTTACGGTAGCATTATCAATAAACGGATTAGGGAATATGCTGATGTTGAAGGGCTCTTCAACATTGATGCTGCCATCGAAATCGCTTTTGTACGCCACGGCATTGTTGCTATTGTCAACCTTAACCAGGTCGGTTAAACCTCCACTGCAAGGGTAGTTGTAAATCTCCATGTAGCTTGGTGTAGAACCTACTAAGCGCAGGTTGTCGCCGTCTTTAGAAAAATAAAGTTCGCCGCTTTTAAAACACCATACTTTGCCTTCGGGCCGGATAGCGCTTTTTACTTCCTTTTCAGCAAAGTGCAACTTGTTACCTATAATAACGCCCTCGATCTTCATATCGGCGTATTCGCCGTTAGCGTTGATGATGGTAGAGGTGCCGGTAACGATATTACCTTCCTGTTTGAGGTCGAACTCATATTCAAACACCTCAATAAAGGTTTTCTTATCCCAGGAATATTGTTTGCGTTTGCCTACCCATTTGCCGCTTACATCCAGTCCGGCAACCTGCTTGGCATTAAGAACATTGTTTTTGGTTTCGGCAGCATAGATAGTGCCGGTAGCAATCATAAAGAAGGCAAGTAGAGTTAAGGAGATGCGCTTCATACGGAAGATAGTTTTTGGTTAACAATTCAACTTTAAGATGTAAGTAGAATCAAATTCCATACGGAAAGTAACGGAAATTTGGCGCTATTGAAAATACTACTTGTTAAAAATGAGTTAAGCCATAAAGCCTCTGCCATAAAAAAACGGCGGGCCAGTTGGCCCGCCGTTGCGTTGGTTGTAGTAGTAAATGCTATTTGGTATTGCTGATAAACACTTGCTTATTAATAATGCCTTGTTGGTTTTTAACGCTAACCACCACATAACCGGCCTCAAGATTGTTTAAAGCCTTTGAATACAAGCTTGACTTACCAAATTGCTCGGTGCTGATTACCTGGCCTAACAGGTTGTAGATAGAGATAGTTGCCTCTACTTCCTTCTGTTGGCTGAAATCAACAAACACGCGGTTTTCGTTGCTCCAAATAGCAATCTTATCCTTAGCAAGATCATTGATACCGGTAGCAGTTTTAGCCGTTACAGTAACCGTTTGGCTGGTGCTGCCACTGCAGGCATCGGCGTTTTCAACTACCATGGTAACAGCGTAGATACCTTCCTGTGCATATTGGTGATTAACTACAGCACCGTTCAGTAAGGTACCATCGCCCATATCCCACTGCGTAGTAATTACGCCAGCGGTAGTATTGGCAAAGCCGATGTTCTCCCCTACCTCTGCGGCAGTTTTGGTTGCATTAAAGGCAGGTTGAATAGCCTGTAAGCCGCTTAATTGCAGGTTTTTAACTACTGTGTAGCCGTTTACATCAGTTAAAGTTATAGTGTATACACCCGGTGCTGCGCTTACGGTTACAGGCGCATTGTTACTTAAGGTGCCGCTGCTGATAAGCACACCGGTTTGGTTAACCATGGTGTAATTCCAGATTGCAGTGCCCGGTTGTTCAACACTTATTTGCCCTACCGCGTTACAGGTAGCATCGTTCAGGTTGAATTGAGCTGCCGGTGTAAAGTGTAAAACGAAACGGTTCCAGTTATCGGTTGAATCGGAAGTAAAGGCATAATCGCCGTTACGCACATCGTGCATGATACCCAGTTGTTTGTCTTCCAGTTTAACATAACTGGTAGGATCAAAGGTATTTACACCATCGAAGTGGAACACATAAGAGCCGGTAATACCGGGTTCGAAACCAACAGGCACAGTGCTTGTTTCATCGATGCTATGCAGGATATTGTCGGACATCCATGCCATAGGGTCGGTATTGTAACTGTATAATGTATGACGGTTTAATGCCCCTGCGAACTTCTGTCCATCGTATTCAGGATCGAAAGCCGTAGTTGCAGCGCTGTTGAAGGCTACTGTGGTTACGTCTAATAACTGGGTAGCCGTATTCTCAGCAGTAATCTTCAACTCCTGGTTATTGGCCTGTTTCATAAAGGCCGGAGCAGTTGATTTGGTTCTATCAGAACCATTGATTGTATAACTGATAGGCGTACCCGGTGTTATTACGTGCGCCAGGAAAGCCTGGAACGGAGGAACTATTGTTGCTGTTTGATAAGTACCCGCAAACGGGCCGGCGTTATACCATACCAGTTTTTGGTTATAGAAACCGGAAGGTGTGCCATTAATATCAAGATTAGCTAAATATGGGTTCGCAATTAAGGCCCAGCCTGAGCCCATAGGGCGGCCCTGATGTGTAATATTTGACCAGTTGGTATTGGTTAAGCCGGTAAGTGTATAACTGCTGTTTGCGTTGGCTACGCCTGTAACAGTTAATACCCCGGTGCCTGTTTTACGCACGGAATAACCTTTAGCATTAGGCGCATTACCGCCATTTTCGAACTTCCAGCAAGCCATGCCACAGGTAATACCATTCGTTTCATCAAGGCTCGCTACGTTGCCGTAAGGTGAGTTAGGATTGAGGCCGGTTTCATCGCATTGAGGAGTTGGAATAGCATAACCACCCAATCCACCGGCTCCGAGCTGGGATAATGGCAAATTATTTACCGGTGAACCCATATAGTGAGCATCGTAAGTGCTGCTGCTATGGTAATAGCGTTCTGCTTTTATGGTACCGCTGATAGTACCTGTATAGCCTCCTGTAAAGTCATCGATAATACCAATTTGCGTGTCGCTGGTACTGCGGAAGATCAAGGTTCCGGGCGTGGTTGCCAGAGAACCGCTTTCAAGGCGAAGTTCACCAAATATATCGAAGCGCGTACCGGAAGCCATCAGAGCACCCGAAGCATTGGCAAGCCGTAGATTTTGAAACTCGGTTTTTTTGCTGAGTGCTTGAGAGCCAGATCCGTTCAGCACCATTTCACCATCGCCAATAACGCGCGAAGGTTGGGTATTGCCGCCCACATAAGCAGCGCAAACTGAAACTTTACGCCCTGCATCGATATCAATAACTGCACTGCTTTGCACATTAATATTGCCTACCTGAGGTGAAGTTGCAGTAATATGCGGGAAGTTACCACCTACAGGTGCAGTTGGGATGGTTACATCTGCCGCACAACTGTTTGGCACTGCATTAAAGCTCCAGTTATTCGCATCAAACCAATCAGTGCTATAACCAAGCCAAATACTGTTGCATACACCAAAAGTCATGTCCATGTCATCTGTTACAACCGGGCAAGGACTGGCAGCCGTAACATGTAGTGTAAGCGTAACGGTTGTTTCGCCAGGGCCTGAAACATAGGTTGGTGTAAGCGTAGTTGCGTCGGTTAAAGTACCGGTACCGTTGTGCGTCCAGCTGATAGATACATCGTTTGTAGCTGCAGCAGCACTAATGGTGTTTGCAAGACCAGCACAACTACCTGTCATATCCGGGCCGGCATCTGCTGTAGCCGGTTCTGTAATGGTAATGTTTACGGTACCGGTTAAATCGCCTGGCTTAGATGTACACTTACTATCGCTTAAGCTGGCAATAGTGTAGGTTGTATTTACTGTTGGTGAAACGCTTACCAAAATAGGACTGCTGTTTCCACTAAAAGCTGTACCATCTGATAAAGTACCGTTCCATGGGCCGGTACCGGTTAGTGCTATACTTAATGTTTTGCTGCCACCATTACATAAACTGCCACTGCCGCTAAGTACAGCAGTAGGACGAAGATTAACTGTAACAGTTTTTGTAAGTGGAGTTCCCGGACAACCCTGGTTAGAAGGGGTGCAGGTTAAAGTAACCGGTGAAGTATTGCCAAACGTTAAGTTGGCAGCATTACCTGAGGTGGTAAATGAGGATGCCCCCACAATACTCCAGGCATAAGCATTAACGGTAATTACACCATCGGCACTGTAGTTCACGTTAGCATCGCCTGCACAAACTACCGATGGTCCGTTGATGGTGCCACCGGAAGGTAAAGCGATTAATGATTTGGTAACTACATTCGAGTAAACGCTACCGCAGGCGTTGGTAGCCATCATCTGGAAACAACGGTCAACGGTGAGGCCTGCAGGCGGATCGTAACTGCTGGAGTTGGACGATGCAATTGGTGTCCAAACACCGGTGCAATTATCACTCTGATACCACTGGTAAGTCCAGGTGCCATTACCCCCTGTAGGTGCAGTAGCGGTATTCATAGGGCCGGGGTTACCGTTGTAGCAAACGTCTTCCTTACCATCAATTACAGGATTGGTGAGATTGCTGCTTACAGTAAAGTCACTGTAAACAGGTATAGACCAACCCATGCATGGGTCGCGCACCATAAGGCGAACACGATAGGTGCTACCCGGCGTAAAGTTAGGTGCACTGGCATTTAAAGTTACTGCTGCCAGCGAAGAAGTTGTAATTGTTGAAGCGGATACCGTAGAGGCCGGGTTAAAGATTACCCAATCGTAATCTACAGCAGATTGACCGCTTGGTATTGTTGCCGTTAATGTAAAGTTGGTTCCCGGACAGATAGGGTTCGGGTTGATATTGATAGTAGGCGTTTGCCTTGTAGAAATTACGTTAAGATATTGGCTAAACGTATTTGTTATCCCACCTGGAGAGAGCACAATATCTGAACTACCAGTTGCAGTGGTATAAACATTGATTGAAGCTGAACTAACAGTATAAGATGTGCTAGTAGTATTTTGGTCGTTTACAAAAGAATAGCCAGCTGGTAACACCCAGTTACCACCACCAGCCTTTGTTAGGCCGATTTGAGAATTAGTAGCACCGTTACCGTTTGAGTAATCCACGGTTACGGTCGTAGGATTAGGAATTGTTGCTGATGGGGATGATCCCGCGCCGCCCGAAACAAGTTGAGCGGTCAAACCAGGTTGACCGTCGCCACCAGTGCCGCCCGTACCACCTGCACCACCTGCACCGCCATTTCCACCGCAAGTTGATCCTGGGATGCAACTATTGCAACCAGCCGTGCCCCCTCCGGAGCCCCCTAGACCAGCACTACCAGCGGCACCTACACCTTTGGCTCCTGCTGCTCCTGTTGCCAAGGTACACGACGAAATTGTTCCTGTTGTTCCACTAATGTAAATAGCAAAGCTTCCTCCTCCGCCAAATCCACCTGTTCCGCCGCTACCACCTTGACCGCCTGCACCGCCTGCTGCTCCGTTATAGGTACCACATCCTGTTGTAACACACGCAGCCCTAACAGCACCTGCGGCATTGCCACTTCCGCCACCACCACCTTGACCGCCACCACCAGCAGAACCTGAAGTGCCCTGACCGCCAGGCACAAAATAGGTTGAGTAGCTACCGCTAGAACCAGCAGCACCAGCAGTGCCGGTATTGCCATTTGCTCCCACTGTACCTGGATTTCCACTTGACCCGGCTGTTGACGCAAAGCAACCAAGGCTTCCCCTGCTAACTCCTGCACCACCATTGTTATTATGTCCGCTTCCTACGCCACTACCATCCGTACCTGCTGAACCTGGGCTAGAAGTGCAACTTCCACTTCCCCCACCACACGCTCCTCCGCCGCTTCCCCCACCACCGCCTGAACTGCCGCCACCAGCTGCCGGAGTGCTGCCGTTATTGCCTTTAGAACCATTTCCGGATGTTATATTACAACGATATATTGTATAACCGGATGAACCGCTAACATAGATTCCGTAATTAGAGCAACCTCGATTACTTGCCGTTCCCGAGGTATTTCCCATTACGATTTTAACATCTGAAATGGTCCAACCGGTTTTGCTTACCGCTTTAAATCCAACCGTATGGCATACGTCTACACCGGTACCACCTCCGTTTGTAACGGTTTCGCTACCACTCATATTTAGTGTAACCGTTTTAGAACTATTTTTTCGCCAATTTGTACCTACCTTTTCCCAGCATCCATCTATTATCATGTTGTTTGCCAAATTGATAATGCTGGTTTCAGTATAAGAGCCTCCTGCGATACGAATAGTATTGCGAGTATTGTCGCCTGCATATAATACCATTGCTCGCGAAAGCGTAGCTACCGGTCCATCCGGCCCACCCTGGTTAGCATCATTGCCTCCATCAGCACTTGTGGCCACATATATGGCACCACAAGCCGGCTGCGAAACAGTAACATTACACGTTGAAACTGCATCGGCCGAAGGACATGCATCTCCATAAGTAACTGAAACAGTATAAGAACCGGAAGAAGGGAATGTTATTTGGGTTGGGGCTGCATTGGTTGGGCTAATGGATGCCCCACCCGTAGATGCCCATGCATAGGATGTTGAATTAATAACAGCACCGGCAGCAGGAGCCCTAAGTATATCAAAATCGTACGCCACACCCGGTAAAATGGTATTACCACACGCAACACTTTGAACGGCGGGTGGAGTAGAAATTGGGGCGTAGGTTACGCGAAAACATTGAGACGCTGTTGTATTTGAGTTAAAGTCAGCAGAGCAATTTGAGGTAACTAAACAACGATACGTGCGCGTGCCACTGGTTTGAGGCGGAGTATACGTTGAATTGGTTGCCGCAGGACTAACATCGGTCCAGCCGGTTGTGGCACAAGAGGCAGGATCGCTTGTAGCTGTATTTACCTGCCACTTAAAAAACTTACCCATAGCGTTGCCGTTCGCATCGTTTGCCACGGTAACAGCTAAAGAAGTAGTTGAGCCGGTACAAAGTGTTCTATCGAAAGGCGCTGTTGCAGTAACAGTAGGTGCCGTTGCAAATGACCAATAGATACGCACCTGATAACGGTAGCGACCGCAGAATGGTGTGGTATAGGTGTTCCACTGACAAGGAGGATCGTTGCGGAAATTGATAGTAGAAAGTGAGTTGTTTGTACAACGGTTATTATCTGCTACTGCACCAAACAAACAGTTAATACCACCGGTTGAATAAGAACAGTCTGCATCCTGACAATCGTTCTCCCAGGCATCTAAGCGGAGCGTAATAGAGGTTGCGTTGGTTGCTGTGCGATATAACATCTGATCGAAAGAACCGGGATTCCATATGGTACCGGCCATTTCGCCATAGCTATAACACCATGTAGTGGAGGTTTGTGCGCCAAATGTTCCGTTGTCAACTGCACTCATTGTCCACGCTGGATCGGGACTTCCACACAATGCACAATCGCTATAGCCGGTTCTTTCTACCTGTACTATTTGCACTTCATAATTTACATTCTGGGCTTGGGCCAGACAAACGAAAGCCACTAAGGCTAATACGTGTAGTAGTCTTTTCATAAGTGCTTAGTTTGCTTTGGTGAAGGTGTACAATTCGGATACCGAGGGGTCCTCGCGCTGAATAGTGAAACTGCCAGCGGAGAAGGTGATAGTATATTGCGAGCTTGAGGCAGAGCCTTGCACAGGTTCACCACTCTTCTTTCCCACCCCACTATAGAAGGTCATGGTTAAAACACCGTCCTTTACATCGAAGGTTGCGGTTATAGGGTTATCTTGACTTTTAAACGTTGCCCTGCCGTCTTTCCCAACAACCATGGATTCACCTTTTAAAATAAGGTTGGTCCAAAGTGATGTTTCTGCAGTAAGTGTACCAGGTGTTTCATGATCAACCAGCTTGTAGCTGGTTATCTTCCATGTTCCGGTAAAATCGAATGGTTTGTCTGTTTGTGCATTCATGTTTTTGGCCGAAAGCAAAAACACCAGCATACAAAAAAGCACCTCAGGGTAGAGCCTTTTGATCATAGATGAAGGTTTAGTAAATTCTAATTTAACTAAAACCACACCAACTTGTCAAGTATATATCGTTAGTTTCTATATATAACTCTGATTATCAGGTTAGAATAAAACAAACGCTGTGGACAATCGGCCATACAGCATCATGAAGACAATTTCAACTACCTCATCACTCTGGCCAGTTTAGCAGGCAGGCTATGCATGTTTATCCCTACAGTTTCCTCCCCCATTAAATCACAATTCAATAATAGGTTGTAATATCTTTCTCTCCCATTCAGAAAAAGCATGCAATTTGAATAAGCCCTTTGCCTTATCCAAATTCAATGGAACTTTCAGGTAATTCTTTAAAATCCTGGTAGCAGGTCCATTCAGGCGATTATTCGTGTAGGTTGCGGCATTCATTAAATTCAATAGCACCTCCTCATCGCAATAATTCATGTGCTCCAGCGCTTCCATTGCCTTAATGCGTGTCCTAAATTCATAGTGATTGCTTGAATAAGCAATTAGCTCTTTCAATTGTGCCTGTGCTTCTGCACCAAACATATTATCCTTTAAACTTAGCTCGAGCCAGGCAATGCGAATGCCATTATTGATCCCCATCAGGTTTTTTGTAGCTGCCAGGTAGGCAGCTTTTTTCTCCGGATTCTTCAGGCATAATTTACGTAGTGTAACTTCAATTGTAACAAGACTTGTATCGGTCAATAACTTTTCTGCATCTGCTAAAACAGCAATAGGGAATTCATCCACTGATTCAATTACCTGGCGGCGCACATTGAAATCAGGATCATTTAATACTTTCTTTAGTAATTCATAAGTGGAATCATTTTTGTCTTTGCCCAATTGTCTAACAATTTCAGCACGGTTAACTGCAGCTGTTTCTTTTGCAAACAACCTGATCAATGCTGAACGACGCATCTCCATATTAAAGTCCTGAAGTGCCACAAGAGCATCGTAACGATCAATTAGTGCTTTTGCTTTACCCGCCTGGGCCACCAACTCATCGAAGGTGCGCTGGAAAGAAACAGTTTTTAAAATGTTTGAAGAAGGGTCGAAGAGCGTATACTCTACCGGCTTACCGGCAGGAAGGCTCATGGTAACAGTATCAGCAAGGCCGCTTAGCCATTGTTTGGTTCTAACGGTGTTACCGTCGCTTGTATGTATTTCGAACACCACCGGCATTTTAAAAGGTGATGCCAGGTCATCTATTCGTTGTGTTTGCTGCACATAAAACACCACTTGATCATCCTGCCGTTCATACCGTACATTGTAATTAGGAACTCCGCTACGATAAATCCATTGGTCGAAAAACCAATCGAGATTGATACCGGCAGTTTCCATAAAAGCCATTTGAAAATCGTGATTGCTCACATTGCCGTAGGCATGTTTTTTTAAATATTGGCTTACTGTTTTGGTATAAACCGAATCGCCTACTACATAACGCAGCATATCCAACACAAAACTTCCTTTGGGATATACACGTGCGCTTCCACCTTTACTATGCCCAATAGCGTAGCGGTCGTTTTTATCCGCATTAATGGCCTGAACAGCTTCATTGTGTTTTGTCCATTCATACCAATTGCTTCCAAAAACGCTTCCCATAAAATGCTTGCTGTAGTTAGTCGCAAAACTTTCGTGTAACCAATGGTGTGCCGGACTATACTCAGTAACATAATCGCCGCACCATTGGTGGGTTAGTTCATGTGCATTAATGGCTGTATAGGTTCTTTCAACAGCGGCTCTTTGGTCCGTTAATAAAAAATCGCCGTAAACGGTAGCCGTAGTATTCTCCATAGCGCCATACATAAAATCCTGTACGGGGATGTTCGCATAGGTTTCCCAGGGGTATTTTACGCCAAATTGCTTCTCCAGGTAATCCATCATTTCGACACTATATACATAGGTGGGCTCAACAGTTTCGGGTCTGTCGGCATAGTAATATTGCCGGCTGGTCATTCCGTTTTTGCTTTTATAGTCCTTATAGGCATACTTATCAATAGCCAACATTACCAGGTACGGCACCATAGGTTTGCTCATAGCATAGTTCCAGGTAAAGGTACCATCGGCATTTTTCTTTTTGCTTTTCAGCACACCATTGGAAATGACCGTATAGGCCGTATCGAAGGTGATAATGGTTTCGGTAATCAGCTTATCATTTACATCATCGTAGCAGGGAAACCAGTTACGGTTATCGATTCCCTGCCCCTGTGTCCATATTTGGTGACGGGTAAAATAGGGGTCATGTAAGGTATTGGAATCAGTCACATTCCATCCGATAAAATACAACCCTTTGTGCGGAGTTGCTTCATAGTTAATTTCCAGTTTGTATTGTTTATTCCAATCCAACGATTGGCCGAACTGGATGGTTACACCCTGGGCATCGGTGGTGAACTTTGTATCCTTCCCATTAAGCAACACCTTCTGTATATTGATTGAAGGCGCATCCAAAAACAAGGTGTCCATAAAATACTGGATAGGCCGGAAATCATATTTCACTTTGCCTATAACCTTGCCTTCCTGTGGTTTAAGCTTAACATCCAGTTGCATACGGATAAAATCGGCATTATGCTCGCGGATACGGCCATCAAGGTCGCGTAGGTAGCAGATAGTGCTATCCATTTCGGCATGCAGGAGGAATGTGGCGGTAGTCAAAAGGAAAACGGAGAGAAATTGTTTCATATCTATTTGCCTGGGTTTGGAATAGTGACCATACCCTTGCAACACAAAGAAATTGAATTTTCGATGCCTGTAAAGGCCGTTTTGTTAAGGTCTGTAAACAACACATAGCCCGGTTTTTACGCTTGGAGACCAGGAGACTCTGTTTCCGTAAAAAAATCCGCTTCCCGACTATTATATAATGACGCAGTTAACGTAACTTTAGAGCATAAAACTATCACCGGCTTTATGAATCCTGCTGCAATATTGTATGTAATCCCTTTTTTCTTTCTGTTAATTGGCGTTGAATGGCTCTACGGCTACCTTAAAAAAAAGGACTACTACCGCCTTAATGACTCACTAACCAATTTAATGATTGGCATAGGCAACCAGGTGTTTAACCTTTTTTTCAAGGCTATCATCTTTGGTTTGTTTATCTGGATAAAAAACCGGTTTGGCATATTTAGTATCCCGGATACGTGGTGGTCGTTCGTGTTGTGCCTGTTGTTATTCGACTTTTTGTTCTATTGGGCGCACCGCTGGGGGCACGAAATGAACCTGTTCTGGGGTGCACATGCGGTTCATCATCAAAGCGAGGAATACAACCTAAGCGTAGCCTTGCGCCAATCGTGGTTTCATAACTTATTAGCCTTTTTCATTTTCCTGCCTATTCCAATCTTAGGCTTCGGCCCTTTAACATTTGGTATTGCGGCTGCGATACACACGTTGTATCAGTTTTGGATACATACCAAAGCCATTGGCAAACTTCATCCCTGGATTGAGTATTGGTGGAATACCCCAAGCCACCACCGAGTGCATCATTCTGCCGACCCTAAATACATAGATAAGAACCATGCCGGAGTATTTATGATTTGGGACCGTATGTTTGGCACGTTTAAGGAGGAAGAGGAAGGCGTAAAAATACACTATGGTATTACTACGCAGTTAAAAAGCTGGAACCCTGCCTGGGCTAACCTGCAGTATTACGTTGAGATGTGGGATAAAGCCCGCAATATGAAATGGGCCGACAAGTTTAGAATGATATTTGCTCCTCCGGGATGGCTACCGGATTATATGGGAGGCTTTCAAGCACCGCCCGAAGTGGACGATGCCGTTTATAGTAAATACAATGCTGACACCAATGTTTACCTTAAGATATATGCAGTTATACAATTTGCAGTATTGATTTGGGGCACCGTGCAATACATGGCCTACTTTAAGGATATTAGCACGTTTTACAAGCTGGTGTTCTTTGCGCTTATATTAATTACCATGCTGATTATTGGCGGCATATTTGAAAAGCGCCGATGGATTATGTATGCCGAATATGTGCGTTTAGCGCTGGTAATGGTTAGTTTGAATACGTTCTATTACTTCTGGCACCTGAATTGGTTTAACGCCACTATCATTATATCCTCTATATTATTTGTGGGTTGTGTTGCGTTTTTCAGCTACAGTTGGTATACCCTGTTCATGGAAAAACAAACCCGCACAGCTACTGTAAATTAAACTATACAGGCTTTTTATCGTCATACTTATAAAGAGGGGTTTATCAACAATTTGCGGGTAAACACAATAATTATTCGGGGAGTTGCGAATAAGAAAAAAGTGCATATTCGCGTTCTCAGTAAAACTAAAACCAATTAAAATGAAGAAATCACTGTTCAGCCTTTCCCTGCTATTTATAGCAATTGCCGGCTTCGGTGCTGCAGAAAGCGATGCAGTACTAGACTTCAGAAATATCTTTTGGGGCGTGCCTAAAGATAGCTGCTATAGAGACGGTAAAAAACTGGAGTTTACCAAAGACCGCCAGAGCATGCAGCCTAACGCCTATTACATTACCAATGACGACCTGATGATTGGTGCTGTAAAATGCGATCGCATCCTGTATATGTTCAATGATGAAAACCGCTTTTACAAAGTGTTTGTACAAGGCACGGTTGACCAGACTGCCAACATGAAGTTCATTTTAACTTATAAGTTCGGCGACCCTAAAAACCATAGCACGGTGGATGATACAGAGATTTACCAGTGGTTGATTAAAGACGTGGTATTTACCTTAAAGGAAATAGCCAAAAGCCGCTTTGAGTTGACCATTGAAAGTAACTGGCAAGCCAGCGAGGATTATAAGAAGAATACAAGCGTAGACGACTTCTAGTAAGCGCTCCCCCTCTCTTCGTTAATCCGCTAACGATATACAACCCGGTTTTCTGAAAAGGAACCGGGTTTTTCTTTGCCGCACTACAAAACATCTACAAAATGTATATTCGTTAGGTATGAAAAGTAAGCCCAACTATCTTTTCCGCAATTGGGCGGGTAACCAGCAATGCGTTACCCGTAACTATTACCAGCCCACCGCCGAGGATGAAATTATAACGATAGTTAAGCAACATGCCAAGCTGCGCATGGTAGGCACCGGCCATTCGTGGAGCGGGGTTTGCCTTTGTGACGAAGCCCTGGTGAACCTGGACAACTACAACAAGGTAATAAGCCTTGACCGCGATAACTTACTGCTTACTGTGCAGGCCGGCATTAAACTTTGGCAGCTAAATGAATACCTTGATAAACAGGGATTAGCATTAGCCAACCTGGGTAGCATTGCGCGGCAAAGCATAGCCGGAGCAGTTAGTACCGGAACCCACGGCAGCGGCATTAACTTTCAGATTATAGGTTCGCAATTGGTGCAGTTTAGCCTTATTAAGGCAGACGGCAGTAAGGTAACCCTGCACCGCGAGCATGATAAAACTGCCTTTAACCTGGCGGTTGTAAACCTGGGTGCACTCGGAATTATTACTGAAATAACCATTCAGGTTGTGCCGGCATTTAGGCTGCATGACCAAACGGTGGTGTTGCCATTTGATGAAGTTGTGGACCAGTTGGATGAGTTCATAAACAATACAGACCATTTTAAGCTGTGGTGGTTTCCGCATACGGAACAGGTGGTTGTTTACCGCTACCGGCGAACACAGGAGCAAGTCAATGACTCGCGGTTCAGGCAGTGGTTTATGGATGAGTTTTTATCGGTGTATATGTATCGCTTATTGGTGAAGATAGGTACCCTTAACCGCGAGTGGAGGCGGCCGATTAACCGTATGCTGGTAGGTAAGTTTATACAGCCGCTTAACCGGATTGAGAAGAGCTATAAGGTGTTTAATGTACCCGAGCCTCCCTTTCACCGCGAGGTGGAATGGAGCTTTGATTTGAAGCAGGCAAAGGAGCTTTGGCACGCTTATAAACGAATGGTAAACGATGGCAAACACCGGATGAATTTTATACAGGAGATACGGTTTACTAAAGCTGATGATTTTGCCCTGAGCCCGTGCTACCAACGCAATGCCATATGGTTAGGCGCTTACAACATGGATAACTACGGTTGGACCGAACTGATGACTGATTTTGAAGCGCTGGCCAAGCAGTTTAACGGCCGCCCGCATTGGGGTAAGGAATCTAATTTTGACAAAAATTATCTCCGCACACAATACCCTCAATTTGAAGCCTTTAATACTTTGCGGAAGCAATGGGACCCACAAGGCAAGTTTGAGAATGAGTTTATCACAAAAATTTTTGGCTGATTTGGGGCATGCAATTGATTTGAAGCGATTAAGAATGAAGTTTATATCTATATTTTTTATACTGTTTTGTTTGTTCTGTGGCACATCGGTTAATGCCCAGCAAACTACTACGGCCTCTAATGCAGAGGAGTTAAAAGCCTATTACCTGGTAATCCTCAAAAAAGGCCCGCACCGCGACCAGGACTCCACCACCGCCGAACAAATACAGAAAGGGCATATGGAGAACATTACCAAGATGGCGGAAGCCGGTAAACTGAATGTAGCCGGACCCTTTTTAGATGATGGTGACCTACGCGGTATCTTCGTGTTTAACCTGAGCAGCGAGCAGGAAGTTCGTGCCCTGGTTGATAACGACCCTGCCGTTAAAGCAGGAAGGCTTATCTATGAAATACATCCGTGGATGACAGCCAAAGGCACCTGCTTTAAATAGCCCCGGTTAAGGCATACCTGCTGCAAAGCTCTCTTCATTTTCATACATATCTTCTACCAACGTACGATAGCGGTCGTAGATGATTTTGCGCTTTACCTTCATAGTAGGGGTTAGCTCCCCTCCTTCTACGGTCCATTCGTTTTCAAGCAACACGAACTTTTTGATCTGCTCCCATTTACCGAAGTCCTTATTGAGGCGTTCGATTTCGGCATTGATGAGTTGCTTGATCTTCTCATTATCTACAATGTGCGCGTTGGTGCTAACCTCGGGCGCATGATGCTTACACCAGTCAAATAGGTTTAGATAAGAAGGCACAATCAACGCGGCTACAAACTTACGGGCATCTCCTACCACCATTATCTGCTCGATGTAAGGGCTCTCCTTCATCTTGTTTTCGATAACCTGCGGGGCTACGTATTTGCCCCCTGAGGTTTTAAAGAGCTCCTTTTTGCGGTCGGTGATCTTAAGAAATCGCTGCCCGTGCATATCTACCCATTGACCGATATCGCCGGTGTGGAACCAACCCTCTGTGTCTATTACTTCATCCGTTAAATCGGGGCGATTGTAATAGCCTTTCATGATGTTAGGCCCGCGGGCGATGATCTCTCCATCTTCTGCCAATGACACTTCAACACCAGGGATAGGAATACCCACGGTACCAATCACACGACCGGTTTCTTCGATGCGGTTAGCAGATAATACAGGTGAAGTTTCAGTAAGGCCGTAGCCTTCAATTACCACAATGCCTGCTGCTGTAAACAGCTTTATTAAGCGCGGCTGCATAGGTGCTGCACCGGTTACGATAAACTTAACGCGGCCACCGAGCGCTTCCTGCCATTTGCTGAATACAAGTTTGCGGGCAATAGCCAACTGGGTGTTATAGAAAAAGCCCTGGTCCTTACCTAATTCGTATTTCAAGCCGAGGTCGATACTCCAGAAGAATAGCTTACGTTTAAAGCCTTCCAGTGCATTGCCCTTCTCCATGATCTTTTCATACACCTTCTCTAACAAACGAGGCACGGTGGTGAAGCAGTAGGGCTTCACATCTTTAAGGTTATCGCCTATGGTTTCAATGCTTTCGGCGTAATAAATGTGAATGCCTTTGCTTAAGTACGAGTAGAACACCATCCGCTCGAAACTATGGCAGAGCGGTAGAAAGCTTAGCGCACATTCGCCCTCGGTAAAAGGCGTTACTTCCTTTACACTGCGCACGTTACTTACAATGTTTTTATGCGTAAGCATTACACCTTTAGGATTACCCGTAGTGCCCGAGGTATAAATAATTGTAGCCAGATCATTTTCACTTACTTCAGCTTCTGCACGTTTAATGGCTTCTGTATCGGGGGCTGCAGGTAGCGCCTTCCAAAACGAATTCGCACCGGTAATTTCATCGAAGGTGAAGATGCCTTTAAGCGTTGGCACACGACCCATTAAGGGGCGCACCTTTTGGTATATAGTAGCATCGCCTACAAAAGCATATTGCACACCGGCATCGTTAAAGATAAACTCGTAGTCCTTCTCGCTGATGGTGGGATACATCGGCACATCTACTACGCCTAATTGCAGCGCACCCAGGTCTACAAAATTCCATTCGGGGCGGTTGTTGGCAATGATGGCAATTTTATCATCGCGCTTTAAGCCCAGGTTCAACAACAATTGACTTACACGATTGGCCTGTTCCTGCGTTTCTTTAAAGTTGAAGGTCTTCCATTGGCCATGCACTTTGTAAGAAAGGAAAGGCACTTCCGGCTTTTCGGCATTCTTCTCAGCAAGTAAATCAAACAGGCGTGTGATAGTCATAACCGTAGTTTAGGGTGGTTATTAAAGTTAAAAAAGCGTGTATAAAGTGTGTCTACAAGTTTAACAATACCCTTGCTGACAAACAACAGTTTAACCCCTATTATGACAAAGTTCAGGAACTTTAAACAGTGCCTTACTTAATCAGTTTGCTGATAGCCTTAAACTCATCGGTTCCGGCTTTATCCAACAGCATAAACAGGATCATTTCGGTAGAAACGATAAAGGCACCTGCCTGACGCATACGCTCCAATGCCAGTTGCTTGTTCTCAGGTGTTCGCGAACCCACGGCATCGGCCACCACATGCACATTGTACCCGGCCTTTAAGGCATCCAGCGTTGTCTTCAGCACACAGATGTGTGATTCAGCACCGCAGATAACCAGGTCCTTCACATTCGTCAACTTCAACTGATCGCTAACCGGGTCGCTCATCATACAGCTAAAGCAAACCTTTTCGATGATGTTAGGATTAGCCGGCAATTGCACTTCCTTGCAGGTGTTACCTAAGCCCTTCGGGTATTGTTCGGTAATAATAGTTTCCAATGCCAATACCTCAGCGCCGCGCAACAACTTATTCACGTTATCGAAAATACGTTGGCTGTCATTTATAACAGCCATTAAGCGTTCCTGCACATCTATTACTAAGAGAGCGGTATGCTCGCGTTGGGCTATTCCTAAATTCATGTTTGTGGTTTGTTGTTTGTTGTTTGACGTTTGACGTTAGTAGTTGGCCTTTTTTGAGGGAGTTCTATCGCGGAACTTTTGACCAGCCGTGTTTGAGCTGTTTAAGTAACGGATAAAACTTCCTGATTTGTTTGCTGCAATATCGGCAAGTTCATATAGTTTATCAAAGGTTTGCTGGTTGATATGTTCCCTATCCAGAGCCCGGTAGAGCTGTGATTTTACTTCATCCAACGAACCGGTTGTTATACCAAGAAAAGTAACAAACTCGTTCCGTCCCCCTCTTCCAAAGCCCTCCGCTATATTGTCCATGGCTGAGCCTGCTGCCGCATTAATTTGATCCCGCAATTTATAATCCCGACTAAAAGTTCCGGTAAGTGTAACCAGGTAAACTTCGCGAGCCAAACTCCGACAATGTTTCCATGCTTCTATGTCTTCAAACCTGGAGATGGTAGCCATACTATTGAATTTAAGACAACAATTACCTCACTAAGCGAACGACAAACTACAAACAACGAACTACAAACGATTTTATACCGAGATTGAACCTTTTCTAAAATCGGTCTTTCCGATAATAGCGTTAATGATATAAGGAATGCCCTTACGGCTGAACTCTTTGGCCTCTACCACGGCCGCATTAAAGGCCTCCTGACTTTCCACTTTTACGCCATCCGCACCAAAGGCTTTACCAATCATTTGGTAATCGCTATAGGCTAAGCACATGGCACAGTCGCTTTTTAAAAAGTCAATTTGGTCGCGGGCAATCTGACTCCAGCAGGCATCGTTACCGATAACAGAAATAACAGGGAGTTTATGACGCACGAATGTGTCGTATTCCATCAGGCTATAACCGGCACTGCCATCACCGTAAATGATGTATACATCTTTCTCGGGGAATACCAGTTTAGCGCCTAAGGCAAAGCCTGCGCCTACACCCAATGTACCAAACACCCCGGGGTCGAGCCAGCTAAGTGGTGAACGGGGTTTTAAGGTATATGCAGATGTAGCTACAAAATCGCCACCATCGGCCACCAGAATGGTGTTATCGTCCAACAGCGGATCCATTTCGCGGAACAGTTTTATGGGGTTAATACCCTTAACCGGTTCTGCTGCCTGTTCATCAATATTCGCTTCGCGCTTGGCATCGCGGGCACGGAGTGTTTCAATCCAACTACCGAAACTGCCCTGGTATTTGGCAGAGAGGGCAATCAGGAACTCCTGCGGGTCGGCTAAAATGCCAACGGTTGGGGTTTTGTTTTTATTAAGGTCTTCGCGGCTGCGGTTGATGGAGATAAACGGACGGCCACCGATGTGATTGCCATAATCTAAACGGAAGTCGTTTGGTACACCTGCCAATAGTATCAGGTCGGCTTCCTTAATTGCTTCCTTGCGGTTGTGGCGCATTTGCAATTTGCTTTCCTTACCCAGCAAACCACGGCCCATGCCGCTTAAGTAAACCGGGATGCCAAGCTTAGTTACTGCTGCTGCCAGTTCTTCGGCTTTGCGGGCATTCATCATCGCCCCGCTGCCGATAAGCATGATTGGCTTTTGCGCTTTATTTAAGCGAGCCACTACTTTATCGACCTGGCCATTGCTATGCGTTGGGTAACTGAATTTTTGAACCGGTGTATCCAGTTTTACGGAGTCCTTTCCTTCGAACAGATTCTTTGCGTGGAAGTTGATATACCACTGCACGATTCGCTCCTGTAAGTTACGCGGAGGCACGTCCTTGCTCTTAGCGCCATACCAACTGCGCACCAGTTCTTCGCCGTATAAGGTGTCGATAGGGCACTCGATAAATACAGGGCCCGGCACACCTTCCTGTGCAATGCGGAAAGCCTTATCCAGCGTGGGCACTATCTCCTTTACCTTGCTGATGGTAGTGCTCCACTTGCAAACAGCTTTCATAATGCTTAGCTGGTCGATATCCTGCAGGGAACCACGGCCCTTTAAAATGGTTGCCGCAGCGCCACCCAGTAATATCATAGGCGATTGCGCCAGGGCGGCATTCTTAACTGCTGTAATGGTATTAGTTAAACCCGGACCTGCGGTAACTACCGCACAACCCGGCACACCGGTAAGGCGCGAAACCGCATCGGCAGCAAATACGGCATTTACTTCGTGGCGGGTATCGATAACACGGATGCCGATATTTTGTGCTGAAACGAAAATGGGTGATACGTGTCCGCCGCAAAGCGTAAACAAAAATTTAACGCCGTGCTTTTGCAAACTGCGTGCAATTATTTCTCCTCCGTTCATTGCTATAGAGTTAGGTGTGCTATTAGGCCGTGAATATACTATTGAGCGCGATAAAAGCTAAGCGGGTTTTAGGGTTTGCTAACAGAATTAATGTGCTGTTCATATGTTTTTTGTTCCTTCGTTTCATGAAGCTTTTTTTACCTCTTACATTGTTGTTTACCTGCCTATGGGCGGCCGCACAGGAGCCGGTTTTAGTGCATGGCCATGCCCATAATGATTATGCTCATAAGCGGCCCCTGTTCGATGCGCTGGAAAACAGTTTTGGCAGCGTAGAGGCTGATATATTTTGGTATGGCGGGCAGATTAAAGTGGCCCATATACCGCTTGGTTTAAGCAGCAAAAAAACGCTTGATGAACTCTACTTACACCCGCTTGATTCTATTATTAAACTGAATGGCGGCACTGTTTATAAGGGCCAAACCACCCCACTTATTTTAATGATCGACTTTAAGGATGCCGGTGCTGTGCTTTACCCCGCCCTGCAGGAAGCCATAAAGCCTTACCATAACTGGCTAACCTTATACCAGGGCGACAGCATCGTGCGCCCCGGGGCTGTGCAACTGCTTATCTCGGGTAACCGGCCAAAGCTGAACGATGATACCTGCTATGTTACCCTGGATGAAGACCTGGGCAACCTTGCTAAAACCGATAGCCACAAACACGCCACACGTTATAGCAGCGGCTGGGGCCGTTACTTTAGCTGGAACGGTAAAGGTGAAATGCCCGCCGCCCAACAGCAACTGCTGGATACCCTGGTTAAACAGGTGCATGCGCTTAACAAGCAAATCCGCTTTTACCATATACCGGATAAGGAGAATGCCTGGAAGGTGCTGCTTAATGCCGGGGTTGACTGGATAAATACCGATAAACTGAAATTGTTCAGGAGGTATTACCGCAGCCGGAGTAACTAATAGAACGCTGATTATTGACCAGGATTTACAGGATGGAAAAGGATTTACGGGATAGAATGCAGAAGCAAAAGGAATCGGGCAGCCTTAACCTCAGGGGTTATCCACACTGCTTGTGCATGCTTGTGCACTTTTTTGCTTGTGCACAAGTTAGAGAATTTTT
>JAXLUO010000012.1:0-112294 GCA_046329495.1 Chitinophagales bacterium | reverse complement strand
TTATAGAAGCTAAAGAAAGTGATGCCGCTGAATAAAAGGATGATGGTGTTAATAGCAGTAACCTCGATTGGTAAGCGCGGCTGACCCATTGGCGGCCATACGGGTTCCTTAGCTGTGTTTACCACAAAGGCGCTGATAAGGCCGGCAAAGAACATGAATTCTGTTGTCAGCAAAAACAGCATACCCAGTATACCATTGGATAAGCCGGTTGATTGTTCTTCTTGTTGTTCGATTGCCATTTGCATAAACCAGGATTAACGGGGAACTACATCTAAATGCGAAGCAGTGATATCGGGATAGATACCAAAGAAGAAAGCGGTTAAGCAGAACAGCACGGCTGCAACGGCAATCCAGATAAGGATTGGTTCGAAGCCAAGGTGCATGAAATTCTTAACTACCAGGCTTGCTTTAACTGCTGCTGCAGCAAAAATGAGGATGATAGCAAATACAGGACCTACAAAATAACCTACAATTAAGCTGAAGGTCATTAGCGACATAAGGTAAACCAGGATGCGGAAATAGTGCGGGTGACCGTGGTAATCCGTTTCAGGCGTAGGTATTTCGATGTGTTCGGTGTTGTTATTATTAACCATACGTGTATGCTTTATTTTGCGATGTATAACAGAGGGAATAAGAATATCCAGATCAAATCAACCATGTGCCAGTACATACCGGCCAGTTCTACACGGTGCAGGTTTTTGCCTTTGCGTGCCTGCAGCATAATAACGAACATGATGATCATACCAACGATTACGTGCAGGCCGTGCAAGCCGGTCATCAGGTAATAGAACGACCAGAATAACGAACCTATGGTATCGTTTTCGGCTAACAGTTTAGGGCTGCTGAAGGTTAAGCCGTGGGTAATTTCGTGGTAGTATTCAATGCCTTTATCGAATAGGAAGATCAAACCACCTGCAATGGAGATGGACATCCACATGGTGATTTTATTCAGTTCCTTTTTATTGGCCGCTTCGTGGGCCTTTACCACGGTAAAACTACTTATCAGCAGCACGATGGTGTTAATAGCGCCTATCAGCGTTGAGGTGTGTTCTGCCTGAATGCTCCACTCAGGATAGCGAAGACGATACAGCAGATAACATGCTATAAGGCCACCGAAAATCATTAATTCACCCGTAATCAAGGTCCACATGGCCAGGCGGCCCTGAGGCACCTTGCCAATTGGTGTAGATAATGTTGCTTGGCTACTCATGTTCTTCTATTATTATTTTACGTTTTGAGGATAAAAATCAGAATCGTGACCGGGCACGCTATACTCGTAAGCACCACGGAATACTTCAGGGTGTGTTTCGAAGTTGCCATGTGGCGGAGGTGAAGCAGTAGCCCATTCCAGTGTGTTGGCTTCCCAGGGATTGTTGCCTGCCTTTTTACCGGCACGCAGGCTTATTACCAGGTTGATGATAAATAACAACTGGGTAGTGATTAAGCAGATGGCGCTGATGGTAGCAATCTTTTCGTAAGTCATGAATGGCTCGCGGGCAATGTTGCTGAACAATTCGTAGTTGTTGATACGACGGTGTTGACCACCTAAGCCGTTAAAGAATAACAGGAAGAAGGTGCTGTTAAAGAAGATGAAGGTGAACAGGAAGTGCAGCTTGCCAATGGTTGCATTCAGGTGCTTGCCTGTAAACTTAGGGAACCAGAAATAGAATGCTGCAAAGAACCCGAAGAAGATATCGGGGAACAGCGTGTAGTGGAAGTGTGCGATAACGAAGTAGGTATCGTGTGCGTAGATATCGAAGGCGTTAGAACCCAGGAACAGACCGGTTAAACCACCGATAAGGAACAGGGCGATGAAACCTAAGGCCCACAACATCGGCAATTCCAGTTTAATAGAGCCACCCCACAGGCTGGCCATAAAGGACAGGAAAATACCTGCAAACGGAATGGAGATGATAATGGTACCGATACTGAAGAACGTGGCCATACGAGGATCGATACCGGCAATGAACTGGTGGTGTGCCCATACCACTACTGATAATACAGCAGATGCTAAAGCCAGAATTACGATGCGCTTGTAGGCGAACAACGGCTTACGGGCAAATACCGGGATGATTTCGCCTAATACACCTAAAGAAGGTAATAACAACACATACACCTCAGGGTGACCGAAGAACCAGAACAAGTGCTGGAAGAGTATAGGGTCGCCACCACGTGCGGGGTCGTAGAAACCAGAACCCAGGGTGATATCGAACAACAACATAAATGCACCGGCAACCAGCGGCCCTACCGAGAACATGAAGATAACGGTAGCAATGTTCAGGAACCAAACTACCAATGGAATACGCCAGGCGGTCATACCTTTGGTGCGCTTGTTGATGGTAGTAACTACGAAGTTGATACCACCCATCATGATGGAGATGAATTCCAGGGCCACCGCTAAAATCATTAAGCTATTACCGCCAATTAAGGCACGGAAGAAATCAGGCGAGGTGGTTACATAGCCGTTAGCTGATAACGGAGGATACATGGTCCAACCGCCACCGAAAGCGCCTCCGGGAACGAAGAATGAAGCCACCAGCACAACTGCACTTAAGAAGAATACCCAGAAGGACATCATATTAAGTGTAGGAAAGGCCATATCATCGGTGCCTATCATTAATGGAATAAGGAAGTTACCGAAGCCGGCAACCAGGATCGGCATAGCCACCCAGAACACCATGATCATACCGTGGCAGGTAACGAAGGTGTTATACTGATCGGAACTTAAGTGGCCGAACAGCGGAATATTTTGGCCGGGGAAGGCCAGGTTATAGCGAAATACATAGGCTAAAAAACCACCTATTGCCGCCATTAACAAGCCGGTGAACGTATACTGTGTTCCTATGGTTTTATGGTCGAGAGAAAAGACATATTTTCTCCAGAAACTTAAGTGATGTGTACCGTGTTCCATCTTCGTATTAACGTTTTATGTTATTTAGCATTTTTAGAATAAAGATCCTGCAGGAATTGCTCGTATTTCTCCTGCGATTCAACTACAATAAAGTTGCGCATGCGGCCGTGCATGCTACCGCATATCTCAGCGCAGGAAATGTCGTATTTGCCTTCTTTGGTAAAGTTGATCCAACGGGTGTTGGTGCGGCCGGGGATAACATCCTGCTTTAAGCGGCTGTTAGCTACAAAGAAGCTGTGCAATACATCCTTTGAGCGGAGGTCGAACAGGATGTTCTTGTTAACAGGCACGTGAAGCGCACCGTCAATTTCGTCAACTACTACATCATCGGCCGTGTAAAGCTTGCCATCAGGACCCGGATAGGTAAAAATCCAGTTCCACTGACGGCCGGTTACGATGTTCATTACATCTACTTTGGCAGGCACGTTCTCGATGGTTTCCCATGTATCGTGCTCGGCAAACAGGATAACAAAGTCGCTTAAGGCCAGTGCCACCAGCGCGTAGGTTATCCAACGGAAGTGTTTGCTGCTTTCGCCGGTGATATAAGAAGCCTTTTTGTTGTTGCTGCTGTGATAACGCACCAGCGGATAGAACAACACAAACAAACTGATAAAAAAGGCTATAGCCACAAATATCAGAATGAGATAAAAGAGATGGTCTATCTGACCACCATATGTACTTACGTTTTCAGGAAACAATTTCATTGATACGGGTATTAATGAATGAACTTTATGAAATAGGATTAATGCGCTTGTTTATCGCCTGAAGGCAATTCCATTTCGGCCTTAGTAATTATCCAAAGACCGTATACACCAATGGAAATAACGGTTAGGATACCGAGGTATAAAAACAAGTAAGAGCCGAAACCAAGGGAATCGATCATTGAACCTTCCTTTTCCTGTACCTCTTTATGGGTTGCGGGATTTGTGATTTCGTGATCAGCTTTTTCGTAGGTAACTTCTGCAACAACGGGTTTGTCGCCGGTTTCTTTGATATAGGCTAAAATTTCGTCGATATCAGCATCGCTTACATTCTGATCGGGCATTACCATTTTGTTGTTTTCTTCAAACAACTTAACGGCAGCAGCATCGCCTGACTTTACCATGGCCTGCGAAGACTTAATCCAGGTATGCAACCACTCCTTAGGGTGACGTTGGTCCACATCTTTCAAATCGGGGCCAACCACTTTACCCTTGCCGATAGAGTGGCAAGCGGAACAATTGGTTTTGAATGTAGTTTCGCCCTGACCGGCAAATGCACTTTGGCTGGTAACGGTCAGAAGCATTAAAACAGAAATAGTTACTTGTAGTAGTCTCACCATCTTCATGCTATTGGTTAATTATTCTGTAACAGAGCCGATTGTTAAATTTTCGGCCAAGAGAATATTCTTGAAGAACTCAACCAAAAATGTGAGAGGTGTCACATTTAAAATGTAGGGGAATTGATAAAGCCTGACTTACAGACTATTTAGCCGGGGTATTGCCGGCAATTGTAAGCAGTGCCTGGGCGTTTATGATGCGGATCTTCTTACCTATAATATCCACAACCTTTTCATCGCGTAGGGCATATAGCATACGGGTTACGGTTTCGCGTGTGGTACCAACGATACTGGCTATTTCGTTACGCTTTAGTTTCATGTTCAGGGTACGGCCGTCCTTCTCGTAACCGTAGTTTTCCACAAGCAGCAGCAGACTTTGCGCCAGTTTTTCCTTTACCGTGCGCTTGGTTGTATTTGTAAACTTTGCTTCAATTCGTTTTAATTCCCGGCTCATTAAGTCCAACACCTGGAAACTAAGGCGGGTATCGGTTTCCAATAAATCGAAAAAGGTTTCTACCGGCAACACGCAAACCTGTGTATCTGTTGTAGCTATTGCGCTGCAACTAAATACATCGTTGCCTAAAACGGCCCGATAACCCATTATATCGCCGGGGCCGGCAAAGCGCAGCACTTGTGATTCGCCGGCGTTACACTCGCGGCACACACTAACCTTACCTTTATAAACACAGTAAATGCCCTTGGGAGCAGCCCCCTCTTTAAAAATGAGTTCGCCAGGTTTAAAGCGCAGTGAATGTTTCTGTGCGTTCATCTGGTTGAGGTGAGCAATCGACACATTACTGAACACCGATTTAGACCGGAATGAGCAAGAATTACAATCGGGAGAACTACAGGTAACCATTTACTACTTACTACTCAAATTTAATGTTCCGTTTGCCGGCTAAAATTGCTACATCAATACGGTTATGGTGTGGCACTCAAAACTATAGAATGTTAAATGCCAAACAAATGCTTTACCTTACATATGCAGCTTAAGTAATATGCCACTTAATTGAATGTATAGGTGTGTTTATTACACCAAACTTTGGTTTCATAAGGCTGAATGCTATAGGTAACAGCTTCGTTATAGAGATTGTATTTCTTCACTATCTGGTCGCTAACCTGCACCTGTTCTCCGTAATAAAATGCCTTTAACCTGCCATCTAAATCCTGGTAAACTACAATATCATTATCAACCACATAGCTTAGGGGTATGTATCGCTCTAACCAATATTTTTTACCATTATACCAACACCAAAAGTTGTTGCCCCTATCGGAGTAAACAATTAAATTTTCCTTTACGGTAAGTTTAACCGGACGATCTTCCATTAAGATGGTCTCTTCACCTTTGTAGTGAACGATCAACTGTTTGAGCATAGAGATATAAGCAACGAACTGCTGCCCGGTCCAGTATTCATTTACCACCTGTAAACTGGTTTCATGCACCTCTCCTGCCTCAAAATATTTGAAGTTGCCGGCATAATCGGTGTATACAATAATATCTCTATCTACATAAAAATTGACAGGTTCAAAGGTTTCTAACGTTTGTAGTTCGCCATGGTAAAACACCTTGAACGACCCATTGCGATCGATGTAGGCAAAGATGTTATCACCGATCTTTGCCCGGTTAATTTCGGTTCTTTCTATCAATTGGGTTTGCCCGTTGTAAAAGGCGTTTAACTCGCCTATGGTATTAGACCATACAATCAGGCTATCGCTGTAATACAACGAATCCTGCCCCGGACGAAAGAAGGCTTCCAATTGTTTAAACTCGTTGCCGTATAAAACCTTTATCTGGTTAAAATTTTGATACAGGAACCAGTTATCAGTCATGTAGTAATTAGGGGAGTTATCATTTACCGTGTAGGTTTGCCCCCTGTAATAAACTTTTAAGCGGCTGTTAGCGGCAATATAAGCGAAGATGTTATTGCGGCCTACCAGGAAAGAACGCAGCGGAAGACTTTCAATAAAATTAGATTGCCCTGCATCGAAAAGATAGACGTAATTATTGATATCCTGAAAAGGGGCCATGCATTGGGCATTGGCTTGTTGCAGTGCTGCCAGACTTAGAAGGAGCATCCAAAAATTCCGCGCGCTTTTTATCAATTTCACGTGTTTAACAGGATAAAAATAAAAGCCGGGTTAACAGCAAACAATAACCCGGCCATAATTTCAGAATTTTAAACAAGCAATTAATGAGGTTGTTGACCGTATTGCTTCATCATTTCTTCTACCATCTTTTGACGCTCTTCAGGAGTCATATCCTTCATTTTGGAAGGGTCGAATGCCGGTGCACTTGCCCCGCCTGATTTGGTATAACCGGCTAAAGAGAATAGTGAATCGGGGTTATTGCGTTTTTCAGCTTTTACCAGGTCAATCTGCATACCTTCAGCACCTTCGCCGGTTTTAATACGCACTGCAACACCCATGGCACCTGCTGCATCTATGGCCTTAATCATATTGCTTTTACTGGTGTATTGCGTTTTAATTTTTGCATAGTCAGCATAGCCTGTCATCTCGGTAGTTGTCCACCACTCCATACCTTCTTTTGCTCCTTTGCGCTTAACTTTAATATGCTTGCAGTTATAACCATTCACCTTTTCGGTACCCAGTAAAGTTACCTCGTATTCAGCTTTATCATCATCCTTATATTCTTCTTTGCTGGAGGCATCCACTTCGGTATATGTTTTGGCCTTTTCGTTCAGCATGTAAATAACCTTCGGGTTGCTGCTAAGTATCAAAGTTGCCATGCTGCCCACCATTTGCATCTCCTGTTTGGCAAACTTTACTTCGCTACGGGTATTACCGTTTTGCGAGTAAACAACCATGGTACCCATTTCGCCCTGCTTGGTGGAGCTCATCTTCATTTCCATATAAAAGCCCTGGGCCCAAGCCGATAGAGAAATAAACAGGCTTAAACATGCGGTATATAGTATTCTTTTACTCATATGAACAGATTTTATTAAGCCATCCATCCGGATAGTAACACAAAATAAGAAAGAAAAAATGGAGAGAAAAACTGATCTAAAACAGGAAATGCTATCGATGCGAGGTGGCCTTCTCCTGTAAGTTCTCGAAAGTGGCCATTGGTGTTTCTACACTTTGCGAATTGGTCATCCAATCGGGGATATTGCCACCGGGATTAGAGGAATATTCATTAGTAACTTCAGTGCCTGTATTTTTAGGTACAAACTTCCAGGTTGAAACCATCTGTTGAATGCGCACTACGCCCTCTTCTTCCTTTATATATTTAGGTTCACTGGTTTCGGTAATAAGAATAACCCCGGTTGTAGGATTCTTATCAACTCGTACACGCAACACACAATCTCTATCTGCCACGGGCCAAGGTGCATCAAAAACCAGGTGAGCTATAAATTCGCTTTCGTTAAGGCGGGCAACCACTCTGGCGCTTTTGCAACGAGGAACCCAACTTGGGTAACTGTTAAAATCGGCCAGCAATTTCAGCATTTCTTCAGGGGTGGCATTTACCATCATAACCGCACGGCTATCGCGTAATTTACCCCATTTACTCTTCTTGGTAAAGATTTTAATCCCCTTCTTTTCGCGCTCATATACCCAATCGTTTACCTGCTGGAACTTCCATGAGCCCAACATTAAAACCGAAAGCATCAATAAAATGAGTTTAGAACCGCGAGTCATGGGGCAAATTTACTGGAATAACCCCAAAACCGAAAATATGTTGTGCTACAAACAGCAAAAATTTCGCACAAGCGTAGTTAAAACTGTCTGTACCGTGCTTATAAAGGTTTTAACGGCTTAATGCCCCAGTCCCTTTTCGCTTAACCAACGTTCGGCTTCAAGGGCAGCCATACAGCCGGTTCCGGCTGCGGTTACCGCCTGCCGATAAACCTTATCCTGCAGGTCGCCACAGGCAAATACGCCTTCCACATTGGTTTTAGGTGTGCCCGGCACGGTTAACACATAACCCTGCTCATCGGTTTTAATGTAATCCTTAAATACCCGTGAGTTAGGTTCGTGACCAATGGCCACAAAGAATCCGTAAATAGGAATTACCGTTTCCTCGTTGGTTTTATTGTTCAACACTTTAACTGCATCAACCGTGGTTTCGCCTAAAACTTCAACGGGCTGGGTATTCCAATATACTTTGATGTTAGGAGTGGCCAGTACGCGCTCCTGCATGATCTTAGAAGCACGCATTACATCCTTACGAATGAGCATATGCACGTTAGAACAAATCTTAGATAGATAGATTGCTTCCTCACAGGCAGTATCACCGGCGCCAACAATGGCTACTTCGCGATTGCGGTAAAAGAACCCGTCGCATACGGCGCAGGCGCTTACCCCACCACTTTTTAAACGGTCTTCGCCCGGGATATTCAGCCACTTGGCTTCAGCCCCGGTTGAAAGTATTACTGCATCAGCTTCCAGCATTACGCTATCATCTACCCAAACCTTTTTAGGCGAGCTGGAAAAGTCGACTTTACTTACATACCCAAAGCGGATATCGGTGCCAAAACGCTCCGCCTGTTTTTTGAGATCCTCCATTAATTCAGGCCCTAAAATACCGGCCGGATAGCCAGGAAAATTCTCTACATCGGTAGTATTCATTAACTGACCGCCCTGTAACAGACCGGTAATCATAACAGGCTTCAAATTAGCACGGGCTGCATAAATAGCAGCCGTGTAGCCGGCAGGACCGGAACCAACAATCAACAAAGGCACTCTTTCAACACCAGAACTCATACAAATCATTATTTAGGCTGCGAAAATATAAACGGCTGCGATTAGCACACATGATAGTAATCAACATACATGTGCTTAACAAAAATTTGAATATCAGGCTATTGGGGCGGAACAATAATAGAGTAGTATTTGGTGGCATATCCCGCCCAAACGCCAAGGCCATTACTGATATTGGACTTAATTTTTACCGGGGATGAGAAGGGACTATCGCCTCCGTCGTTTTCCAGGGTAAAGAAGAAATCGTAGGTTCTGCTATCGATGTTACTCCACTTAACGGTAACCGTATCGCCGCGCCAAAAGTAGCTATCGGTATTCACGTCAAAATCAGCACCATCAGGCTGGCCGCGTTCCAGCGGCAGGCCAACACTTAAACCAACGAATAATTTATCATCGTAAACCGAACCACTCATGGGCTTATAGAAGGGTTCCTGATTCCGTTTGGTCCAATACCTTACAAAATTACCGAAGGTATCAGGCACTGTAAAGTACGCATAAACAGCCGCCATACTATCGCGGTATGCCGGGTTTGCATGTTGCCTTATACCCAGCGAATCTAAACCTATAGCAGTTGGTATAGTGGTTGAAGAAGTTACATGCACACTATCCGAAGCGCTGGTAAAACCGGGCGACATGATATCTAAATCGTAACGCATACGTTCTTTACCCATAAAGGAGCAAGTGCCGTTTAAGAAGTAGGTAGCAATATCAGGCACCGTATACACACAGATATCGGGAATGCTTGCGGAATCAACCTTTGTAAAACCGAAGGCATTTAAAATTACCTCCTGCTGTTCGGGAGGCAAGTTGAGGTTTTGAAGGCAAAGTTCGGTTAGTTCTGTTTGCGTACCATCGCTTGCGGTAACCTTTACTACAGCACCATGCACAAAATAACTGCCCAGGTTATTGATATTAATGTTATCGAAAAATTTACTGTTTTTAGTAAGCAATACTACCGGCGGCGTATTAATGTCTATAGAGCCTTCTACCACCAATTGCGTAGCGCTATCGGGTATATCAATATCAATTACACGCGAGCACGAAGTAACCGTAACTACAGCCCCTAATGCCCACATTGCCAGTATAGCTTTTATGTATTTTACTACGGTCATTTCTTAAAATTTAAAGTTCCAGGTTACGGAAGGCAGAATCGGGAATAAAGAGGCCTGTTTAGCTTTGAATTTAAAGCCGCTGCTTTGATCACCGGGGTCACCCTTGGCATCGATGTAAACGAAATAAGGGTTCATACGGTTGTAGGCATTGTAAACTGAAACGGAGATATCGCTATAGAAATCAAGTTTGCCTTTCTTTTTGGGGATAATGGTATAGGTAAAGCCCAGATCTAACCGGTGATAAGCCGGTAATTGGTACCAGTTGCGCGGGCCATATACAAAGTGTGGCTGGCCTTCGTTAAGGAAGAAGGATTGTGGCAGTGTGGTGCGCTGGCCTGAAGAGAACACGAAGGTGGCAGAGATTTTCCAGTGCTTGTTGATCTCATACATGTTTACAATACTTAAATCGTGCCTGCGGTCGTATTTGGCAAGAAATTTCTTCCCATCGTTAATATCCGGAAACTGCCGCCAGGTCCAGGCAAGGGTATAACCTATCCAGCCGGTCCATTTACCCTTCGCCTTTTTTACAAAGAACTCGGCTCCGTAACTCCAACCTTTGCCATAGGTAAACAGATCTTCCACATCCACGGTTATATTACCTACTGCACTTTCGCCATATTCAATTTGGTTCCAGAGATGCTTGTAGTAAACCTCCACGGAGGTTTCGATCATATCATCCTTAAAGTTGCGGAAGTAACCTACTGAAGCCTGTAAACCTATTTGCGGTTTAACGGCAGCCGTACTTGGCACCCACAAGTCGATTGGTAAGGTAGTAGTGGAACTTGAAACCAGATGGATATACTGCTTGTTGTAAGTTATACCGGCTTTAATAGAAGACTTGCTATCCACTTTAAATCGCATGGCTAACCGCGGCTCTATGCCCCAGTAGGTAGCTATGTTCTCCCAGGGTTTGTAGTTAAGGGTATCGGTTGCCTGACCTGCAGCAAAGGCTATCTTACTGAAAGGCCCCATGAAATTGAATAGCGAAGCACGGAGGCCGATATTGATCTTTAACCAATCGGTAGCATCGAAGTCATCCAGGAAATAGATGCTGGTTTCGTGTGCATACTTCTTAGCCTGGTTGGTTGTTTTAAATTCGGTGGTATCGGACCTGCCGCTGGCCTGGTACGGGGTAAAAATGTGGAAGTTATACTGCCAGCCAAACTGCATCATATGCCCCAACTTTGGCGAATAGTCAAAATCCATTTTGGCGGTAAACTCGCGCACTGAAGAATTAAGGCTAAAGGACACGTTCTGATATCCTGTTTTAGCCGTAAAGCCAAAGTCGTTGTAGATGAACATGGTGTTTAGAAACAAACGATCGTTGAACACGTGGTTATGCCTAAGGGTAGCTGTGGTGTTACCCCAGGGGAAATTAAGTTTAAAGTTGCCACCGGGATCCTGAAAATTGAATACATCGCGCCCAAAGTAGCCGCTCATATACAACCTATCCTTGTCACTAATTCTATAATTGATCTTCGCGTTAATATCGTAGAAGTAGTACTCGTTACCGGCAAAAGAACCATCGCCGATATGAGGCAGAATAGGTTTTAAAAGCAGATCGATATAGGTTCGGCGGGCAGAAACAATAAAGGAGCACTTATCTTTCTTAATAGGCCCCTGAACGGTTAAACGCGAAGATATAAGGCCTATACCACCTTCTACATTCCAGCGTTTCATGTTTCCTTCCTTCATCTGCACATCCACTACCGACGAAATCCTTCCGCCGTAGTTAGCCGGCATGCCGCCCTTTACCACTGTTGTATTCTTAATTGCATCGGAGTTAAACACAGAAAAGAAGCCGAAGAGGTGCCCGGTATTATATACTACAGCATCATCCAGCAGCACCAGGTTTTGGTCGGGCCCTCCTCCCCTAACATAAAAGCCCGAATTGCCTTCGCCGGCAGATTGTATTCCCGGCAGTAATTGCAGGGTTTTAAGAATGTCCACCTCTCCTAACAGGGCCGGAAGAGCCTTTGCCTGTTCAATTTTCACCTCCTGCTTACCCATATCGGTGCTCTCTACGTTTTCCCCCTTTCTTTCGCCGGTAATCACCACTTCCTGTGTTTCAACCGAGGTGGTACCCATCTCTACATTCAACTTTGTATCCTTATCTAAAATTACCTGTTGTTCTTTTACCCCAAAACCCACATAGCTGATGCGTATTGTATAGGTATCGGCCGGCAAGGACATGGAGTAAAAGCCGTATTCGTTTGTGTTGGTTCCTTTGCCAAGTTGCACCACATAAACAGAAGCCGCCAGCAGGCTCTCGCCATTGGTACCGTCCTTAACATAGCCACTTAAGGTGAACTTTGAAGGTGCCTGGCCCAAGGTAACACCGGCAGTAAATACAAGCAGCAAAAGCGTGTAAAATCTAATCATTTGAGCCCCTGATAATTTTTGAGGCCGCAAAAATAGAAAGTTCGCCATGTTGAAGGGTTAATTTGGAACATAATTATTGCCAATTTGTTCATGTGTCCGGATTACTAAAATCTTAAGAAACCATTAAAGCAGGGCTAAGCACACAGGCATCTTAGTTCGCCCTGTAAAGCGTGCAAAAATTATCCGGTTAAAAAGATTGATTCAGTTTGCATATGATTTAGTAATCACTACCTTCGGGATGACTAAAATCACCAAACACCGAAATGAAAAAATTTTACACAGCATTATCATTTTCTTTTTTACTTACCACCATTCTTTCTGCTCAAACACCATTTGAGCGGATTTACACCGTTTTAAACGGCAAATGCCAAAACAGCAATTGCCACAGTTCCTCGGCTACCGACGGCTCGCAAGCACTACTGTTTACCGGCACACAAACCGATGTATACAATGCCATTTACAACGTAACACCAGGCAATGCAAGTTCAGTAAGCAAATATGAAAAACTGGTGAAACCGGGACATCCTTACATGAGCTTTCTGTTGCGTAAAATTGCAGGGGCGGGTTTTGACACGGACCTATCTCTGGAGGCATCGGAAGGTGCTTTAATGAAGGATACGGCTGGTAATCAACTTAGCAATACCGAGATCGAGTTCTTCCGTCAATGGATTATGTATGCTGCAAAGCAAACTTATGGCAGCGGTGATAAAACGCCCGATTGGAACCTGGTAAGCGATTACTACAACAACCCTACCATGCCATTTCTCCCTAAACCGGCAAAACCTGCTGCAGGCACAGGTTTACAGTTCCGCATGGGTCCAGTGTTTTTGCCTGTAAGCGGCGAAACAGAACAAGAATGGTTATTGCAACAAGAAGTGAACTTTCCTGTGCTGCCGGAAGTTGACCGTATTGATGGTTTCATGAACCAACAATCACACCACTTCCTGTTATTCCAATTTTATGATTCGGTTTCTGCGGCTTACCGCGAGATGGGCATGGAAAGAGTGCAGTTAATTGGTGGCGCTACCTCTTTTGACGGCAACAAAAACCTGACCAGTGCCTGGCAGGATGATGCAGAATTCCACTTACCAACCGGTACGGCATTGTTCTGGGATAAGAAGACTTACCTGGATATGAACTACCACGTTAAGAACTACAATGCTTCAGCGGTTCTTCCATGTGATTTTTACTTCAATATCTACTATCAACCACGCAATCCGAATACGATTGAGATGAAAGCCAACCTGGTAAACAATGCCACGCTGGTGTTGCCACAAGGTAACCAGACCCGTGATTACGATGATCCGGCAAACAACTCTTCTACCAAAGAATGGCGTTATATCTGGGCTTTAACTTCGCATGCACACAAGTATGGCACCGATTATGACATTTACCTGCGCGATACTACCGGCACCATTACCGATAAGTTATACGAAGGTTTTTATGACTATACCAATAACTACGACCGTGGTTACTACGACTGGGAACACCCATCAACCGAATACTTTGCCAATTTTATGCCGGTTAAATTTGGTAAGCACAACAACAAAAAAGCAGGTCTGGTGGCCCGTACCACCTGGAATGTGCAACAGCCTATTGTAACCTTTGGCTTTACAACCAACGACGAAATGCAGTTGTTCTATTATTACTATACCAGCCAACTGCCTGACGGATTAAACGCTATTAACGATCAGAACAGCGCTAAAATTTATATGTCGGTTGTGCCAAACCCAATGAATGGCAATGGCAAGATTGTTTATACGCTTGAGAAAGGTGCTACTGTAGAGGCTTCGGTTGTTGATATTACCGGTAAAACAGTTGCTACCTTAAACCGTGAAAAGCAGGATGAAGGCATGCACGAAATTACCATTGGCAACAATGAGCAGCTTTCGGCAGGTATTTACTTAGCCCGTTTGGTAATTGATGGCTCTATCTACACCCGTAAATTTGTTGTAACCGAATAACAGGTTACTGTATCTCATAAAAAAAGGCGGTTGAACAACCGCCTTTTTTTATTTGTGTAATAAGTCGAGGACTGTCAACAGTCTTTCTCGAAGTTCTTTGCGTGGGACAATAAAGTCCAGAAAACCATTCTCCAGTTGAAACTCGGAGGTTTGAAAGTTATCCGGCAGTTTCTTCTTAATCGTTTCTTCAATTACCCGTGGGCCGGCAAAACCTATCAAAGCGCCGGGTTCCGCAATGTTCAAATCGCCCAGCATGGCAAAAGAAGCTGTAACACCACCGGTAGTTGGGTTGGTAAGCAGGCTTATATACGGGATTTTGGCGTTTGCCAGTTGATTTAATTTAGCAGAGGTTTTAGCCATTTGCATGAGGGAGAATGCACTTTCCTGCATGCGGGCACCTCCCGACTTTGATATAATCAGCAAGGGCGTTTTATGCTCTATGCAGTAATCAATAGCCCGGGCAATTTTCTCGCCCATTACCGAACCCATGGAACCGCCTATGTAGCCAAAATCCATGGCGGCAATTACCAGATCGTAAGCACCAAGCTTGCCAACGGCAACCTTCATTGCTTCCGTTAAACCGGTAGATGCTTCTGCATCCTTTATACGCTTACTGTATGGTTTTGAATCGGCAAAATGCAGTAAATCGACAGGCACCAGGTTGTCGTATAACACCCTATAGTTATCGCCTTCAAAAATTATTTGAAAATAGCCCTCAGCGTCAATCTTTTCGTGATAGCCGCATTCGGGGCAAACATTTAAATTTTCGTGTAAGGTATCGGCCAATACCGTGGCTTTGCAGCCCGGGCATTTATGCCATATCCCTTCAGGGGTTTCCTTTTTCTCTTCCGTTGAGGTTTGTACACCTTTCCGAAACCGCTTCCACCATGGCACTTTCTCTTCGGTCATAGCACAATGTTAGCTCTAATAACCCAAAAACTGAAACTGCAGCAATTAACTGCACCCGATATGTAAATCTTAAGCGATTGTAACCTCGTTGCTCAGGTAAATATCCTGAATAGCGTTTAACAGGGCAACGCCATCTTTTAACGGACGCTGGAAGGCTTTACGACCCGAAATAAGGCCCATACCGCCTGCGCGCTTGTTAATGATGGCTGTGGCAACTGCTTCTGCTAAATCGGTTTCGCCGCTGCTGGCACCGCCTGAGTTAATTAAGCCTACGCGGCCCATGTAGCAGTTGGCTACCTGGTAACGGCAGAGATCGATAGGATGATCGGTAGTTAACTCGGAGTATACTTTTTTATGTGTTTTACCGAAGTTAACAGCATTATAACCGCCGTTGTTTTCAGGCAACTTTTGTTTAATAATATCGGCTTGTATGGTTACACCTAAGTGGTTAGCCTGGCCGGTAAGGTCGGCTGCCACGTGGTAATCAACGCCATCCTTTTTAAATGCCGGATTACGCAGGTAGCACCATAAAACGGTAGCCATACCCAGTTCGTGGGCATATTCAAAGGCTTCGGCTACTTCCACAATCTGGCGCTTGCTTTCTTCGCTACCAAAGTAAATGGTAGCACCTACAGCAGCGGCACCCATGTTCCAGGCATCCTTAACCTTACCAAACATGATTTGATCGAACGAGTTAGGGTAGCTAATAAACTCGTTGTGGTTTATTTTAACGATGAAAGGTATTTTATGTGCGTATTTGCGGGCAACAATGCCTAAAACACCATAGGTTGAAGCAACGGCGTTACAACCGCCTTCAATAGCCAGTTTTACGATGTTCTCCGCATCAAACATAGGCACGTTTGGTGCAAACGAAGCACCTGCACTGTGCTCAATACCCTGGTCTACCGGAAGAATGGACACATAACCGGTATTAGCCAAACGGCCGTTGCCGGCAATCCACTGCAGGTTGCGCAGCGTTTGGATGTTACGGTTTGAATCTTTCCAAATATTATCAATGAAGTTGGGAGCAGGAATGTGGAGTTGCTCCTTCGAAATAGTCTTCGATTCGTGGTTAAGCAGGTAGTTGGCTTTTTCTTCGCCCAATAGTTTTGCGATAGCGTCGCGCTTCATAACTCAATTTTAGTGCGCGCAAATCTAAAAATTTGAGTTAAACGGCGCGTAAAAACTTCAGCACGCCGTCGGTAAATTCCACGGGCTTTTCGGCATGTACCCAATGCCCGGCATCGGCAATTTCCAGCAACTCGTTATTGGGGAATAAATCAATAACCTTTTCATAGGTTGTTGCGGTAATGTATCCCGATTTGGCACCCTTAATAAACAGGGAATGGCCCATAAACGGCACGGATGATTCAATAGCAGCGCTAATTTCAGGGTAATGCTGATACAACACCGGCAGGTTAAAGCGCCAGATGAATCCAGCTCCATCATCGGTACGTGTTAAACTCTTCATTAAAAACTGAACCGTAGTTTCATCTCCGTCCAATCCTTTTCGCAGTATTTCTTCCGCCTGCCTCCTATCGGTTATGGTAGCCAAATCAACTTTAAACAAGGCCTGAAAAACAGCGCTGTGCTTATCTTCAATAGCGGCAGGGGTAATATCTACCACCACCAGTTTGCTAACCATTTCCGGGTGTAGTAATGCAAATTGCATAACTGTTTTACCACCCATTGAATGACCGATTAAATGTGCCCGTTCTATTTGCTGTTGATGCATAAAATCAAGCAGGTCGGCACTCAATATGGCATAACTCATTTCAGTGCTATGCTGCGAACGGCCATGATTGCGCTGATCTATTATATAGACTTTAAAATGTTCAGCCAGTTTTTTAGCAATACTTTGCCAATTATCTAACGAGCCCATTAAGCCGTGCAGGATGATAAGAGGAAAGCCCTCGCCGAAAGTTTTGAAATTAAGCTGCATACTAATTTTGCACTGCTGCATTTTGGGTGACAAACATGCTTAAATCAGCAATCAATTCTTCGGCTGTTTTTGTTTTGATAGGTATTTCCAACTCAGCAGGAGGCACTAAACAGATAGTTTTTAAGATGGTTAACCTGTCCGCTGGCAATCCCGGATAATCCACTACCGTTTTTACTTTGCTCATATACATTTCCATCTCTTTTCTTCTCTCTTCGGTTAAGTCTTCGTATCCTAACTGCTGGCGTAGTTTCTTCTCAAAATACGGCAGTAATTCACTTTCATGTAAGGTATCCACCAACCTGCCTTCGGCCCCTAATTCCAGGGCTTTATCTAACCATTGTTTAATTACCGATACCATGTAGTGGTAATGCCTGCGATTCCACTTGCCATGCAAACCATCTTCGTTTACATCTCTGGCACTCAGGTATTCGTAAATTTCTTTCAGTTTATCGGCACTTAGATTATGTAGGGCATTCTCAACCGGGAACCACACTTTATGGAAATTAACTACAGCATCTTTGGTATTAGCGAAGTTTACAAAGTCAGGAAGTTCGCGCCAGTTTTCGCGCATAACACACATTGCCAGCACAAATTTTTGTTTGCGTTTACGGCAGTAATCGCTGAAATAATCAATGTTGCTCAACACCTTATCGAAACTGGCATGTACCCTAATGCCTTCATATACTTCCTTTTTAAGCGAATCGAGCGATACACCAATCTGGAAGTTTCCGCGTTCCAGGTAATCCTTAATCCGGCTGTTCAAAAAAGTGCCATTGGTTTGCACCATAATAATACAACCAGGATTTTGCTGTAGCAGCATATCCCAGATGCGATAGTTCACATCAATAGCAAATGCCTCTCCCGATCCGCTAAACCGGGTTTCGTGCAAGTAAGGGATAAACTCTTTCAGTTGCTCAAGAAAGTGTTCATCATAAGGACTGCGGATAGGTGGAAGTTTTTCGCGGTTCTGGCGAATCATCGAAGAGTATTCGCCTTTGCACATTACACATTCCAGATTGCAGGTATTGGTAAGCACAAACTCCATCATGGTGGGGTATTGGGCATGCCTCGGCACCCTATCGAAGTGGCCCGCGCGTATTTCCTGAAAGTTGTGGGTTTCAAGATCAGCTTTACAGATGCTGCAACCATGTGAAAGGTCGAAGCGCTCCATACGTTGCCGGAAAGCATTTGCCTGCGCGCTCTTCCATATTTGGCTGATGCTCATATCGGGATAGCGACCTACCAATGTTTCCAGGTTATGACAACAGGCAAATACGGACCCATCCTGCGAGAAGAGCATATTTACGGATGGTGCATAGCAAAAGCTGCCACGCAACTCCTTTTTGCGGGTGGCATTATAGGCACTAACGGCATCCTGGGGGTTTAACGCCACAGGCTCACGCTGTGCCCGGAATATGTTCCACAATTGCTTAAACATCTATGATAGCAGCTTCTTATTTTACCCTTTAAACGGCATTTCAAATATAAAGAAAAGGAGGTTGCCGGGGGCAAAAGGTTAAAAGATACTTGTTCTAATTTATTGTAAATCAGCATCTAATGGCACTTTAACACAATCTTATCCTGTTATTAACAATGGCCCAAATCCATGCAACCAAATTTGATTAAGTTTGCCGCCCCGCAAAAACGGGCAGCTAACATCAATTGCATGAAAAAAGCTCTTTTACTCCTCACCCTCCTGATGCCGTTCTTAGCCTTCTCGCAGCTAAATGTAATAACCGGCAATATTCAGGAAGAAGCAACTACAGAACCTGCTCAAAAGGCAACGGTAACTTTAACTTCCGATTCAAACAGCTATACAGTTTCTACTAACGAAGATGGTAAGTTTGTTGCAGATGTAGCAAACGGAGAATATAAGCTGGAGGTAAAGATTGGTGAAAAGGTTTACCAATTAGGAAGCTATAAGGTTGATACCCGCCTGGTAAACATCGGTTATGTTTCGTACAAGGCCGATGAAAACGAGGACGCCCGCCAAAACCAGGAGAATATCCCGATTATCTCTTTAAGCGAATCGGAAAATAAAGAAGGCAGCACCAGTGCCGTTTCAAGTGCTTTAAATGCTTCGAGGGATCCGTTTGTAAGTACCGCTTCATTTATATTCAGCGAGGCGCGTTTCCGTATCCGTGGTTACGAACAGGAGAATTTTACCACCTATATGAACGGCCTTCCGGTTAACGACTTAGATGATGGCGGAGCCACTTACTCGCAATGGGGTGGTTTAAATAACGTAATGATGAACCGCGAAAACGTGGTTGGTTTGCAACCTGCTACTTTTACCTATGGTGGCATAGGTGCCAGCTATTCGCTTGATTCGCGCGCCAGCAAGCAGCGTAAACAGCTACAACTTTCCTATGCGGTAACTAACCGCAATTACCGTCATCGTTTAATGGCCACCTATAGCACCGGTATGTTAAAGCATGGTTGGGCGGTATCGGCCAGTTTTAGCCGCCGTTGGGCTTATGAAGGTTATGTGCCAGGCACTTTCTATGATGGTTATTCTTACTTCCTTTCGGTTGACAAATACTTTGGCAGCAAACATTCATTAAGCCTGACTGCCTTTGGCGCACCTACCAAAAGCGGACGCCAAAGCGCAGCTACACAGGAAATGTATGACCTTGCCGGCAGTAACTACTATAATCCTAACTGGGGGTGGCAAAACGGTGTTAAGCGCAATGCGAAGATCGGCTATAACCACCTGCCGATGTTTATTCTTACCCACGAATGGAAGATCAATAACCGCAGCAACCTGCTAACGGCTGCAGGTTTCTCGTTCGGGGTTAGCTCGGTAACGGCTATAGACTGGAACAATGCTGCTAACCCTGCTCCGGATTATTACCGCTACCTGCCAAGCTACCAGGAAGACTCAACCCAAAAGGCTGTGTTGCGCGATGCTATGACCTTAAACGAAAGCATGCGCCAGATAAACTGGGATAACCTTTACCAGGCAAACGCCATGAGTTGGGAAACCATTGACAGCGTTGACGGCGACCCTACGAAGTCGGTTACCGGTAAGCGTGCCCGTTACATTCTTGAAAACCGTATTCAAAACATCAAGAAGTTTGACTTTGCTACTACGTATAATAATAACCTTACCGACCACATTTCAATTTCTGCCGGTTTAACCTACCAGATGCAAATGCGCGAAAACTACAAGAAAGTAGTTGACCTGATGGGGGCGGATTTTTATGTGGATGTTAACCAGTTTGCAGAACGTTCATTCCCGGATAGCTTCTCGGCCGCACAAAACGACTTGAACCACCCTAACCGTATACTTTATGAAGGAGATAAGTTCGGGTATGATTATGTAGCCAACATTCACCGTGCAGGCATATGGGCTACACCGGTGTTCCGCTATAATAAAGTAGATTTCTTTGTTGGCACAGAGTTATCGTTTACCAGTTTCTGGCGCGATGGCAAGGTTAAAAACGGTTTATTCCCGTTAACCAGTGAAGGCAAATCGGTAGTACAGAATTTCTTTAACTATGCGTTTAAAGCAGGTGTAACGTATAAGGTGGATGGCCGTAACTATCTTTACCTGAACGGAACGGCACAAAGCCGTGCACCCTACTTTGATGATGCCTTTGTATCGCCCCGTACACGTAACGACGTGGCCTCTAACTTAAAGAGCGAAAACATTTTTGGGGGAGAATTGGGGTATCAATACCGTTCGCCTAACGTTAAGTTGAAGGCGGATCTGTTCTTTACCCAGTTTAACAACCAAACAAAAACCATCACCTTCTACCATGATGACCTCCGCACGTTTGTAAACTATACCTTAACGGGTATAAACAGCCGCCACTGGGGTTTAGAAGTTGGTTCAGAGTTTAAAATATGGAAAGGCTTTAGTGCTACTGCTGTTGGTAGTTTTGGCCGTTACACTTACACATCGCGCCCTACAGCAAATATAACCGAGGACAACAGTGCCACACTGAAGCAAACCGAAACCGTTTACCAAAAGAACTTTAACGTTGGCGGTGTGCCGCAACTGGCTACCTCATTCGGTATTTCGTACCGCGACCCTAAGTTTTGGTTCATCAACGTAAACTTTAACTATTACGACTGGATGTGGTTGAACTTTAACCCAGCCCGCAGAACTACGGAAGGTATTGCACCTCTGGAACAAGGCTCAACCGAATGGAACAATGTGGTTAACCAAACCCGCTTAAAAGGCCAGTTTATGATGGACATTTTTGCCGGTTATTCATGGTTACTCAATAATCAGTTTAAGAGTTTGAAAAAGCGCTACTACCTGGTATTTAACGTAGGTATTAATAACGTTACCAATAATCAGAAGTTTATTACAGGAGGATTTGAACAAATGCGTTTCGACTTCTTCCAGAACAACGTAAACAAGTTTCCTCCTAAATTATTCTATGCCTACGGCACCTCTTACTTTGTAAGTTTGGCCTTCCGCATGCAATAACAACCATATTAAATAATAAGCCGAATACGCGTTATAAAACAAAAACAAGTCAAATGAAAAAGCATCTCACAGGTATTGTTGCTCTGCTGTTGCTGTTAAGTGTGTCATCTTGTGTAAAGGATAAGTACGACGCTCCTCCTGCACAAGGCGAAGATCCCAACATTACCGTAAACTTTACAATCGACTCGGTTATTGCCCGTTACAACGGCACTAACTACCAGTTTACACAGGACCTTGTTATCTGCGGTATTGTTACCGCCGATGATAAAAGCGGTAACCTGTATAAGCAAATTATTATCCAGGACAGTACCGGCGGTATCGCCATTCTGATTGACGGAAGCAGTTTGTATACCAGCCTGCCTATAGGCCGCCGTGTATTTATTAAGCTGAACGGCTTATACTTAACCAAATACAAAGGCGTACCTCAATTGTTTGGCTATGTAGCAGCCGACGGTTCGACAGGTGGTATTCCATCGAGCCTGGTAGATAAGCACATCTTAAAAGGTGTATGGGGATTATCGGTTGCGCCTAAGGTTAAAAACATTAATCAATTAGGGCCTTCCGATATTAATACGCTGATACAACTGGATGGTGTTGAGTTTGACCAGGCTGATGCAGGACAACCTTTTGCCGATGCCTTTAACCTTCAATCGGTATCACGCACCGTTAAGAATTGTAACGGTGGCCAGGTTGAAGCTTATACCAGTGGATATGCCGTGTTCGCCAACCAAAAAACACCTACAGGAAACGGCCGTTTAATTGCTATTTACAGTGTGTATAACACTACAGGCCAGTTAATTATTCGCGACCCTAAAGATTTAACGATGGATACTACCCGTTGTGGCGGCAACGCTACTTTCGGTAACGGCATCGCCGGTATCACTTCGGGTTGGGGCGGCAGCGATGTAGTTATCCCTTCGGGTAAAACTATTACCGGTATCGTAATCAGCGACAAAGACCATAGCAATATCGATCCTAAGAACGTTGTTATTCAGGACAGCACCGGTGGCATCGTTGTTCGTTTTACATCGAACAACACCTTTGCCGTAGGCGATAAAGTAACTGTTGATTTGAGCGGTTTAACACTCTCTTCTTACAATGGATTAATTGAGGTATTGAATACGCCTAATGCTGTAGCCAGCAAAATCGGCACAGGGACTATCACCCCTCGTGTAGCTACCGTTCAAGACATCGTGAACAATGCTACGGCCTGGGAATCGACCCTTATTACGGTTACTAACGCCACTATTTCGGGAAGTGGCACTACTTATAGCGGCAGCAAAACCTTGACTGACATTACAGGTAATATGACCTTGTATACACGCAGCCAGGCCACCTTCTCCGGTTCTACCTTCCCTACGGGAACAGTAAGTGTAACCGGTGTGCTTTCTGACTTCAGCGGTCCGCAGTTAATGATTCGTGACGTAACCGATGTACAGTAAGATGCTGTATCGTTTTATAGAAAAAGAAAAGCCCGGTTCTCCGGGCTTTTCTTTTTCTATGCTATAGCGTTTTATCTTCTTCAGGTAAATCAAGCTGCCTTTGCCGCAAATGCCGGTTATAGTGTATACTGGCGTTTATCTCGTAGCCTATAAGCAATACAAACGAGTTGATATTTAACCAGATCATCAGCAACATAATAGTGCCGATGGAACCAAAAATCACATTCAACCGATTGAAATTGCTTACCCAGTACGAAAAGCCGATTGATACCAGAATGGAAAGGAATGTTGCTACCGTGGCACCCGTACTAATAAATTTATATTTCTTCTTTACAGCAGGCCCATAGTAATAAATGAGGGAGATACCGAAGAATAGCATCAGGATAATGATAAGATAGCGTAGAAGGCTTACCGCAGTGATAAGCAAAGTGCCTTTTACGTGCAGGTAGTTATGTGCGAGATCAAGCAATGTTTGCCCAAGGAAGATAAGCACGGTAGAAAATATGAACAGGATGAAAAGCAGGGCGGTGATTTTTAGTGCAATAAAGCGGCTCTGCAGGGCATTGCGCTTTTTGTAATGATCATACGATTTATCGAATGAACTTAGCATGGCCATTACCCCGTTGGAGGTTAAAAAGATAACCATAAATACTGAACCGGTTAAGAGTCCTCCCCTTTTATGCTTCGCCAAATCGCGCAGTAATGGCTCGGTAAAGGATTTAATAAAAGCGTAGGTTTCCTTATTGGGAAGCACCTGTTGCAGGTTGTTCATGATTATCTCATCCAGATGGCTGAAATACGGTATATAAGGAATAAGTGAAAACACAAAGGTTAGGGCCGGAAACAAGGCTAAAAAGAAACTAAATGCTATTGCCCTACTGCGGATACCAAGGGAGTTTGCCCTGATTTCTGCTACAAAAAACTGGTACACATCGTATACAGGTATACCATCAAAGCCGGGAAGTGTAAATACTTTTAGCTTAGCCGTTAGGCCATCTAACACCGGAAAGCGCTTCATTAAACCGTCTTTGTATTCCTTGGTATCCATATCAGGAGCGGTTAAAAATAGGGCTTAAATTTACTTAACAGCATTTCAGGTACCGAACGCATTTTACGTGTTATTGCATCAACAAAAATCAATTGGGTTTCGGCCTCATTTAATAGTATTCCGCTCTCATTTCTTACTTGATAAGTAAATGTGATAAGCCGGCCGGGCACTTCAGGAACAACCGTTTTAACGGTAATCAATTCATCATATTTTGCCGGTTGGATGTATTTAATATTCATACGTGTAATAGGCATCATTACGCCTGAATCTTCCAATTCCTTGTAACTTATACCCAATGAGCGGATGGCTTCAGCCCGTGCCTGCTCATAGTAATACGCATAATTACCATAATACACATAGCCCATTTGGTCCGTATCGCCGTAGCGTACCCTTATGTGATGTTCGTAGCTAAACACAAGTCTGAATTGGCCTGCAACTTAGTAAAATAATCTTTTAACAATTTCAGGCCTAATGAATATTCATTTTATCGAGCTTTTTGCGGTATTGGGCTGCTACACGTTGCTGCTCGTCATAAGTAGCTGAAAAGATAGAATACCCGCTCATATCGGGGTTAGCACAAAAGTACAGATAGTTGTGTTTTTCAGCATTTAATACGGCTTCCAGTGCCTTTTTCTGCGGTATACAAATTGGCCCAGGAGGCAAACCCGCATACATATACGTATTAAAAGGCGAGTCGTATTCCTTGTGATAAGAGGTAACCCGGCGAGCAGAAAAATCGCGTAACGCAAACACCAGTGTAGGGTCAGCCTGCAAAGGCATGCCTATTTTTAACCTGTTCAGGTAAACACCTGCTACCGTTGGCATTTCTTTATCAAAAATAACCTCGCGCTCAACTATAGATGCAAGCGTAGTAACTTCAGCGATGCTTAAACCGAGTGTTTTTGCTTTAGCTTTTCGTTCTTCGTTCCAAAACGAGTTGTAAGCCTCCTCCATTTTTTCAAAAAACTTCTTCTCTCCCGTTGTCCAATACATTTCATAATTATCCATTATAAACCTGCTTATAATGGTATTTGTATCTAACCCGTAACCGGCACAAAATTCTTTGTTATTCAGTTCAGCCAAAAGTTCATTAGAGTCAAGTTCAAGCGTGCGACCTACTAAACCGGCAAAGTCTTCCTTGGTTCGTATATTGTAAATTACCAACTTAACAGGAGTTTGTAAGCCTGCGCGAAGCATATTGACTATCTGCCTGTTATTCATGCCTTTTGTAAGCAGGTAGTTACCGGGCTTAACAGCACCCGGGTATTTCTTCAGCCGACAAACCAGATCAAATGTTGCTTCATTTTTTAAAGCTTTCTTTTGCCTTAGTATACTAAGCACATCCGTATAGGATGACCCGCTCGGGATTTTGATAGTTATATTTTGAGTGGTGTTTACATTGGGACTAACCAGTATAACATAACCAGTAAGGCCTGCCGCCACAAGCAACATTATTACTATAAGAGCCAACCACTTTATCATTACCCTAAAAATTTCGATTTTAATTCCGGTGTAGGTATCCGGCAGCTTTCTTTTTTGCCAAACCATTTGTAGCGGTTACGGGCAATAAAATTGTAGACAATATCGCGGATAAAAGCAGGCACTATTAAAAACACAGCAAGCAAACCCCATACACCGCCAATAATACCTGCAATCTTTAATACTGCCGCTGAACGTGTATACAGCCTGTCTCCATCTACCAGTATTACCGTATTCAGATAATCTCCCTGTAAATTAAACTTGTTGATCACCTGTTGCCCATAATCGGATTGCAGCGAGGCAAAACGGAACTCATTCCGCTTATCATGATCTATTATCCAGTTGACGGAACTGTTACAAAGGTTGCAGACCCCATCAAATAGCACCACGTACATTAGTTCGTGTTTTTTAGAATTTTGGTGTGATGTAAACTACCGCTCATTTCATTACGTAAACTTAATACGTACATACCAGCCGGTAGTTCGCTTAGGTTTAGCTGACGGCCATTAAAACGGCCTGCTCTTACCTGCTGACCAACAGCATTGGTTATCATGTACTCATATGCACCTTGTTCTTCAGTAGCAATGGTTAAACTACCTGTGGTAGGATTAGGATATACATTAACAGGAATATCGTTTCCGGTTACATCGCGTATGCCGCTGGTAGTATGCCCCCAGTATTCAGTATCGAACAATAAACGCATCATAGGTGACCCGGCCGTTGAAATAGCCGATTTCTTCCATTGGCCGTTCAGATACACATACATGTGATCGTGCCCCAAGGTGCTGTTTAAATCGTAGCCCACTTGTATAGAAGGATCATCGCTTTGGGTCCATCCTAAAAACACAGATCCGGTCAGAATGATCGGTGTATCAAGCACAAAGGTGTAAAAGCCATTGGTTGAATCCACGTAGAAGGGTTTAGCATTTTCGCCCTGCCATAAAGGAAATTCGTTGTTTACATAGGTGCCCAGAGCTAACGAATCCCAAAGAAAATACTGGAACACCACACTTGCTGAAGAACCCTCTACCTGACTGAACATAACCTGAAATCCAACCAGGGTATCAGGCTGGCGAACATTAAATTCATAGGCAAATTTCTTGGTACCAAGTCCTGCTACCCCATAGGCTGCCTCCGCTGAACCATCGTCGTAAGCCATAACCGCACTGAAGGTTTGCGCTTTTATGAGCGTATCGTTTTGCGGTAATGCATCATTAGGGTCCAGCGTTAATCTGGAAGCCAGAACCAGGCTATCTACCGGCCAGTTAGGGCTGTGTGGTATTTGATAGTCGGCAGAAGGAAATACATCAATGTAATGATCGGGTGAGGCATTAAAGGTTTGCAATACATCCGTAGCTACAATAGCTTGAGAAGGATATAACTCCGTTGCACCTACCACAAAGTTAGTTGCCGGTGGGTTGTTCACAGCATTGGGGTCAAGGTTATGTACCAGCACATGCACGGTATCTACCATATCCGTAGCGTCCTGAAACTGATCGGCAGGCAGTAAGGTATAATCCTTCAAAATTGTAGGGAAGTCATATACAAATGCAACATCGTTAATAACAGTATCCTGTGCATTCCGTCCGCTGTTTAACTGCACGTAATCAATATGCCAATGGTCTAAATTGCCATACAACGAGGCTTTGTTATGAAAGCGGAATTGGAATCCGTTGTAGTAATAATCGTAAGGTAAGGGCAGGGCAGGCACCAACACCAAAACCTGCTTAAATTCGTTTTTAACGGTGGAAGAAGAAGTGTCGCCGGGCACAAACCAGACCTGCCTCCAAATACTGCTGTTATCCTTAAACTCCACCAGCAGTGAATCGTTCAGGTTGGGATAATCACCCAATCCTTTCGGTTCATAAAAGAAGCTTAGATAAATGGAGTCGGCTTCCGTTTTGCCCTGCAAGTTAATGGGCAGTGAGGTAAGGTAATCCGCATCGCCGTAAGTAGTACTACTGGCATTATTATACGGCAACCCGTAATCGTTTAAACCATCCAGGGTAGCCACACCTATGGTGGGGGGATTAACAGGATAGGTGTTATTTACAAAAGCATAATTATCAAACCAGAGGGTTCCCGGTTCGCCCTGTGCAATATTTACCAGCGGTGCATATTGAATAGTTTGAAAGAAATGATAAACCGAGTCAATCTTCTTGCCATCGTTATCAAATGTATAAGAATAGTAAGCCGGCCAATAAGTAAGTGAACTTGGAGCCTGATCGAAACAGCCTGTTGTAGCAGGTCCGAAGAAGGTGAACTGAACTGAATTAAGCGCCACAGAATCAACTGTATGTGTTGCGGTATCGTAACTATACGTATAAGCCTGCTGATTGCTTACGGCCATCTCAAGCGGGGTAGCAATACCTTCGTTACTGAGGCAAGTACCGAACACATTGGTATAGCTGGCTGTTATGTGATTCTCTACCCATTTATAACTGCGCGTACGGTTGCGCGAGAAATCATCTACAAAGGGCAGGTTCAATGTTGCCGTTTGTACCACGGTGTTGCTCTTATCAACCAGGTATTTATGTTGATGACCTGTTTGCCGCTGCGCCTGAATTTTAGGATTGTACCCCATGGGTGCTAAAAACTCCTGCTGTTGCGCAAAAGTTCCTAACCCCGTGGTTAACAGTAAAAACAGGAGTAAATGCTTCATTTGTATCATACTGCAAGTGCAAACGTAAAGAAAGTAAAATTATTGGCAGCCTGTGCCCGGCTTAAAGCCTAAGGTTCTGTATCCGGGGCCGGGGTGGAAAGCGAATCCCCAATACTGTAATAATCGGGGTTAACTGTAATGCCTTCGGGCAATTCCTTAGCAGTAAACAAATCTATGGTTTCACCCAATTGAATGGTTCTGCCAACTTCAAAACCCGGGGTTTGCTTGTAAACAATAGCACTTGAGGAATCAATTACACCGGCATCATACAGGGTGGCCCCAACATTTAAGCCTAATCCTTTAAGCTTAAATTCGGCCTCTTCGTATGGTAAACCTATCAAATAAGGGATTTGAATCTTACCTCCGCCCATTCCTAAGCCATCACCCACAATAAGCGTTACCATGGCACCTTTGGGGGCCCGCATTTTATGGGTAACCGGTTTGCCATTCACCAACATGCCAATAACAGCATTCAAGTGCGGATCGGGTTTGTAAATGGGGTCGCCTACCCTAAAACCATAACTTTCTAACTGCATCTTGGCGTACTTCAACGAGCTTCGACCTGCCAAATCTGGGACTTCAACAGTTGGTGCCGAAGTGGCATTTATTACCAGATAAATTTTGCGATCGGTTTTGACCTTTGAGCCTGCTTTGGGGTTTTGTTCAACAACGGATAAAGGCGGTTTGCTATCATCAAACACCGAATCCATTATCTGCCATTCTAAATCCTTATCACTTAAAATCTTCTGTGCCTCTTCAAAGGTTTTGCCCTTTAAGTCGGGAACGGGTATACCTTCTCCGTGGCGGGTATACGACTTTAAGCTCCACTGCACAATGGTAAGCAGTAATACAATTATGCCTACCGCAATCAGCAGATTATAGAGTAGTGCCTTGGTGAAAAACTTCTTCATTACCGGGGGCTAAAATAGCAGGGTTTTAAGAATTTAAGGATTAAGCAGTTGCAGTTGCTACTGCAGTGATACATTCTTCAATAGAGTTGCCGAATAATTCCTCCAGGGTAAGCCCATAAGCTTTGGCCTGCTGCGGCACAATGCTTTCCTCGCTAAGTCCGGGAATGGAGTTTACCTCCAGCATAAAATACTCGTTACCCCGGATGATATAATCAATGCGGCACATGCCTTTAAAATCAAGCTTCTCGTAAATTGCTGCTGAGGTCTGTTGTATCTTTAAGGCAAGTTCCCGGTCAATTTCAGCCGGAGTTACTTCCTGTGATGCACCTTCGTACTTAGCCTTGTAATCGAAAAACTCGCTCTTACTGCGTATTTCAGTAATCGGTAAGGCAGTTATTTTTCCGTTTACACGGATAACCCCGCAAGTAACCTCTGTACCTTTCAGGTATTCCTCTACCAATATTTCGTCATCGTAATTAAAGGCATTAGCTATGGCCGGTGCTAAATCTGCTGCCTCCGATACTTTAGCGGCACCATAACTGCTGCCATTCTTATTCGGCTTCACAAACACAGGTAAAGGCAAATCAACACTAAGCGTCTGCCCTGATTTCTTCCAATCTTCGCGCTTTAACAATACCCCTTTACCGGTGCGCACACCAAAGGCTGCCAGGTATTCCTTACAGCGCAGTTTATCGAAGGTAAGTGCGGCCTGCAACACACCACAACAATTGTAAGGTATCTTCAGCATATCGAAATACCCCTGCAATTTGCCATCCTCAGCCGGTGTACCGTGTATGGCTACAAATACCGCATCAAACTTTATTTTATGGCCTTCCACAGTAAAGCTAAAATCGTTCTTATCGACATACAGTTTAACCGGGTTATCGCGTTCCACATACCAATCATTGCCATCAATAACCACCTTAAAAACATTGTATTTGTCCTTATTGAGGTGTTTGCATACCACGCCGGCACTTTTAAGCGAGATACCAACTTCGCTGGCTTCGCCGCCGGTTATTACAGCTATGTTCTTTTTCATAAGTCTGCCTGCTTTTGCGGGTTTATACACCCGTAGCTAACGCTAAGGAAAACAGAATCGGTATCCCACCGCCGGCTTATTTTCAACAAGTGCAACAATTTTACCTTTGCGGCTTCAATTTTTAGGACAATGGAGCTTATAAGCAAATTGCAGGAGTTAGGAAACCGCTTAAAAACCGATACGGTATTTCAGGAAAAGATACAAGCGGCAGAACGCTATAACGCCTGGTTTACCCCCGCCTTTACCCAACTGGCCGTAGATGCTATTACAGAGGACATGCTTAGCACTGTAAAACTAACCGCCTGGCTTGATGCCTATAAATTGCACACCGTTAATAAAACCATTGGCCTTATAATGGCGGGTAATATTCCCCTGGTGGGCTTTCACGATTTTTTGTGTTGCTATATAAGTGGAACCAATATCAAGATCAAGTTCTCTTCGAAGGATGATAAACTCTTTCCTCGTTTATTGGAACTGTTGGCCGAAGTTGACCCTAACAGTATAAAGCGCATTGAGGTAGTAGACAAACTACAAGGCTATGATGCAGTTATAGCCACTGGTAGCGATAATACCAACCGCTACTTTGATTATTACTTTAAAGATTATCCAAAAATTCTGCGCAAAAACCGCAACTCGGTAGCCGTGCTGAACGGTAACGAAACCGCCAAGCAGTTGCAAGCGTTGGCCGATGATATTTTTATGTATTTCGGTTTTGGATGCCGCAACGTAAGCAAATTGTATGTGCCTGTGGGTTACGATTTGAAGCAGTTGTTTCCGCAGTTTAGCGCTTATGCCTGGCTACACAACCACACCAAATACATGAATAACTACGATTACAATCGTACTATTCTGTTGCTGAATAATACCCCGCACTTAGCCAATGAGTTTGTAATGCTGGTTGAAAATGAAAGCATTCCCTCTCCTATCGGTCAGGTGAATGTGGAATACTGGCACGATGAACAGGTTCTGCATAGTAAGTTGCGGCAACAGAGTGATAAAATACAATGTATTGTTTCGGCAGAGCCTGAAAAATGGCAAGCTGCAAGTTCTGTTACGTACGGACAATCGCAACATCCCGGTTTAGCTGATTATGCCGATGGTGTAGATACCATGGCATTTTTACTGTCGTTGTAATCTTAATCGAGCATCTTCAGCAACTTGTTTAAATCAACACTTTGCTGAGCTATGTTTTTATGGTTGGCGGTTTCTAAAAGATATACAAGCAGTTCGCGGATAATCTCGCGAGGCGAAGCAGGCACAAAATTTTTGGCATCGTGCTCAGCCTTTAATTTATCCAGGTAATCTTTAATCTCGTTACGCGAAAAAATAGAACCTTTATTGACCGGGTTAATGTAAAACATCACATCCTTTTCGCGGTTATCGCCTTCAAACTCAAACAAAGTCTTTTTACAGAAGCTTAGGACGTAATGGCGCATTAAATTAACGCCGTAAACGGGCAGGTTTAAATCGTTGGCTATCACCTGATAAATAATGCCTATTGAAATAGCATTGCCTTTGCGCGAATCGATGGCATTGTTGATGCAGTAATCCTGGTAATCATCGGAATTTTGTAAACCCTGAAAGTTGTGGTAATTGTAAAATACCTGGTTAAATATCTGGATTTGCTCCAGCGGTGTTTGGTTGTAGTTAAGCTCCAGCCAAATGGTTTGGCGCAGTTTCTGAATCTTCTTGCTTAATTCATCCAGCTTTAACTCGGGGTAAAAATAACGGGCTACTAACCATGCACCAGTCAATAAATCAGCGGCTTCGGTTTCTACCCATTCGGTCCAATCCTTTTCAAGTGAGTAGAATTGGATTTCATGAATGATCTCCTCCAAACGTTCATGCGTGGCGGGGTTAAGTTCCGTGCTCCAGGCTTCCTCCAACTTGGGAATTACCTCGGTGCCCAGGCTAATAAGTTTGTCGTGCACGTGGCGGAAAACTTCGCTGTCATCATCGTCCAGCAAATGTATCAACGCCTGGATCTCCGTTTCATTTACCATGTTACTTCTTCTTACGGAAGCTCCTGGCCTTTTTGGTAGGACCTGCCTCGCCAATGATCATCATCACATCTTCGAGGGTTAGGTGTTCAGCACTCTTATCTTTAGGGATCTTGTAATTGTCTTTACCCTTTTTGATATAAGGACCATACCTTCCATTCAGCACCTGGATGCCTTCGTTTTCGAAGTTATGGATCAGCTTGTTGGCATTTGCTATCTCTTTCTCACGGATCAGCGTTACAGCGTCCTCAAAAGTAATCGTATAAGGGTCCTTATCTTTTGGTATTGATACAAATATCTTGTCGAATTGGATATACGGCCCAAAACGACCGATACTGGCTTTTACCACTTTACCATCCAGTTCGCCCAGTGTGCGCGGCAACTTAAACAGTTCCATAGCTTCCTCCAGGTTAATGGTTTCTATACTCTGCTGCGGACGCAACTTTGCATAGCGTGGTTTTTTCTTGTTTGTATCAACAGCTGCCTTACCTTTCTTTTTGGGCTTAGGCTCCGTTTCATCAACTTCCTCCGTTTTGCCTATTTGTACCATAGGGCCAAAACGACCCATACGCGCTATAACCGGTTCGCCGGTACCGGGTTCTTCACCCAGGTAGCGTTCACCGCTGGCACGCTTACTTTCCTTGGTGGTAGTTTCTACTGTTTCGTGGAATGGCTTGTAGAACTTGTCAATCATCTGGTGCCACTCAATTTTACCATCGGCAATGCGGTCAAACTGACCTTCAATGTCCGCCGTAAAATTAAAGTCCATTATGTCCTTAAAGTTCTCCAGCAAAAAGTCGGTAACTAAAGCACCGATATCAGTTGGGAACAACTTGGCTTTTTCAGCGCCAACTATTTCTGTTTTTTCAGCCACATCCACCACGCCACCTTTAAGGGTGTATTGCTTGTATTTGCGTTCTACACCTTCGCGCGTTTCTTTTACAACATAGTTACGCTTTTGGATTGTGCTGATAGTTGGTGCATAGGTAGATGGACGACCGATACCCAGTTCTTCCAGCTTCTTCACCAAACTTGCTTCTGTATAACGTGGGCTTGGTTTTGTAAAACGCTCGGTGGCTGTCATTTCGCGCAGGCCTAATACCTGGCCTTCCTTAACCGGTGGTATTAACGCTTCTGCTTCTTCATCGCCCTCGGCATCTTCATCTACGCCTTCGTTATAAACTTTCAAAAAGCCCTCAAACAAGATCACTTCGGCCGTTGCACGCAGCGATCCGTTGTTCTTGTCATTAATAATATCAATAACGGTTTTTTCAATTTCAGCATCCGCCATCTGGCTGGCCATGGTGCGTTTCCATATTAACTCGTACAAGCGCATCTCATCGTTTTCCGCATCGATGCTGGCATTGTTCATATAGCTGGGGCGGATAGCTTCGTGCGCTTCCTGTGCACTTTCATTCTTGGTATTATACTGGCGTTTCTTGTGGTAATTTTGGCCGTAACGCGAACTGATTTCTGTCTGCAATGCTTCCAGGGCTAAATCGCTTAGGCTGGTAGAATCGGTACGCATATAAGTAATATGACCCGCTTCGTACAACTTCTGCGCTATCAACATCGTTTTACTAACCGAAAAGCCAAGCTTGCGCGAAGCTTCCTGTTGTAAGGTACTGGTAGTAAACGGAGCCGCAGGTGTGCGCTTGCCCGGTTTCTTTTCAATGCTCTTTACTTTAAACTCAGCATCAGCTACCTGATTTAAAAAATCGGCAGCTTCTGTTTCGGTTTTAAAGTTTTCAGGTTTCTCTGCTTTAAAAGCAACTTTCTTTCCGTTGGCATCAGTAACTAAAAAGAAGGCAGTTACTTTGTAGGAAGCAACCGCTTTAAATGCGCGTATCTCGCGTTCGCGTTCAACTATTAAACGTACGGCCACGCTCTGCACACGGCCTGCACTTAAACTTGGTTTAACCTTACGCCACAACACCGGCGAAATCTCGTAGCCCACCAACCGGTCAAGCACGCGGCGTGCCTGTTGTGCATTTACAAGGTCCATATTAATAGTACGTGGCTGGCTTACTGCTGCTTTAATGGCTTTCTCGGTAACTTCGGTGTATGTTATTCTTTTCGCGTTCTTAGGATCCAGACCTAATACATCGCAAAGGTGCCACGAAATGGCCTCACCTTCGCGGTCTTCATCCGTTGCCAGGAAGATCTCCTGCGCGCTCTTGGCAAGTTTCTTAAGTTCTTTAATTACTTCCTTTTTCTCATCATTTACCACGTAATCGGGCTCGTAATTATTCTTTACGTCAATAGCTAAACCACTATCCGGCAAATCGCGAATATGGCCGTAACACGAGGTTACTACAAAGTCCTTACCAAGGAACTTATTAATGGTTTTTGCCTTGGCAGGCGACTCGACAATAATGAGGTTTTTCGACATGTTTTATCCCGGAATTGAAGCGCAAATAAAATTCTTACTCTCAAAAAAAAAAATCTGCCCGTATGGTGCTATAACGAACTTTTAGCTAAAAACGTTGCATACCCCCCTCTTCCCCCCATCACGGCAAATGCTCAAAATACCTATTGCGCAGGTGGTGTAATTCGCTGAAATCGCTGCGAAGAAGCTCTTTTTTTCTCACTTTCATATATTAAAATGCCACCCGCGTATTTTTTATCTTTGCCACGCAAATGACAAAAGACCTTACCGCACTTACTGCAATTTCGCCTGTTGACGGGCGCTACCGCAGCAAAACAGCCGAGCTGGCCGATTACTTTTCTGAATACGCTTTAATTAAATATCGCGTGCATGTAGAGGTAGAATATTTTATCGCGCTTTGCGAACTACCGCTTCCGCAACTGGCGGATTTTCCGGTTAAACATTTTAGCGATCTGCGTGGAGCCGTAACCAACTTTACAGCAGCAGATGCCCAAAAGATTAAGGATACCGAAAAGATCACCAACCACGATGTAAAGGCGGTGGAGTATTTTTTAAAAGAGATTTTTGACAAACTGGGACTGGAAAAATGGAAGGAGTTCATTCACTTTGGACTTACCTCGCAGGACATTAATAACACCTCCATACCCTTAAGTTTGAAGGATGCTAATGAAAAGGTATACCTGCCTGCCATTAAACGCTTAATTACTACTATTGAGCGTTTAGCGAATGAATGGAAAGAAGTGCCTATGCTGGCACATACGCACGGACAACCTGCATCACCAACTTTGTTGGGTAAGGAGATGATGGTGTTTGTGGAGCGCCTGAAAACCCAATTACAACAGTTTGAGCAGGTAACCTACAATGCCAAATTCGGTGGAGCTACCGGCAACTTTAATGCGCACAACGTAGCCTATCCGCGTATTGACTGGGTTAGCTTTGGTAACGATTTTGTTAACCGCAAGCTGCATTTGCGCCGCAGCCGTTACACCACACAAATTGAACATTACGACAACCTGGCGGCACACTTTGATGCCTTTAAGCGTATCAATACTATATTAATAGACCTTTGCCGCGATATATGGACTTATGTATCGATGGAGTACTTTAAGCAGCGCGTGGTGAAGGGCGAAGTAGGTTCAAGCGCAATGCCGCATAAGGTAAACCCGATAGACTTTGAAAATGCGGAAGGTAATCTTGGTATTGCCAATGCTTTATTTGAACATCTATCAGCTAAATTGCCCATCTCCCGTTTGCAGCGCGACCTAACGGATAGCACGGTGCTGCGCAACATTGGCGTGCCTGTAGCGCATACCATGATTAGTTTAAGCTCCATTGAGAAAGGCTTATCGAAGTTGTTGCTGAATACTGATGCACTGCATAACGACCTGGAAGCCAACTGGGCGGTAGTTGCCGAAGCCATTCAAACAATCCTTCGCCGCGAAGCATATCCGCAGCCCTACGAGAAATTGAAAGAACTAACCCGCGGGCAAGCGCACATCAATCGTCAGTCGATAGCCGAATTTATTGATACTTTAGAGGTTAGCGAGGCTGTAAAAGAGGAGTTGCGCAATATAACTCCTCAAAACTACACCGGCGTACGTTTCGATGCATTCTAAACTACAGGAAGGAATTCACTATTACCTCGATAAAGATTCGGGGCTACTTGTGTTTACCGGACAATACCACCGCGAGCGGGGATATTGCTGTAACAGCGGTTGCAGGCATTGTCCTTATAAGGATGAGTGTACGCCGGAAAATGAAAATCACCGCAACGACTCCGAAGGTGATTCAAAATACTCGGCATAGCCAGCTAAGCCTTGTAAGCCGCCGGTATGTAAGGCTATAATGCGGCTACCGGGTTTAAAGTAATCCTTGCTGACCATATCGTACAAACCATAAAACAGTTTGCCTGTATAAACAGGATCAAGTTGTATATCGTGTTCCGCTTTAAACCGCTTGATAAAATTAATTAACTCCTTATTTACTTTAGCATAGCCACCAAAGTGGTAATCAAAGTTCACGCTAAAATTTGGAAAGGTTTGCCCGGTATATTGCTCCACCAAATCATTTACCCTGGGTGTAAGTTTATCCTCGCCTTTTAGCGAGCTAAATCCAATTACTTGCTTTTCGCCGCGCAGGCCGCTTACCAGTCCTGCCAAGGTGCCTCCGGTACCGCATGCCGTGCACAGGAAGTCAAAATCCATATCCAGTTCCTCTATTATTTCCGCAACGCCTTCCAGCGCTAACATATTGGTGCCGCCTTCGGGTACGTGGTAAAAATCACCTATCTGCACATGCAGGCTTTCAATATTATCGGGGTTATCCTTTTCGCGATACATAGCGCGATCCATGTAATACAATTCCATGCCGCAGCTTTCTGCAAACTGCAGTGTAGCGCTTTTTACGGCCGGCTCCTCACCTCTTATAATTCCGATAGTTTTAAAATGAAACAACTGCCCTGCAGCAGCCGTACTATAAATATGGTTAGACCACGGGCCGCCAAACGTCAGCAACGTTTTATAGTTATTCAACCGCGCCTCGTATAAGTTGTATTTCAGCTTGCGCCACTTGTTGCCCTGAATATGCGGGTGGTTCAGCTCATCGCGCTTGATCCAAACCTCTACCTTTTTTTCGTCAAAAAGGGGATGTTGCAATAATTGCAGCGGGGCATCTTTAAAAGGATTCTCTGCCATCACCTACGGATTCATCTTCATATACACCGGCTTATTGCGGGTATATACATCTACAAAGCGCCCGAACATCTCATCGTACAAATTACGATTAGCCTTGTTAGGCTCAAACACACGATTTATTTCTACAGCAGTTGCGGCTGCATTAATATCAAAATGCTCCAGTGCCATCCAGGCCAGCATGGCCGCACCGCGGCTGTTAGCCATCAGCGGTTCCTTTACCTGCTTAATCGGCCGGTTAAATATGTCTGCCGTAATCTGGCTCCAAACCGCAGAATTGGCACCACCACCAATAAAGTTGATACTTTCAAAGGGCCTGGCGTTCATCTTCTCTACATACATCAATAGCCAACGCGCGTTTAAGCTAACCCCCTCCAGCACCGAACGCAGCATATGCGTGCGGTTATGGTTTAGCGACATATTGTAAAAACCACCGCGCACACTATGATCATCTATAGGCGAACGCTCGCCATACAACCAGGGTAAAAAGTAAAGGCCATCGCTGCCGGCAGGTACTTTATCAACAATGCGGTCAACCGCTTTATAAAAGTCTTTGGGTGCCGGACCGCTGTTCAATTCATCCTTATAATACAGCAGGTTGTTCTTTATAAAATTTAAACAGGCACCGGCGCTCTCCTGTTCATTGGCAATCAAATACCGGCCGGGTATAGCCGATGGTATGGTGCCCATGTTATGGAACACATCTGTTTTCTTGAATGGCACATGGCACACCAACCATGATGAGGTGCCTATATACATATGACCTTCATAATCGCGCACGGCACCAGAACCTACTGCTGCACTCTGTACATCCGGGGTGCCTGATATAACCTTTACATCCGGCCGCAAACCAAATTCTTCGGCAATTTGTTTAGTTACCGTGCCTAAAACACTATTGGTTTTTACCAGTTCAGGCAACTTATCCTTATCAATACCTGTTAAAGCAAGTAAGCCATCGTGATAGCTTATATTATTTATATCGCGGTTATCGGTAACCCAATACAAGGTTATGGCATCGTAGGAAGATGCCGCTCTACCCGTTAACCATAAATTCAGGTAATCCTTAGGCTCCAAAAACTTATAAGTTTTTTTATAAATCTCAGGTAGTTTCTCTCGTATGTACAGTATATGTGCAATAGAATCCTTACCGCTTCGGGTAGGTCCCCCGCCTGTTAACCGTATCCATTTTAAAATTTTACCTACCCCGTATCCTTCTACACGAATAGGGCCATGCGTTAATTGTTTTACATATTCTGCACCACGTGTATCCATCCAAATGATAGAATCCATTAACTCCTTTCCATCCTTACCTACCGCTACAGTACCACTCCATTGAGCCGTACAGTTTATTGCCACAATGGCTTTAGGATCAATTTTCGTTTCCGCCATCATTTGTTTATAGGCATTGCGGATGGCATTCACCCAATCCGATGGTCGTTGTTCTGCACCACCACCGTCATAAAGCAGCAAAGGCACTTCCTCAAACGCATGGCCTATGCATTTGCAGGTATGATCAAATAGAGCAACCTTGGGGCCCGAAGTGCCCAGGTCGATGGTAAGTATATAGGAACCTTGCATTGTGAACAATTTTACAACATGGCGAATTTAAACGAATGCACCATTTAAACTACCTGATTTTAAAGAGGTTTGCGATTACCGTATTTTGTAGGCCCGCAATCTATTACCTACTACTTATTAGTATTTCTCATCCAAAATCAGAAATTTGTAAGCATCCATGAATTTTGATCCTAAAAAGGTATTTATAATCATCCCCTCTTACAACGAGGGGCAGGTAATACGCAATACGGTATTACCCCTTATAGAAACCGGCTACACGGTAGTGGTTATTGACGATTGCAGCAAGGATAATACCCGCCAGGCTTTAGCAGGGTTGCCTATCCATTACCTTAAGCACGAAGTTAACCTGGGTCAGGGCGCCGCATTACAAACCGGCATTGAGTATGCCCGCGTTAACAAAGCCGAATACCTGGTAACCTTTGATGCCGACGGACAACACAATTATCTTGAGATACCATCCCTATTAGAACCTATCCTGGTTGGCCGTGCTGATGTTACCATGGGCACCCGTTTTAAGCGTAAGGAAGATGTGGACCAGGTGCCCCCCAGCCGCCGCCTGATACTGAAAGGTGCCATATTGGTGAATGGCATTTTTACCGGTATGTGGCTAACCGATGCTCATAATGGTTTCAGAGCTATGAATACTACGGCCATTAATAAAATAAAAATGCGGGAGAACCGCATGAGCCACGCCAGCGAAATTTTAACGCTGATTAAGCATGCAAACCTGCGGTATGAAGAAGTGCCTGTGCGCATTATCTATACCGATTACAGCAAAATGAAAGGTCAGAGTTCCATGAATTCCATCAATATTTTGATCGACCTTATCCTAAAAAAAATACTGTAGCCATGAACTATAAACTGCTGCTGCTTATTCCCGTAGCTATTCTGTTTATCATAGCTATCCCCCGGCTTAAAAACCGCACATTTTATCGTTTACTGATATTAAGTATGACCTTGCTGGGAGGCGTATTTGTGGTATTTCCCGGATTAACCGACCGCATTGCCAATTTTGTAGGTGTAGCCCGCGGGTTCGATTTGCTTGTATATCTGTTTATCATGTTTTTCTTTGTGGCAGGCATTATTCTATATTCGAAAATCAGGAATTTAGAAGCAGAGCACACAGAACTGGTGCGTAAAATTGCCATTAACAGAGTTGAAAAAATTGAGGAATGAAACAACAGTATACGGTTTACGGTTTTCTACTGCTTATTTTGGTTTTAATAACCGGCGTTTACAGCAACCACTTCCACAACGATTTTCACTTCGACGATTCGCACACTATTACCGATAACGGTTTTATACGCGACATACGTAATATCCCGTTGTTCTTCGAAGATTGCACAACAAGCAGCAGCATGCCATCGCACCAGGGCTACCGACCATTGGTAACCACTACTCTGGCCATTGACTATGCTTTAACCGACGCCAGTAAACGCGCGCCTCTCGATCCATTTTGGTTTCATGTTTCTAACTTTAGCTGGTTTCTTATTATCGTGGTGCTGCTTTTCTTCATTCAGCAGAAGATCTATACCACGGCCTTCCCCGGCAATCCTAACATCCCTTATTTCGCTCTTATTGGCAGTGCCTGGTATGGCTTACATACAGCCAATGCCGAAACAGTAAACTATATCATTTCCCGCTCTGATATTCTTTCTACCCTGGCTATTGTAGCTTCATTCGCAATTTACCTGCAGTTCGATAATCTACGCAAATACTATCTCTATCTTATACCAGTAATACTCGGCATGTTCGCCAAGGAAACCACCATTATGTTTGCCCCGGCTATCATTGCTTACGACTACCTGGTAACCAAGCAAAAACCACTTTCCGATATTTTTACGGCTAAAGGCTTTGGTGAGTTCTTTAAAAGCATAGGTGGCGGTCTGGTTGCCCTGGTTGTATGTGTTGCACTGGCACTGTTTACCATTAAAATGACCAAGCACCACGAACCCGGTGGCAGCAGCATGTGGTGGTATGCCGCATCGCAACCTTACATCATCATTCACTACGTTACCCAGTTTTTTGTGCCTATGGGCCTAAGTGCTGATACCGACATACCTATGGTTACTAACCTTAGCGACGACCGCCTGTATTTCGGTATAGCATTCCTGATATTTATAGTAGTGCTCATCTTCCGCGCCTCGGAAAAAAGAGAATGGCGCCCTGCCGCTTTCGGTTTGACCTGGTTTATCCTGATGTTATTGCCGACCTCTTCGTTTATTGCACTGGCCGAGGTAACTAACGACCACCGTATTTTCCTGCCTTACATCGGTTTGATAATAGCCATGGTTAACCTGCTTATGAACTTAAGCGAGGTTAAGTGGGTTAAACAACCTATGCTAAAAAACAGCATGTTCATTATCCTGTTTTTGGCGTTTGCAGGCTATGCTTACGGCACGCACCAGCGTAACAACGTATGGCATAAAGATGAAACCCTCTGGGAAGACGTAACTAAAAAAAGTCCGAACAACGGCCGTGGCTGGATGAACTATGGATTAACCTTAATGGCAAAGGATAGCCTTACGGCAGCACAGTACGCCTATGACCAAGCCTTGACCAAAACCCCGCGTTACTATATCCTGCATGTTAATTATGGTATCCTGCAGCAACGTTTCGGTAAGCCCGACCAGGCGGAGGTATATTTTAAGAATGCGTTGGCCTTTGGCGAAAAATACGTGGAGCCTTATTATTACTATGCCCGTTTTCTGGAAAGTCAGTTCCGCTTAGAGGAGGCTGAAATCTACTGCGGCAAGGCTCTTGAGATTTTTCCAGGCCACGTTTACTCGCTATACCTGATGATGGACATCTATAAGTTAAGGGCAAAGTGGGCAGATCTGCAGGCGTTGGCACAAAAAGGCTTAGCGATGTATCCCGGCGACGCTACCATGCAGGCCTATCTAAAATTAGCGCAAAATCCCGGCGACAATCAGGCACAACTACAATCGCAAACAGTTTCGGGCCTCATAAATCAATCGCTGGCCTATTACAATGCAGGCAAATACAATGAGTGTATTGCTACCTGCCGTCAGGTGCTTTCCATACAGCCAAACAGTGCAGTGGCATACAACAACATTTGCTCAGCATACTGCATGTTGCAAAAGTTCGATAGTGCCGAAATTGCCTGCAAAAAGTCGATAGAGTTAGACCCTAACTACCAACAAGCCCGCAACAACCTAAAATGGGCACAAAGCGGATCAGGTAAGTAAATCAAAACAAAAAAGGGGCATTACTGCCCCTTTTTAAGTAACTGTTTCCCCGTTTTAAAGGGCAAGAATTTCCATTTTCTTTTTACAACGCTCAATTGATTCCTTGGCGGTCTCTAACTGCTTGTTGTCAAATGTACTGGTTATGTAGTTTTTGTAAGCATCAATAGCTTCCTTGTATTTACCCTGTGCTTCCTGCATTATAGCATACTCATTATAGATGGTACCTTTATTTATACCTGGAACTTTTAATGCCCGGTCCAGCAAATCTTTCAATTCATCCCACTTTTGCAGCGTTGATAACACAATGGCATAGTTATAGTAGCCAGCGTGGTAGTCCGGTGCATACTCAATAGCCAACTTATAGTTCTTTTCAGCATTCGGATAATCCTTGTATTTGGTTTCGTATATCCAGCCAATGTGGTTATACGCTTTACCAAAGGTGGGCATTTCCTGCACTACGGCAGTAAGCTTGCTAAAAGCCTCCCCAATCTTCTGTTCGCTTATCAGGCGGTCAGCATCCAGGAACATGTCTTCCATTCTGATGCGTAAGTTTTCGTTCATTCCATCCATGTTTTAAAGTATTAGCCCAAACCTACATAAAATAGCCCTGACCTTAAAAAATTAGTTAGGAATGCCTATATAGAAAGTTCTGCGTCATGGAATTGTAATAAGAAGGCCCGTAATGAAATGTGCATAATATTTGTGTTAATATTTTGCAACTGTCCTGTTTATTCATGTTAAATTTATCACGCGATAACCTATTTCTTAACCAAACTCCGTTCTATGAAACGATTGTACAAAGCCCTTGTGCTGGTTTTTGTATTTGCGTGCAACATGGCTTTTGCGCAAAGAACAATTACCGGAAAAGTGACCTCCAGTGCGGATGGACTGCCTTTAATAGGCGCCAACGTAGTGGTGGATGGAACAACGGTAGGAGCTTCCACCGATGTGGATGGCAACTACACAATTACAGTTACCGATTCAGCTAAAAATCTGGTTTTTAGCTATATCGGCATGAAGAAAAAAACCTTGCCTATTGGAGAATCGGCCCAGTTAAACGTCGTGCTGGATCCCGACAATACAACTTTCGACGATGTGGTGGTAACCGCCTTAGCTGTTACACGTGAAAAGCGCTCGTTAGGTTACGGTACTACTACCGTTAAAAACGACGAAATTAACCGTGTAAGCCAGGCCTCGCCACTTACCGCGCTGCAAGGTAAAGTAGCCGGTGCACAAATCACCAACTCTACCGGTGCCCCGGGCGGTTCAACCAAAGTTACCCTGCGTGGTGGTTCGTCCTTCACCGGCGATAACAACGCCCTGATAGTGGTGGATGGTGTGCCTATCGATAACTCAAACTTCGGCTTCGACGATGTATTGAATAACCAATACGACGCCGGTAACCGTGGTAACGACGTTAACCCGCAGGATATAGAAAGTGTTACCGTATTGAAGGGTGCTGCTGCGGTAGCGCTTTACGGCCAGCGTGGTGCTAACGGTGCTATCCTGATTACCACCAAAAAAGGTGGCTTAGTAGAAGGTGGCACAGGTCGTAAGTTCAAAGTATCGGTAAGCTCTCAAACTTCCTTCAGCACGCCGCTGAAGCTGCCTACCATGCAAAACGATTATGGCCAGGGTGGTGAAGGTGCTCCTGATCCCCGCGAAAACTTTAGCTGGGGACCTAAATTTGATGGAAGCATCCGCCCATGGGGCCAGGAAGTGGATGGCGAACGCCGCGTAAAGCCGTATTCTGCTTTACCTAATAACCTAAGCTCTTTCTTTAATGTAGCTAAAACCTTAAACAATAACCTTTCCATTTCGGGTGGGTTAAAAGGTACCAGCTATTACCTGTCGTATAACAACTTCAAGTACGAAGGTATTTTCCCCGGCACCGGCTACATGAAGAACTCTATCCGTGCAAACGTATCGCACGATTTCGGGGGTAAGTTAAAGAGCACCATTACCATGAACTACAACCGCACCGAAGGTGACTTGATGGTTCAAGGCCAAAGTGACTTCTCTCCTTACTTCCAGTTGTTAAATATACCACGCGACATCTCAGTATTGGAACAAAAAGACCTCAACAACAAGTTCAATACGCCGGAACATTACTTTGGTGCCTATTATCAAAACCCTTACTGGTTAATCGAAAATCAGAAGAACACTAACCTGGTTGACCGCTTTAACTCTAACATTTCATTAGACTATAAGCCGTTGGATTGGTTAACCTTTACCGGCCGCTTAGGTACTGATATCTATACCGACTCGCGTTTCCAAAAATGGCGCAAGTATTCCTTCGTAAACCAGGACTTTGAGAAAGAATATCCAGGTCGCTACAGCGAAGACATCTACACCGTAAGCGAATTCAATGCCGACGTATTGATCCGCGCTGAGAAGACGTTTAAAGATGCTTATACCATTGGTGGTTTTGTGGGCACTAACATTTACAGCCGCCGCGTTAAAAACACCTACGGCGAAACTGCAGGTTTAGCTATCGAAGATCAATACAGCTTTGATAACTCCCTGAGCCGCCCAACGTTAACCAACAGCCTGGTGCGCAAGCGTATTGCCGGTGTTTACTTTGATGTAAACTTTGCTTACAAGAACATCTTCTTTGTTGATGTTACCGGCCGTAACGACTGGAGCAGCACCTTGCCAACAAACAATCGCTCTTACTTCTATCCCGGTGTAAGTTCTTCGTTTGTGTTCACCGAACTGATCAAGAACCTGAACCCAATGATTTTATCCTACGGTAAAATCCGTGGTAGCTTTGCCGTGGTTGGTAAAGATGCTGAGCCTTACTCACTGCGTAACGTGTTTGTTACCGGTAACATAGGCGATGGTTATAACCAATCCGAAATTCACTCGCCATTCTACTCTGCTGATGGCTCTTCCGTTTTGGGCTATACCATCAGTAACCGTTTGCGTAATGCCAATATTAAGCCTGAGATTTCAACTACCTGGGAAGCAGGTACTGAATTGTCTTTCTTAAAAGACCGCTTGAACATTGACTTTACCTGGTACATGAAGCGCACCAAAAACGAAATTATGGCGGTACCTGCTGCACCAAGTAGCGGCTTTACCGAGCGCATCATCAACGCCGGTATCCTTAGCAACAAGGGTATTGAGTTATCAGTTAAGGTTACTCCTGTTAGTCTGCAAAACGGCTTTAAATGGGAAATCTTCGGAACCTTTACCAAAAACTGGAGCAAGGTTATCCAGGTGGCCGACAATGCCGAACAGTTAGTAATCGGTGGTCTGTCGTCGATGGCGATTGTAATCCAGAAAGGCCAGCCTTACGGCACCTTCTACTCTATTACTTCGCAGCGCGACGAACAAGGAAATCCAATTGTTGACAGCGCTACAGGTAAGCCTTTAATGACCCCTACCCCACAAATTGTGGGCACCTTTGCTCCTAACTGGTTGGGTAGTATAGGAACCAGCCTTTCCTACAAAGGTCTGCGTTTCAGCATCCTGTTCGATACCCGTGTTGGTGGCAAATTCTACAGTGCTACCCGCGATCTGCAACAGTTCCTGGGTACCGATCCATTGACCTTGTATAACGACCGTCAGGACTTTGTAGTTCCTAACAGCGTTTATAAAGGCAGCGACGGACAATACCATACCAATAACACACCGGTGCATTACCAGGATTACTGGACCAATTTCATCCGTGATGATTATGCGAACAACCTTGTTTCTGCCACTTATGTAAAACTGCGTGAGGTATCTCTCAGCTACCAGTTCCCTAAGAAGTGGATGAGCAAAACCAAATACATCAGCAATGTTGAGTTGAGTGTGTTTGGCAACAACCTCTGGATGTGGGTGCCTAAAGAAAACACCTATGCCGATCCGGAGATTAACGCTTATGGCGCAGGAAACGCCCAGGGCTTTGAATTCTATAACCTGCCATCGCTGCGCACTGCGGGCTTTGGTGTGAAGGTAGATTTCTAATGGTTTAACCTTAAATGAAAGAAAAATGAAACGCATAAACTATAAATCAGCAATAATCCTAACACTTGTGGTAGGATTGCTTGGGGTTGCGTCGTGCAAGAAGGAGTTTCTGGATGTGAACAACAACCCGAACGCTCCTGAAAAAGTAGACGTAAAATTTGCGCTGCCTTCTGCCGAAAGCTACCTGGGTTATACCGTTGGTAACCAGCTGGCATTGGTAGGCGGTTTTTGGGGCCAATACTGGACCCAGGGCCCTAACGCTAACCAATACGCCTCGTTAGATCAATACATTTATAACTCGGCTGATGCTGACCGCCCCTGGGCAGCTTTGTATGCCGGCACTTTAAAGGACCTTCAGTTTATCTACGAAACCGGAACCACCAAGGACAGCACCAAGCGCAACTATGCGGCTATTGCCCGTATACTACAAGCGTATACTTACCAGGTTATTACCGATGCCTGGGGCGATGTACCTTTCAGCGAATCATTGAAGGGTGATGCCGATAATGTGGCCCCGCATTTTGATAGCCAGGAAGCTGTTTACGACGGTATACTGGATATGGTTGATGAAGGCATGAGCATGCTTGACCCTAACTTTGATAGCCCGGGTTCGGATGACCTTATTTACAACGGCGACCTGTTCCTGTGGTACGAGTTCGGTAACACATTAAAGCTAAAGATTCTGTTACGCCAAAGCGAGATCCGTCCTTCGCTGGCGCAAACCAAAATCAGCGAGATGTTTACTAATGGTGAACCATTCATTGATATGGGCGAAAGCGCCCGCTTATATTACGCCGACCAAAAGTTCCAGCAAAGCCCGCTGTATACCACCGGTTATGCCCTGGGTACTACTTCTAACATCTTCGGCAGTTCGAGCGCTATCGATTACCTGAACAACACCAACGATCCCCGTGTAGCCGATTTCTATGCTGAGAACGGCTCAGGCAACTTTGTTGGTTTGCAACAGGGCGAAGGCAAACTGTTAGGCGGCAACCAAAGCGACGGCACCTGGAGCAAGCCAAACGACCAACTTGTTGGCCCTACTGCTTCTACAACGCTTATAAGCGATGCAGAAAGTAAGTTCCTGCAGGCTGAGGCCATTGTGCGCGGTTGGGGTAGCGGCGACGAACAAGCTACTTACGAAGCCGGTATCGAAGCAAGCTGGAGCACCTGGGCCGGTTCATCTGAACTGGTGGCTACCGACCTGGCAACCTTCCTGGCAAGCGATTCGATTGCTTACCCTGCAAGCGGCAGCACGGCTGACAAGCTAAAGGCCATATTGACCCAAAAATGGGTGGCTATGACCGGCAACCAGAACTTTGAAGCCTGGACCGAATTCCGCAGAACCGGTTACCCATCGTTCCTGCAGCCTTCGGTAACCTCGGTGTTAGGCGGCGGTGCATTCCCTGCACGTATTGTTTACCCAAGCGATGAAGTAACCAGCAACACCAACTTCCCCGGTGTTAAAACGGTTACCGTTAAAGTTTGGTGGGATGCTAACTAATGGTTTCACTTTAAAGAAAACAACATGAAAAACAATATAATTAAAACAACCCTGGCCTTTACAGTACTGGTGCTGCTACTGGTTACCGGTTGTAAAAAAGAGGACCAGTATCCTTCTAAAACCGTGAAGGTAACCTACCCTGCCATTAACCTGAAGGGCGACCAGGTTGTGATACTTCACACAGGAGACAGCTACAGCGATGCCGGTGCTACCCTGGTTGATGATATCACAGGAGCATCTTCCGACATTGAGGCAATAGACAACCCCGTTGATCCTTCAACACCTGGTGTTTATATGGTAACCTTTACAGCCAAAAATGCTAACGGTTTTGAAACTGTTAAGCAGCGCCCTGTAGTGGTAACCGACATCGATGATTCGTGGGACCTTACCGGTGTTTATGCCCGTACAGCCAACGGTGTTGAGGTTAACGTAACCAAAATAGGCCGCGGTGTTTATATCATCGACAATGTAGGTGGTGTAGCCGCTTCATCACCCCAGTTCATATTCCCGGTATATATGGCACAATTAGATGATGCAACCATCGAAGTTCCTGCCCAGTATATTGATGACGGTACCGTATTGGATTGTGTGGATGAAACCTTAACCGCACAACCTGGCGATACATCCTTCTCCTACATTGTAGATAACCCAAGCTTTGGCACCTCTACACGTACATTTGTAAAACAGTAAACAACACTAATCAACCAAGTAAAAAAGGCCTCCGCAAGGGGGCCTTTTTGTTTAGTATGATGAGCTAAAGTTTAGCCTCTTACAGGAACGTAAATAGCCCAGGCAATTAAACGCAATGGAACGCAGATAAACACTGATTTTCTATGATTTACGCGGTTTTTGGGTATTTGGGTCCCCTTCCATCTGAAAAAAGGTTACAAAAGGTTACATTGAAGTTAGGGTTACACTTTGTTAGTTTTGAGTTAGGAGTGTTGAGTTATGAGTTCGCTGTTTGCTTATGCTCTTTGCTACCCTACCCTTTCCGAAATATCGGAAGGGGGCCAGGCAGCAAAGCATTATTCTTCTATCCCGACTTTCGAGGGTTATCCACACTGCTTGTGCATGCTTGTGCAAGTTTTTGCTTGTGCACAAGTTACAGAAGTTTTCATATGAGCAATTTTTGTGTTAAAACGCAGAGAAACGAATGTTTCACACAAAGGCGCGAAGAATTTTAACGAAACTAACTTTACACTCCTTTACACTTTCTGAAATTGGAGAACAGAAAACAGAGATCAGAAATCAGACAAAGCAGTTAGTGCCTTCCGGGACTTTACAATCCTTTATATGCAAAGAGGGTTCTCAGTTCACTGCTCGCAGCGAATTAGTTCTACTAATTGGAAACCAAACACATTAGCGGAGTTTTCATTTGTGCACATTTGTGCAGTTGATTTTGCGTGCACAAATCTCCGGAACTTTAATGTGTTTAAGGCCGGGCATGGTGGTGACTTAACCGGTTATTCCTTCGATAGGCGCTGCATGGGTAAAAGGTTTACAAAAGTTTACATTGAAATGTAAACTTTACACTTTCCGTTAGGTCCATTTTGCCGTTTAAGCGGTAAAAGCGTTGATTTTAACGATTTAAGCAGCGCTTGGAGAGGCTAAATCCGTCTCTCCTTTTAAAAAGTTCACAGAAAAGTGTAAACTTTTTGAGCGGCGGTGTAAATGCGAAAAGGCAAATACTCCATTACCCGGCAGCAAGGCAACGCCCTCATACCCCTTACGTATTGCGGTAATGTCAAAGAACAGGTTCGGACTATAAATATAGTTATTTAGTTTTTATTTTTCAATTTTTATTCCTTTTAATTAGCATAAAACTAAAGATTTAACATTTTCGCGGCGGGGTTGACGTATTCTGAACTAAGATTCGTAGGATTAGAGGATTGTAGGATGAATACAAAGTGGAAATGCATAGGCATACATCGGAACAGACAGATTCTGGCCTGCGCCAGAATGACGCCTGCCGAGCGTAGCCTGCCGGACGAGTTGGCTACTGAACTTAGTTCCGAACCGGCGAAGAGACTTACCATTCATTTTAGGCTAAACCAAACGTTGTTTTGGCTAAATTGATTCAACAGTTGTTGTTCACTTTTGTGACAACAAAAAGATAGCGACATGAATATCATTTCCATCAGAATTATAACAGCAGACATAAAAAAATTAGTGGCCTTTTACGAACGCATTACCGGCCTGGAATCTATTCAATACACGCCCGATTTTGCCGAACTGAAAACGCAATCGGCTACCCTGGCCATTGGAAGCACGAATACGTTGCAGTTTTTCGGTGGCTCTGAAGTTGCCCAAGCTGCTGAAAACAGGTCTGCGATTATAGAATTCAGGGTAAATAATGTAGATGAGGAATACAAAAGATTAGTTGATTATCTTGAACCGTATATTGTGCAAAAACCAACCACCATGCCCTGGGGAAATAAATCGCTTTTGTTCCGTGACCCTGACGGTAATTTGGTCAACTTCTTTACGCCTTTAAGCAGGGATGCCATCAAAAAATTTGACGCTGACCGTTAATATTATATGCCGCATAAAAAGCCTTTCAGAATAAAGACTATTAGTGAATTTCACCAGTTTAGAAATTTGCCAAAACCTGCACATCCGCTGGTGAGCGTCATTAATCTTGAAGAGGCACAAAAATTCCCTGAAAGCGTTTCAACCCTGGTGCTTGACTTCTATTCTATTGCCTTAAAACGAAATTTTACAGGCACCTTTAAATACGGCCAGCAAGCCTATGACTTTAACGAAGGCACCATGTTCTTTATGTCGCCTAATCAGGTTTTCAGCATTGAACATAATCCTTCCGAAACTACTGAACCCTCGGGCTGGAAATGGGTAATGCTGATCCACCCCGATTTTATCTGGAACACTCCACTTGCTAAAAAAATTAAGCAATACGATTTTTTTAATTACTCGATAAATGAGGCGCTGTTTCTATCGGAAAAGGAAGAAGAAACAATAGACGGTATTATAGCCAATATTCAGCAAGAGTATTATACCAGTATTGACAAATTCAGCAAACCAATCATTATATCGCACATTGAGGCATTGCTCAATTATTCGGAAAGATTTTACAATCGGCAATTTATTACAAGAGAAAAAGCGAATCATCAAATTTTAGGACGTCTGGAAAAATTGTTAGACGATTATTTTAACGCCGATGATTTGATTTCGAAAGGATTGCCAAGTGTTCAATATGTAGCACAAACACTGAACGTTTCGCCTAATTATCTCGGCGGTTTGCTAAAGGCATTAACAGGACTAACCACGCAGCAACACATACATGAAAAGCTGATTGCAAAAGCCAAAGAGCAATTATCGACTACCGATTTAGACGTAAGCGAAATTGCTTATCAACTGGGGTTCGGGCATTTACAATCGTTCAGCAAGTTCTTTAAATCAAAAACCAAGCTTTCTCCTTTAGAATTCAGGCACTCATTTAATTAACCATAACCAACCAACCCGTGGTGCAGGCAATCCCCTTCCGGCTGTTGCCTGCCAGTGTGTAGCACTGTATATTTTTTACCAAATGGTAAATTTCGGCAACTTAGTATTGCCTACCTTACACGAATGAAAGAGTTAATAGAATATCTTTTACAGTTTGGCAACCTGAACAAACAGCAAATTGACCTGATTACAAGCAAGGCTGACGAAAAAGACCTTCGCAAAGATGAATACTTTGCGGAGGCCGGAAAAATGTTCAACCAGTTTGTGTTTGTTTTAGAAGGTGTATTACGCATTTGCTATTACAACCACAAAGGCGAAGAGATTACAAAGTATTTTATTGATGAAAAGCACTTGTTCGCCAATCCTTCTAATGGTGAACCAATGACAGAATATATTCAGGCGGTAACCGATTGTAAGCTCCTTGTATTTTCGCAACAGAGCTGGAACGAACTTTCGAACACCATAGTTGGCTGGAACGACATTACCAATAAGATTTTTCATAAGGCCTTAGTTGAAAAACTGGATCGAAGAAGTTCATTAGTTGCTGAGGACGCAACAACCCGTTACCTAACATTTTTGCAAAAATTCCCCACGCTTGCCAATCGCGTTCCGCTTTCTTATGTCGCTTCCTATTTAGGTATTACGCAACAATCGCTGAGCAGAATAAGGAAAAACATCCGCTAAAAGCACTTTTTACCAAATGGTAAGCGATTTGATTTTTTGCCAAGGCAACTTTGCAACATTAAATTTTAAATCGACAAAAAGTGAAGAAAGCATTTATAACAGGAGCCAACAAAAGCATAGGCTTTGAAACAGCAAGGCAATTATTGCAACAAGGATTTTACGTTTACCTCGGCAGCCGGGATGTGCTAAACGGCCAAAAAGCCGTTGCGCAATTGCAGGCGGAAGGATTAAATAATGTTGAAGCGATTCAAATTGATGTAACCGACGAAAACTCTGTAAACAATGCCCGGTTGGAGATCGGTAAAAAGACAGATGTTTTGGATGTGCTCATCAACAACTCCGGAATTTCAGGTGCCAGGTTCGATGATAAGGGAAATTTTATTCCGCAAACTGCCCAGCATACCGAGATAGACGTTTTTAAAGCCGTTTACGACATCAATGTTTACGGGGTAATAAGAGTTACACAAGCGTTTTTGGATTTACTTAAGAAATCGGATCATCCAAGAATCGTGATGGTAAGTTCAAGTCAAGGTTCTATTACCTTGCACAGCGACCCAACTTATAAATATTACAACCATAAAGGCGCCGTTTATTTATCGTCGAAATCGGCGCTAAACATGTACACCGTTAATTTGGCGTATGAACTGCGGGATACTAATTTCAAGATTAATGCAGTTAGTCCGGGCTTTACAAAAACGGATTTTAACCATCATCGCGGCACAGGCACGGTAGAAGACGCAGGTAAGCGAATTGTAAAATATGCGTTAATAGCTGATGATGGGGTAACCGGTAAATTTTTCTGCGAAGAAACGAACCCTGAAACAGGGGAAATTCCGTGGTGAGAAAAAAATACTGCAAACACCGGTTAACAGGTTAACTGGTTATTATCCGGTCGCGCATTTCAATCGGCTGCCATTGTCTGAACCAAGATTGGTAGGATTATGGGATTGCAGGATGATACAAAAAATGGAGGTGCTTAGAGATAAACCGGAACAGACAGATTCTGGCCTGCGCCAGAATGACGCCTGCAGAGGGGCGCAAGATTTACTGTCTACAAGAATGAGAAAAACTATCATGGAAATTGAGTTATAATTGATTGGCAATTCGATGCAAAACCAGTTGCCTCCCCGTTGGCCAGGTTGAAAGCTTGGCTTCAAAGTACGAGTTGGGGGAAGTTTTTGTTTAAAGGCGAAGCAGACAAGATTGTCAAAGAGATTATTAGTCGAACATACACAGGCTTTAAATTAGCTACGATGAAAATTGAAAAGCAACAAATACTTCAAATTCTTGTGTTAACGGAAAAATATTTGGATGGATATTTGGAGGAAAACATCCTTATTGAGAAGGATCCGTATATGCATATACCCGGTAACAAGATTGATTATGTTGGCAAACCGGAAATCGCAATTGGCTCTCTATCTGATGACTGGCAAAGTCTGCGCTTGTTATTGGAGGATAAGGACAGACCCTTCACGTGTGTTGACCTTGATCGCATTGCAGCTATCTTAACGGCTATAAGTGAATTGATCAACCCAGTTTAATTCAGTGCTTGGGATACAACGGAACAGACAGATTCTGGCCTGCGCTAGAATGACGTTTGCCGAGGATGTAGGAAATACTTCCTACGTAATATGAATTAACTATATTTGACATTGAGTTAAAATTAAATGCCATTACAAATGTGCAGCCGGTTACATCCTCGTCCGCCTAACTGAAGGTTTGGCTTGAGGTGAGGTCGAGTAGAAATGAAAAAGGCTTGAAAAAACTATTGCTCACGAACCCTTATTAGAACCCAGGATCGCAAGAGTTCGATATAACTTTAACAAAACTATTAATTACTAGAGGTAAATAACGAGATATGAATAAGACAGCAATCGAAGCCATACAAGAAGCAATAACAGCTTGGAAAGGCAAACGAAATTTCACATTTGAAAACAAGCAAGTTCTCCATTACAAAAGCCCAATTGTTGACGGAGAATATGTTTTAAAATTTACCAATTCGCTTAATAGTTTCTTTTGTAATGGACAAAAGATAGAGATTTCACTTACTTCACCTCCATTTCACACTGGAACGCTCAGTAAAAACCCCTTGTCAGACAATCCGAAAGGAGATAAATACAGACTTGATAAATTCCTTGAAGAATTCGACAATGACTTTTATACAGAAGTAGAAAACAGACTCAATAATTGCATTGAGTTCTTAACAACAACAGACCCATTATTCTTTTGAGATCACGGAAACACAAAAACCATACCTATACGGGTTTTGTGTTAGTGGTGGGATTGTGAGAATAGAAACATTAGACAATTAACAAATTTTGGTACTGGCAATCAATTTTACCCTTTTTCAAAAGCCCACCAATGCAAAGCCCCAATATGTTAATTGCAACGCTTGGCGACAGTGCTAACTTGAAACTGACTGCAGGAAACCAACAAAGTAATTATGGATAAGATAACACCCGAACAATTTGTTTTTGAAACACCCCTTTATGACATCATCAAATGGAAGGAAGACGACGACACTGTAATTAGAGATATCATTTGTTTTAACGGAAAACTTGATGGACCGTGTATATTTTGCGGCAAGGACACAACATACCACCGAAAGGGAAATTCACCCGCTCGTTATGAAGTTAGTCAAACACTTAGGCTTCCAATGACATTAGGTTTAACGCTCACGTGTGGCAGAGATGACAAGCATGAAATTGAAATTATCTATAAAACCCTCCCTTCGGAATTTGCCTTTCTCAAAATTGGACAGTTCCCATCAATTGCATCCCTTACGAAGGGAGAAATAAATAAATATCGTAAGATTTTAGGCGACCATTTTGCAGAGTTTAGTCGTGGCGTTGGATTAATTTCTCATGGTATTGGCATTGGTGCTTTTGTTTATCTCAGACGAGTATTTGAAAAACTCATTGAACAAGCACATATAGCTGCTAAGAAAGGTGCGAGTTGGAATGAAGAGAAATACGCAAAGGGGAGGATGGATGAAAAAATAGAAATGTTAAAATCATTTCTTCCAGGATTTTTGGTTAAGAACAAATCTCTTTATGGAATTTTAAGTAAAGGAATACATGAGCTTTCAGAACAGGAATGTTTAGACATTTTTCCTGTTGTAAAACTCGGAATAGAACTTATCCTTGACGAAAAAATAAAGAATAAAGAGCAAGAAGATAAAATCAAACAGGGTGAGCAGCTGATCGGAAAAGTTACAACTCAGCTCAAAGGTAACGACAAAAAATAAAATGATTTCTTTAAATATGGAACGGTTCGTCTCAGACGAAGAGTAGCACATGCACCTAACAAGGGCATAGTGAAAGCATGCGAACAGTAGTTCATCAAACAGTTTTGCTTTTTATTTACACTAGTGCGGGGTTGCAGTGAAATGCTTTTAAATGTCTGCCTCGTCAAGCCCCGAAACGTTAGCGCCCATTAAAAACGAGTGCTGCCCATATGCTCCTAGTTCGACAAGGCCGATTTCTTCCCTACGGGTTACCATTTATCGAACCTTGAGAGAACGTGAAACACATTGCATGAAGAGCGATTTTTGTATTACGTAGCCTCGGCAAAACTCGAACTTCGATATTGTGATTAAGTTATGCTGTTGATGGTTGCAAATAAAAAAACAAAGCAGAAGATGGCTTCGGGACGATAGCTAATTGATTTTTATTGAATGCCCCTCGCCATGACAAGCTGTTTGATTTGTATCAGATTAGTCCTTATCAGCGCTTAAATAGCAGGAGATATTTCGCTGCTGTTTATTTAGCGGAATGCTCAATATGACAACTGCAGAAGATGGAATGCTAAACTACATAGATAAGAGAGAAAACAACAAACAACGAACGCCAAACAACAAACGCGTATTACTTCTTTGCCAGCTTCTCTTTTAATGCCAGCATTTGCAGGGCGGCATTGGCGCATTCAACGCCTTTGTTGCCGTGTTTGCCACCGGCGCGGTCTTCGGCTTGTTGGCGGTTGTTGGGGGTTAATACACCAAATACAAAGGGCGCATTATTAGCCGTGCCTAAACGCATCAGTTCGTCGGCTACGGAATGGTTAATGTATTTATCGTGGTCGGTTTCGCCTTTAATAACACAGCCCAGGCAGATAACGGCATTCAGGCGTTTGCTTTTATACAGCATTTGCGCTGCCAGTGGTAATTCGAAGGTGCCGGGCGCTTCTACCACAAACAAGTCCTTTTCGCGTATGCCGCTTTGCTTTAGGGTTTCAATAGCTGCATCGCGCAGTTTGTATGTAATCTCGTTATAGTACGAGGACACTACTATACCTACCCGGTGGCGCTTGGTAAGCTTTACACGGGTATTTTCGGCGGCTGAAAGACTTTGTGCGGCTGAGGCCATAACGATTTATTTACGTTGGAACTGGGTTAAATAAAAAGAGGGAATTTAACTTCCCTCCTTTCCGTATTATGAACCGCTTACGCGGATGATGTATTTTTCGATTTGCATCCCTTCATCGCTGTTAGGATAGTTATCGCGAATTTTTTCGTAAAGCTTTTTAGCTTCTGCTTTCTTGTTCAGCTTTTCGTTAGCCAGGCCTGCTTTAAACAGGTAGAACGGAGTATACTTATCGTTCTCGCTGTAATCGGCAGCTTTTTCGTAGTAGTTGATGGCTTCGTCCATTTTACCGGTTTCGCTGTATGCATCACCGATAGCGCTTAAACGCACAGCACCTAAAATAGGGTCACTCACATTACCTTTCTCCAGGTAAGTAATAGCATCCTGATATTTCTTCAGGTTCAGGTAACATTCGCCTGCATATAAGTTAGCCAGTTTAGCTGTTTTGGTAAAGCTGTAAGCATTAGCCACCTGAATAAAGCCTTTGAAAGCTTTACCGTTGCCGGCAGAGCGGCCATTGAGGGCGATATCGAAGCTATCTTTCTCGAATGCAAACTGGGCCATCATAATATCGTTCTGGGCTTTCAGTTCACGATCGGGTAACCACTTGGCAAATACATATACTACAGCCAATACCAGCACCAGCACTACGCCGCCGGCAATCATCAAAGGCTTCTTCTTTTCTTCAACAAAGGCTTCAACGTTGTTTAACTTGTCCTGAAGACCTTCGGTTGTTTCTAATTCTTCTGCCATACCTGTTTTAAAGTTTTCGGTTTTAGGAGCCGCGAATTTAATCTTTTAACTACTATCCCAAAATAGCACAGCCAATTGGGCCTTGATAGCTTAGCGCAAATCAAGCATTATTTTTGTAAAAGGTTGATTTTAAAGCTGTTTAATTGGTAGATATGTGGATTATTCCATCATAAAAGGATAGTCAGCCTCGGCATAAATATCCTTATACAATTCCGAATCATCGGGGAAAGGAGAATTTTCGGCGAATGTTACACAGTCGTCAATCTCCTTATCGATGCGTGCATTTATCTCGTCGATATCCTTTTGCGAAGCGTATTTCTTTTTAAGGATAGTAGCCAGCACGGTTTCGATAGGGTCCAGCTTTTTGTATTCTTCCACTTCTTCCTTGGTGCGGTATTTCTGAGGATCGCTCATGCTGTGCCCTTTGTAACGATAGGTGCGCAGTTCCAAGAAGGTTGGTCCGCCGCCGGTGCGGGCGCGTTCAGCAGCTTCAGCCACTGCTTCGTAAACCGTTTCGCAAGCCATAGCATCTACCGAAAGCGAAGGCATATCGTAGGCTTCGCCAAGGGTAGCAATTTTGGTAACGTTACTGCTACGGCCTACAGAAGTACCCATGGCGTAACCGTTATTCTCCACCGCAAATATTACGGGCAGTTTCCAGGTCATGGCCATGTTAAAGGTTTCGTGCAAAATACCCTGGCGGGCCGCGCCATCGCCAAACAGGCAAATGGTAACATTGTCCTTATCCAGGTATTTATCGGCAAAGGCAATACCGGCACCCAGGCCGATCTGCGCGCCTACGATACCGTGGCCGCCATAGAAGTTGTGTTCTTTACTAAAGAAGTGCATGGAGCCGCCCTTACCTTTGGTGCAACCGGTTGCCTTGCCATACAGCTCGGCCATGGCCTCGTTGCAGGTAATGCCCTTAGCAATAGCCAGGCCGTGGTCGCGGTAGGCTGTAATAACCCGGTCGTCGGCCCGCAGGCCGCTCATAATACCGGCAGCAACTGCTTCCTGCCCGATATACAGGTGACAAAATCCACGAATCTTCTGCTGGCCGTATAGCATGCCGGCGCGCTCCTCGAAGCGACGCAAACGCAGCATTAACTCGTACCAGTACAAATAGGTCTCTTTATTTAATTTTACCGCCATCGTTTACAAAGCTGTCAAAAATAGTGTTTCTACAAAACCTTACCCTGCTTAATTTCAAAAACCATGCCGCTAAAAAGCTGATTTTCAATAAGAAGATTAATTGCTTTATTGGCAACAACGGGGTAGGAAAAACCAATATACTGGACGCCGTTTATTACCTGTGCCTTACCAAAAGCTATTTTAACACTACCGATGCCCAGAATATGCTGTTTGGGCAGGACTTTTTTAGACTGGAGGGCAACCTGCGCACCAACGATAGGCCGGTTCAGGTTGTTTTTAAAGTGCAGGCACCGCGCAAAAAGGAGTTGATTGTAAACGATGCACCGGTGCCAAGGCTGAGCGCACATATTGGGCAATTGCCTGCGGTAATGATTGCCCCAGATGATAATCAGTTGATATTAGGTGGTAGTGAAGAACGCAGACGGTTTCTGGACAGCACCATATCGCAGGTTAACCACAGTTACCTGGAATGGTTGATGCAATACAATAAATACCTGGCCCAGCGCAACAGTGCGCTAAAAGAGTTTGCTGAACGCCGGCAGGTTGATAAGACCTTGCTGGAAAGCTATAATGTGCGCCTTGCTGAGTTAGGCACTAAGATATATGAAACAAGGCGCGTGGCAATTGAGAAACTGCAACCTTTGTTCAGGCAGTTTTATAGCCAGTTAAGTTTGGAGCGGGACATTGTGCATTTTAGTTATGAATCGCAATTGCATCAAAAGCCGCTTGAGCAATTGCTGGAAAGCGGTTTAGAGAAGGACCTTGCGCTACAACGCACCGAATGGGGCATACATAAGGATGATCTGGAATTTTATATCAGTCCGCAAGGGAACGAGGCGGCCAAGATCAAAAAGTTTGGCTCGCAGGGTCAACAGAAGAGCTTTATACTATCGCTTAAGCTGGCCGAGCACCAGTTTATAAAAAATGCTACCGGCCTACTCCCCTTTCTGCTGATTGATGACATATTTGATAAACTGGACCCCGACCGCAGCCGGCAGTTAATGCAGTTGATTTCTTCGGATGATTTCGGGCAGGTGTTTATTACCGATACCGACGACAGCCACATACGCGAAGAGCTGGATGCGTTGCAGAACTTTGAAGTGTTTGCCGTTTAGTTTATTGAATAAGCACTTTTTGCACACCGCTGTAAGCACCCTGGGTAACACGCACCAGGTAAATGCCGGTGCTTAAAGTACTTACATCCACTTGCTGTTGTGCCATGCCTGCAGCATTCTCTAACTGCTGTTGTAATAGCTCCTCGCCACTGATATTGTAAACAGTGACGGTTGCCTGATTTTGGTGTGAAGGATAGCTGATGCTTAACTGATGCGTTTGTGCATTGCTGATTACCTGCAGCGGGAATTGTAAAGCGTCGTTGATGCCGGTGTTGGTAGAATCGGCACTAACGGTTTTACTGCCTTTAAATACCTGGTCGCCGAATTCTGTATCGCTGGCGTTGCCTGCAACAAAGGCGAAATAGAACACTACGTTGCCCTGGTTAGTAGCAGGGGCTGCCCATGGGAAACTCCAGGTGTTGGTAGTGTCGGCATTTTTATGGCCAACGTATTTGGTTAATACACCCGTTGCCAACGAAGTTTTTGGTGAAGTAGAAGTAAGGGTACCCGCATTGCTGTTGTTACTTGAAAGCAATGCAGAAAGCTGGAAGCCATAACGTGCCGCACTTACTAAAGGATGAAAGGTAACTGTGTAATTAGTGCCCGGCACGTAGTTAAAGTTATCGATGTTGTAGGTATTCTGTCCGTCGGAGAAAGTAATGAGCACGCTATCGTTGCCGTTGGCAATAATGCCCGAGTGGCATTGTATACAGGTTTGGCCTGCAGGAATGGTGGTAGGGTCGCCATCGTTAGCGGCCGGCGGCTGGGCTTTTTTGGAATGACCTGTTTGCAGGCTGGCAAATAACACTATCGTTACAGAGGTAACCATAAAAACAACATGACGAAAACTGCGCATAAATTGATTTAAATAAAATGGATGGCCTTACAGGGCCATCCACATTAAACAAAAAGTAAGTTTAGCGTTCAACAGCAATTTTACCGGAAGCTACGGGTTGACCGTTATTGAACAGGCGGTAGACGTAATAGCCACTGCTGAGGTCGCCTACATCTACACCAAAGCGGCGGTCGGTAATGTTATCCATACCAGCTACCTGATTACCTAAGATATCGTAAAGCTTAAACTGCATATTGCCGGGAACGATGCTCTCTTTTAACTCGATAGAGCACCAATGTGCTGTTGGGTTAGGATAGCACTTCAGGTTGTCATCCACCGAAATATTTTGCTGCGAAGTGTAATCGGTTTTGTAGTAAACTATGAAGGTTACATACATCTCGTCATCGGCAGTTAAGCCAAAGCCAACCGTATCGGGTCCGGGGTTGTGGAAGGTAGCTTCGTGAATAAAGCCGCGGGTCATATCCACCGGCATTGGAGGATCGAAACGACGGTATGGAGGATCGTTCCAGATGTAGATGCCTTGGTCGTAGGTATAGGTAGCATCGTAGCTGCCGTCATACACCAAACTATCTTTCTGGCCGTTCAGTTTACGGGTCCATACATTGTAATCGGTGCCCAGTTTGTGGGTGTGGGCCTGCATGCTGATGATGTTCCAAAGGAAAGCAGAATCAGGATCGTGTTGATCAATTACAAACGTGGTATCCTGGTCGGTACCGAAAATTACCAGCGAGCTTACATCGTTACCACCGTAACGAACCGGGGCCGTAAGGATAGGGTTAACGGTTGGGTTGTGCGGCTCGTAATATAGGTTGGTATAGGTTTCGGCTGCGATGATTGAATCGTTGTAGTTGATAAGGTGGTAGCTGATGCTCATAACGCTCTTATCGTCCCACACCATGGCCGTACCCTGGGGGAACTGAATATCGATACCATTGGGCCATTGGGCTACTACATCGGTGTTATAAAACAGAATGGCTTCGTCGCCAATGTTGTTTACCTTATGCATGCCTTTGCTGAACATAGGCAGGGTATCGTGGCCGGGCCAATATTTGAACAGCGCATAGTGGTGCGATTCGTCGTTCATTACGGTGTTCATGTGGGTTACATCAATTTTACCGCTGTTACGCACGTAGTGTTTGTTGTTGTATTCCCATTCGGCACCGGGCTGCATAAATACCGGGCCCCAGTGTAATTGCACGCCTTGTCCGGCCGCAGGAGGTGCCAGCGGTTGCACACGCGGCTGACCACCCTGACCCACATAAAAACCTGTAATGGTTGCTTCGCTAACCCAGGTGCCGGTATCCTTAGCACCAAACAAAATCCACTGGCGGATCATTTCGCGTTCTACCTGTGTAAGCGCAGTAAGTGTATCGTGGGTGGAAGGATTTTCGGCAGCAGTTAAACTAAGATTAGCATCGAGACCGCGATGAACTTTTTTAAAGAGGAAGCTATTGCGCGGGTCGCCGGGGTCGATGCGGTAATTACCGGCAGTTGCAGCAGCCGCGTTGGTTGGTGTTACTTCTACCAGCGCATTATATACTCCCTGGTGGTTGCCGCTTAGGTCGAGATTACCTAAGTGACTGGAACTGTTGTGGCAGTTGCCCGTGCAATTGGTTTGCAGGATGGTATATACCCGGTCGTAGGTGCTTTGTGCATTAGCACGTATTACCAAACTAAGCAAAACCAAAAAGTAAAATCTTTTCATGTAGATGGTTTTTGTTTTAACTTCCGCTACCAAATTAAACCCTTATGACCAAAAATTACAAGTTATTTTTTCTACTACTAATGTTGCTTACAGGCACCTTTACGGGGGCGTATGCGCAAATACCAAATCCGGGATTTGAGAACTGGCACAGCCAGGGTTTTCCATCCTATTCCGATCCGGATAGTTGGGGCACACTGAACAGTGCAACCAGTATTATCTCGGTATATACAGCTGAAAAAGTAACTGCTGCCGGTGATGTGCACAGCGGAACGGCGGCCATACGATTAACCACCCGGTATATATCGTTTGCCAATGCTACCGCACCGGGTGCTGCAGTTACGGGTTCCATTAATACCAATAACCAAAGTTTGCAGGGTGGTTTCCCGTATACAAGCCGACCCTTGAAATTAACCGGCTGGTTTAAAGGAACACCTGCTGCGGCGGATACCAACCGTGTGGAAGTTTACCTGTTTAAAAGACAGGGTGCTACCCAGATAACAGTTGGCGAAGGCGTATTTATTAATACCGCCAACGTTGGCACCTACACCCAGTTTTCAGCCAACATAACTTACCATACGAATGATATACCCGACACTGCACGTATTGTATTATGGAGCAGCTCGCCCGATTACCCGGTGCAGAACAGTGTATTTTATGTGGATGACTTAGCTTTTGTGGATTGCTCGGGCTTTGGCGTAACAGCAGCCGGTACCGGACCAACTCATTTAGGCGGAACGGATGGAACCGCAACTGCTACCGTAACCGGTGGTGGATCGCCTTATTTGTATAACTGGAGCCCTTCGGGTAGCACAGCAACCATTAGCAACCTGAGCCAGGGAACCTATTGCGTTACCGCAACAGATAATAATGGCTGCACGGCTACAGCCTGCACACAAATAAGCGACCCAAGCTGCACCGGTTTTGGCGCCAGTGTGAGCACGCAAAATACTTCTTCGGGAGGTGCTTCGGATGGTTCAGCGCAGGCTACTGCAACAGGAGGGCATCCCTCCTACTCGTATGCATGGGGTAGCGGAGCAACAACCTCCAGTATTACATCGCTTGCGGCAGGCAACTACTGTGTTACCATAACCGATAATGCCGGTTGTACAGCTACTGCCTGCGGTATTGTAAGCAGCCCGAGCTGTGGCAACTTTAGTGCCACCGTTGCAGTAACCGATGTTACGCATGTAGGCGGCAGCGATGGTACGGCTACTGCTACGCCGGCCAATGGTAACGCACCCTATACCTATGACTGGAGTACAGGATCCACTTCAAACCCCAATAATGGTTTGACGGCGGGCACCTATTGTGTAACCATAAGCGACAATGCGGGTTGTATTGCCAGCGCCTGCGGAACTGTTAACCAACCAAGTTGTACCGGTGTTGGTGTAACATTAGGTGTTAATAATACGACTACGATTGGTGGTAATGACGGCGGTATTATAGCAAGCCCTGTTGGCGGCACCGCTCCGTATACGTACTTCTGGAACAATCTTTCTACTTCGCAAGGTTTGGTTAATGTGCCTGCCGGTGTTTATTGTGTAACAGCTACCGATGCGGTAGGTTGTGCAGCAAGTGCCTGCGATACGGTTAAAGATCCTTCTTGTACGGGTTTCTCAGTATTGTTAACCACCGCAGATGCATCGGCACCAACAGCGGCTGATGGAAGTGTTAGCAGCAGTGTTAGTGGTGGACATTCCCCCTATACTTATGCATGGAGCAATTCAACCACCAATGCTAACTTAACAAGTGTAACACCCGGTGCGTATTGCCTGACGGTTACTGACGCGGCATTGTGCCATGTAAGCCTGTGCGATACGGTAGGATTTACGTTAGGCGTAGAGCTACTGAGCTGGAAGCATTTAAGTTTTTATCCGAACCCGGCCAGCAATGTGTTAACCGTGCGCAATAATGGCAATCAACACCTGCAATTAAGTATTTTAACCCTTGATGGCAAGGTAGTAATGCAAAGCGTGGTAGCTAAGAACGAAGAGCAAATTGCGCTCGGCGAATTGGCGAATGGTTTGTATCTGTGCAGATTTAAAGATGAGGCGGGCAACGTGGTAAGCTACAAACTACAGATTATACATTGATAGTTACGTTTTAATAATGAAAGCGCGGCCCTGTAAGGCCGCGTTTTTTGTTTTAAGGGTGTCTAAAAATGCTTCTAACATACCCTGCAGTCTGTGGATTGCTTGAAAAGTTTTTGCCTAAAAAAAGCTTAAACTTGTAGAGTTAATACCGACTATGCGAAAACTGATTGCGTTACTACTGCCTGCTTTAGTTTGTGCTACTGTTGTAGCTCAATCGGGTGCAAAACTTGACCTACGTTTGTGGAACCGCCTGCAACATGGCGAAGTGCGAAATGCTACGATGGGCTTGTTAGTGCAGGGCGACCCTCTGCGCATTAAAATTTTGACCGAGCAGTATGGAGGTATTTACAAGTATAGCTTTAACAATATTTCGTCGGTTGAAATACCGGAGCAACACCTTCTAAAATTCAGCGATGACCCTGCTGTTGTAAAAATACAGGCTAACAGCAAAGGCGTATTTTTAATGGATACAGCCCGTATTAAAAACAATATTGATAGTGTACAGGGAGGTTTTGCTCCACTACAACAAGCCTATAAAGGCACAGGCGTAGTAGTGGGGGTAATTGATGGTGGCATTTACTGGCAGCACGGCGATTTCCGTAATCCATTGGATAGTACTACCACACGCATTCGTTACATTTGGGATCAAACAGTTTCCACTGCCTTGCCTCCTGCGCCGTATAACTACGGTAGCCAGTGGAGTTGGCTGGATATAAACAACGGCACCTGTACACACAGCGTACCTACAAGCGATAATGGACATGGCACCTGCGTAGCAGGTATTGCAGCCGGCAACAGTTTAAGCACACGTGGAACGGTACACGAAAATGAGTTAACAGGTGTTGCACCCGAAGCAGAGATAATAGCCGTGCGCGTAGATGAAAACGATGCAGCTTTTTTAGACCATGTGGTTGATGCAGCCACTTATATTTACAAAAAGGCTTCGGCTTTAGGTAAGCCTTGTGTAATAAATACTTCCATAGGCACCTATTATGGCTCGCATGACGGACGGGATTTAACGACCTATGCTTTAGAACATTTACTGGACGAGACCAATGGCCGTGCATTAGTGGCTGCTGCCGGTAATGGCGGCGCTAATAAGCACCACCTGGGTTATACCATTCCTGCCGATTCGGCCTTTACCCTGTTTAAATACAATACCACTTATAACGAAGTGTATTTTGATTTTTGGGCTGATACGGCCAACTTCAGGCAGGCTTTATTTGCCATTGGTGCTAACGACACATTTGGAACTAACCTGGGCAGAACAGCTTATATAAATGTGCCAACCAACTTTAAGCTGGGCAGTATAACCGATACCATTATCAACCGCGTGCTTTATAATGGCCCTACCCTATTAGGCCAAATTACCTTACATGGCGAACTGGATGAAGACCGATACCACATTGAAGTGTTGGTTAACACCAGTAACAAATCGCTGTTATGGCGTTTACAAACCAGCGGCAGCGGCAAGTTTGATTTGTGGAGTAGCAGTGCACTGATCGGATCAGCAGACTTTGTAGATTCGATTTCTACCGGAGGAGCGCAAAACGAGCATGTGTATATCAGCGACCCAAGCTACCGGCATTCCGATTATTTAAAGACCCTGGTATCGAGCTGGCAGTGCAGCGATAAGGTTATTACCGTAGGTAACTACAGCAACCGCGCCGGCTATTTTGACCGAGACTCGATTTACGTAAACCTGACTGTTTATCCTTATTACGAGGTGGTGGGCAAACGTTTTGCCACCAGTAGTTTTGGCCCTACGCGCGATGAACGAATGAAACCTGATGTAATGGCAACGGGCAGCACAACCATTACCGTTGGTGAGCCGAGCTTTATTGCCGTAAATGGTAACAAGAGCAAAGTATATGTAACCCGAAAACACATCCGCAACGGTGGCACCAGCATGGCATCGCCGGTGGTGGCAGGTATTGCCGCATTATATTTACAGAAAAGACCAACGGCTACCTACCAGGAAATTAAACAGGCACTGATCTGCACAGCCGTTAGCGATTCGTTTACCGGAGCAACGCCAAACTTTGAATACGGCAATGGCAAGGTGAATGCATTTAAAGCACTTTCGGTTGGTTTAAACTGCATAGTATTTGGTACTACGGATACGGCTTGTATCAATTACAATCCTCTTGCACAGGCCGATTCGGGAACCTGTGTGGCGAAGGTTTATGGGTGCACCGATACAGCGGCAGATAACTATAATGCGAATGCCAATGTAAATGACGGTAGCTGCACCTTTACCGGTATTAAGCAGCTAAGTGATGACCGCCTGAGTTTAAGAGCGGTACCAAATCCGTTTAAGGAGCAAACTACTTTCCAGTTACAGAACAACGGGGTTGATTTCAGCAAAGGTGAGATAAAGATTTACAGCATTACCGGTGCCTTACTTGATATTATACCGGTGCGAAAAGAGGTGTTTGTGTATGTTTACAAAAGCAATGGGCTGCAGGCCGGTATTTACCAATATGCGCTTGAGTTAGATGGCCGTAAAATGAAGACCGGCAAATTAGTGATACAGTAAAGTTTAAGTAAGATGAAGAAGACACAAATTCTGGATACAGAGGAGATTAAGCAAAAGACCAGAAGAATAGCCTACCAGATTGTTGAAGAGAATTACGATGAAAAAGAATTAGTAATTATCGGCATTCAGCCTAACGGTTACCGCTATGCTGCACAGTTGAAGAAAGAGATTGAGCAGATTGACGGTATGCAGGTAAGCCTGATAAGTTTAAACCTGAACAAGGATAAACCGCTGGAAGATAAAATTGAGCTGGAGGCAAGTAAGAAAGGGCTTGACAATAAAACAGTGATATTGGTGGATGATGTAGCCAACACCGGCAAAACGATGTATTATGCCCTGAAGCCCATTATGGAGTTCTCGCCACGCAAAGTGCAGGCCGCAGTATTGGTTGATCGCCAACATAAGCTTTTCCCAATAACTCCGGATTTTGTAGGCCTATCGCTTAGCACTACCCTGCAGGAGCATATACAAGTGGCGTTTGATGAGAAAGGAAACGGCACGGCCTTCCTTACCTAACCCTTAAGCAACTGCAATGAAACCATACAGCTATTCGCTGCTGTTATTAGGCTTGGTGGCATGCTCGCAACCGCAAACCACGCCTTCTGAAACAACTACCACAGCCACTGTAACTCAACCGCCTGTTGTACCGCAGCAAACCCCTGCACTGATAGTTCATGTAGATCCCGGAAAGGTAATAGCCTCTCTGCCTGTGCAGAATGCAACGGCGGATAGTTTTGCGCTGTATCTGCCAAAAGGATTTGACACCTCTGTTCCGCATTCCATTATTGTATTCTTCGATCCGCATGGTGATGGCAGCGTGCCATTAGAAAAATACAAGGAACTGGCCGATAAGAACAACACCATCCTGGCCGGTTCCAATACCTCGCGCAATGGCGCCAGCTTACAGGAAGGAGTAAGTATTGCAGGCAGATTAATAGCCGATTTAAGCCACCGCTACAAGCTGGATGGCACCCATATTATCTTTTGCGGATTTAGCGGCGGGGCCAAGGTAGCAATGATGGCTGCCAACAGCATACCTACCGTAACACATGTAGTATACTGCGGCGCAGTTGCGCCTATGCAAAACTTCAGCAGACCTATCTCCTTTTTGGGCATTGCAGGCACACATGATATGAACTACAGTGATCTGCTATTGTTTCATCAAGGGCTTAGTGCTACCTATCCTCATTATCTGATTGAATGGAGCGGCAAGCATGAATGGCCAGAGGCAACGGTATTTCAAAATGCCTTTTTACCTTTTAGCAGTATTGCCAAAAACAAGTTGGTAGTGGTTGATGCAGCCAAACTTAGTGCAGTAGACAAAGAAAATACGCTAAAACAAGAGTTACTGAAAAACATGCAAACTCAGGATTTGAACTGGTGGAAATTGAAAGTAGCTGAATTGCGTAAAAAGTCGGCAACGGATGCTGTTAGCGACAGGGCATTGGGTTTTATATCACTCGCCTGTTATTCGCTTGGTAAAAACGCTTTAAACAGCAACGATTTGGCACAGGCCGAAAAGATAATTGCCATTTATGAATTGGCTGACCCCGGCAATGGCGATTGTGCCATTTACAAGCAACAACTGGAGGCACGCAAGGCAGGGCATTAACAGGTTTTGAGGACCCAAAGCAAAACAAAGCCGGCTTACCGCTGTTATATAAGAGCCTACGGTGTAAGGAAAGAACCTGTTAACCGACCAATAAGGAAACAGCCAGCTATATGAAACTTAAGTTGCTTTTAATTTTAGCCATTAGCGCTACCCTAACTGCCTGCGGTCAGAAGACCACCACCGCCGATTCAACAACTAAAAAACAAACCGTTATGCAAAACGATAGCACCGGTAACGATACCACCAAAGTGGTTAAAACCGAAGAGGAATGGAAAAAACTGCTCACCGACGATCAATATTATGTGTTGCGCGAAAAAGGCACCGAGCGGCCGTTTACAGGTAAATACTACCTGAACAAAGAAAAGGGTGTGTATGTATGCGCCGCCTGTGGTAACGAACTGTTTACTTCCGACATGAAATTTGATTCGCACTGCGGCTGGCCAAGTTTTGACCGCGAGATTGCCGGAGGAAAGATTACTACCAAAGTGGATACCAGCCATGGTATGATACGAACAGAAATTATGTGCGGTAAATGCGGTAGCCATTTAGGACATTTGTTTGACGATGGCCCTACGGAAACCGGCCAACGTTATTGTGTAAACTCCATTTCGTTGGATTTTAAGAAAGACGAGAAGAAACCATAGGGCTGCAACCTATTGAATATAAGCCGGAAAGAGTGGTCTCCTTCCGGCTTTTTAATTACCCGCAGGCAAGGCCATAACTTTTTCCATTGCTCTCCGTATAAACGTACCTGATACAAGTTGTAGCTTGTAGCATAAAATGGAATCGGGTAAGCTTATCGACATATGCTTGCTCAAACAATCAGGCTTACCTAAAGGAGGTAGCAGGTATTTTTGGAACCAATAAACGCAAGCGCATGAAAAAGCTGTTTGTTTCGGCACTGTTTTTAGCAGGCACATACTTTGCTCAGGCACAGTACTCGTTAACCTTTTGCGAGGATGTAAACGGCGAAGGCCGCGCGCAGATGTCGTCTAATTCCTTTATGGTAGATCAGGACGGTGGTGTGCTGAAATTTTTACTTAAAGCTGATGACCGCTTTAATACCGAAGGCATGGAGTTTCGCATCTTTCTGCTTAACGATGCAGGTAAAGAAGAAGAAATAACCCGCATGCCTCAAAAAGTTGATAACACCTGGAATTTCGCCTGGAAGGAAGTGGTATTCTTTGATCCCGGTAATTATAAGGTTAAGGTATACACTGCTAAAGGCACCTATTTAACTTCCGCCAACCTTACCATTAAACATCGCTAAAATTTAACCTATTGATAGTTATGAAAGCTCTGTTATACGGAGCTTTTTTTATTGCATAAACTAAAAGAGCGATGACCACCGAGGGACATCGCTCTTTATATTTTGAACCAGCTGGTTTACAGTAGTATTTTGATAATGTCTCCCACCTTAATCGGACGGCTTTGCAACTCTTTGTTGTCAGCTTTCAGTTTATCGATGGTAAGGCCCTGATAACGTTGGGTAAGATTCCAAAGCGTATCGCCGGGCTGAACTACGTGATAAATGCAATTGCATTGCGAGTTTAACTTATCACCATTACTGGCCGCCACATTTTTCATACTATCCGATTTATTGACAGTAGTAGCTGCAGCAAGTGCGGTTACAGAAGGAGTGGTTTTTACGACAGTATCAGCACCCTGTGCCTTTGAATTGTCGATAACCTTATTAGTAGAAAATACCTGATCGTACTTAGCAGAGGTAGTGCTTACGGTGGCAGTGGTTGTATAGATTTTCAACTTTTGACCCGGATACACATAGGAATTCTTGAGCTTATTCCATTTTTTAATAGAAGAAGTTGTAACACCATACTTACCTGCAATTGCGCTTAAGGTTTGATTTTTAAGCACCTTGTGGTATACCACTTTAGGAGCTGAAGCAATAATGGTTTCCGTATTCTGTACCACCATGCTGGTATCGTTCATTATATCTTCCTTTTTAGCTTCGAATAAAGCAAAGTAGCTAACAGGCAGGTTTATAGCAAAACCATTTGCGGTATAAGGAATGATGCCTTTTTTGATAGAAGGATTAAGGAACTGAAGCTCGTCCTCCCCTATTCCCAATACATCTGAAATATGCTTTAAGCTAACCTTGCTTGTGATATACACCGTATCAACCGCATATAAATCGCGCTTTGGCTCAGCACTCATTAATTTAAAGTCTTCTGCATATTCCATCACATATACGGCTGCCAGGTAACAAGGCACGTAGCTGCGTGTTTCGGCAGGCAGGTAATTCATGATAGCCCAGAAGTTTTTAGTGCCGCCTGCGCGGGCAATGGCCTTATTCACATTACCGGGACCGGAGTTATACGCTGCCAGCACCAGGTTCCAATCGCCGTACATGTCATACATCTTTTTCAGGTAGTCGGCCGCAGCTTCGGTAGCTTTTACAGGGTCGCGGCGCTCGTCGATATAGCTGTTAATGTCGAGGCCTAACATGCTACCGGTACCATACATCAACTGCCACAAACCGGTTGCGCCGCAATGCGATACTGCCACGGGGTTAAAGGCCGATTCAACTACAGGCAGATATTTAAACTCCAAAGGAATTCCTTTACGGTCCAGTATCTCTTCGAAAATTGGGAAATAGATTTGCGAGTTTGCCAAGCAGCGGGTCATTAAACCGCGCTTCTTATAGGCAAACATATCGATAAACTGCTTTACGTAGGCGTTATAAGTCATTGGTACCTCGCTGGGTATAAGGTTCATCTTCTCCTTAATTTCAGCTTCGGTAAAACGGGGGATTAACTCGGTTGGCATGTTAATGCTGGCCAATAGTTCATCGCCGCTGGCAAAGAATTTATCGCGGGTAAACAAGGAGTAACTCATGCTGTCTAACTGCACGATTACAGGATCGATATCGCTACTGGTAGAGTCCTTAAAGTAAAAGTTGGCGGATGACGTATTCCAGCTTATAAGAGCCAGAACAAAAACCGGCACTAAGCGAATGAGCTTTTTTCTCATGGGCTATTATTAAGGGTTTAAAGACCAAGGTAATTTTCTGCTCTTATTACCTTGATACTGTTACAAGTTAAGTTTGGTTTCATCTTACCTGAAACCGGCATCTAAATTAAATCAACGAATTGATAAGGCCATATATTTTCTACCCCTTATTTGCACCGGGTGTAAATTTTAATGGTCATCTGTTAAAATCATAAAAAAAGCGGAAACCGAAGTTTCCGCTCTCAAGAATAATCCCGGTTCCAACAGAACTATTGCTTGATAAATCTTGTGTTAAATCTACCATTTTCTGTCTGTAATGTCAATACATATACTCCTTGAGCAAAATTGCCAACCGGGATATTGTATTCATATTTACCGGCTTGTTTATAACCTGAGGCAATTTGCATTACCAGCTTACCGCTTAAATCAAATACAAGCAATTGTGTTTCACCTGCAGCCAATGCATTATAGCTAATCAACAGATTATCTTTTGCGGGGTTAGGCATCAGATTAAAGTCAGTAACCGACGCTAAATCGTTAATAGATGAAATTGTGATTGAAGCAGTATCGGCACAAATACCATTTGCCGCTATTACCGTATATAACCCAAAGGTTCCGGCAGGTACGGTATAAACCGAATCGGTTGCGTTGCTGATTTGTGTTTGGTTATGATACCATGTGTAGCTTGCAGCGCCCGGTGCGGTGTGCAATACGTTATTACTTGTTAAGGTAATGGTTGCATCCGGAACGCTGGTAACATTTACTACTGCAGCTTGTTGGGTTGTGCCGGTACAACCATTTTGCGTAACAGTAACATCGTAATTACCTGCATTAGAAACCACAATGCTTTGTGTGGTAGAATTGTTAGACCATTGGTAGCTGCTAAAGCCGGCACCTGCATCTAAGGTAGCGGTTTGTCCATCGCATATAGAAATTGACGAAGGTGTAATTACCGGATCGGGTAAAGGATGTACGTTAACCACAACGGTATCTTTACCAATACACCCGTTTTGCACTACAGTAACAACGTAAGAGCCCGAGGTAGTAACGACGGCAGATTGCGTACCGCCACCACTGCTCCAGTTGTAGGAATTATAACCCGCTCCTGCATCCAGCGTTACCTGGTCGCCTGCACAGGCATTTACCGGGCCGGCAGGGGTAATATTTACTGCAACCGGAAAGTTGCCCAGCGTTACTACTGCTGAAGCGGTACCGGTACAAGTACCTTGCATAACGGTTACGGTATAGGTATTACCACTGTTAACGGTAGTTGACTGTGTGTTATCAGTGGTGCTCCAAACATAACTATCGTAACCGGCGCCTGCATCCAAAGTAACAGAGCCCCCCGCACAGATATTAGCCGAAGGTGGCGTAATTACAGGTGAAAGATTATTTGAAGTAACGGTAACTACCTTACTATCGGTGGCTGTACACGAACCGTTAGTTGCAGTAACCGAGTAGGTGCCACTTGTAGAAACGGTAATTGATTGTGTAGTAGCGCCGGTACTCCAGGCATAGGCGCTATTACCTGCTGCCGCTGTAAGCACCACATTGCCTCCTGAACAGAAGGTAAGCGGACCGCCTGCTGAAATGTTGGCAGCAATTGGTATAGATGTTACAGTTTGTGATGCGGTAGCAGAAGCACAATTAGCATACACCGTAACAGTGTAGGTTCCTGCACTTGATACGTTGATGGACTGGGTTAAAGCGCCGGTGCTCCATACATATGTATCGTAACCGCCGGTTGCGCTTAAGGTGGCGCTGCTGTTACTGCACACAGTGCCGGGGCCAATGATCGCCGGAACCGTAATACTACCAGGTGTTGCTGCATTGCGACCTGCTGAGTTGGTATCAACCGGGGTACAAACACCACCCGGAGCCTGCACACGCAGGTAAAACTTAACACCAAATTGCGAAGCGTCCTGATTGCTGATAGTTGCCGGGAAACCCAATACAGTGGCAGAAACTGTAATACGAATACGCAGGTTATATTGCCCGGCGGCGTCAAAGGTTGTACCGCTTACGCGCACACAACCGGTGCTGTTACCGGCAAATGTATTATTGGCATTGTTTGTTCGCCAACATAAGCTACAAGGAAGATTATTAATACTATCGATTTTAATAGAGGTAATGGTAGCAGTAGTGCCGTTGTAAGGCACCGTAGCAGGAATTTGCATGTCGATTTTCTGGTCATAAGCCTGACCTATAACTGCACATGGAATACTATCATAACTGGGGTAAAAGCCAAGAGTTGGGTAGGGCCCACCGGGTGTGCAGACCGCGTTACCAGAACCACCACAATATTGAGCATGAAGGGTTGCAGTAATTAACAGAACCAGTAGGGTAAAGAGGAAAGTTTTTTTCATCAGCTGGGGTTTTGTTTGCTATAGGTGAATATAAGCAATCAGCAACCCGGCTAAAAAATAGAATTACATTAACTTTTAAACATGTAACGCTAATACGCGTTGATATCCAGTATATTAATGAATTAAACGTTGAACAGGAAGTTCATAATGTCGCCATCATGTACAATATATTCCTTGCCTTCGGAACGCAGTTTACCTGCAGCACGGCAGGCCGCTTCGCTGCCATAATGCACAAAATCGTCGTATCCCATAACTTCAGCACGGATGAAACCGCGCTCAAAGTCACTATGGATAACGCCGGCAGCCTGAGGGGCCTTATCGCCTTTGTGGATGGTCCATGCACGAACTTCTTTAACACCAACGGTAAAGTAGGTTTGCAAATGCAGTAAGTGATAGGCTGCCTGGATAAGACGGTTTAACCCCGATTCCTTAAGGCCCAGTTCCTGTAGGAACATTTCGCGTTCCTCTTCCGATTCCATTACAGCAATATCAGCTTCGATGGCAGCACTGATAATTACAACTTCAGCATTTTCGCCGGCAACAGCTTTTCTTACTTCTTCTACGTATTTGTTTCCGTTCACCACGCTGCCTTCTTCAACATTACAGCAGTAAATAACCGGTTTAGCGGTAAGCAACTGGATATCCGCAATAAAACGCTTGTCTTCGTCGGTTACCGGAGCTGTACGGGCACTTTGGCCGCTTTCCAGATGTTTTTTGTAAACATCCAGCACATCAATACCACGTAGGGTTTCCTTATCACCGGTTTTCGACATCTTCTTCAGTTTGTCGATTTTCTTATCAACGCTTTCCAAATCCTTTAACTGCAACTCAGTATCGATAATTTCCTTATCGCGCACAGGGTTCACCGAGCCATCGACGTGAATGATGTTTTCGTTTTCGAAACAACGAACAACGTGAATAATAGCATCTACAGCACGGATGTTACCAAGGAATTGGTTACCTAAACCTTCGCCTTTGCTTGCGCCTTTTACAAGACCGGCTATATCAACAAATTCGATTGAGGTAGGCACCACACGTTGCGGGTTTACCATGCTTGCCAGCTTTTTTAAACGGGCATCGGGCACTGTTACGATACCGATGTTGGGATCGATAGTACAGAACGGGAAGTTGGCCGCCTGTGCTTTAGCCGAAGAAAGGGCATTAAAAAGGGTTGATTTGCCCACGTTTGGCAAGCCGACGATACCGCATTGTAAACTCATACACTCAAAATTTTGCGCGGCAAATATAAAAATACAGGCAACATCCGCCTTTAAGGTGTATAACTCGGATGATGACCTATTCGATTAAACAGGATATCTGCATTTTTGAGGCGCAAAAAGAACAAGAATGAGTAATGCTAAGATAGCCCTGGTTACCGGAGGCAGCAGAAATTTAGGTAAAGATATGGCCCTGGCTTTAGCCGGTGCCGGTGCAGATGTAATTATTACTTACAACACACGTAGGGAGGAAGCAGAGCAGGTAGTTGCCGCCATTAACACGCTGGGCCGCAAATCAACCGCACTGCAATTGGACCTGGGAGACATAAATGGACTGCCAATGTTTATGGAGCAATTAAAAACGCAACTTTCGGCCGGATGGGGAGTAGAAAGATTTGACTACCTGATAAACAACGGCGGTGTAGGTGCTACCTTAACTATACCGCAGGTTACGGAAGCAGACTTTGACCGGATATTGAACATCAATTACAAAGGGCCTTATTTTTTAACGCAGAAGTGCTTGCCTGTAATGAATGACGGTGGCACTATTATCAATATCTCATCGGGTACTACGCGCTTTTGTGCGCATGGCTATTCGGTATATGCGGGTTTTAAAAGTGCCTTAGAAACCTATACCAGATATCTGGCAAAAGAATTGGGGCCACGCAAGATAACTGCCAACACAGTAGCTCCCGGACCGGTTGAAACAGATTTTAATAATGCCATGATACGCAGCAATCCGCAGGTAAAAGCTGTGCTGAGCAGTTTATCGCCCTTGGGCCGTGTGGGTGTTTCGGAAGATATTGGAGGCGTAGTTGCCTTTTTATGCAGCGACGCGGCACGCTGGATAAACGGGCAACGAATAGAAGTATCAGGCGGAATCAATCTTTAAATATCGAGGTAATCGCCCATTTGGCGGCGGTTGCGCTTGGTGGGTCGCCCTTGTTTGCTTTGACGTTTACCTGTGTTTTCAACAAACACGGTTTTAAGTGCCTTTGCGGCAGGGTCTTCTTTTGGCGTAAGGTCAATGTAATACTTCACCGCTTCGCTGAATTGAACACGGTTATGTAACAGGCCGGTAACTTCGATAATCCAATCGCGGGCCGGGGTTTTGATGCGGTACTGGTCGCCCACGCCAACCTGTTTGCTTGCTTTTACAGCCTCACCGTTATATTTTACTTTACCGGAATCGATGGCATCCTGTGCCTGGCTGCGGGTTTTAAAAACCCTTATAGCCCATAGGTATTTATCAATCCGTAGCTTTTCGTCACTCATTTTACAGCCGGAACTTCGCAGGGATAATCGAACAGGCAATTTTCCTTCACCATATCGGCCACGGTTTCAGGCACCATTTCCTCCCATCCCGCTTCTCCATTTTTAATCATTTGAATAACGCGGGTTGAAAAGATCTGGAGTACCGATTCATCGTAGCCGTTCAGGTCTATCAGGTAACCATTCATTTTCAGGTGTTCAAAAAGGTGCTTCAAATTATCGGGCACATTAAGGTTGGCTGTGGTAATAACCGGTCTGCCTTTTTCAGGTTGATACGGGTAAACATACATCTTAGTGTGCCTCATAAATATTTCTCCGAAGTAATGAAGCAACTCGCCGGCGGCATTCTTGTAGTACCGCTCATTAAATAACTCAACAATATTGAGCACACCTAATATAATTCCGATGCTCTTTGGTTTGCAGTGGTCGAGATAGTTAATAAGCATATCGTGCTTATGGCAATTACTAACCATAACCGTATGCCCTAAACTGCAAAGTATATCTGCCCGGTCTAAAAAGTCTTTATTGTCAAAATCGCCTTCGGCGGCCAGGTTGTTTAAGGTAATTTCGGAAAGCACTATGATATTATAGGGGTTGGTAACCTGGGTTTTAAAAAACTCCAGCCCGCATTTCATCATATCTTCATTAACCCTTGTTACCGGACGGAAACGGCCACGCAGGCATAAAATATCCTTTTTGTAGAGTATATCCTTGGGTTGATAAACTTCTTTATCAGGACCGAAAATGGTGCCGTCGGTAAATTTCTTGCGTACCAGTTTAAGTGCAAGCAAGCGATTGTCTACATTCTTAAAATCGGGGCCTTTAACCCGGATCATATCAATTTCGGCCTGGTCGGTACTCAGGTTATCCAATAACGAATCGATGAAATCGTCCATCTGGTCGTGATACCAATAACAGGCAAATAACAGGTTGGTGCCCACGCCTCCGATAGTTCTCTGCTGATAGATAGAGTCGCTACCTTTTAAACGCACGTGGATTATTACCTCGTTGGGTTCGGAGTTAGGCGTTAGCTGAAAGCGCACGCCCATCCAGCCATTCGGATCGTTATTCTTATAATAGTTAAGTGTTGTGCAGGTATTGCTAAAAACAAAGAAGCGCTTCTTGTTGTACTTTTCGTCGGTTAAGCGTTCTACCAACAGATTGTACTCGTGGTTTAGCATTTTATGCAAGCGCTCTTCGCTAACATATCTGCCTGCGCCAGAACTGCCATAAATAGCATCGGAGAAGGTCATATCATAGGCGCTCATGGCTTTGGCTACTGTACCGGAAGCTCCGCCTACCTGAAAGAAATTGCGTACCACTTCCTGTCCTGCGCCGATTTCAGCAAAGGTTCCATAAATACTCTCATCAAGGTTAATGCGCAACGCCTTGCGCTTAATCGACAAAATCTCGCGTTCCATCTTACGAAATTAGCAACATGTAGCCTTTATAACGGAAAAATAACATCAATTGTTTAAAAAGGCGTGGTTAACCGTATGCTAAACCAAACACCCCGAACAGGCCCGGGGCTTCATAATGCCAGTGAAAATCTTATTTTTGCGGCGCTAAAAAATGGTCCCGTAGCTCAGCTGGATAGAGCAACAGCCTTCTAAGCTGTGGGTCAGGGGTTCGAATCCCTTCGGGATCACCAACATAAAAAGCCGCCATTGTGCGGCTTTTGTATTAGTTGCAAAGGGCCATAATTACCCGGTAAAATCCGGTTGTATTTACATTATGCCACTACCTGCGCAACACTACGATCTTCGTTTTCGGATAGCGGCAATGTTAGCCGGGCCCTTGGCCCAGGCGGCTTCAATTAATGCTTTTATTTCAGGATGATTTACGTCTTCGGGTTTGCTGATTTTAATGTGCCTCATACGAGTGCCGGTTCCCTGTAACCATTTACCAGGATCGCTTAAACCGGTACCGAAAAAGAAACCCAGGTTTACCCACCTCTGTTGGGGGGCGATGTAAATTATCCTATCTGCAGCCGAATTTGATATAGCATAACCTAAAGCCCCGTGTGCAACTATCTCAGTGGCATCAGGTATACTTTTAGTTACCACCGTTCTTAATTGTTTGCATAGCATACTGATTGCTTTAGGGAGTTCCTCCAAAAAGGCTTCCACATCCTGTATTTGATCTTCTGCCATTATCTTAAGTAGTTTTATTAAGCAGCTTAAAATTGGCCCCTTACTATTACAAGCCGATAAAATCGGTGCTAAAAATGGTGCCTTTCCCTTTTTCAGAATCTACTTTTAATTGTACTCCATGGGCCGACAATATCCGGTTTGCCAGTGCTAACCCTATGCCAAACCCCTTAACCGATTCAGGCGATGCGGCACGGTAGAATAACTCAAATACATGTGGTATATCCTCTTCGGCTATGCCGGGTCCCTTATCGGATATACTAACCAACAAACTGCCACCTTCGCTGCGTAGTGTTACCTGCGCAGTACCGTCGCCTGAATATTTACAGGCATTCTCAATTATATTTTTAAAAGCGGTAATAAGTAATTTACGGTTACCTTTAATAATCAATTTATTCTCATCTTCAGGGGGATTCATAAAATCGATACTAACCTTGTACCCCGGAAATGTTTCCAGAATAGCAGATCTGGAATCAAACAGCACCTCATCAAGCCGAACAGGTTTATCGGCAATAAACTGATTGTTTGAAATGCGCGAGAATTCAAGTAAGTCTCTGATAAGTGCGCTTAATTCCTCTAAATCTTCCTGAACGGATTTCAGTGTATCGCGATAGAACTCATTGTCGCGATTTTGAAATAAGGCAACATCAATCTGCGACTTAAGTTTCGTTAGCGGATTGTTTAACTCGTGCGATACATTAGCAACAAAACTTTTTTCGGCCTTAAAAGCGTCCTCCAGATTATCGAAGAGCTTATTAAAGGTGCTTACCAGTGCGGCTATCTCATCATTTTCGGTAAGCGCCGGTAACCGTTCCGATTTACGAAGTGGTTGTATTTCGCGTACCTGTTCAACAATTGTGCTGATTGGCTTAAGGGAAGCACCCACAAATAACCAACCCATGATTGCTGTAACCAGCATACTACCAAAAATGGTTAGTAAAAGGATATTCCGGATTGTATGCAACAGAATTTCTCCATAGCGGTCGATAGCAGCCGCTACTACAAATGCTGATTGTTTGCCGTCCTGATAGAACATAGCGGATACGCGAAAACTATCCTGTTCGTATCTAACAAGCTTTTCCTTTTTCAACCGATCAAATAAATCGTTGGAAGGAATAAGCCTTATTTTATCATTACTGCTATAAACCAGTTCGCCGGCTGTATCGTAAATGGCTATGTTCTCCCCCACCATCACATCATTTCTGGAGCGATCGATTGCCTTTAATAATACCGAATCCAGATCTTCGATATTATAATACCAAATAGCTTTTGTAATGGCTTTATCGTTGAGGCGGGTAAAAAAGCGCTCTCGGGAGAACTTATTGATAGAAGTATAAACTACAACCGAAATTACCACAATTAGTGCTGTAACAAGCAGCGTAAAGTAAATGGTAAGCCGGGTTCTTATTTTCATGCATCCGCTTTCTTAAAGATGTAGCCCATGCCATGCACGTTATGTATTAAACGCGAGTTAAAGGGCTTATCAACTTTATTGCGAAGGTAGTTAATATATACTTCAACGATGTTGGTCCAGGTATTGAAATCAACGTTCCAGATGTCGCGGGCTAATTCAGCGCGGGCGATCACCGTTTCGGGCCGGCGCATGAAATATTCCAGCAGGTTGAATTCCTTGGCAGTTAACTGTACGGTTTTACCGGCACGTACCACCCGCTTATCTTTCAGGTGCATTTCTACATCGGCATATTGCAGTACGGTTACTTCAGGCTGGCCGATTGCTGTTTTACGGGTTAACACTTTGATGCGCGCTAAAAGCTCTCTAAAATCAAACGGCTTGGTGATGTAGTCGTAAGCGCCGGCGGCGAAACCATCTACCAAATCATCCTTTGAGCTAAGGGCAGTAAGCAGCAATACCGGCAAACCGGCCTGCGATTCCGATACTTTTTTGCATAACTCAATACCATTAACCTTGGGCATAATGATATCCGAAATAACCAGGTTATACCGGCTACGGTCTATCAACCGCAGGCCTTCTTCGCCATCATAAGCCACATCCACATTATAGCCTTCTTCTTCCAATCCCTTCTGGATGGCGCTGGCAGTTTTCCGCTCGTCTTCTATTAGTAACAGGTGCATATCACAAATTTAAGCACTGAGCCCTTAGAATCAATTAGAGATTCGTTAGTGTTAACTGTTTAGTAAGGACATTTAACATTATAAAGCTACTTTTTATCTTGCTTTCGTTAAAAGTATGAGCGAACAGAACAACGTTAGTATTGAGCCATCCTGGAAAATAGCCCTGGAGCACGAATTTGCGCAGCCGTATTTTGCCAAAATCAAAAGCTTTATACAGGAACAGAAGCTTGCCGGAAAACGCGTATATCCACCCGGTTCACTGATCTTTAATGCGTTCAACCTTACGCCGTTTGATGAGGTAAAAGTGGTAATTATCGGGCAGGACCCTTACCACGGACCGGGCCAGGCACATGGACTTTGTTTTTCGGTTCCCTATGGGGTGAAGCCGCCGCCTTCATTGGTAAACATTTTTAAAGAGCTGAAAAGCGATTTAGGCATTGAACCGCCAAACCATGGTAATTTGGAAAACTGGGCGAAGCAGGGTGTGCTATTATTGAATGCCTCTTTAACTGTAAATGAAAGCGAACCAAATTCGCATGTGCAGGCAGGATGGCACCTATTTACCGATGCGGTTATTAAAACCATTTCCGACCAAAAACAGGGTGTAGTGTTTTTACTATGGGGCAAGTTTGCACAGGAAAAAGCTGCTTTGATTGATAGTAAGAAGCACTTTGTATTAAAGTCGGCTCACCCCTCTCCTTTCTCGGCTTCCATGTTTTACGGGTGCAAACATTTTTCGAAAACGAATGCGCTTTTACAGCAGCAGGGTAAAAAGCCAATTGACTGGCGCTTGTAGTTTAGAATGGCGGATCCTCGTCGGCACCACCAAAGTCATCGGGCTTGTGGCGACGTTCAAAACCACCTCCATTTCCACCTTCTTCGCCTTCTTCATTCATACGCGATGAGATGCGCTTAAAGGTTTTCTTCTCTTTGCCTTCCTGAATTTCGGTATAGGAATCTGAAGCACCGATTTCATCGAGGTTCTCGAATTTAGCGTATCGATTAATGAAGCGCGTACGCACGGTTTTAACCGGACCATTACGGTGTTTAGCAATAATGATCTCCGCTATATCCTTGGTGGTCATACCATCGGCATCGGTTTCAATACCGTAGTATTCGCCACGATAGAGGAAGATAACGATATCGGCGTCCTGCTCAATAGCACCCGATTCACGTAAGTCGGAAAGGATTGGCTTCTTATCGCCGCCCCTTGTTTCAACAGCACGCGAAAGCTGCGACAGGGCAATTACAGGTATTTCCAGTTCCTTGGCTAAGCCTTTTAGGGCGCGCGAAATTTGAGAGATCTCCTGTTCGCGGTTGCCGCCTTTATTATCTACACTACCGCTCATCAGCTGCAGGTAATCTATTATCACCATCGAAATATCGTGCTGCTGCTTTAAGCGGCGACATTTACTACGCAACTCGAATACGTTGATGGCAGGTGTATCGTCGATGAAGATCTTGCTGTTCTTCAGGCCATCCACCTTACTGGTTAAAATCTCGTATTCATAATTTTCCAAACTACCCCTTCTTATCTTATTGGCATCGATGTGGGTTTCCATGGAAATAAGACGCTGGGCCAACTGTGCGGCCGACATCTCCAATGAAAAGAAAGCCACAGGACGGTTATGGTCAACCGCGGCATTGCGGGCTAATGCCAAGGTAAAGGAGGTTTTACCCATTGCAGGACGGGCAGCTACAATTACCAAATCACTTTTTTGCCAGCCGCCGGTTGCACGGTCAAGGTCAATAAAACCCGAAGGCACACCGTTCAAGTGGTCTTCGCTATTATTCATGCGGGTATCCAATTCCTTGATCTCATTCAAAATCAGGGAGCCGATATCGGCAGAAGCGCGCTTCAGGTTGTTTTCAGCAATATTGAAAAGGCCTTTTTCGGCTTTATCCAGCAATTCGAATACATCAGTTGAATCTTCGTAGGCATCCTTGATAATCTCGGTTGATGAAGCGATGAGCATACGCTGGATATACTTCTCAGCCAAAATACGCGCGTGAAATTCAACGTTAGCAGCGGAACCTACCTTGTTGGTTAACTGCGCAACATAGAAAGCACCACCGGCAGCTTCCAGATCGCCGTTCTTTTTTAACTGCTCGGTTACGGTTAAAAGGTCAACCGGGGCCTGGTTCTGGAAAAGAAAACGGATGGCCTTCCAAATACGCTGGTGAGCATCTACGTAAAAGGCTTCATCCTTTAAAATGTCCATTACATCGTTAATGGCGTTGGCCTCAATCATTACAGCACCCAGCACGGCCTCTTCAAGGTCGCGCGCCTGTGGCGGCAACTTGCCGTAGTCCATAGGATTAACCTCCGGATTACTCTTCTTAATCAACGACTTACGTATAATATCAACCGGTTCTGCCATATCCTTCGTACCTCAACTTTATGTGCTATGTTCAATTTTGCGGGGCGACAAAAATTCACCATCGCGCATTCATTTCTAAGCTTTTTAGGGTTATAATTTTCTCACCGTTCCACAAACAGTTTCACGGCACTTGTCCACATTTTTTAAGTCCTCCTTTAAAATTAACGCAAAAAGCCGGTGATGCTATCAGCCAGTTGTAAACAGGTGCTTACAACTGCCCACAATACGGGATACAGTTCTATTATCATGCTGCAAAAACATGATAATCAACTACTATTGCATTGCTATTAACTGAAAGCGTTTAGGCCGGTAACATCCATACCTGTAATAAGCAGGTGAATATCATGTGTTCCTTCGTAAGTAACCACTGTTTCAAGGTTCATCAGGTGGCGCATAATAGGGTATTCGCCTGTAATTCCCATTCCGCCTAACATCTGGCGTGCGTTGCGTGCCACATCCAAAGCTATCTCGCAACTGTTGCGCTTGGCCATTGAAATTTGGGCGGGTGTAGCCTTGCCTTCATTCTTTAAAGTGCCTAATCGCCAAACAAGTAATTGTGCCTTAGTAATTTCGGTGATCATCTCTGCCAGTTTCTTTTGCTGTAACTGGAATTGACCAATAGGCTTACCAAACTGGATACGTTCTTTTGAATAGCGAAGAGCAGTATCGTAGCAATCTAAGGCAGCACCAATGGCGCCCCAGGCAATACCATAACGGGCGGTTGATAAACAGCCCAATGGGCCTTTAATACCTTCTACATTGGGCAGCAGGTTTTCCTTAGGCACTTTTACGTTGTTGAATACCAGTTCGCCGGTGATAGACACACGTAAACTCCATTTGTTATGTGTGGTAGGGGTGCTAAAGCCTTCCATGCCGCGTTCTACAATTAAACCACGGATTTTGCCTTCTTCGTTCTTAGCCCACACTACAGCAATATCGGCCAGCGGACTGTTACTGATCCACATTTTGGCACCATTCAAAAGGTAGTGGTCGCCTTTATCTTCAAAGTGCGTTTCCATACCGGCAGGGTTCGAACCATGGTTAGGCTCGGTTAAACCGAAGCAACCGAATAACTCGCCTTTACCCAGTTTAGGCAGGTATTTGCGGCGTTGTTCTTCGCTGCCGTATTTGTAAATAGGATACATTACCAGCGAGCCCTGCACAGAAGCCGTTGAGCGTATGCCTGAATCGCAACGTTCCAGTTCCTGCATAATAATGCCGTAAGAAATCTCATCCAGTCCGCCACCACCATATTCGGCAGGCAGGCTTGGGCCGAAAGCGCCTATTTCACCCAACTCCTTAACTATATGCGCAGGAAATTCGGCACGCTGTGCGTAGTCCTCTACGATAGGACTCAGCTTTTGCTTTACGTAGTTCCTTACTGATTCGCGAATAAGTTTGTGTTCGGTAGTTAAAAGGTCGTCGATTTGATAGTAATCATGGCCCTGGTATAAATCGCTCCGCATAATATCATTGTATTGTTACGGGGCGAAAATAAAAGAATTGGAGTATCTTAAATGAACAGGCCCTGGCAAGCCTTATTTTGCTGTGGCTTTGGCCTAAAACCTTATTCTTGCATAACAATTGTAGAGCTATGGGAATGATAGCAGTGGAAGGCATGCAGTTTTATGCACACCACGGGTATTATAAGGAAGAACAGGTTTTAGGCGGACGCTACACGGTAGATGTTTACCTGCACACCAGCCTGAATGAAGCGGCCGAAACCGACCAGTTAAACAAGACGGTGAATTACGAAGAGATTTACCGCATTACCCGGCAGGAAATGGAAGTACATGCCAAACTTATTGAGCACGTGTGTAAGCGCATTTTAGACGGTATACGCAAAGCGCACCCTAACCTGCAGGCGCTAAAAGTACGCGTAAGCAAGCACAGCCCACCCTTAAAGGGGAATGTAGAGCGTGTTTTTGTGGAACTGGAAGGATAGTTTGGGCCTTTTATTGTTTTGATGTTGTTGGTTTTAGGACTTTGAATATATTTGCCTCCCGCTTAACAAAATGGTCGGATGGCCGAGAGGCTAGGCAGAGCTCTGCAAAAGCTCGTACAGCGGTTCGAATCCGCTTCCGACCTCCCATTAAAACGCCCGCAATTGCGGGCGTTTTTTATTTCACTCCGGGGCTTATCAACATTCCTTTGCCCCTCTTATTTAAACGGCTTAAGCAGGCTAAATACTGCTGGTACACCTTTTATCTTCGTAGCCGGATACACCCTGACTAACAACCTTACTATGAGATTAAAATTTACCCTGGCCACAGCAGTACTGTGTGTACTTAGCCTGTTTACACAACCATTGCAGGCACAGCACTGTGCAGGAGCCTCAGGTTCCAGCGTTTGCACGGCTAATAGCAGTATTACTACCGTTGGTTTTTTTCCGCCCTACGATAGTTTACCCTGTGCAACCATTGGCGCTGCTTACGACCAGATTGTGCAATTCCATACCCCTCCAACAGTAACGCAAGGAACCAGCACCTACAACCTTAACTGGGTGCGAATTGATACTGTGTCGAATCTGCCATGCGGATTGTGCTGGCGAAGTGGCAGTTCTTCCAATCAAATTAATGGTAATGCTACCGGATGTATCCGTGTAACCGGAACTACCTACGATGCGCCGGGACAATATAAGTTACATGTTATAGTTTCTGCCAATGTACAGGTAGGTATATTCCCATTTACTGTAAGCAACCAGGATGCAGAGGCATTAGGTTTGCGCTATTATGTGCGCGTAGCGGATCTTGCAGGATCTTGTGTTGCGGTTGATACGCTTTCTGCAGGAAGAACTACTACCGCAAGCGGTACCATAACCACCCCAACCATTACCGGACCTGCATCTTTCTGTTCAGGCAGCAATGCCACCTTAAGCATCAATGCGGCAAGTTATTATGCCTACAAATGGTCAACCGGTGCTATTACATCCAGCATTAACGTAACCACGGCAGGCACCTATACGGTTACCGCCTATGCGGCTTGCAGTTCGGTTACTGCCAGTAAAACTGTAACCGTAACCCCAGCACCTACGGCAGCTATTACGCCGGCCACGGCAACCATTTGTAATGGTGGCTCTACAACATTAACGGCCTCTGGTGGTGGCACCTACGCATGGAGCAGTGGACCAACAACAGCAGCCATTACTGTTTCGCCAACTACAACCACAACTTATACCGTTACCGTTACTGCATCAGGTTGTACAGCAACGGCCAGCAGATCAGTAACTGTTAATCCACTGCCAACACCGCTTATTACGCCGCCTACGGCTACAATATGTGCAGGCTTTAGCACCACCCTTACGGCCAGCGGAGGCACAAGTTATGCCTGGAATACTACGGCCACTACAGCAGCGATAACTGTATCACCATCTGCTAACACTACCTATACGGTTACCGTTACTGATGCTAATAGCTGCTCGGCAACTGCCAACCGTTTGGTTACCGTTAATCAGTTACCAACTGCTACCATAAGCCCGGCAACAGTTACTATTTGTAGCGGCAATAGTGCCACTTTAACGGCAGCGGGTGGCACCAGCTATGCCTGGAGCACCGGGGGCAATACAGCAGCAATAACCGTATCGCCGGTTAGTAATGCAACTTATACTGTTACTGTTACCGATGCCAACAGTTGCTCGGCAACCGCTGCACGCATTGTAAACGTAAACACACCGGCAGTTGCAACAGTAAACCCTTCAACTGCTACGGTTTGTGCAGGTGTTTCAACTACACTTACCGCCTCGGCCGGCAGCAGCTACGCGTGGAGTAACGGCGGTGCCACCCAGGCCATTGCTGTTACACCGGCAAACACCGCAACTTATACGGTTACAGTAACAGATGCTAATAGCTGTACGTCAACAGCCTCATCAACGGTTACCGTAAATCAGGCACCTACGGCGGCAATTACACCGGCCAGTTCGGCTATCTGTACGGGAAGCAGTGCTACCTTAACAGCCTCCGGCGGTTCATCTTATTTGTGGAGCGATAACTCAACCACTGCCGTTATAACGGTATCGCCGGCTAACACGGCCACCTATTCTGTAACCGTTACCAACAGCAACAACTGTACTGCTTCGGCTTCACGTACTGTTATAGTTAACCAGTTACCGGTAGTTAGCATTTCACCAGCTACTTCAACAATTTGTGCCGGTAGCTCAACCACACTTACTGCAGGTGGAGCAGTCTCTTACCTATGGAGCGATAACACAACAAACAATACTTTAACTGTAAGTCCGTTGCAGCAAACAACCTACAACGTAACCGGCACCGATGCCAATAACTGTTCAGCAACAGCAAGTGCACAGGTAAATGTAAATGCCGTGCCTACGGCCTCTATTAGTCCATCAAGCAGTGCCATCTGCAGCGGCAACAGCACCACCTTAACAGCAAACGGCGGAGGTACTTATGCCTGGAGTACCGGCTCGGTTAACCCCGCAATTACCGTATCGCCTGTTAGCAACAGCACCTATACTGTTACCGTAACTGCAGCCAATAACTGTACAGCTACTGCAAGTGCCGGCGTTACAGTAAACAATAACCCAACCGCTGCTATTAATGCCACGGCTACCACTATTTGTAACGGCAACAGCAGCACGCTTACTGCCAGCGGCGGCACCAACTATAACTGGAGCGATGGTAGCAACACTGCCGCTATAACTGTTAGCCCTACAAGTAATAGCATCTATACCGTTACCGTAAGTGATGCAAACAACTGCAGCGCTTCAGCCACACAGAGCATACAAGTAACTACGGTTTCTACCACCCTTGTTGCCAATGGGCCAACAACCTTCTGCGCAGGCGGCAGTGTAACGCTGGATGCCGGCGCAGGATTTGACACCTATAACTGGAGCACCGGCGCGACTACACAAACGATTACCGCAAACAGCTCAGGCAACTTTACCTGTACGGTAACACAAAATGGTTGCACCGGCGTTTCAAATACCGTAGTTGTTACCGAAACCGCAAATAACCTAAGCCCGGTAATTAGCGGTGCTCCTACCCTCAATATCTGCCCGGGCGCATTGGCCCAATTAGATGCCGGCGCCGGTTACGATACCTATAGTTGGAGTGATGGAGGATCGGGCCAGGTTTTATTAACCCATGATGCAGGCATATATTCCGTTACAGTAACATCAGGCACCTGTAGTGGTACCGCATCAATAGAGGTAACAAAGAACAATTTCCCGGTACCCGTACATATTACACCTCCAGGGCCAGTAAATGCCTGTGCAGGTGATACCGTTACACTGGATGCAGGAAGCTACACAGGATACTACGGTTATGCCTGGAGCACAAATGAGTATACGCAAACAATACAAGTAACCCAGTCGGGCACCTATTATTTAACTGTTACCCAAGACTATTGTTATGGTGTCGGCGCCGTGCAAGTAAACATAAACCCATTACCGGTAGCTTCCATCAGCCCGGCCACATCCACCCTTTGTGCAGGTTCATCTACTACGCTTACAGCATCGGGTGGCAGCACCTACTTATGGAATGACAATACCAGTACCGCAGCGCTAATAGTTGCGCCTTCGGCTACATCCACTTATTCGGTAACTGTTACAGATGTAAATAACTGTACGGCGAGCGCCTCGGCCAGCGTAAGTGTAAACAGTGTGCCAACTGCAAGCATTACGCCTGCTTCTATAACTACCTGCTTAAACCAACCCTTCAGCTTTACTGCCACAGGTGGTAGCTCTTATGCCTGGAGCGATGGCTCTTCAACTGCACAGGTTAGTGGTTCTGCCGCCAATACCGGCAGCTATAGCGTAACTGTTACCGACGCTAACCAATGCACCGCCACTGCAGCAGCCAGTTTAACCGTTAATCAATTACCATCGGCGGGTATAACACCAGCGCAACCTTCGGTTTGCAGCGGACAAAGTGTTACCCTAACAGCCACCGGCAACGGCAGTTACCTGTGGAGCGATAACAGCACAGGTAACACACTAAGCGTTAGCCCTACCACCAATACCGGTTACTCGGTAACCGTAACAGATGGTAACAACTGCAGCGCCAGCGCTTCAACAACTGTATCTGTAACCAACCTTTCAGCAGCAATAACTGCAAACGGACCAACTACTTTCTGCAGTGGGGGCAGCGTAACCTTAACTGCAACACCAGCCGGCGCCAGCTACCTTTGGAGTAATGGCGGAACAAACGATAACATTTCAGTTACCTCTTCAGGAACTTACAATTGCAGCATTACCTTAAATGGTTGCAACGCTGTAAGTAATGATATTACCATAACTGTTATACCAAGCACCGTAACCGTAAGCATCGCTGCTTCACCATCCTTAAACATCTGCACCGGCGGTGTTAGCGTTTTAGATGCAGGCACCGGTTACGATTCGTATTTATGGAGCACCGGTTCCATTACACATTTAATTGCTGCTGATGTTACCGGCACCTATACCGTAACCGTAACACAAGGGGGTTGTGCAGCTACGGCTGCAGCTACTGTTAACGTAGGCACCTTCCCTGTATCGGTGGCCATCAATCCATCGGGCGCCCAAGCTTGTGCAGGCGATTCAATTTTATTAGATGCAGGCAACAGCCACCAGGCTTACAACTGGAGCAACGGCTCAACCGCTCCGCAATTATTCGTATTTAACTCCGGCACTTATACCGTAACTGTAACCGATGCCAACAACTGCACGGGTACTGCTTCGGCCTCTACGCTGTTTAACAGCTTGCCACAACCAGCTATTACTCCTGCAGGTGCACAAACCATCTGCGCCGGACAAAGTATAACGCTTAGTGCCAATGCCACTTACGATAGCTATAGCTGGAGCACCGGTGCCTCCACAGCAAGCATTACTGCTTCATCCGCCGGCAGCTACGCGCTTACCGTAACACAAAATGGCTGTAGTGGTTCAACCAGTGCACCTGTAAGCGTAACTGTGCATGCCTTGCCGCAAGCATCTATTTCACCTGCAACAGCCAATGTTTGCAGTGGCAGCAGCACTACCTTAACAGCAAGTGGCGGAACAAGCTATGTTTGGGATGATGCTTCCACACAAGCGGCACGTCAGGTTATACCTACTACCCTTAGCACTTATACTGTAACAGTTACCGATGCCAACAACTGCACGGCGAGCGCTTCGGCAAGCGTAGGCGTAAACCCAACACCTAACGTATCTATCATTTCGTCTGAAACATCAAACATTATCTGCGCCGGCACACCTGTAGATTTATATGCTTTGGGTGGCAGCAGTTTTACCTGGAGTACCGGTGCCACAGCAGGTTCGATATCGGTTACACCAAACTCAACCAACACCTATGCCGTTACTGTTACCGATGCCAATAACTGCTCGGGTGCAGCATCGCAAACCATTGTAGTAAACAACCTGCCGCAAGCTTCGGTTAGCATTTCACAGGTTGGCAGTTCCTCCGATTACCTGCTACAGGCAACGCCTTCCGGTTTACAGGGCTACATTTGGCAACAGGCAGTAGCAAACGATACTACCAATCAAATGCACTTTAACTACCCAACCAACACCGATACATTTACAGCTAACTGCATTACCAACGGTGGCTACTATCGCGTATTGGTTACCGATGCCAATGGTTGTTCTGCGCGATCGGGTTATGTAACCGTGCCTTTCTGCACCGCTATCAACGATGTGCCGCAACTACTGCACTTTGCTATTATGCCAAACCCTGCCAACGATGTTTTAACTGTGGTGTATGAATTAAACAGCGATACACGCGTAAAACTGCAGGTGTTGGATATCACCGGGCGCATAGTTATGGATGTGGCAGAAGTGAACCAAACGGCCGGTAAATACAACCAAACCCTGCAACTGAACAACATAACTTCGGGCATTTACCTGCTTAACTTTACTACCGAAAAAGGCAGATTCAACACCCGCTTTATTAAAGAGTAAGTGGCATTAATTTTTAGTAAAGCTGGAACAATCGCTCAACTTGATTGTTTCAGCTTTACTATTTTAACTACGACTGAACATGACAAACGAATCAACCTATATACCCGGCACCTGCAACATTGGTAAAGCCGAGGTGCAAATGCGCAAAAACATTATGTGGCTAAGCGCCGTAGTTTGTGTAGTATTTATAGCTGCAGGCCTGTTGCTGCAATGGCCGGTAAGCATCAAAGCAATGCTGTTTATACCACTGGCTACGTTTATACTTACAGCACAGCAGGTGTATCGAAAGTTTTGCGTTGCATTTGGCTTAAAAGGCCTATTTAATTTTGAAGCGGTTGGCAAAGTACATACCGCGCAAAATGCTGAGTATCTTAAAAAAGATCGCGCACGTGCATGGCAAATTATTTTGCTAAGCATTTTCTCAGCAGGCCTGTTAACCATGCTATACACTTTCCTATAACAGATATAGAAATTTCTAATGAAATTTTAACCGCGCAAACGCCCGGTTTTATGGATGCGAATTAAATTTGCAGCGGTTTATTTTTGGTTAATTAAACCGTGGTTACAAATATCCGCGAAGCAAACGATGGCTATAGTGGTTAAAAGCCGCCTTTAATAAGGCGGCTTTTTATTTTTTACCTTCAACCAACAAAAATCAAATTAACCTGTTATACATACATGAGCAGTTATTGTATCAAACGCACACAGTTTATCCCAATATCTTTAGATGAAGCCTGGGAATTCTTCTCGCATCCGGCTAACCTGCAAAAAATAACACCCGCGCATATGAACTTCCGCGTGCTGAATAACAGCTTTAGCGACACCATGTATGCCGGGCAAATAATAACCTACAAAGTTAGCCCTATTGCAGGCGTGCCCCTCTTTTGGATGACGGAAATTACCCATGTAGTAGACAAACAATACTTTATTGATGAACAGCGCTTTGGTCCGTATGCCTTATGGCATCACACCCATCGGTTTAAATTGGTTGCAGGTGGAGTTGAAATGACTGATATAGTGCATTACAAATTGCCGCTGGGTCTGTTAGGGCAGTTTGCACATTGGTTATTTGTAAAAAAACAGGTAGAGGAAATATTTAATTACCGCAAGGTGGCTGTAGAGAAATTATTCGGCGTTTAAACCTTTGCAGCCCAGGTTTCGGGGGCCTGATACCAACTTAGCAACGTATTCTTCTCTTCCGGCTTAACATAGTCAAGCCTGGTTGCTACTTCCAACAAGGTAGCGTAATCACTTAAAGTAAAGTATTTGCAATTAGCTTTTTCAAATGCTTCATCGGCTTTTGAAAAACCATAGGTAAATATGGCACCTAAGCCCAGCACCTCACCGCCGGCCGCGCGTATTGCTTCAACCGCTTTTAATGAACTACCACCGGTAGAAATAAGATCTTCTATCACCACTACCTTCTGCCCTTTCTCCAGTTTGCCTTCAATCTGGTTTTCTAAACCATGGGCTTTGGCTTTATCGCGCACATAAATAAAGGGCTTGTTTAACACATCGGCCACAAGCGCACCATGTGGTATACCTGCGGTAGCAACGCCTGCCAATACATCACAATCTTTAAACTCCTCGGCTATAATATCGGCAAAAGAGGTTTTGATATAATTGCGTACTTTAGGATATGAGAGTGTTTTACGGTTATCGCAGTAGATAGGGCTTTTTAAACCGCTGGCCCAGGTAAAAGGCTCAGCCGGATTAAGCACTACTGCTTTAATTTCTAATAAATACTCCGCAACTTCCCGGGCAATTACATTGTTGTAGATCATGGCAGAAAAAACAGATTACAAAGTTTATTATAACAATTCGTTCGTGCTAATAAGCAGCGACCGGGAGCAAATCAACAAAAATTTCGCCAAGGTGTTTCAGCACCCTGTGGATACTGAAAGTTTCCTGCGTAAACCTGATGTTCTGTTCGATGGCATAACAGATATTAACATACTTGTGCTTACAAGCGACCCCTCTGCTGCCCTAAGCGAACTGCTGGCAAGCGTAGAAATAATAATGGCCGGAGGCGGGATTGTTAGCAATGAAAGGGATGAATTACTGCTCATTTTCCGGCGCGGACACTGGGACTTACCTAAAGGAAAAATTGAACTACGGGAAAGCATGCTGGAAGGAGCCGTACGCGAAGTAACAGAGGAAACCGGTGTTACCATAGCCGAAACTAACCCTGAGGCAATTGCGACTTACCATGCCTATAAACTAAAAGGCCGCAACATTATTAAGCACACCGATTGGTTTTATATGCAAGCCAACCATGGCCAAAACAAGCTAACCCCGCAAACCGAAGAAGATATAGACGAAGTAAAGTGGGTAGCAAAACAGGATTTAAAAAACTATGAAGAGGGCTGTTACCCGCTAATTTGGGGGTTATTGGAACCTCTTGCCAGGTAATAGTTATTCCTGCAATCGTAAAAACGCTTTAGGTATAAAGCGAATAATATCCGAGGCGTTCATACCATAATCGCCAACCGCATCACGTGCATAATCGCCCGCCAAACCGTGGATAAATACGCCAAGTTTTGCCGTAGTAACAGCATCATATCCCTGTGCCAGTAAAGCCGTCAACAGGCCGGTAAGCACATCGCCGCTGCCGCCCTTGGCCATACCGGGGTTACCGGTACTATTAAAATGAATGCTGCCATCGGGGCAGGCAATAGTAGTATGGGCACCCTTTAATACCACTACTACATCATGGCTTTTAGCAAAGTCTACCTGCAGTTTTAATTTCACCAGGTCATTCTCCCAATTGCCAACCAAACGTTTAAACTCACCGGGATGCGGTGTAAGTATCGAACCTGCCGGCATTAATTCTAACAAGCTATTATCCTCCGCAATCAGGTTTAATGCATCGGCATCCAGCACCATGGGTTTGGTATAATGCTGCAGCAACTTGCGCAGAAAAGCAGCCGTGGCAGCTTCCCTACCAATACCCGGGCCCACACCCAACGCGGTAAAGCCTGTAAGTGATTGTACTACGCTTTCGGTAAGGTATTCGTTATTGAGCGCGTTTACGCCTCCTGCACTGATATAGGCAGGATTAATAACCATGGCCTCGGGGTTACCGGTTTGCATAACCTCGTAGCCCGATGCAGGTATTAATGCACTTACCAATCCCGCACCGCCGCGCAAAGCAGCCTTAACCGCCAGTACGGCGGCACCTGTTTTACCATAACTTCCTGCAGCTATCAGCGCATGGCCATAGGTGCCTTTATGCGAAAACTTCCTGCGGGGCTTCAATAATGTTTTTACATCCCATAAATCGGTATAATGATAGAGCGAGAAGAGTTGGTCGGCAAAACCGGTGTGCAAACCTATATTCAACACCTTAAATTCACCTACGTAAGTCTCATTAGCAGGCAGCAGAAAACTAAACTTAGGTGCATGGAAAGTAAAGGTGTAAGTGGCTTGTATTACAGGCTCCTCTCCCGAATTCAATTCATCGCAATACAAGCCCGAGGGCACATCTACCGAATAAACGGTGCTTCCGGCAGCATTAATAGCGTCAATAACCGAAGCAGCTAACCCAGTAACAGGCCTGCTTAATCCCGTTCCGAATAAGGCATCTACTACCTTCGCATCTCGGCCAAGCTTGGGTATTTGATTTTCAGTTTCAATATAATGCAGTCCTGAAATGTGTTTCAACCGTTTCTCGTTTTCCCAAAAGTCGGAACTTGGTTGCGGGCTATGTTTTACTACATAGGTATCTACATGGTAATAACCATCCTCTACTAATATGCGCGCAATGGCTAAACCATCGCCGCCATTATTGCCCATACCGCAAAACACAGCAATTCGATCGTTGTGCCGCAATAACTGTTTTAGCTCATCAAACACTTTGCCTGCAGCCCGCTCCATCAATTCGATTGAAGGAATAGGTTCATGTTCGATGGTATAACGATCAAGTTGACGAAGTTGTTCTGCGGAAAGAATCTTCATACCCCAAAGGTACAAAGTATTATATGGCTTAGGAAATGATGCTGCTCAACACTACAGGGCAGCATTTTGCACAAAAGCTTTCAAGCTAAAGTCAAGTGGGGTCAACTGCTGCGCTAATGTTGCAATAAAATCAGGCTCATAAAATGCAACAAAACCCTCCACACGTTCCTGTAAATTACCGGAAGGGAACAAAGTGCTCTTTAAAGCCTGCACCTGATTTTGGAATGTTTCCAGCTTACGCTTTTCGGCTTTCAGCATTTTTCCTTCCAGCGTTTCCAGTGCATTTAAGGCCTTTTGTTTTTCGCCCAGGGCACTTTGTTTTAGCGTAGCGTCAGTAGCTTCGGCTTTTGCCACTATACTTTCAAATAAGGCCTCAACAGCTTTTTTTTCTTCGGTTAAGGAAATATCATTACCGGCTTTCTCCTTTGCCCGTTGGGCCAGTAGCTTTTCGGTATCACCCATTAGCTGCAACAAGCTAAGTTCCGCTTTCTGCAACTTGCCGGTAAAATTAGCCGGTACAATAAAGGCAGAATTGCGCATCACCAGCATCGGGAAATTTACCTTGTAATAATCCATTACAGGTTTCAACTCCAACCAATAACTCAATTCGCCCGCACCTCCCACAAAGGCAAGGTTGGGCAGCAACATCTCCTGATACAAGGGACGTAATATCACATTCGGACTAAACCTTTCGGGGTTCTGCGCTATCTCCGATACAATTTCTTCTTTGGAGAATTGAATCCCCCGGTTGATTATACTATAGCCGCTTTCATTTTTTATAATTCGCTCACGAAAGCCTTCTCCCAGATAAAAGAAGTTAATATCGCGCGGTTTTGCCTGTGCCTTATAATGCTGTTCTAAAAACGCAACATTGTGCTGCAACAAACTGCTTGCCCTGCTATGCAATAGTTCGTCTGTAATAACCTGCGTGAAGCGTTGTTTAAATTTGGGATGGTCCTGATCTAAAACCACCAGGCCTTCCTCTTTAAAAAGCTCATTCGCCAGGTATTGGGTAAACGAACCAAACGTATTAAACTGCTCCAACCCGTTTTGTAACATACCTACAACAGGATGTGCTGTTCCAAGTTGCTCCATTAAGTCCGGCAATAGTTCTTTTATTACAGCGCTATCGATGCGGCCTACCGCACCGTTAACAGGTTCTTTCCATACATAAAGTTTACCACCTATGGTTACATGGTTTAGCTCTTCAATATCATGATCCTCGCTACCCAGCCAGAATACCGGCACAAATTTATAACCGGGATAAGTTGCTGCTAACTGACGTGTGAGATTAACAGCGCAGGCAATCTTAATTACATTATACAGCGGCCCCAAGAACAAACAGGGTTGATGTGCCGCTACCACCGTAAATGTAGTTGGCTCGGCAAGTGCATTTATATTTGCTGTTACCTGTGCAGTGGTTGCCATGTTGGCATATTGCTCGTTCAATACCTGCACCAGCAAATCCCTGTCTATCGCATCATTCTTTTTATCAGCTATTACCTGCCCAAACGAGGCTAACGCAGGTTTATACTTATAAAGTGGCGTCAGGCGTTCCTCCCCTTTCAGATAGTCGCTAACCAAAGGTGGCAACAAGCCAGTATCAACAAGATTTATTTCTTCAAACTTCGAAATCATGAATAGCCATTTTTGCCTGCAAGGCCTTAGTTCATCTCCTGCATTTGTTTCAGGCGTACATAAAACACCGTTCCTTCACCTTCCACCGATTCGAACCAAATAGTTCCCCCACTACCGTCGATGATCTGTTTGCAGATAGCAAGACCCAATCCCGTACCGGAAGATTTGGTGGTAAAATTAGGAACAAATACATTGTTATAATTCTCCTTCGGTATGCCTTGCCCGTTATCTTTTACAGCCACTAACAGCCATCCGTCTTCCAGCGTAATTTTTACGTCTACGTAACCATTCTTATCCTCCGGTATACTTTGCACCGCATTTTTAACCAGGTTATTAAACACGCTGATCAACTGATTTTTATCGGCAAACACAAAGGCCTTGTCTACCCTGCTTTCAAAATCTACCTGTGCGTTGCCCTCGCGGTTAAATAAATCGCAAATACCTTTCAGCAAGTCATTCAGGTTAATGATCTCGTTCTCGGGTTTCGGCATTTTAGCAAAGGTGCTGAAAGCTGTTGCAATGGACGAGAGGTTTTCAATCTGTTCCTCCAGTGTGCGCGCTACCTTTTTTGCCAACTGCTCCACATTCGGATTACCTTCATCAATAGCCCTTTGAAGATACTGAATGCTCAACTTCATAGGTGTAAGGGGATTCTTAATTTCATGGGCAATCTGCTTGGCCATTTCGCGCCAGGCACTTTCCCGTTCTCCCTTCGCCAATTTCTGCGCACTCTGCTCTAACTCCGTAATCATTTTGTTGTACTCGCCAATCAGTACACCAATTTCGTCCTTGCTATTCCATTCAATAGGCTCATTCTTGCGGTTCAGGTTCAGCACACGTAACTTCTCGCTGATGATAGTTAATGGGCGGGTTACCGAGGTAGAAACGAAGTAAGCAAGGATAGCAGCCACAATCAGCAGAAAAACATACACGTTCATTAAGGCAACCAAAAAGGTAGATACTTCCTGACTTATATCTTTGGTGCGTTCAAAATAAGGGATACCCATGTAGGCAATGGCCTCGCCCTTTTTATCCAATACGGGCGAATAAGTAGCTAAGTATTTCAGCTCGCCAATATTCTCCTGCTCGGTTACACGGGCGCTACGGGTACTTTCCAAATAGAAGTAAGCCTGTGCATTCATGCGCCGGCTTATCAAGCCTTTATCGTAAATAGTAGGCTGCGACGACACGAGCAACTCCCCATGCTTATCAAATATGTTAATGTCTACGGTGTTTATTTCCGCCAACCTGGCCAACTCAAAATCCAACTCATTGCTTAAGCTACGCAGGTTATTGCCATCTACCCCATTGCGTTGTATAAAGTATTCTAAACTGGCATGTATAGCCTTTTCCTTACGGAATAAACGGTCGCCATAGAAGTTATCATATTGACGGCTAAAGAAACTGATAGTGATAAAACCAATGATAACAAACGACACCACAATCATCGCCAACATGGAATAGTTAATGCGGTTGCGGAAGGAAAGATTAAAGCCCTGTACTTGTTGCTCATTAAGGGTGCGTAAACTAACTATCAGAAAAACGATACCGCCAATTAAGAAGAAGAAGGTAAAGAGATAAGAGAACGTTGCTACAGGTTCAAATAATGGCTCACGTGCAATAGAAACAATTACGCGTTTACCATTTTTAAACTGCTGGGCGGTATGTTCCCAGTTTTCTTCTTCAATAAATACCGGCTCGTCACCGTTAACAGTATACTCCTTGTTCCAGTAATAGGTATACGGAAAATCGCCATACTGCCCGGTTAACTTATTGTTTTGGTAGATGGCGTAATTGTAGTTATAAGTGTTATTAAACAGGTTTACATTACTGCCTACTAATAACTCAGGATACACATTCTGGCTATAATACACTTTTGGCACCAGGGTAACGGCCAGGTATCCGGCAGGCGAACTATCACCTTTAATCTCTATAAGTGATAAGTAGGAATAGTTTTGTGCCGTATCGGTTAGGTAGGCTAAATCGGTGCCAGTAACTTGCAGGGCATCCAGTTTTGCGCGAACGTCCGACAGATTTAGCGAGTCGTAATTACGTACTGAGTTGCCTTGAATATCATACGCATCCAGTTTTAGATCATACTTATTGAAATACCCCCCCATATAAAGGGCATTAATACGATTGCTGATGTCGCGGGTAGATACTAAGGGATTAGCATAAAAATTCTTGATAAACACATCCGATGCAATGCGCTGGGCCACGTCCTTAAAAAAGTCTTCAGCCATGTAATCGCGTTCGCTTACCAGTTTACCCGCAAAATAAATGCGGTCGTTGCGTTCCTTGCGTTCGTATAAGTTCTCAATTAAAAAGGTGGCGAACAAACTATAACCGGCCACAAACAAAACAATGCTTTGCAGATTTAGTTCCTCGCTTCTGCGCAGCATTATTAGCAGTTGCAGTAAAAACAGCACAATCCACACTGCTGAAAAAATAACCGACTCGTAAAATTCTGTCTCCACACCGGCTACGGCAAATGCTAATGAAAAAAAGCCGGCTGCAATACCAAGTGTAGCGAACGAAACACCCTGCCTTACCAGGTGTCTTACAATCAGATAGCTTATTACAAAGTGGGTAATAATTAAAATGGCAATACATAAAAAGCCAAGCAAACTGTAATAGCCGAGGCTCAACACATTGTATATCTCAAAGGATATTTGCGAATCAATTACCAGGGTTTTAAATATCCAGGTAATTAAAGCGGTATAGGCAAACAGTGAACCGACCAATAACAGATTTAACCACAGCGGTAACTGCTTTGCATTGTGTTTAGGGAAATAAGCTGCAAAATAACCGGTTAACCAACCCACCAGCAAGCAATCAATAATCAAATCGCCCAACGAAGGTGTAACCATTGAAGAACCGTAAATAGTAGGATCGAATAATGCTAAACCGGTTACTTCTGATGGAAAATGAAACCACAGGCTAAGCCCCCGCAAGGCAAGTACACTTACGATCAGGAATAAGGTGCCAATGCTGAAACCATATTTTGCACGAAGCGAGTTAGCCGCTACCTGCAAATAATACAAACCAAGCAATACCAACAGCAACTGACTGATCAATAATAACACGTTGGTGCTATTGCCTTTGCTTTGTCCGGATACATACAAGCTAAAGAGCACATCACCTTTCAGGTTATGTACCGGTAGCGAACCCGGTAATTTTTGGTCGGCTACCTCTATATTATCAGGCACATGGTAGCTGCTGTAAAATAAGTTGTGTAAAAACCTGTTTTCGAATGGGTAGCTATATTTAACCGGTGAAAGTCCTGCCAATAAGGAAGAACCACTTTTATGTACCAGCAAGGTATACCAGCCATTCTTGAGCTTTACCAGCGAACTGCCTTCATCAAAAGTATTTACTGAAGGTGGAGGTGTAACCTGGTTGCTGGTCCAGCTAAGCAGCGAATCGTTGCGGTAATAGAACAAATAAAGATTTTCAGGAACCTGCTTTTTAGCAGCAGCCTGTAGTTCGCCGGAAGCCAGTTGTTTTAAAAAATCAGCGTTCCCTGCAAGGCTGGTAAACTTGCTTTCCACTCCCTGTAACTGGCCTTCCATATCACCCGCCACGGCTTGTAAATCGCGCGTATTGGGTTTAAGCACCGATACCAATACCGATGCCAGCAACAGCAGCGGCAGCATATACTTACGTATGGAATCGGGAATAGTCAACGGATTTGCTTTTTGGCAATATAAGGTGAACGCTTATTTTTTTCAAATACCCTGTGCTTTGGCCTGGTTCCAGATGGCATCCATTTCCTGCAGGGTCATATCATTTAAACTCTTATTCAATTTAGCAGCCTCTTGTTCAATAAACTGAAAGCGGCGCATAAACTTCAGGTTGGTGCGCTCCAGGGCGGCTTCGGGGTCAACCTTTAAAAAGCGGGAATAATTAACCAGGGCAAACAGCAAATCACCAAACTCCTCTTCTATCTTTTCCTGCTTTTGGGTTTCAATAGCTTCGTGCAATTCACCGGTTTCTTCTTCTACCTTTTTCCAAACATCGGCTATATTCTCCCATTCAAACTTTACCTGGGCTGCTTTATCCTGTATGCGGTAAGCTTTAATAAGCGCCGGCAGCGAGGTAGGCACGCCACCCAACACCGATTTTTTGCCACCACTTTCCTTCAACTTTATCTGCTCCCAATTCTGCTTTACATCTTCTTCGTCATTCACCTTTACGTCGCCATAAATGTGCGGGTGACGGACAATCAATTTTTCGCAAAGTGCATTAATAACCGTAGCTATATCAAAAGCCCCCTTCTCTTCTCCAATTTTGGCGTAGAAAACAATATGCAACAGCAAATCGCCCAACTCTTCTTTTATGCCGGGCATGTCTGCCTTTAGTATGGCGTCGCCCAACTCGTAGGTTTCTTCAATGGTAAGCGGACGAAGGGACTCCAGTGTTTGCTTACGGTCCCACGGGCATTGTGCCCGCAGTTCATCCATTATCTTCAGGATGCGCCCAAAGGCTTCCAGTTTCTCATTCATATCCAGGCTTTGTGCGGGTAAAATTGTGCAATAAAAAACAAGTTATCTGCACACATTACAAACAACGGGCCATATTCAATTATTGAAGGAGAATAAGTGTTTTATCTGCCGGACTTTACAAAACCAGTTTTAATGGTTTTACCGGGTACCGCCAAGTTTAAAGTGTAAACCCCGGTCCTTAATTTACCGGCATCAAGGCTAACTATATCCGAACCCGAATGCACAAATAACTGCGTGCTATACACCAGTGCACCTGCCACATCATAAACTTTTACATCCACATTACGGCTTTCTTCCGATTCTACCCTCAGTTGTATTTGATCAACAACCGGATTAGGGAAAACCTGGGCCGAAAACTGATAAGCCGGAATACGATTGATGGTATTGTTGGAGGAAAGTATCCAGAAGTCAGGATCGAATACAACTGAATCGGCTGCAAACGGAAGGCGCAATTCAAAAGTTTGTCCCGATGCGCCTGGATTGACGGTAATAATAGTGTCCTGTCCTACACCTATAAACTTTAATTGCACCGGCATCTCGAAAAACGAAACCGAAGGGTGCGATTGGGTTTGCCCCAGTGTTAGCTGCACCCGATTGCTGAAATCCTGTTGCCAGGTAACCTGGTAAGAAGGGAACCCTCTGCCAAAAACGTAGTCATTAAAATACTCCGTTAAATCCCGGTTACCGGCTTGCTCCAAATATTGTTTCAGTTTAGCAGTAGTACCAAAACCGTATGCCTGCGTTGCATCATTCAAATAAGCACGTAAGCCGGTAAAAAAGGCTTCGTCTCCCAGCAGGTAGCGCAGTTGGTGCAATACAATAGCGCCTTTGCTGTAGCTTAAATGCGGTTCAAAAATGCGGCTAACGCTTGTAGTATCATCGCACCAAACCGAACCGGATGGCTGATTACAGGCTCCTTCGATACGGGTTTGTTTAAAAGCGGTCCACCATTCCGGAGCCAGGTGTTCGTAGCATAAACCACTCAGGTAGGTAGCAAAGCCTTCGTTCAACCAAATTTCTTCCCAACTGCTACAGGTAACCTTATCGCCAAACCAGTGATGACCCAATTCGTGGGCAATCAATTCAAAACCAAAATCAGTAACAAAGGTCATGGTCTGGTGCTCCATACCTCCACCCCATCCAAATTGGGCATGTCCATATTTCTCCTGTTGAAAGGGATAAACCCCAAACAGCGAATCGTACAACTGTATCATAGGCACTATGCGCGATGTTTGGGGTACTGCATCCGTCAAATCTTCGGGGTACACATAGTTCCAAACCTTTAGCGTATCATTCCCATAAGGCACATAATCGTAGTAAACCTGATAGTTGGTCACTGCAAAACATACCAGGTAAGTAGCTATCGGGTAGCGGTGTTTCCAGTGGAAGGTTTTAAGGTTACCGCTTATTACTGTATCTACCAGTAAACCGTTACTGGCAGCCTGCAGCGTATCAACCGTTGTAACCAGCACATCCAGCGAGTCAATCTTATCCTTTAGCGTTTGCTTGCAGGGCCACCAATCCAAGGCACCATAAGGTTCCGATAAGGTCCATACTACAGGAAAGCTATCATGCTCGGCAAATATTACGCTGCCAAATCCCGATGGTGAGGGCACACCACTATAAAACACACTTACTGAATCCAACACACCGGCAGATCGGGACGGCAGATCAATATGCACAATGTTGTTCAGGTGTATGAATGCTTTGGGTGAGCCATGGTAATAAACGCTGTCAACCTGCAGCGTATCTGTAAAATCAAACTCTATAAAATCAAGTTGTTCGGTTGCCACAAAGCCCGTGGTAACCTTGCCGGCGATATACTTGATAGCAGGATCAACTTTTACCTCCAATCTTACCTGCACCACATCGGTGTTATTAGCTGCCCCGCTGCGTTCTTCTTTAAAAAGGGCCTCCGCACCCCTGCGCTCTGCACCGGCAATATCCGTAAGCCGGTCCTGGGCAGCAACCCATTCCACACACCACATAAAACCCAGCAATAACAACAAGCGCATAATCCTTTCAAAGATAAGCGCTAAATCGGTGCACACAAAACCTTTAAATTCACACGAAGTCGCTAAGAAAACAAGTATAAGTAGTCATCTTTACCACTTTCAACCATGGTCTTGTTAGCTTAGTTCCAAGGCATCAACTTCCATCCATCTTTTTTCCTTTGAGCCTTCGTGTAAGATTAATTATGCTTATCCTTTGAGTTATTTCCTCTTTCTATATTCGCCCATCAAAATCAAGGATATGAAGAAGTTGATTGAGTGCGTTCCGAATTTTAGTGAAGGCCGGGATATGGCCATTATCAACCAAATTTCCGCCGCTATCGAAACGGTAGAAGGCGTTCGTTTATTAGATGTAGACCCCGGCAAGGGCACTAACCGAACTGTGATAACTTTTGTAGGTGATGAAGATGAAGTAGTAGAAGCTGCCTTCCGTGCCATAACCAAAGCAGCCGAGTTGATTGATATGCGCAAACACAGTGGCGCACACCCTCGCTTTGGCGCTACCGATGTTTGTCCGTTTATCCCCGTAGCTAATGCTACCATGCAGGACTGCATCCGCTGCGCTAAAAAACTGGGCGAACGCGTTGGTAAAGAATTAAAGATTCCCGTTTACCTGTATGAATACGCCGCCTCTGCTCCGCACCGTAAAAACCTAGCCAACGTGCGTGCCGGCGAATACGAAGGCATTGCCCAAAAGATAAAGCAAACGGACTGGCAGCCCGACTTCGGTCCGGCTGAGTTTAACCAGCTAAGCGGCAACATTGCCATCGGTGCCCGCGATTTTCTGGTAGCCTATAACGTAAACCTGAACACCACCTCAACCCGCCGTGCTAACTCGGTAGCCTTTGATGTACGCGAACAGGGCCGTAAGGTAAAGAATGAGAAAGGGGAAGAAGTGGTGCAGCCCGGTGCCTGTAAATTTGTAAAAGGCATTGGCTGGTTTATACCTGAATACGGCGTAGCACAGGTAAGCATGAACCTCACCAATATCAACGAAACACCCGTGCATGTGGCCTTTGATGAATGTGTGAAGAGCGCCTACAATCGTGGCATGCGCGTTACAGGCAGCGAACTGGTAGGGCTTATCCCGCTGAAAGCAATGCTGGATGCCGGTCGGTACTTTTTAGAGAAACAGCAACGCAGTACTGGTGTTAGCGAAAGCGAATTAATAAAGATCGCGGTAAAGAGCATGGGGCTTGATGACCTTACCAAATTCGACCCGAAGAAGAAGATCATCGAATACTTGCTGCAGGACGATAGCGCCCACCCACTGGTGAATATGAACCTTACGCAGTTCGCCGATGAAACAGCCAGCGAATCACCCGCGCCGGGTGGTGGTTCTATTTCCGCCTATGCAGGGACATTGGGCGTTTCCCTGGCTACCATGGTGGCAAACCTCAGCTCCCACAAAAAAGGGTGGGACGACCGTTGGAAAGAATTCAGCGATTGGGCCGAGAAAGGTCAAACTATAAAAGACCAACTACTGAAACTGGTGGATGAAGATACCCGCGCCTTCAACCGCATAATGGACGCTTTCGGCTTGCCTAAAAGCAACGATGCCGAAAAAGCAGTCCGCAAGCAAGCCATTCAGGAGGCTACAAAATATGCCATTGAGGTACCGTTGCGGGTAATGACTTTGTCGCTGCAATCGTTTGACATTATTAAAGCCATGGCAGAAACGGGTAACCCTAATTCAGTTAGCGATGCCGGTGTAGGTGCACTTTGCGCCCGCGCTGCGGTGTATGGTGCCTATCTGAACGTAAAAATAAATGCCGCAGGTTACGACGATAAAGCCTTTGTTACAGAGACGCTTGCTAAGGCGCAGCAAATGCTGGATAAGGCTGTAGCATTAGAAGCTTCCGTACTAAAAACGGTTGAGCAAAAGATAGCAGGAAACTAAATGTAGCTACATATGAACATGATCGAATTAATTACTGAAATCATCAACCGCTTTGGTCCGCGACCTGCCGGCAGCGAAGCTGAACACAAAGCCCAACGCTTTATAAAATCGGTATGCGAGGAACTAACCGATGATGTGCAGTTGATTGAATTCGATGAATACCTGGATGCCCGCTTTGGCAAGCTGAAATACTACGTAGCTTTTTATCTCATCGCCATGGCCCTGTATTGGGTGCCCGGTGGAGCTATATTCGGTTTGGTTTTAGGCCTTATCAATGCCTTCTTCATCATCTTCGATTTGATGAGCTACCGCGATATCCTCACCAACTTCCCCGGTCCTAAACAAACAAGCAGCAATGTGGATGCAACGCTGGAACCCCAGGGCCCGGTAAAATCTACCATCCTTATCGCCGGTCATATGGATAGCACCCGCGAATATACCTGGTGGTATAAACTGGGCGAGTTGGGTGTAAAACTTACCATTGTAGCCGGTGTGTTGCTGGTATTACAGCCGCTGTTTTACCTCTGGCATGTGCTTTCGCCGGAGACCTTCCACAACTATATATGGGTTGGCTTTTTGCTGCTAAGCCCTATACTGATTGTGTATTGGAGCATGCATGCCGAACATGCCGTAGATGGCGCACAGGATAACCTTTCGGGCATCGCAATTTCCTTTGCCGTGTTTAAAGGCTTGAAGGATCCGAACCAAAAGGGACGCTCTATATTGCAAAATACACGCATCCGTTTTGTAAGCTTTGGCAGTGAGGAAAAAGGCCTTTGCGGTTCGCGGGCGTATGCGCAGAGCAAGAAACAACAACTAAAGAACGAGAACGCTTACCTGGTGAACATTGACAGTGTGCGCCTGGTAAATGAAGTAGCCATTGTGCACCGCGAGTTGATGAACGGCACCAAGCATACACCGGCATTAGTGAACGGCTTAAAGGCTTCCTTCGATAAGCTACAATATCCCTGCAACATGGCTACGCTGCCTATCGGTGGTACGGATGCGGTGTCGTTTGCACGCGCCGGCCTGCCTTCAGTAACCATTGTAGGCATCAGTGCCAAAAAATACGATTTCACCTATCACACCCGCAACGACATTGTAGAGCATATAGAACCAAAGAGTTTGGAGAACGTGCGCAATGCGGTTACGGACTTTATCAAAACCTGGGACCAAACCCATTAACCAACAGCAGGTAACCGTTGTTTGGATTTATGCCGACAGAAACGGAACTTCGTGCCCTGAATTAGCAGTAGTTATGGTATTACCGATTGTCGCTTATGGCGACCCGATTTTGAGAAAACGCGCTGAGGATATCACCAAAGATTATCCCGGTTTGCAGCAGTTGATTGACGATATGTTTGAAACCATGGAACGCGCCAAAGGCGTGGGCCTGGCCGCTCCGCAGATCAATAAGAGCATTCGCCTGTTTGTGGTGGATAGCGATAAGATGTACGACGACGATGAGCCGGGTGAAGGCATCCGCGAGGTGTTCATCAATGCGCAGATACTGGATGAGTCGGGTAAGGAATGGGCCTTTGAAGAAGGCTGCCTGAGCATTCCCGGCATCCGCGAGGATGTGTATCGCGAGGAGAAGATCGTGATTAAATACCTGGACCGCGATTTTAAGCAACACCAAAAGACCTTTGACGGCATGACCGCCCGGGTTATTCAGCACGAATACGACCACATAGAGGGCAAGCTGTTTATCGACCACCTGAAGCCGTTGAAAAAGAGCCTGCTGAAGAGCCGCTTGGATAAGATAACCAAGGGGATTGTAAGCGTGGATTACAAGATGCGTTTCCCGAAGGTGTAGTTTGGATAGTTTTCAGTTTACTGTTTACTGTTTTCAGTTCAGGTAAGTTTAGAATTTCAAGTTGGAGTTTCCATAAAAAGGGCGAGAGCGAGGGACGGGGGACGAGTGAAGCGGTAGCCATCTATATAATAGTATAGCGTCGTAAATCGAATATCGCGTCGTCGCCAATCGCTTTAGGTTATCCACACTGCTTGTGCATGCTTGTGCAAGTTTTTTGCTTGTGCACAAGTTACAGAAAATTTCATGTGATGGTTTTTTGTGTTAAAACGAGGCAAAACTGCGGATTACACAAAGGCGCAAAGTAAAAAGGTTACAAAAAGGTTACACTGAATTGTAAGGTTACACTTTGGGTTCCTCACCCGGCCTCTCCGATGGAGAGGGAGTGGAATCAATCCTTTTACACAAGGCCGGACCAAGTCATCGGATGACTTCCTGCTCAGGTGGGTTCATCGCCGGTTAAGGTACGCCCTTGCCTCAAAAAGTCATCCGATGACTGGCCAAGGGCTTTTGCTCGATGATAACTTTACCCCCCTTTGCACTTTTTCAAAAGAGAGCAGAAATCAGAGATCAGAAAGCAGACGAATAAAAGCGCCTACTTTTCACTTTTTGCAATGGTTAACTGCCGGATTGCGATTTGTGCAGATTTGTGCAGCTGTTTTTACGTGCACAAATTCCCAAAAGTTTAATGCGTTTCCGTGCCGTGCGTGGTGGTGCCTTTTCCGGAATGTCTTGGATGCTGCAGAGCAGGCCAATATTCCGGATTTAGTGTTTCAGGGGTTATGTCAAGGAACGGCGAGGACTATAAAGATATAATAAAAGACGTTTTGTTTCTTATTTTATTTCTTTTTTAACAAATAAAATCCTTTGGCGCAATTACAGGCCGCACCTACGGAGCTTTGATTTCTTACTATCCACTTTCTACAGACAGTTCGCCCCGATGGGGCTTGGATTTGCGTTGGTTGGGATAAATCGCGTTGCAAACGTGGATATTAGTTGCCAAGCGCTAGAGAGCGATGATGGATTGGTTAAGCCGGTTGCAAATGCTACTCCTATTTTATCTTTTTCAGCTCTTTTATTCTTTTTGCTGCAAGTAGCTCGAGATCACTTTTTTTATAGTTTTCAAACTGTGGATTTTTTCTCAAATCAATCACTTTTCCGTAGTATAGTCTGGCCTGTTCTGAATCTACACTTACGGATTCTCCATATTGATAACTATTAGCCATCGAAAAATAAAATTTCTGCAAAGAAGTGAAATTATTTTTGGTCGCATCTATTACTTCTTGCTGCGTCAATTTGTTCTGAAGCACGAGCTTTGCAATGTTTTCTGCATCTTGGTTAGTATATGGTCTACTTCCAATTGCAAAATCCTTCCTGTAAAACAGAGTTGCCTGCTCTAAATCATTCTTTTCAAAATATTTCCGTGCTTTTTCCGCATATAATCCAGATAGAAGATATTCCGGTACATCATATTCCTTGCAATCCGTATATCCTTTTAATGCAGCCTTTTCACACCAAAATATAGCTTGATCATGGTCGATAACACCAGTGCCGCCATAATAATCATATAACTTACACAAGAATGCTTGTGCACTAGTATCGCCTTGCTCAGCTGCCTTTTTATACCAATACTCTGCTTTTTTCATGTCCTTTTGGACGCTATTATTACCATCGCAATACATTTTACCCAAGGCTGCCATAGCCTTAGGATCGCCTTTTTCAGCATCTGCATTTAATTTTGTAAATGTCAAGGCTTCTCTTTTTGCACTTTGCTCCCTATTATACCCGTTTATCCGATCCATCCTCTCTTCGTAAAGAGCTTGACCTTCAGCCTTTTTCTCATTTTCATTTGCAATAAAATCGGCATAATTGGTTAAAGCCTCTGTCCCCTGCTGCACGCTGTTTTGTATCTTTTCGTTTGTTTGTTGCTGCATTTGTTGCTGCCCTTGAGTAATCTGTTGTTGTATGGCCTGTTGTTGCGTATTTGCATTATTGTTAGTGGTTGATTGATATTGTGAAGCTTGTACGGTGTTATTAGATATTATAGTAGTATTACCCTGGGTATTAACAGTAGACGGCCCATCGGGGTCTATTCTTAAATAAATAGTGTGTAGGTCGTTTTGTTGTTGTTTCATTTGGTCAAGCGTTTGTGCTAAGGCAACCCCATCTCCTTCATTTATTTGGTCTTGTGCTAGTAAATCAAGCTGGTGAAATGCATCTTTATTAGCATTTATTTGTTGTATAAACTGGCTATGTTTTGCGGCATCTTTAATTTTGTTCGCCGCAGCCATGGCATCAGCATATTGCAGGTTATAACTTTTTATACTATCGTTCACATCGTCTTTTATTTGGCTGGCCTTGTCTTTATTAGGGTTTATGAGCCGGTATTGCATATTTAGAAGTTCTACACCGCCATCATTTGTATAATTGCCAGACGTTGTCCAGGTGCCTGTGTGATCTAAGTCCATGGATATTTTCATTGATGCCGTTGTACCGCCACAGGTTTTATATTGAATGGTTATTTCGTAGTAAGCATCTTTAACTAAAACATTATTGTGATACTGCCATTGCAATCCCACACCACATACATTACCGCTGTTGGTACAAGCGCCATTTTTAAATCTGATAGAGGCCCCACATGGTGCAATCGGACAATCATTGCTAAATTCTTTCCAATCGCCCCAGGTTATACTTTCAGAACAAGGGTTGCTGCTTTGTGCATTAGCAGGTTGCTGAAATGAACCAGTTGTTATTGCAATACAAGCAATAAATTGAATCAGTTCTTTTTGCATAAATGTCCTATTGTTTGTCGTTATAGTCAGTTACCTATTGTTACATTATCAGCGAAGCTGGCACTTTCTTTCTCTTTAAACAACGAATAAAATTTGCAGTCAATAAAGACTCAAACACATTTTTCCAACCAGAGCGATTATAGGGCCGCATCAGACTGGTATCTAAACTATTGCATTTATTTAAGGATTGGAAATACAAACTACAATCGACCCCGCTGATATTTGTAGCCCAGATATGGATACAGGTTTTACTTTTAACTATCCACTTTCTACAGACAGTTCGCCCCGATGGGGCTTGAATTTGCGCTAGTTGGGATAAATCGCGTTGCAAACGCGGAGTTTAGTCGTCACGCGTTTCAAACGCGCGACAGATTGTAGTTTTATGATCATGACGGGAACTAGTTTCTACGAAAAAGTATTAATTCCCTACCTACAATTCCTGTTTTCATCCTTGTATTTATCTGTGCCATCTGTGGCAATGTGTTTTGTATTCGTCAACTTGAAATTTTAAACCTTCAACTTTAAACTATTTGTAAAAATTATTCCCCGCCATTTGGAAATTCAAAAACAGTTCATATTTTTGTGACTGTTTAGTCAGTCATAGGACATGAAGATATCAGATAAACAGAGCGACAAGCGGAAGGCCATCATGGATGCCAGTCTGAAGTTGTTTTGCGAAAAGTGCTTTCAGGATACCTCTACCGCCAGCATTTCGCAGGCGGCTAATGTGGGCACCGGCACCCTGTTCTGTTATTTTAGTAGTAAAGAAGAGTTGGTGAATGCGCTTTACCTGGAGGCCAAGGAGGAATTGGCGGCGTTTGTAGCGGAAGGTGTTTGGGAACAGAACACCTTTAAGGCCCGGTTAAAGCACATTTTTGAACGCAGAATAGCCTGGTACCGAGCCAATAGAGAGAAGATAAAATTCATGGGGCAGTATCACTCCTCCTCGCTGATAACCAAAATAACCCGCGAGAAAGCCCTGTTGAGTTCGAACGCACTTAACGAGGTGGTTATAAAGGCACTTGAGGATGGGGAAGTACACTCCCATTCGGCCGATTTATTCACCGCGCTTATTTCGGGCTATGTGCACCAGAGTGCCTTGTATGTAGCGGAAAATGCCCCCGAGGCTGACCTAAACAAGTGGCAGGACGAAGCTTTCCAGGTTCTTTGGAAAGGCGTGAGCTAAAAAAATTTGCTGTTAACAAAATGACTGATTGGTCAATCCAAAAATTAAATACACCCGATAATATGAATCGTTTTTTATCTGTTTTACTTTTCCTATTTACCCTGTTACCCCGCATAGGTAGCGCACAGGTACCCGGCGATACGGCACTCAGTTCCGGTTCGCTTGATAACATTATTCAGTATGCCTTAAAGCATCAGCCCGTTATACAGAAAGCGCAATTGAATGAGCAGATCACCAAATCGCAGGTGAACAGTCGCCTGGCGGATTGGTATCCGCAGATTGCCTATAACTACAACCTGCAGCATAATTTCCAACTGCAGACCACGGTGTTTCAGGGCAACATTGTACGATTGGGAAATGAGAACACCTCGGTTAACCAGTTTGCCTATACGCAAAACATATTGAACCCAGCGCTGGTTTACACGGCGGCCTCTGCGAAGGACGTGCGCAAACTGGCGAGCGAGCAGGTTACCGGTAATAAAATTGATGTGGTAGCGGCCGTAAGCAAGGCCTTTTACGATGTGTTGCTAACCCAACAACAAATAAAAGTAGCGGCCGAAACCATTGTGCGCCTCGAACGCAGCGTTAAAGATGCCCGCAACCAATACCAAAGCGGTATAGTTGATAAAACCGACTACCAGCGTGCTACCATCCTGCTCAACAACTCCGTGGCGTTAAAGAAGAGCAGCGAAGAAGCATTAAACGCCAAACTGCAATACCTGAAAACCTTAATGGGTTATCCGGCAAAAGCAGAACTGATATTGGATTACGACACCACCACATTGGAAAAGGACCTTCAATTCAACAGCCCTGCTTCGCCCGACTTTAACAACCGCATTGAATACGTGCAGTTGCAAACCCAGCGCAAGCTGAATGTGGCAGGCCTGCAATATTCTAAGTATGCATTTCTGCCTTCTATAGGTGGTTTTGCAGCTTACAACCTTAATTACCTCAACAACAACATCAGCGACCTATACAGCAAGGCGTATCCCAATTCTTATGCGGGCTTAACCCTCTCCTTCCCTATTGTGGTGGGCGGTAAACGCTGGATGGGTATCCGCCAGGCGCAATGGCAGCTTAAAAAGGCCGACTGGGATATTACCGACCTGCAAAACAACATGAACGCCGAGTATGCTGCAGCACTGGCCGCTTACAACAGCAACATGGCAGGCTACAACGCCCAAAAGGAAAACCTGCAGTTGGCCGATGATGTTTACCGTGTTATTCAACTGCAATACCGCTCAGGTGTAAAAACCTACTTGGAAGTGTTGGTGGCCGAAACCGACCTGCGCACCGCTCAAATCAATTATTACAATGCCTTATTCCAGGTGCTGGCAAGCAAGGTAGACCTGCAAAAAGCCCTTGGACAAATCAACTACTAATAACCCGAAAAAATCTGAAGCCATATGACCATTCAACTCCGTAAGTTTATAGAAGCATTTATTGTAATAGTTATCCTCGCCTTTGTTATCATGCAGTTTGCTTCCTGCAGCAGCAAGGCCCAACAAGCCGGCGGCTGGAACGAAGGCCCCGTTAGCATAAGCACCACAACGGTAGCTTTAACCAATGCCAGTTATACCAACAACTATCCCGGCACCGTGGTACCGCTTAATAGTGTTGAACTGCGGGCACAGGTAAGCGGCTACATCACCGGCATCTACTTTCAGGATGGCGACCGCGTGCGCAAAGGCCAAAAGCTTTACAGTATCGATGCGCAGCTTTATACCGCAAACTACGAACAGGCCCAGGCCAATCTGCAACTACAGGAAACCAACCTGCTGAAAGCACAGAAAGATGCCGACCGTTACCACGAGTTGGAAAAGAACGATGCTATAGCCAAACAACAAGTTGACTATGCTGATGCTGCCCTGGCCGCTGCACAAAAGCAAGTGGCGGCTGCACAAGCAAACGTTAAGAGCCTGCAGACCGGTGTTAACTACACCACCATCTATGCACCTTTCGATGGTACCATTGGTATTTCGCAGGTTAAAAACGGAACCGCTGTTACTGCCGGTGTAACCCTGCTGAACGTTGTTTCTACCGACGACCCTATGGCTGTTGACTTTACCATCGACCAAAAGGAAATCTACCGCTTTAGCCTGCTCGATAAAAAGGGAGCCAAACCCCACGACTCTACCTTTAGCATTCGCTTTGGCGAGAAGGACATTTACCCGGCTTTTGGTAAGATCAATTTCCTTGACCGCGCTGTGGACCC
>JAXLUO010000011.1:0-125315 GCA_046329495.1 Chitinophagales bacterium | reverse complement strand
GATAAACCCGCCAACCTAAAGGCTGCCAAGCGATTAGATGCCATGATCAACCGATTGTTTATAGAGCCAGTGGTCGGTCTTGGCTACCCGACAAGAGACCTTCCGGTACTTAAGCATGTGGAGAACCAAATGCTGCCGGGTGATGCAGAGAAAATGAAGTTTGATTTTGACTTTATTGGAGTACAAAACTACTCAAGGATTGTAGCCAAAAATCTGGGCTTAGTGCCGATGGTGCACGCTGTAAACATTCCTCCTAAGAAATTGGGCCATGATGTTACGGAGATGAACTGGGAGGTATACCCTGAAGGTATGTACCGCATTATCAAGCAATTTGCTGCATATCCGAACGTGAAGAAGATTTACGTTACCGAAAACGGTGTAGCGTTTAAAGATGAAAATGTAAATGGCGAGATAAACGACCCTAAACGAATCCAATTCCTAAAGGATTACCTGGGGTATGTTTTAAAGGCAAAACAGGAAGGCATACCTGTACACGGTTACTTTATCTGGAGCTTTATGGACAACTTTGAGTGGGCCGAGGGCTTTAAACCACGCTTTGGTTTAGTTGGCGTTGATTTTAAAACTCAGGAACGAACCATTAAGGCAAGCGGGAAATGGTTTAGCGAATTTTTACAGAAATAATTTAGGGTTTAGAAGTTATATGCGGATACATTTTCTGGATAGTACAAGGGGTTTAGCAGCTCTTATGGTCATCATTTTTCACGTGCATGGATTAATATTTTTTGATCTTACGCATATTGGAGAATCCAGGCTATTCAACGTCCTTACAACCTTATTTAATGGTGCAGATGCTGTTTCCTATTTCTTTGTATTAAGCGGCTTTGTGTTGTCCTACAAATATTTTAATTCGGATTTTGACGAATCGATTGAACGTTATAGCATTCGTCGTATTTTCAGAATTATGCCGTTGTATTTGTTCATTGTAGTGTTGGCCTACTTAATTTTAGGCTCCGGGTTAACCAAATTAAACTTCGTACAGGAAATAAATCTCTTTGCAGGAGCAAATCCATTAGTAAAGCCCGGATGGTCTTTGAGTGTGGAAGTGGCCTTATCCCTTCTTGTGCCCTATATGGTTTCGTTAATAAAAGACAATATTAAGCGTTCGTTTTTCCTTGTGCTTATTTTAATGCTTTGCTATAGATGGATTACTTGTTTTACCGTTCACTTTTTATTAGGTAGTTTGCTAAGTTTTTGGGTATCGCCTAAAAATACTACGAAGGCACATGACTATTTCGTTGATATGACTTCTTTTAAGCGATTAGGCATTTTTCTCCTTTTATTATTGCCATATTCCCTTCGTTTCTGGATAAAGCTAACCCCGTTAAAACCATTAGTAGATACAGGATGTGAAGTAATCAACCTGCAGAAGGACTATTTCTACTTTTACATTTCTGCTTTTGCATCATGCCTGGCCATCTCTATAATTTTAAGAGAACCAATTCTCCAACGCATTTTCAATCTATCTCCATTAACCTTTTTGGGCAAGATATCATTCAGCTTATACCTTGTTCACTTCCCTATACTTAAATTCTTTGAACAACACTATTCAAGTAATTTATACAATGCAGATGCCGGCTTACCAACAACCATACTAACTTATCAAACCATAATTATTGGTTTGTCTATTACGGCTGCAACCATTACATATTATGCAATTGAAAAACCATTTATTAGCATTGGTAAAAATGTTGTAGCCAAGATAGCCTAATAGCTAAAACATTAACAATCGAGGCTACTCAATTACGAAGGCTCTCCAAACAATTGACCGATAAAAAAATATCACACACGTAAAGTTGCGATAGTGATGATATCCCTTGTTATTTTTTGAAGGGGGTAAACCAAACTGGTATTCTGTGGTATATTAGGTAAATGAAAGAAAGTTACGTAGAGGTAAACGGCATTAAGTTGCACTATATAGAAGCAGGAAGTGGTGAAGCCGTCATGTTACTCCACGGTTTCCCAGAGTTTTGGTATGGTTGGCGCAATCAAATACCGGAACTATCCCAACATTATCGTGTTATTGTACCGGATATGCGCGGTTATAATCTGAGCGACAAACCGGAGAATGTAAGTGACTATAACATAGATGTTTTAGCCGCTGATATAGCAGACCTGGTTAGAGCACTTAACCTGAAGCAGGTTATACTTGTCGGCCACGATTGGGGAGCGGCTGTAGCATGGGCAACAGCCGCGTTATATCCCAAAACAGTGAGCAAGCTTGCTATTTTGAATGTACCGCATCCTGCTGAGATGAAAAAAGCCCTGATGGGATTTAACCTTAAGCAATTACTGCGTAGCTGGTATATTTTCTTTTTTCAGTTGCCCTTTATACCAGAGCGAGTTGTAGGAACTGAACGATTCTTCCGCAAAACATTTGAAGGAATGAGTATGAATCCACAAGCGTTTACCGAAGAAGATATTGCCGCCTATGTGAAAGCTTACAGTTTACCTGGCGCAATCAGAGCCCCTATTAACTACTACCGGGCTACATTCCGCAATCTGAAAGGTCCTCATTTGCCAAAAATAAAAGCGCCTGTGCTGATGCTCTGGGGGGAGCACGACAAAGCCCTGGGCAAAGAACTAACATACAATACGGCTAAGTATTGCGAACAGGAACCAACTATCTTATACGATTCTTACAGCGGCCACTTTGTGCAGCACGATAATCCCGGCTGGGTAAATGCCGAATTATTAAAATTTTTTAGAGGTAGTTAATGTAAGAAGCGGTTTAGTTCTTCCATTTGATGGTGCAACCGATGGCCTTAGTTGTAGTTGTTTCAACGGCCTTACCTGCTATCAGATTATCCAGTGCCTTCTCAGCATACTTTTCCTTTACGGCCGCTGTATCGTCACTATTATCATCTATAGCGCCGATGTATTTTACGATTAGGCTGCCCGCTTCCTTCTGCAGGATGAAAACATGAGGCGTACGGGTGGCGCCATAAGTTTTAGCCATTTCCTGTGTTTCGTCATGTAGATAAGGAAAGCTGAATTGCTTCTCGCGGGCACGAACACGCATATTTTGGTAACTATCCTCCTCGTTTTGGGCGGCATCATTACTGTTAATAGCAATAACCGGATAACCCTTTTCTTTATAGGCTTTATCTAAAGCTACTATTCTGTCTTCATACTTTTTTGAGAACGGGCAATGATTGCAGGTAAAGATTACAATGAACCCCTTAGCTGTACTGTAGTCAGCCAGCGAAACCATCTTACCATCAACATTCTTTAATTTAAAATCGGTGGCCTTATCCCCTACCTTATAACCACCTTCTGGCTTAAATGCTACCAGCGCTACACACAGAGTTAGTACAAAAGCTATGTTTTTCATGTTATCTGATTTTAGTTTGAATCGTTGAGTCCAATTGTTCTTGTTTAAATTCTCCTTCGTAAAACAGCACTTTACTATTGTTGCAATACATTACCATTGCCGGTATAGCGCCGCTCCAGGTGCTGTCAATTTTATCAATCCAGTCATTCGGTTTACCTGCATTCAGCACGTAAACATCCTCTTTCATCTTCCTGACTTGTAAAAAGGTTGAAACGCTTTCCATCTCCTTCACCGAGTTGAGGCTAACGAAAATAATCCTTACCTTTTGATTTTTGAAGTGTTCGGCTGCCTCCATAAAATATGGGAGTTCGGCCACACAGGGTTTACACCAGGTAGCCCAGAAATTAGCGATGTATAAGGTATCGTTACCGGGCCTTTTAATAAGTGAATTATACTCCTCCAGGTTGATAACCTTAAGCGGAGATGAATTAAGTGCAAGCGATAAGGCTACTAATATAGCGGCTACCATAATAACCTGACGAAGTTGCCAAAATTAGCATAAACGTCCTCTTGAAAATGGTAAAACCCTTTAGGGAATTTGAAATGTAAGCGCCAAGGGCAACACCTTGCTTTCCTTTTCACCAAGAGTAAACGTATAGCTGAAGTTGGAACCCATGTAATCGCCGCTGTTAAACGTATTGTTACCGTCCATATCCATTAGTCCGTATAGGTAATAATTGCCGGGATGCATAAAGTTAAAATCAAAACTGGGATCAGCGGCTGACAACAGCACGTACCGGCTTTTGTACTTCAGGTTTTGCAGTTGTGGTGTAATGCCACTGAACAAGGGTTGGGTGGTTATAATTAAGAAGATCTTTTTCCCGGTAGTATCTACTCCGTTAGGTAGGGTAACATTAACAGTTGTTTTACCCATATAAGGTTGCGCGCTATGCGGATAGACATCGGTTAGTGTATCATAATAGATAGATTCCGTTCTGCCATCAAATGCTTTGCAAAAATCTTTTACCATTTGTTTTTTAGGGAATGCAAAATGAGCAATGGTTGACTGTGCTGCCGGGTTTGTTAAATCCTGACGGCCGGCATCCCATTTAAAATGCATTACCGCGGTAGAAAGTGTATTGTACTTATTGGTGTATACGCGCATATACAGGCTATCATTCACAAAAAGCAAATCAGCATAGGAACGGTTCGTTCCGGCTTTAAAATCCTGAAAGCGGTAGAAGGCACTTTGTGCTGTCTCTGACACACTATCAATAACCAAATACGAAATGCGCTGCATACCTGAGAAATATCCACCGTTTCGAAAAGCGAGTTTATAACCATCGCAATGCCAAACGATGAAGAAACTCATGAAGAGATCGTTCTTCTTATCCATTTCGTTTTTAGCCGAAACCTGTGCAGGCGAAATGGGTCGAAAGTCGGCCGTATAATCAGGGAAATTGCCTACGGATGTGGAGGAAGTAATTGAGCCGGTCCAGATTCCATTGATATGCGAAAACAAACCATATCCTTTAACATCCGTGCTCTCATTAATATCGCCGGGGTTATTGTTATTATTATTGTTATGGTCCTTATGGCATGAAGTAATACTCACAACCAGTAGAAGGAGCCATGTATAGGCAACAGAGATTTTTTTCATATACGGCAATTGATGTTACAAAAGTATCAATTGCTGCCTTCTGTTAGCTGACCTTGCTCACTTCTTAACGTCGTAATCCAGGTCTATCGAAAACAACTCAGGGTGTTTAGGCGCAATAGGGCGGTAGAAATCTGTAATCTCCTGCATATCCTTATGGATATCACCAGTAGGGTAAACAATTTTACCTACTCCGGCTATTTTGTTCTTATAGTCCAGATAGCCCAATGCAATAGGTACCTTGGCCCCAACAGCTACATGGTAAAAGCCCGTTTTCCATTTGGTAACCTTCTTTCGGGTTCCTTCGGGCGTAACCATTACCACCAGTTCTTTGTTCTTAGCAAACAAATCTATCATGGCTTCGGTCATGCTCGGGCGGGGATCGCCTGGCTTTTTGGGGGTACGATCAATACCAATTGCTCCTAATCCATTCATAAACCATCCAAACGGAAAGCGTGTCCATTCCTGTTTAACCGTAAAGCGGATTGGAATACCCATCATAGAAAATGCTGCCCGGGCAAAGATAAAATCCCAGTTGCTGGTATGTGGTGAAGCAATCATTACGCAGCGCGTAAAATCTGCCTTGAGATGATCATCCAGTGTCCATCCGAACAACCAGAAAATAAAACGAGAGAAAAGTTTACCCATATGCCCGCGAATATACTTGGTTGGTATTAATCTGCGGTTAAAAGGCTAAGGTTTATAATATCCAGCGCTCGGGTGAGGGTATTTCGAGTGGATTTTTGCGCCGGCCCACCAGGTTACCGAACCGATGGTAAAAAGGAGTTTTGCTGGCACTGTCTTTAGGAATGTATTTACCAGTTACGATAGGAGTATACATGACACGGCGGCGGCTTTCGCTCCCCACGAACGAAGAGGCCGCCACTCGATGCCAAATACTTCCATGATGAATAACCAGATCGCCTGCTTTTGCTTCAATGGCAACCTCGTTATCATCGGTATTATGATCTAAAAAGTAACGTTTGCGGAATAACAGCTTCCACAATCCTTGTTTATGCGATCCCGGCAATACGCGTAAACCACCTTTGGTTTTAGGAGAATCATCCAGGTATACTCCCACATTCAGCATAGGCTGTATTCGCAAGCCATAGAAAATATCGCGGGCGCCATCAGTATGCCAGCCCATCTCCAAAAAATTGCTGCCGGATGTATTTATATAATGGTTAAACACCACCCCATCTTTTTCGTCCAGACCAATCCGTGCATTGTCAGGGTCTTGCAGTAGTGCTTTCAAATTTTCAAAAGACCTATCGCTAACAAGGTTATTGACAATCGGACTATATTGATTGAGAAAGGAAAAGCGATGTATAATCGTATTCCCGTTTTCATCCTTACCGTATTTAACAGGCGTGCCATTCACCAATTGGATATTCGCCTGCAACCAATCGGCCTCTACCTTTTCTACAGATGACAGGATATCTTGTACCTGCCGGGAGGAAAGAAAGTTGGTAAAGTGCACAAAACCGTATTTATTAAAAAAGTCTCTGTGCTCCTCGCCTATAGCACCACTAAATTCAAATTTCTGATACGCCATGGTCTATCTACTTTTGCATTAGGTTCATCTATCATTGTCCTTTCGGACAGCAGCCTTCACTGCTCAAGCCATCTGCCAACAACCTCATCCATAAAATATTTGCTATAAATCGTCTCATTCAGCACATGATTAGTTCTGCAAGTATAACAATTATTCTATTAATCTATCGATTTAGTAGACTTTGTTTACTTTTTAACAAAGGGCAATAAAAAACCGCTGCCTTTAGGACAGCGGTTTTCAGTTTAATTGAGTTAAAACTCCTGCAATTAATCCCAGAAAGCGTATCCGTTCTCGGCAATGAGTTTATCAGCAATTGCCCGGCGGATGTTTTTCGTATTGATCATTTCGTACTTGGTGAAACGCTTTAAGCCCATCATCATAATGCGCAGTTCGTCACCTTCGGCAAAAGCAGCCAGAGCAGACTTACCGTTTACATTTATGCGATCCATGGCGTCGAAGAAGTAGCACTTAACCATGTCTACATACAGTTGAGCGGCCTCCTGACCATGCAGGTTCACCAGCTTTTCAGCACGCAGTAAACCGCTTTCCATGTTCAGAATATCCATCAATACGTCAGCAGCGTGGATCAGGATCTCCTGTTCTTTCTCAAGCCCCATCATAAGCTTCTGCACAGCACCACCGGCCACTAACAAGAACGCTTTTTTGGCATTCTTTAATGCGCGTCGTTCTGCACCAAAAATATCATCTGCATCCGGTGTACTGAAATCAGGCACACTCATCAGTTCTTTTTGAATAGCCATACCCGGTGTCATCAGGTCAATCTTACCTTTCATGGCAAACTTCAACAAGGCATCGATAGAAAGCATACGGTTGATCTCGTTAGTACCTTCAAAAATGCGGTTGATACGAGAATCGCGGTAAGCACGTGCCATTGGATATTCTTCGCTAAAGCCGTAACCACCGTGTATCTGTAAACCTTCATCAACTACAAAATCCAGGGCTTCCGAACCCAACACTTTTAACAGCGCACATTCAATTTGGTATTCTTCTGCACCACCTGTTAAGTATTCAGTCATTGATTTGCCGGCGGCCTTCAATTCATGCTCTTTTTGCAGAATCATATCACATACGCGATAAGAAGAAGATTCGGTCATCCATACGCGGATTGCCATTTCACCCAGTTTTTGCTTAATAGCACCAAATGAAGAGATAGGCGTTTTGAACTGCTGGCGTTCGTTGGCATAACGTACGGCCTGGCCAATACCACGCTTAGCGCCACCTAATACACCATTACACAATTTGTATCGGCCAATGTTCAGGATCTGGAAAGCAATTTTGTGTCCTTTACCTGCTTCGCCTAAAAGGTTCTCAGCAGGAACCTTTACGTTATTAAAGAAAACCTGACGTGTAGAAGATGATTTGATGCCCATCTTCTTCTCCTCAGCACCTACGCTTACGCCTTCCATTGTTTTTTCAACTATGAAAGCCGTGAATTGCTTATCGTCGCCGTTTATTTTTGCGAATACCACAAACACATCGGCAAAGCCGGCATTAGTGATCCACATCTTTTGGCCATTCAGCACGTAATATTTACCGTCTTCACTTAATACTGCCTTTGTTCTTGCACCCAGTGCATCCGAACCGCTCCATGGCTCCGTTAAGCAATAGGCAGCCTTTAACTCGCCGGTAGCAAGTTTAGGCAGATACTTTGAGCGTTGTTCATCGTTACCGTAGTATAGGATTGGGCAAGTGCCAATACCGGTATGTGCACCTATAGCAACAGAGATACCATGACCCCAACCCAGCACTTCGGTTACATACGAGAACGAGGTCAAGTCCTGACCTGAACCACCATACTCTTCAGGAATGTGCAGACCCAGCAAGCCCAATTCGGCTGCTTTGTCGATTACCTCAGGACCTTTCATTGGGTCCTTATCCAGTTCTTCCAGGCGTGGATCCACTTCTTTCAAAATGAAATCTTTGGTTGCCTGACGAAGCATTTGTTGTTCTTCGGTGATTTGTTCAGGAATGTAAACATCCTGCCACTGCGAGTCCTTAATCAGGAATTCGCCGCCTTTTAAGGCTGTTGATTTACCGGTGGTTGTAGACATGATAATTTAATTTTTAGACGTTTGGGATTTTAGATATTAGAAACAATACTGGTTTTCAGCAATCAATTTATCGGCAATGCGACGGCGTGCAGCCACGGTATTATATGGCTCGTACTTTGTAAAGCGCTTTAAACCCATTAACATAATGCGCAGGGTATCGCCATCGTTAAACGCGGTGATAGCATGTTTACCTGAGATATTGATTTTCTCCAGTGCATCAGAGATGTAGGTTTTGGCAATATCAATTTGCAGGGAACACGCTTCTACACCACGAACGCTGATCAGTTTCTCTACACGCAGCAATACCGATTCGCAGGCGTATAGCTCAATTAACATGTCCGAAATGTTCATGATCACTTCCTGCTCTTTATCCAATTTCTGCATGAACTTCTGCACGGCAGCGCCGGCAGTCATCAGAATAGCTTTCTTAGCATTTTGCAGGGCCTTCTTCTCAGCCGCAAAAAAATCATCCGAGCTATCACCACCGAAATCAGGCACGCTCATCAATTCTTTTTGAACAGCCATGGCAGGGGTAATCAAGTCCAACTCGCCTTTCATAGCTTTCTTAACCAGCATGCCTACGCTTAACAGACGGTTAATTTCGTTGGTACCTTCAAAAATGCGGTTGATACGCGAATCGCGGTAAGCGCGGGCTACCGGATATTCTTCGCTGAAACCTGTGCCACCAAATACTTGAACGGCCTCATCAACTACAAAGTCCAGCACTTCCGAGCCGAATACCTTCAGTATAGCACATTCAATGGAGTACTCTTCCGCAGCAATCAATTTAGCCTGCACTTTATCGGTACCTTTAGCAGCCAAGTCGGCAATCATTTCATCAATAGCACCTGCCGCACGGTAAACGGCCGATTCGCACACATACGATTTGATAGCCATTTCAGCCAGTTTATGCTTAATAGCGCCAAACGAAGAAATAGGTACGTTAAATTGGATACGCTCGTTGGCATATTTAACAGCAGTAGTGGTTGATTTTTTAGAACCACCCAATGCCAATACAGCCAATTTGTATCGACCTATGTTTAATACGTTGAAGGCAATTTTATGCCCTTTACCGATTTCGCCCAGCACATTCCCTACAGGTACTTTTACATTATTGAAGAACACCTGCCGGGTAGAAGAGCCCTTGATGCCTAATTTATCTTCTTCGCTACCTAATGAAATACCTTCACTCTTAGCATCTACAATAAAGCCTGTGAACTTGTCACCATCAATTTTGGCAAACACGGTAAAGATGTCAGCAAAACCACCGTTGGTGATCCACATTTTCTGGCCGTTCAGCACATAGTATTTGCCATCTTCTGAAAGCACAGCCTTAGTACGAGCACCTAAAGCATCGCTACCGGAACCAGGTTCCGTTAAACAGTAAGCAGCTTTAATTTCACCTGAAGCTAATCCAGGCAGGTATGTTTGCTTTTGTTCTGCAGTTCCGAAGTATAGAATAGGTAAAGTTCCAATACCGGTGTGTGCCGCATAAGCCGCTGCCCACGAATGGCCTTTACCAACTTCTTCATTAATTACGGTATCGGTTATGAGGTCAACACCCATACCACCATATTCTTCAGGTACGGTGGCACCCAGCAAACCCAGGTCGGCCGATTCTTTTACCAGCTGCACTACTAAAGCATGATCGCCTTTATCTATACGGGCTACATTAGGATGCACCTTTGTAGTAATAAAATCTTCAGCCGTTTTGCTGAACATTTGCTGCTCTTCCGTCAATTCATCGCGGGTTGCAATGGTATTGAAGGGAGTTTCTTTAATCAGAAATTCTCCACCTTTCAGAAAAGTGCCGGCTTTTGTTTCGGTACTCATGTATTTATATTTTTTCTTGTTTGTTAATATTTACATCAAATTATTACAGACGCTCAAATATGCCGGCAATACCTTGGCCACCACCAATACAGGCGCTAACCATACCATAGCGGTTACCACGGCGTTTCATTTCGCCATTTAGTTTTTGGAACAAATAAGTGCCCGAAGCTCCCAGGGGGTGACCCAATGCCACAGCACCACCGTTTACGTTGATGATTTCTGAGTTCAAGCCTGCTTCTTTTATTACGGCTAATGACTGAGCGGCAAATGCTTCGTTAAGCTCTATCAGTTCGATATCGTTCAATTTTAAACCGGCTTGTTTCAATGCTTTAGGAATAGCAGCCACAGGGCCAATACCCATCAAGGTAGGGTCAACGCCTACTGATGCAGCAGTTACCAGCCGTGCAATCGGCTGCAGACCTAATTCCTTAACCACGCGCTCGCTAACAACTAAAACAAAAGCAGCAGCATCGGATGTTTGCGAAGAATTGCCTGCAGTAACCTGTCCACCCGCCTTAAACACAGGCTTAAGGGCTGCTAACCCTTCTTTGGTTGTATCCTTACGTGGACCTTCATCCTGGCTAACGATAAACTTACGGCTTTTCTTTTTGCCATCTTCAAAATATACCTCTTCAACTTCTACCGGAACAATGTCCTCGGTAAACTTACCCGCTTCAATAGCAGCCATCGCCTTTTGGTGCGAGTTGAAAGAGAACTCATCAGCCTGATCGCGGGTAATGCCGTATTTATCGGCTACGTTTTCAGCTGTTAAACCCATACCGATGTAGTATTCAGGATGATCTTTTGCTACTTCGTAGTTAGGTACTGTTTTGTAACCAACAGTAGGCACTAAGCTCATGCTTTCGGTACCACCTGCAATAATTACATCAGCCATACCGGCACGTATTTTAGCTGTTGCCAGTGCAATGGTTTCTACACCACTGCCACAGTAGCGGTTAACGGTTACTCCGGGCACTTCAACAGGCAGGGAGCGAACAGCCACCCAACGGGCCATTTGTAAACCTTGTTCTGCTTCAGGCACCGCATTACCTACAATCAGGTCATCAATGCGCGAAGGATCAAGATTTGGAACTTTTTTCATCAGGTCGGTAATGGCATAGTAAGCCAGGTCAACCGGAGTAGTAAAGCGGAAACCGCCTTTTTTTGCTTTGCCAATCGCAGTGCGCGATCCGGCGATGATATATGCTTCTTGTGACATAACGTCTTTTTTTCTTTTGTGTTTTTTAATTCATTACGTACTGCTACACCGCAATTAGTTGCGTAAAGGTTTACCGGTGGTTAAAATACTCTGGATACGCTCCAGGGTCTTCTTCTCAGCGCATAAGCTTAAGAAAGCCTCTCTTTCCAGATCCAGCAGGTATTGTTCTGTAACCTTACTTTCGCTTGTTAAGTCGCCACCACAAAGAACGTAAGCAACTTTTTTAGCAATCTTCATATCGTGTTCGCTGGCGTAGTTACCTACCTTAAAGGCAGCAGCCCCTGCATAAAGCGCAGCTAAACCGCTACGACCCAACACAGTAATATCATTACGCTGTGGTTTCTGCACATAGCCTTCAGCATCCAGTTCCAATACACGGCGCTTAGCTTCTGCTAATTGACGGGCCTGGTTAACAACTACTAAGTCTTTCTTCTTATCCAGTACGCTGATACCATAAGCTTCGTAAGCACTGGTAGCAACTTTTGCAGTGGCAATAGCCGTAAATTTCTCTGCTAACTGCGGAATCATTGGATCTCCGCTATAGTAAGCATCGCTGGCGCGGAGGGCCAATTCCTTCGTACCACCACCGGCAGGTATTAAACCAACCCCAACTTCTACTAAGCCGATATAGGTTTCAGCGGCAGCAACGGCGCTATCGCTGTGCATGGTAAATTCGCAACCGCCACCCAGTGTTAAACCATGCGGAGCTGCTACTACCGGAATCGAAGAATAACGGATACGCATAGATGTTTGCTGGAAGGAGCGGATCGCAAATTCCAACTCATCATAATCCTGATCAATAGCCATCATAAATATCATGGCAATGTTGGCGCCTGCGCTAAAGTTCGGCAGATCGTGGCCTAACACCACACCTTTCCAGCCTTGTTGTTCGGCAATTTCAATACCCTTATTCACCGCTTCCAGTGTTTCACCACCAATAGCACTCATTTTGGTATTCCAGCTAACATTCAGTACACCATCACCAATATCATCAATACGGCATGCTGTGTTTTTCCATACCGGTTTTTGATCAGCATAGTTGCTCAGGATAATGAACGACTCGCGACCGGGGATGGCTTTGTAACCTTTAGTATTTACATCATAGTATTTCTGAATGCCGTTCTCCACTTTGTAGAAAGTTTTGTAACCGGCAGCCAGCATTTCGTCAACCCATGGGTTTACTTTAAAACCGGCTTCCTTCATAGCTGCAACGCTGGCTTCTACACCAATTGCATCCCATTGCTCAAACGGACCTATCTCCCAACCAAAACCTGCGCGCATAGCGTCATCGATGCGATACAATTCATCAGAAATTTCAGGTATGCGGTTGCTTACATAAGTGGATACGTAGTAGGTAAGCTTGCGGAGAAATTCGCCATGCTTATCCTTTTGCTTAGCTAACAAAGGCAAACGTTTCTTCAGGTCTTCTACCGATTTTAATTCGGTAGTAGCTGATTTGGTTTTTGCACTTGGCTTGTACTCAAGAGTCTTCCAATCGAGCGTTGCAAACGATTTTTTGCCTGAAGCGTCTTTAGTCTTTTTAAAGAAACCCTGACCGCTCTTATCGCCCCACCACTTGTTCTCATTCATCTTCATGATCCAGTCAGGCACCTGTAACACATCACGGTATTCATCTTTAGGCAGATTATCGTATGCGCCCTTCATTACCTTGATCATAGTATCCAAACCCACCACATCTGTAGTGCGGAAAGTAGCACTCTTAGGTTTGCCTATCAGGGTGCCAGTAATCGCATCAACTTCGTCAATGGTCATATCCATTTCCTGCATTAATTTAATTACTGCTGCAATGCTGAATACGCCAACACGGTTGGCGATAAAAGCCGGTGTATCCTTACACAATACGGTTTGCTTACCTAAGTATAAGTCGCCGTAATGCATTAAAAAGTCAATAACCTCCGGATGGGTTTCCTTGGTTGGGATAACTTCTAACAAGCGCAGGTAACGCGGAGGGTTAAAGAAGTGCGTGCCACAGAAGTGCGCACGGAAATCATCGCTGCGTCCTTCGGCCATCAGGTGGATAGGGATACCAGATGTATTAGAAGTAATGAGCGTACCAGGCTTGCGGAACTTCTCTACTTTTTCAAACACCTGCTGTTTAATATCCAGGCGTTCTACAACAACCTCAATAATCCAATCGGCATTTTTAATCAGGTTTAAGTTATCGTCAAAGTTTCCCGTAGTAACGCGGCCAACAAAATTCTTATCGTAAATGGGTGATGGATTGCTCTTTAAAGCAAAAGCCAGGGCATCGTTCACCAGTTTATTGCGCATAGCGGGTTTCTTGGCATCCGCTTCGCTTAAGTTTGGTGTTACAATATCCAGCAAATAAACCTTTAGGCCGATATTGGCATAATGCATGGCTATACGCGAGCCCATTACACCGGAACCCAATACAGCCACGGTTTTTATCTTCCGGGCTTTGGCCGGTGTTACCTGCACCGCCTTTTTTTCTGTAGCTACTGCTTCCATTTTGTGTGTTCTATTTTTAGAAGTTAGGGATATATGGTTGATTAATTCGTTCTCTTGCTTAGTCGTTTTAATATAGACTTTCTTACATTTTACCAACCAAACGGTTGGTAAGGTATCAAACCTTTACTTTTGCTTTTCCACTTGCGCTCGCTTCTACCGGTTTATTCTTACCATTAACAGCTTTTGTTGCTGTTGGTTCAATACGGCTTAATATCCGCTTTGTGGTATTTTTTAAATAGTTATGGTCGTTAAACACCCGGCTAAACATCAGGCTGCCTTCAATTTCCGCTACACTGCGTTCTGCTAATTCGTTAGCAACCGCTTCGCTGTATTTATCCAGGTAGATAGTTTTGACTGCATGAAAGAAATCCAAAAAAAAGCGCTGCACGAGGGTATTGAATTCCGGAGCCATTAATGCAGTTTCAACACCCATATTTCCTAACAGACTTCCGGTTTGTTCATCAAGGAAAACCTTCTCTGCGGCCAGAAATAAATTTTCGAGGCGCTGCTGCGGCGCTACGCTTTTATCGTAGGCATGGGCAAACACGTTTGTTTTAAAAAACTCGTGCACCATTTTAATTACACGCTTCATTAAATCTTCCTTGCTGGGGAAGTAATGATACAGTGATCCCTTCTGCAAGCCGCAAGCCTCAGCTATATCGCTCATGCTGGTATTGAAATAACTCTTCTGGCGAAAGAGTTTCAACGCCTCCAGAATGATTGTTTCTTCGTCAACCTTTTGTTTTGGCACGTAATTCCTCCTTGCGGAGTCCTTTGTTAGTGAACCTCGAAAGTAGAAAGTCCTTTTTTATTTACCAAACGGTCGGTAGGGAAAATTGTTAAAAAATGACTTCCCAACTTGGCTTCCCTTCTGAAGTAGGGGTTGGCACACAGAATTTAACAATGGTCTAATATTTCTTGCTGCGGAAGATTACAAACAACATGCGCAAACCCAACAGGTTAGCTATTACGAAGCCAACTGCCCCGAAAATGGAGATATCCTTATAAACAGGGGGAAACTTTACAGCAATGAGTATGGCAGCAGCCATAAGTATAGCGCCAATAATAAATCCGCCGGCTATGCGGTTACTGGCCGTATCAATATTCTTGTTCAGTTCTCCCAGGCCTTCGTGCTCAATGGATATCTTTACCTCTCCCTTTTTTAACTTACCGATAATATCGCGCACATCCCTTGGCAGGTTTTCCATCAGGGCCAGAGTATCGCGGGCAGACCCTAAAAAACGTTTGAGTATGCCCATGGGACTAAATTCTTCCTTCAGTGTGCGGTTGATATGCGGCGTTAACTCCTTTATGATGTTAAGATCAGGATCCAATCTGCGGCCAACACCTTCGATGGTTACCAAACACTTGGAAAGCAGAAAATAATCCGGAGGCATTTTAATGGTATACTTGTTTACAAGCGTAAGTAGCCTGTTAAACAAATCCGTCATATCCATTTTATCAGGCGGCAGGGCATGGTAATCATTAATGAGGTCTTCAACCTCATAGTCAAATGCCTTTTGCCCTTCAAATTGCTGACTAACGGCAATGTTCTTCAGCCCCCAAATCAGCGTTTTGGAATCTTTGGCGGTTACACCGTAAACTATATCGGCGAAAAACTCAACATCACTTTTTAGTACGGTTCCCATCATGCCAAAGTCAATAAAGCAAACCTTGTTGTTAGGCATGGCAAACAGGTTGCCGGGGTGTGGATCGGCATGGAAAAAGCCATGTTCAAAAATTTGCTGAAAGAGGGCGAACATGCCGTTTTTAGCCAGTTCCGTACCACTGGCACCAATCCTTCTTAATCCTTCCGTATCGTAAGGATGCACACCATCAATAAACTCCATGGTTAGCACCTTTTTGGTTGTAAGCTTCGGATAATATTTCGGCACATATACCAAATCGCTTTTGGCAAAATTGCCTGCAAAACGTTGTAGGTTATACCCTTCGTGTGTCAGGTCAACTTCCTTATGTATGGCCTGATCAAATGCCCTAACAATACCCACCGGATCCAAATTGGCCATATAGCCCCGCTCTTCCATTTTGCGGGCTATGTATTTCATGATCAGGATGTCCAGTTCTATCTTCTCCAGGATATCAGGCCGTCGCACTTTAAGTACCACTACAGTGCCATCTTTCAGCTTTGCTTTATGCACCTGTGCTATACTGGCGCTTGCAAAAGGTACATCCTCAAAACTCTGAAAAAGAGTATCGATAGATTTACCAAATTCCTGTTCTACTATCTTACGGGCTTCCGCTCCGGGGAATGGCGGAACTTTTGTTTGCAGTTTCTCGAATTCGGCAACCAGCTCCAGAGGAATAATATCGGGACGATTACTAAGGATCTGTGCCAACTTAATGTAGGTGGTTCCCAATTCTTCTACCGCCATCCGCACACGTTCCCATTTGCTGAAACGGTGGATATTCTCTACCACCCTGGCAGGCAAAAAGGCTTCTATAATGCGTGCTTTTAACGACACTCCGGCATCAGCCAGCAAATCCTGAAAGCCATACTTTACCAGTATACCAATAATCTCGCGATATCGCCTTAATAATTTGAAATCCAGCCCAAACATTGCAATAGCAAAATAGAAAGTTCCTTCATCTAATGAAAATGACGGTTATCAGCCCTCCGTTTGTTTAATGTTACCTTCTTAATCTTCAGGGGGCTCGTCTAATTTACCATACTCGTGTGCAAAGCCCAGGGAATAATTGCGCATGTTTTAGCAGCTTATTGCCGTTCTTTGAGCATTATGTGGACCCAGCTAAAAAAGCGTGCAAAAAAACTCCCTGCCTACCTGCGCAATCCTTTTTTGATTGTTACGGTATTGTTCCTGGTATGGATGCTTTTTTTAGATGAAAACAACCTGTTGAACCAATACCGCAAATACCGCGAACTACATGACTTGCTGGAAAAGAAAGATTATTACTTACAGCAAACCGAGAAAACCCAAAAGGAACTTACTGAACTAACAGGTAATGCAGAAAACCAGGAAAAATTTGCACGCGAACACTACTGGATGAAACGCGATAGCGAAGACGTATATGTTATTGTACATACGGATAAAACCAAGCCATAGACCTGCTAACTCTGCTCTGCCAAAAAACGTTTATTTCGTGGTATGATATTATCGCTTACCCCAACTAACTTTTCCGATTATGCTTTAATTGATTGTGGTAATTTCTGGAAGCTCGAACGGTTCGGCCAGTTTATCACTATCCGTCCGGAACCACAGGCTGTATGGGACCCGAGCCTGCCCATGATCGAATGGGAGAAACAGGCGCATGTAAAGTTTGTGCCCAAAAGCAGCAGTAGTGGTGAATGGAAGAAATTAAAACCTATGCCCGATCAGTGGGTTATACGCTACGAAAAGAATGGTCGCGAGCAAGCAATTAAGGCCAAGCCTGAATCCGGTGAAATACGTTTGCGGATGGGGCTTACTTCGTTTAAGCATGTGGGCGTGTTTCCTGAGCAAGCTGTTAATTGGGATTACATTAATGAAAGTATTGGCCGTATGAAGACCGGCACACCGCGTTTTTTAAATCTGTTTGCCTATACCGGTGGAGCATCCTTAGCAGCACGGGCAGCAGGAGCTGATACTTTCCACCTGGATAGTATTAAACAGGTAGTAAGCTGGGCCCGCGAAAACATGGAATTGAGTAACCTGCAGGACATCCGCTGGATAGTAGAGGATGCACTGAAGTTTGTAAAGCGCGAAGTAAAGCGCGGCAGTAAATACAACGGCATTATCCTCGACCCACCTGCCTATGGACACGGACCTGCCGGCGAAAAATGGAAGTTGGAGGATAATCTGAACGAATTAATGAAAAACGTGCTGCAATTGTTAGATGAGAAACAACACTTTCTTATCCTGAATGCCTATTCGCTCGGATTTTCCTCTATGATATTAGAAAACCTGGTGCAACAGAATTTTAAACCACGCAATACAGAAATTGGTGAACTTTATTTGCAGGATAGCTTTGGTAAAAAATTGCCTTTAGGCGCCTTCGCCCGTTTCAGAAGTTAAAGGAACGGTAAAGTAAAATACAGCCCCTTCATTTTCTTTGGCTTCAGCCCAAATGCTACCGGCATGGCGCTGTAATATGCGGTGCACCGTGGCCAGGCCTATACCTGTACCGGCAAATTGATCGGAAGTATGCAAACGTGTAAATACAGCAAATAATTTACCGGCGTATTTCATATTAAATCCCGCTCCGTTATCTTTTACATAATAAGCCCCACCTCTTTCAGTGTCCGTCCACCCAATTTCTATTAGTGGAAAGTCCTTTGCTTTCGAGTATTTTGTTGCGTTTCCTAAAAGATTTGACCATACCTGACGCAGTAACCCTTCATCTCCATAGGCCGGCGGCATTGAATGAACAACGAATTGAGTCTTTAATTCCGGCATGCCATTTTTAATTTCTTCTATAATTAACTGAACCTGGTAATGCATATCCACGTTCGTATTAAAAATATGGGCCTTGCTGATATTAGAGAATTGCAATAAATCATTTACCAATCTGCTCATTCTTGTAGCGCTTTGGCTTATTAGGGTCAAAAATCTTTCACCATCCTCGTCCAGTTTACCGCTGTAATCCTCTTGCATTAAATTGCATAAAGCGCTTAATGCGCGCAACGGACTCTGCAAGTCGTGCGAAACAGTGTAATTGAATGATTCAAGTGCATTGTTTGCTTCTAATAACTGTGCCGTACGTTCATTTACCTTCGCCTCCAAACTCTCGTTTAACCGCTTTATCTGCTCCTCAGCTAACTTTCTTTGGGTTATATCAATCGTTATACCGTCAAGCATTTTCAATATGCCTCCTTCGGCAACCGGAGTCATACGTGCTTCTACCCAACGAATACTCCCGTCACTATGTATAATACGATACTCCGCGCTTGCAGGTTTACCGCAAACCAAATCCGGAAAGAGTGCGTTAACCAGGCTTCTGTCTTCCGGCACAATAACTTTATACCAAAGGTCCGGATCTTTCATAAATTCCTCCGCCGCATAACCATAAACCTGCTGACTTCGTGGTGAGACATATAGCATCTCTTTGCTATCCACCTTTGCTCCCCAAAAGGACACATCCAACGTATTATACACCTGGGCCAATTGCCTGGTGGTTTTTAGCAATTTTTCCTCTGCCTCCTTGTTTTCAGTTACATCAATCATAGTTCCATTCCACTCAATGGTACCATCTGCGCGAAATTGAGGAATGGAATTACCTCTTATCCACCTTACACCTTTTTGTTGGTGTTGTATTCGGAAGGTGCAAAGCCAGGGTACAAAGTTGGCAGCACTCGCCGCAATGGTATTTCGTACATTGGCTAAATCTTCCGGATAAATGCGCCTAAAGCCTTCTTCGGCATCCGCAATTATTTCTTCGGGGCTTATGCCAAGGGTCTGCACTGCACCCGCACTTATAAACGAGAAACGCTGCTGACCAGTTGTATCTATTTCAAACTGAAAAACCACACCGGGTATAGAAGCGCTTATCTCGCGTAGCTGCTTTTCACTGCGCTGCAGTGCTAACTGAACCTCTATAATGGCAGTTATGTCATCTTGTATAACCATCACTTGCGATTGGGCGGTGTCCAATTTTACCCCTTTGAAAATATACCACCGCTGGCCGGTTGCTGAAGAGAGCGCAAATTGCATTTCGAAAGAAAGTAGTTCTCTCGAAATCACTTTTTCTATTGCATGTTGCAGTTGATCAAGCGTTGACCCCGTAATACCCAACACCTCCCGACAAAATGTAAAGTAATCCGCCCCTTCTATCTGCGAAGGCAAAGTAGCGGTATCCAACAGTCGTGTGCTTTCTTTCCAGGCAGCATTTACAGCCACTATTCTGTTATCCCTGTCAACGATAGTAATCTGTGAAGTTAGAGCCGCCAGGATGCTCGTCTTAAAAGCATTTGTATCTGTTAGCTCTAAAGTGCGTTCAGCAACACGCTTTTCTAACTGATTGTTTAGTTGCAATAGTTCTTCTTCTGCTTTTTTACGTGCCGTTATGTCGGAACGAATGGCAACATATTGATAAGGTTTATTCTGTGCATCCAAAAACGGGACGATGGTTGTATCAACCCAATAATACGATCCATCCTTAGCCTTGTTTTTAATTTCTCCCCTCCATGTTTTCCCCTGTGCAATATTTCGCCACATCTCTTTAAAGAATGCTTCGGGGAGATGCGCAGAATTAAGGAGCCGGTGGTTTGCGCCCAGCAATTCATCTCGACCATAGCCCGAGATTATACAAAAGAGGTCGTTCACATACGTGATTGTTCCTTGTACATCGGTTATAGCCACTATGGCAGATTGATCCAGTGCATATTTGTAATAGAGATCCTCTTCCTTTTTACTTAATCTGCCTTTCGTTGTTTCCGGCCGCTTTACCAGGCTATACTTAGTTCGCACAAAAGCGCCAGCTCCGAATAAAGCTGCCAGACCTATTACCGCAGCCAGCCATGAAAGTGAAGATTGACGACAGACAACGAGTGGGGCAACGTGCCCCCGCAAGGGGCTAGTGCGGCAGGAATCTACAACAGGCGATAACACATCCAGCGCATCGGCGAAAATGTTACACCATGCCACTGCAATACCAACTGTAAGAACAACCGGTAACAATGCGAACCTATTCGGAAGTAATCTATGCATCGGCCTAAGTAGGTTACTTAATTTGCCGCAAAAATCGCTGTAGTCCTTCGGCGAAGTAATTTAAACGCAATCATAAAAAAGGACAAACTTGTCCGTCATTAATTCTCGTGACACAAGTCACATCGCACAATGTAATATGTAGAGAAAAAATTTATATAAGACTATACTTTACCTATCTCGCTTAGTCGCATTGGCTTCAGAATCTGAATTTCGGAGTTTTTGATGGCAATAATTTTCTCACGCTTTAGCTTACCCAACACCCTTGAAACTGTTTCTCGCGTTGAGTTGGTAAGGTTGGCTAATTCCTCGCGTTTTAATTCAAATCCCTTTTTTCCGTCAGGTATATAATCACCCATCAACAGTAATGCTCTTGCAACTTTTTGTTGTGTTGAACATTCAACGAGTGCCACAATACGGTCTCGTACATTCAGCATAGCTTCACCAAACATCATCAGCAGGTATTCAGCAACGCGCCTGTTTTGAACTCCAAAATGGCGGACTAAATCGCTTGGGATAGCACAAAAAGTGGTATTTGTTAAACACGTAGCCGAAACAGGATACAGCGAATTGGGGGTAATACTAACAAGCCCCGCCAAGTCGCCTTTCTTACGATAGTCAATAAATATTTCAAGATCACTACGGCCGGGCTTGGTGTACTTGATCAAACCATCCTTTACCATAAAGAATGCATAGGCCGGAAAGCCTTCTTGAAACAACACCGTATCCTTCTTTTTACTACTAAACACTCTTTTTGTCTGAAGAGCAAGACGTTGCTCTTTATCCAAGATTGAATAAATACAGCGCGCACGTAATTCGCACGATTCGCATTCCTGATTAGTGGGCACTCCGGTGAAGAGGATTTTGAATTACAAAGTTATCCTTTCTGTCGCCAAAAAAACAACATAAGTCACTAAATGCAGTGATACTTATCACACAACGCAGCAAAGTGCAGGCTTCCGCTGCCGCCAGTACTGTACTTGGCTACAGCTACCAATTTGCCCGAGCAGGATGCACCTTTCTAATCGGTCAGTGCATCCAGCATTTTCTGCAATAAAGCAGTTAGCTGCTTAGCCTGCTCGTCGCTTAAATTATGAGCGGGGAGGTGCAATTCCTCATCCAGGGTTTCGATACTGGCCAAGGTGTTTAACCCTTTCCGCGTTATCAGCACATCAACCGCTCTGCGGTCTTTGGCAGATTGTACCCGCTCCACAAAACCGGCTTTCCGCAATCGCTCTACTATGCGTGATGCATCACTCATCCGGTCGAGCATTCGCTCCCGGATAAGGTTTACGGTACAGGGAGTGGGAAACTGACCGCGTAAGATCCGCAGCACATTGTATTGCTGCTGGGTAAGTCCAAAACGTTTAAAAAACTCTTCGTAATGATTGTTTAGCAGGTTGCTAACCAGCATTACACTTATAAGGGCTTTTTGCTTTTCGTTTTGAAACTTGGTTTGTTTAATTAATTCTTCTAACTGCGCCATAATGGGAAAATACAAAAAAAAGAGCGAGGGTTTGTATCCCCCCGCTCACATTAAAACCCCAGACCCAGCTCTTTATATTATTGCTTATTAAGTTCTAAATTAATGGTAATGGTTACTTCGTTGCCTACTACGGGTGTGCTCTCAATTACCTTGTCCCACTTCAGGTTAAAGTCCTGACGGTTTATTACCGTTGTGGCCTTAAAGCCTGCTACTGTTTTGCCCCACGCGTTTTTGGTGCCGTTGTAAGTTACATCCAGTTTTACGCGTTTGGTAACATCGCGGATGGTCAGATCACCTTCTAATATGTATTTGTTACCACTCACCTTTTTGAACGAAACACTTTTAAACGTCATGGTAGGGTACTTCTCAGCATTAAAGAAATCATCACCCTGTAAGTGTTGATCGCGCTTCTCATCGCCGGTGCTTACACTGGCAATATCCGCACTGAATTCTACCACGGCATCAGTAAAGTCATCCGTTTTGCTAACCACCTTGCCGCTGAATTTCTTGAATTCACCTTCTACTTCACTCACCATCAGATGCGATACCGAGAAACGGATCTTAGTATGCGAGGCATCAATAGCCCAATTGGTTTGTGCAGAGGCTCCAGCTGCAACAGCCAGTAACGTAATCATGAATAACATCTTTTTCATAACAGTAGTTTTTTGTTTGGTGAATCAAATATACGTTGAAACAACAAATGTAGCAACAACTTTTGTATAAAAAATGTAAACACCTTCCTAATCTTTTGATAAACATGTTGTTTTAGGGGTTGCTACCCTTGGCTTAATACCTTTCATTTGCAGGCTTAACGAACAGGTATGCAGAAAACCCTACTACTCTTAATAGGTTTGTTTGGACTGCTGGCTGTTGCATTAGGCGCCTTCGGTGCCCACGGCCTTGAAAATAAAATAGACGAGAAACACCTGCATATGTGGGAGAAAGGTGTTCAATACCAGATATACCATGTACTAGCCGCCTTTATGTGTTACCTCTATCTGCGCCGCGAATACTCGGTAATGGTGCGTAATGCGGCTTTCTGCTTCTTGCTCGGTATTCTCTGCTTTAGTGGTTCGCTATACCTGTTAGCTACACGTGAGCTTACCGGATTAGCAGGCTCCTTCCTTGGCCCCATTACCCCAATCGGAGGTTTCTTTTTTATTGCCGGTTGGGGATTTGTTTTAGCCAATGCACTTACCACCCAACATGCGGAAAACAAGGCTTAATCGTCCTGCTTTTTAACCTTACTCACTTCCCGCTTCACTTCTTTATTCAAATCTGCTTTGGGGTCGTTACGCTTAATTTTATCGGTGTGTAGATTTTGGGCTAAAAGCAACTTGCCATTACCATACTTGGTTTTAAGCTCATCTACCGCCCTGTACAACTGCACTTCCTTTTCATTATCGTTAAACAGGTCAATCTGGTAATTTCCCTCCTCTAAACTTGAAAATCGCACACCTATCAAGCGCACCCTTCTACCTTTCTCATAAGCTTCATTAAACAGGTAAAGTGCCTTTTCAATCAGTATTCGCGAATTGGCCGTTGTGCCTATCGTTAACTGCCGGGTATGTGTTTCAAAATCGTTGTATCTGATCTTGATGGCTACACAGGAAGTTAACTTCTTTTCAGTCCGCAAATCATAGGCCAGCTTTTCGGCTAAATGGATTATCACTTTCTCCAGCCAGGGTACCTCGTTGCTATCGCGGTCAAAGGTGCGTTCGCTGCTCATACTTTTGGGATCGTGATAAGGTTGCACAGTAGTGCTTGCCCTGCCATGCGCCCGGTGCCATAATTCAACTCCCGATTTGCCTAACCAGGTATCCAACGCCTTTGCACTGAACTGCCTTAAATCGTAAATGGTAAACACACCCTTTTCGTTCAGGAACTTTTCGGTCTTCTCTCCACAAAAAGGAATTTTACCTACGGACTTTGGATCTAAAAATTGCTGCTCGGTGCCTAACGGTATCATATATTGTCCGTTGGGTTTAGCTTCGTTGGTGGCCATTTTGGCCAGCATCTTATTTACCGAAAGTCCCCAACTGATGGGCAGCTTGGTTTCGGCAATAATAGTTTTGCGCAGTTCTGTCGCCCAATCGTACACATTGAAGTATTTATCCATGCCGGTTAGGTCCACGTAAAACTCATCAATGGAAGCTTTTTCGAACAAAGGAGCCCTGTCAGCAATGATATCTGTTACCATTTTAGAGAAGCGTCCATATTCATGCATATGGCCCATCAAGTAAATGCCATCCGGGCAGAGCTTCCGGGCCAGTTTAAAACTCATGGCACTGCGCACACCCATTTTGCGTGCTTCGTAACTGCAACTGCTAACTACACCTCTATCGCCCACACCGCCTACAATTACCGGCTTGCCAATAAGCGAAGGATCGAATAAGCGCTCCACAGACACAAAGAAAGAGTCGAGGTCCATATGCAATATGTAAGGCTGTTGCGACATGTGCTATTCGCTGCAAAAATAGCAGCATTTCAGAATACTAAATATTTTTGCCTATATTAGCTAAAATTTTTGGCCATGGATTTTATAGCAAGTAACCTGAAATTTTTGCGCAAACTGAAGGACTGGACCCAAAGCGATTTGGCCGATGAGCTGGAAGTTACACGTGCTGTAATCGGTTCGTACGAGGAAGGCCGCGCTCGTCCAACCTACGAGGTGCTGATTACCCTATCGAAGTTATTTAACTGTAAGATAGATGACCTTATTACCCGCGACCTGCGCCAAACCGAAAAGGTGCCTTTGTTTACCGATGAACAGTTAAAGACAGATATAACAGGTAAAAACATGCGCGTGCTTGCTATTACGGTGGACAACAAAGACCGCGAGAACATTGAACTGGTGCCCGTTAAAGCAGCAGCCGGTTACCTGAATGGCTTTGCCGACCCCACCTATATCAAAGAACTAAATAAATTCCGCTTACCGTTTTTACCGGCAGGCACCTACCGTGCCTTTGAAATTAAGGGCGATTCGATGCTGCCTGTTTTACCGGGTTCTATCATTATCGGCGAATACGTTGACAACTGGAAACGCATTAAGGACGGACACACCTACATCGTGCTTACCAAAGAGGAAGGCATCGTGTTTAAGCGCATCTTTAACCAGGTAGCAGAAAACGGCACCTTCATCCTACGTAGCGATAACCCTTCCTATCCTGCTTACTCCATTAAAGCTGATGAGGTATTGGAAGTGTGGAAGGCCGTGCTGCACATCAGTTATCTGAACAAGGGCAGCGATACCAGTTTCCAGAACATCATACAATTGATGCAGGAGATTAAGCAGGATGTAGAAGACCTGAAGAAGAATTAGTTCTTCGTTCCTTCCGCCGCCTTACAATCGCTGAGGTAGTTTTCAATTTCAGGGTTTGTGAAGTTACTACCCCTTACCATTTTTAAATACTGCAGATGCTGCTTCAGGTAATTGCAATAATTCCTCAAGTGTATATCATACAGATAATTCAATGCCAGGTTATACGTAAGGCCGGCATCATTATAATTCTCCGGTGAATACTTAATTGCCCCTGTCCGAAGTTGTTTCGATGTATTAACCACTGCATCGTTCCTGCTACTGCAGTTGCGCCACCAGGTACCGGTTATAGTATCTGTAATGCCATAAGTAATAGTTACAATAAAACGTGTGCTTAACATTTCGGGCTTACCTGGCGCAGTAGTTTGCTGCCACTGTTTTACGCCGGATATAATTGCTTTCGCACTCAAACTATCTATACCATATAACAACGGCTGCTGATGTGCAAAGCGGCCTATGCTGCCGGTACCACCTGCTCCAATTTCAAAACTCACCACATCCATTGCCTGCAGTTCGTAGGCTTTAAAGGAATCAGGATAAATTAAATACTGCTTTATAGCTGCCGCCATAGCTGAATCGCTACGCCCGTTTGCGGTAACCTGCACCGTAGTAATATATACATTGGCTGGTATAAACGATACCTCCGGTCTTTTAACCTCAAAAACTTCCTGTGCCAACAGATTACACTGCAGGCAGGCAACAAGAGCTATAAGGCTTGCTAAACGCTTCATTTTAATACAGCCAAATTAAACCTGACCGAACAATTATACTAATTATATTTTTTTATAATGTTTTAAAGCCTAAAAAACCCCGGTTTAATACCGGGGCCTTTCCTTTCCTTTATCGGGACCTTAGCGGCTTGCGCCGTTTCAGGACTACCCTTCGATGATAACGTAAGAGCCGATTGCACCAGGCACAGCGCCTTTAATCAACAGCATGTTATGCTCGGCCATTACTTTTACAACTTTCAGGTTTAAGGTTTCAACGCGGCTACCGCCCATACGACCGGCCATACGCATACCAGGCAGCGAACGGCTTGGATCGGATGAAGCACCCATTGAACCGGGAGCGCGCAGACGATCGTGCTGACCGTGTGTTTGCATACCCACACCACTAAAGCCGTGGCGCTTAACAACACCCTGGAAACCTTTACCTTTTGAAGTGCCGATAACGTTTACAACATCACCTTCTTCAAACACGGTTACAGTTACCGCTTCGCCTACTGCCTTTCCGAAATCGTAATCGCGGAATTCGTGTACTTTGCGCTTAGGGCTGGTGCCGGCCTTTTTAAAGTGACCCTGCATAGCCTTAGGAGTTGCTTTTTCTTTCTTGTCGTCGAAAGCCACCTGTGTTGCCACGTAGCCATCATTTTCAACTGTTTTTAATTGGGTAACCACGCAAGGACCGGCTTCAATAACCGTTACTGCTACGTTTTTACCGTTGTCGAAAATGCTGGTCATGCCGACCTTCTTACCAACTATACCTTTCATATTGCTTTGTTTTAGCGGAACCCCTGTTATTGCAAGGGTTCATAAATTATTAAATATTTTTCAAAATTGCCCAACGGGCTAAAATTACGCTTTGATCTCTACCTCAACACCGCTTGGCAGTTCCAGCTTCATCAGCGCGTCGATAGTTTTTGAATTGCTGCTCAGAATATCGATCAAACGCTTGTACGTGCACAACTGGAATTGCTCCTTACTGTTGTTGTTAACGTGCGGAGAACGGTTAACGGTGTAGATTTTCTTCTGCGTAGGAAGAGGCACCGGACCGCTAACGAAAGCGCCTGTGTTCTTCACTGTCTTCACAATCTTCTCGGCACTCTTGTCAACGAGGTTGTGATCGTAGCTCTTCAGCTTAATTCTGATTTTTGCCTGGCTCATTTTATAAGAACGTTTTTTTAAGTTTCTATACAATTATTCTACTTCAATACCTTTCAGTTTGCCCTGTGCTTTTGCAATTACCGTAGCGGCAATGTTTTCAGGAGCGGCCTGGAAGCTGTGGAACTCCATAGAAGAAGTTGCACGGCCCGAAGTAAGGGTACGTAACTGGGTTACATAACCGAACATTTCGCTCAAAGGCACTTTTGCTTTAATTACGGTAGCATTCTGCTTGCCATCCATACCTTCCAGAATACCACGACGACGGTTCAGGTCACCTACTACGTCACCGGTGTTTTCTTCAGGCGTTACAACTTCTATCTTCATGATAGGTTCTAACAGTTGCGGACGGGCCAACTTGGCAGCGTTACGGAAGCCCAGCTTAGCACACAATTCGAATGACAGCGCATCAGAATCCACATCGTGGTATGAACCGTCGAATATACGCACCTTCATTGCTTCGATTTCGTAGCCGGCTAATACACCGGTTTTCATAGCTTCTTTAAAGCCTTTTTCGATAGCAGGGATAAATTCCTTAGGAATTGAACCACCGAAGATGTCGTTGATGAACTGTAAGCCTTTCTGACCTTCGTCGGCAGGGCCGATTTCGAACTTCACATCAGCGTATTTACCACGACCACCCGATTGCTTCTTATACTGCTCGCGGTGTTCAACGGTTTTTGTTAAGCACTCTTTGTAGTTAACCTGAGGTGCACCCTGGTTACATTCTACGTTGAATTCACGACGCAGACGGTCAACCAGAATTTCTAAGTGCAATTCGCCCATACCACTGATGATGGTTTGGCCGGTGTTCTCATCGAAAGATACTTTGAAAGTAGGATCCTCTTCAGCCAGTTTCGCTAAGCTCATACCCAGCTTGTCCATATCCTTCTGTGCTTTCGGTTCGATAGCCAGAGAGATTACCGGATCAGGGAACTTCATGCTTTCCAGTACGATCGGGTGCTTCTCATCACACAGGGTATCGCCGGTGCGGATGTCTTTAAAACCTACGGCAGCAGCGATATCACCGGCTTCAACACGGTCGATAGGCTTACGGTCGTTGGCGTGCATCTGGAACAGACGGCTGATACGTTCTTTTTTACCGGTACGGGTATTCAGTACGTATGAACCTGCATCTAAGCCACCAGAGTAAGCCCGGAAGTATGCCAGACGACCTACGAATGGGTCGGTAGCAATTTTGAACGCCAGCGCCGCGAATGGTTCGTCGGTGCTTGGCTTACGGAAAATTTCTTCTCCGCTGTCAGGGTTAGTACCCTTAACTTCCATTTTATCTTCAGGTGAAGGAAGGATGGCGCATACAGCATCCAGCACAGCCTGCACACCTTTGTTTTTGAAAGAAGAACCGCAGAACATAGGCACCACCTTTTGGGCTATTACAGCCTTACGCACAGCAGCACGTATTTCGTCAGCCGAAATTGAATTCGGATCAGCGAAATATTTCTCCATCAGGTGATCGTCGAATTCGGCAACCTGCTCGAGCATTTTCTCGCGGTACAGTTTCACATCTTCCACCAGGTCGGCAGGGATTTCGATAACCTTATAGGTCATACCCTTATCTTCCTCGTTCCAGATGATAGCTTCGTTGGTGATCAGATCAACCACACCTTTAAAGTGTTCTTCGTTACCGATAGGAATCTGCATAACCATTGGGGTAGAACCCAACATGGTTTGAACCTGATTAACTACGTTAAAGAAGTCGGAACCCTGACGGTCCATTTTATTTACGAAACCTAAACGGGCAACGTTATAGTTATCGGCCAGGCGCCAGTTAGTTTCTGACTGTGGCTCTACACCATCAACGGCAGAAAACAGGAATACCAGACCATCCAATACACGCAGCGAGCGGTTTACCTCTACGGTAAAATCCACGTGGCCGGGAGTATCGATAATGTTCACGTCGTATTTCTTGTCTTTCCAGGTCCACTGGCAACGGGTAGCAGCCGAAGTGATGGTGATACCACGCTCCTGCTCCTGTTCCATCCAGTCCATTGTTGCAGCACCTTCGTGCACTTCACCGATTTTGTAGTTAACGCCGGTGTAGTACAGAATACGCTCGGTAGTAGTGGTTTTACCGGCATCGATGTGAGCGGCAATACCGATATTTCTTGTATAACTTAGGTCTTTACCCATTTTAACGCCCCCAAACCGGAACAGGCCCGGTTTTTTGCGGAGGTCTCATTTTTATCGTTTATAAAAATTAAATGCCTCAATTAGAACTTGAAATGCGCGAAAGCCTTGTTAGCTTCAGCCATTCTGTGGGTGTCTTCTTTCTTTTTGAAAGCAGCACCTTCGCCCTTGCTGGCGGCTACCAACTCAGCAGCCAACTTGTCGGCCATGCTCTTACCGTTACGGTCGCGGCTGTACTGGATCAACCACTTCATGCCGATGGCTTGTTTGCGGTCGCTGCGAACTTCGGTAGGAATCTGGAAGTTAGCACCACCGATACGGCGGGTACGAACTTCAACTGAAGGACCTACGTTCTGGATAGCTTTTCTCCAAATTTCAAGGCCGTTCTCTTTTGTTCTTTCCTCGATCAGGTCAAGGGTATCGTAGAAAATGGTGTAGGCGATAGACTTTTTGCCTTGCCACATTAAACGGTTAACGAACTGAGACACCAATACATCGCCGAATTTTGGATCGGGCTGAACGTAACGCTTGGGCGCTTTTTTCTTTCTCATGCTATTTGATTAACGGCTGCCTTTAGGGACAGCTTATTCTTAATTATCTGTTTTCCTGCCTAATTATAAGAGAACACTATTTCTTTTTACCGGCTGGCGCAGCTGCAGCACCTGCTTTAGGACGCTTAGTGCCATACTTGCTACGGCTCTTCTTGCGGTTTTCTACACCGGCGGTATCTAATGAACCACGTACGATGTGGTAACGAACACCGGGAAGATCCTTTACACGACCACCGCGGATAAGCACGATTGAGTGCTCCTGCAGGTTGTGGCCTTCGCCCGGGATGTAAGCAATCACCTCTACCTGGTTGGTCAAACGAACCTTTGCTACCTTACGCAGAGCCGAGTTAGGCTTCTTAGGAGTGGTAGTGTAAACACGGGTGCAAACGCCACGTTTTTGAGGGCATGCATCCAGCGCACGGCTCTTTGATTTAGCACGGATTATTGAACGTGATTTTCTTACTAACTGTTGAATAGTAGGCATTCTCTCTTATTTTTAGGGACGGCAAAAGTAGCCTTTTAGTTCAGAAAACAAAAATGCCGCGTTTAAAATTTTCGTTAGCCCTTGCAACCAAGCCGCCGGCAGGATGTAAAGCAGCGGCTGTAGCTTGTCTATATTTATAGACTAAATGGGACTAAAAATAATGGTTCCCATTTGGGGTCGGGTTACAAAGTAAATGTAACCCCACTTTAACCAATTGATATTCAACACCTATTTTTAGGCATGGGTTACACTACGGGTTACAAATTAGCTGTTAACTTATAAGTATTGAAGTGGTATGATACCCTTGGTTCTATTTAAGGAAAGGCTTTTCATGCCTGTTAAAATTGTTTTTTACAAAAAGTCGAAACCGGTAAATTTGACAAAACCCTAAAATAGCTCATGGCATTTGATGAGGCCCTTGCCGACCGTACCCGCGACGTGATTTCGCAAACTCACCGGAAAGTTGAAGAAAAGCGCATGTTTGGCGGATTGTGCTTTATGGTAAATGGCAAAATGTGTGTGGCTGTGTTAAAAGACTATATGATGGTGCGGCTGGACCCTGCTATTTATGAACAGGCACTGGAAATGGAGGGCTGTAGCGATATGTCGGCCAGTGGCCGGAGCATGCGTGGTTTTGTGTTTGTGGATACCGAAGCCCTGAATACCGACAAAAAGCTGGCCTACTGGGTTGGGTTGGCCTTGGCTTATAATAAGGAGGCGAAAGCGACGAAGAAGAGATTAAGATGAGAAAGCAGAAATCCGAGATCAGAAAGCAGACAAAAGAATAGTGCTGCTTTAGTATTCAGTATTTAAATAAACTCTACTCAATTCCTTAGATGAATAAACTTAATTGCATTGACAGTTTGCGCCTTGGCTTTCCCTATTTCATCTATCTATTTTGCCTTGCCGGTTGTTCTAATGTAGATAGAGAGTATTACCACGATGGCACTTTGATGTTAGAGTGTGAAAAACAGTCACTTTTCAGTAGCACAACTGTATGTAAAAATTATGAAAGAGATGGCTCAATTAAACTTATTGAACATTATAAAAACGGCGTTTTGAATGGTGAATTGATACTATACTACCCGAGTGGTAAGCTTAAGTATAAAGTTGTTTACAAGGATGGTGGCTTATGGAACGTCATAGAGTATTACGATAAAGAAGGGACACCGTTAGCCTTTGGGACGATAAATAATGGCACGGGACGAGGATGACTTTGGAAACCTGCGGGAGGAAGGTGCGGTAATAAATGGTCACAAGGAGGGTTATTGGAAATTGTATTCTAACAAAGGTTTTTTTGACAGTGTATTATACCAACAAGGCATAAGAGAAGGCTTGAACCGAGAAGAAAATGCTTTTTAGGGAATTGTGATAATCCCTTCCTTATTTTACCGCCCACTAAGCGATTGCCCCTATGCCCAAAATCCCTGTACGGCACATTAAAGAACCCGGATTTACCGGAGGTTTTACCATCCGCAGAATTGAAGACCTGCTGAACGGCGAGGACCTGCAACAGGATGTACACCGCCATGACTTCTATTTGTTGTTGCTGATTGAAAAAGGCAAGGGCAACCATGCTATTGATTTTGTGCCTTACCCGGTTACCGATAACAGTCTGTTTTTTCTGCGGCCAGGCCAGGTGCACGAATTGGCACTAAAAGCTACTTGCAGCGGTTACCTCATTGAATTTTCGCCTGCCTTTTATACTACCGCAGCGGCCGGAGCTGCGGTCTTTCGCAAGGTTAGCCATAAGAACCATTGCAAACTACAAGCAAAGCGCTTTCAGCGGATTTATGCACTGGCTGAACAGGTGATGGACGAATACGAAGAACGCGACGAAAACTACCTGCAGGCTATTAAAGCCCGTTTGGACCTTTTGTTTATTGAACTACTGCGCCAAAGCAAAAACCCGCATGTTGTTAAAAGCGATAAAGCCAACTATGCACAGGAAAAGCTGGAAGCATTTACTGAATTACTGGAGCGTAATTTTACCACGCATAAAAAGCCGGCAGATTATGCTGCACTGCTGCATTTATCCAACTATCAATTGAACGCTCTTACCCGCGAGGCCATCAATAAATCAAGTTCGGAAGTGATAACCGATTACCTTTTGCTTGAAGCCAAACGGCAGTTGCTGGCCACCAGCAACCAGGTAAATCAAATTGCTTACGACATGGGCTTTCAGGATCCCTCCTACTTCATCCGCTTTTTTAAAAAGCATACCGGCCTATCGCCACAGGAATTCAGAAGCCGTTAGGCAAAAGTGCTATTGAACTGCGCAATTGTCCTATAGCGCCGTTTACCCTACCGATACTTTTGCGGTGTAATTCATTATTCACCAATAACAAAAGTTAAACACATGAAAATTATTATTGTAGGTGCCACCGGCACCATGGGTAAACATCTTACAGCGGCCCTTGAAAAGGAACACACTATTATTCGTGTAGGCTCGCAGGATGGCGACATTGTAACCGACATTACCAAGCCTGAAGAGATTGAAAACCTTTTTAAACAAACCGGTCCGTTTGATGCACTGATCTCTACCGCCGGCCCCACATATGTTGGTCCGTGGAAGAAAATGAGCGACAAAGAATTCCGCATTGGTTTAGAAGGGAAATTAATGGGGCAGATTAACCTGGTGTTAATCGGGCAACACTATATAAAACCCAAGGGTTCGTTTACATTGATAACCGGAGCCTTAACGCGCGACCCGCAACTGAACTTTGCCAATGCCTCGGCCGCCAACGGCGCTGTGGAAGCATTTGTAAGGGCTGCAGCTATTGAATTAGAGAACGGCATACGCATTAATGCCGTAAGCCCAACCGTAATTGAAGCCTCACCCCACTACTTTCCTTACTTCCCCGGAGAAGTGCCCACCACCATGCGCGAGTTGGAGCACGCCTTCCGTAAAAGCGTTTTTGGTGCTAACACAGGCCAGGTTATTATTCCCTAACCTCCATTAAAAATTATAATCACATGAAAATAAAACAGAAATTGTGGGCCATGTTCAAAATATGGCTGGCCATCTATCCTTCTATCACCCTTCTTTACTATTTATTAGGCAATAAGCTTGCTGCCTTATCCGTGCCCTTAAAAACACTTGCCCTAACGGGCGTGCTGGTGCCCTGGATGATATTTGCAGCATTGCCTGCCGTAGAATTTCTGCTTGCCAAACTAAAACCCACCAATACCCGCCCATGAAAACCAAGAACAATTTTGATGTAATTATTGTAGGCGGCAGTTATGCCGGCCTCGCGGCCGGGCTTACGCTGGGCCGTGCGCTGCGCCATGTATTAATTATTGACAGCAGCGATCCGTGCAATAAACAAACCCCTTACTCGCATAATTTGCTAACGCACGATGGTGATACGCCTGCTGCTATTGCAGCTTTAGCACGCGAGCAGGTAAAACAATACCCTACCGTACAATTTTGCACGGATATGGTTACGGATGCCAGCCGGTTTGATAATGGTTTTAAAGTAACCACCTGGAGCGGAGCAGAATTAACTGCTGACAAACTGCTTTTTGCCACCGGCATAAAGGATAAGCTACCCGCCATAGAGGGCCTCAAAGACTGCTGGGGTATTTCGGTGTTACACTGCCCCTATTGCCATGGTTACGAAGTGCGCAACAAGCCAACAGCTATTTTAAGCAAAGGAGAACATGCGCTGGAACTGGTTAAACTATTATCTAACTGGACAAACGAACTGATAGTATTAACGAACGAACAGGAAGCCTTACCTGAAAAGCACGAAGCCCTATTGCGCCAACGAGGGGTTAAAGTCATCAACACAGCTATAAGCGGGCTGCAACATAAGCAAGGCCAACTAGAGAAAATTGTGTTTGCCGATAACTCGGAATTAGCGGTTGAAGTGCTGTATGCCCCTTCGCCATTTGAACAGGCTACAAGGTTACCTGAAAAATTAGGCTGCCATTTAACGGAGGAAGGATACTTACAGGTGGATGCCGGCCAACAAACAACCGTTGCGGGAGTTTATGCTTCGGGCGACAATACCACACGCACCAGAACACTGGCAAACGCAATTTCGCAAGGTACCACAGCAGCTATAGCCATCAATAAACAATTGATAGAAGAACGATTTGCTTAAACTTCGTCCTTAGCTGATACCCACTGAAAGGCATAGGCTTCGTTTTCGTGCTCAAAGCAGCGATAGGTGCCCGGCACTACTTTGTCCATTACCTTCACCGAGTTTTTAACAAAGGCTTCGTCGCTAACAAGTGCAATTTTGTTCCACTTCGTTAGGTTCTTTAGCCCCAGCAAGGCATCATCCATCCAGGCACCTATGCTCATGTTCTTTACCTCGGTATCCAGCACCATTATCATATTCACCTCGTTGTATTTATCGGCTACCTGTTTAACGGTAGGAAAAACCACTTCATCATAGTCGGCCTTGGTCACCTCACCGCTAAATCGAAAAGCAGCTACATGGTCGGCGGGATATTCAATTAACTCTATCATAACAAAGGTATTGCGTTCAATAATTTCAGTATCCGAACAGCACATTTAAAAAAGCGTGCCTATGTGGTGCTTCCGATCGCAGGAGGCGCTTTACCCCGCAAGGGGTGGAAAACGGGCAAAAAGGCAGCAGCGAAGGCAGAAATCCGAAAACAGAGATCAGAGATCAGACAACAGGAGCAGCCATTGGTTATAGATTTGGATTGGTGGGCGGGTGTTTTTACAGGTCGCTCCTACGGAGCTTAATTGTGAGCGGTAAGCGTTTTTCTACAGACAGGGCGTCTCAACGGGACTAAAAGCCACAGTTGCGATTGGTGGTCGAATGAATAGAGTCCTCGGATCACCGGTTCTTCGGTTTGGTTCAAACCATAGCAGAAGGCAAGATTCTATGACATGCTATCCTGCATTATTACAAAGGCTGTCTTCATAAGATGTAATATGTTGTGTGGTTACAAAGGCTGCATTCCTAAGCCGCAATATCTTGCATCTCTACACAAATCTCAACACAAACCTTCTTGTGTTCAATCTGTGGCTGTCTGCGTTTAATCCGTGTTCATCTGTGGGGAAATGTATTTATTCCCTTAGAGAGAGGAAACACGGAACACCAGCATCTGATGGGCTTGCAGCTTTAACTGCATAGAACTTAGTTCGCCGGCGTTTACGTGCTGTAACACATCGCGCCATTGGTATTTATCGGCTTTGCCAAGTAAGGAAGCATTAAGCGTAAATTCCTTTTTCTTTTTGCTCATATTAAGCACACCAACAGCCATACTACCATCTTTTAAGGGCTTGCGGAAAACACGTATGCCGGCGATGTTATAAATCTGCACCGCCTGTAAGCCCAGTTCATCCTGGTTAATATCCAGTAGCTCGGGGTTCAGTAAAATGGTAGTGGTGGCTTCGTTCATGCTGCGCAGATCGCAACTGCTTAGCAGGGGGGCTGCCAGCAAACACCATAAACTCATATGGCTTTGGTACTCGGTATCGCTCATACCTTTAAACACACCACCGCCACTGGTAGCTTTGCCTTTACCGTAGTTGCCAACGGTAAGCATGTCGGGGTCGTTAAAGTGGCCGGGGCCTGCATATTGAGCGATCTTTACTTCGCGGTTCAGGATGGTGCTAACTGTCATTTGAAAAGGGTTGCCGCCTTTCCAACCGTCGAAGATATCAGGCGTGCTGCGCCAGTAACTGCCCCCGGCTTGTGCGGCCCACTTCCATGGTTTGCGGATACCCCATTCGCAAACGCTGAAAACGATGGAACGGCCGGAATGCTTAAGCGCATTGCCCATGGTCGTGTATCGTTCGATGGCCGCCTTTTGGCTCCATGGCGCGTAGCAATAATCATATTTCAATAAATCAATACCCCACTCAGCATACTTCTTCGCATCAATTTCCTCGTAACTATAACCACCAAAGCGGCGACCGCAGGTCATGTTGCCTGCGCAGGAATAGATGCCCAACTTTAACCCCTTGCTATGCACATAGTCGGACACATACTTCATACCGTGCGGAAACTTTTTAGCATCGGCCACCGGGTTACCCAACGAGTCGCGCACATCAGCATGCCAAAAATCATCGATGTTGATGTATTGATAGCCCAGATCGCGCATGCCGGTGCTTACCATCGCATCTGCCATTTGCATCAGCATCTGTTCGTCGATATCGCGGGTAAACACATTCCAACTGTTCCAGCCCATAGCCGGGGTAAGGCAAAGCTTGTCTCCTACTTTAATTGTGATATCGCGGGTGGCTGAACCTGCTTTGTTGGTAGCGGTAACGGTTATTTTATAATCGCCTGCTTCGGCGGTTTTGCCTTTAATAAGTCCTGTGGCCTCATCCAATTGCAACCCTTTGGGTAAACCCTGTGCTACAAAATGCAAAGGACGTTCGCCTGTTGCCGGAATAGTATAAATGAAATCGGTATTGGGATAATTACCTATTGCCGTGGCACCATGAAAAACGGGTGGACCGGCATAGAGTAATTCTTTGAGTTGAGCCTGGGCTTGGGTGGTGCAGAACAACACCAGGAGGAGGAGATATTTGGTCATGGTGGCAAATTGAACAAATTGGACGAATTGGACAAATACAAATGGAACGCGGATGAACGCTGATGGTTATGATTGGAATGATTAATGAAGGCATAGAGCCATGCATCCCACTAACTCCCTAAAGAGAGCACCGCTATGCAGGTGCTTGGTGTGCCACGCGATATCAACCAATCTACAATTCCACCGATTAACTAAACTACTACTTCAGCAAATGGGTGCGGATGCTGCTTACGGGGCCGGGGCATTCTTCCTGGTGGCATTTTATGCAGGAGTACACCATATTGTTGAAGGCCAGTTTGCGGGCATCGCCTCCGGTGGTTTGGTAGTACGCATCCAGGTCGGCCATGAATTTTGCGGCGTATTCCTGATGTTCCTTGCTGAGGGTTTTGTTGGCGCTTTCCTTGGCAGTAGGCAACTTTTTAAATGCCCTTGGATATTTCTGCATCGGTAGGTTGTTAGCTACGTTCTGCTCCTCGGTTTTAATGTAGACCATCATTTTGCCCATCAGTTTTGCCAGGGAGCTTTCCTTTGGCCTGCTGAAGGAAGAGGCAGAAATAAAAATGGCTAACAGCACAAATACGGATAGAATAATACGTTGACGCATATGGCAAAGATAAGCGGAAGTTTAATTTGATTTAAGCACACTTAACAGCATAAAAACTACGGTTCAACATTAAAAAATTATCTATGCACAATGTCGCCGACGGAGTGGCGTTTAAAGCACTTAATTTTTGATATGTCCTTTAGAGGTTTTTGTTTCCTGCTTGCAGGATTTTTTATTCATCTGTGCGGATTCTCCCAGTCCACCGCAAAATTTACGGTGAGCGGCAGCGTAAAGGATGCTAAAACAGGCGAAGAATTAATTGGCGCCAGTGTGTATGTAAAAGAATTGACCGGTGCCGGAGCTATAACCAATGCGTATGGTTTCTACTCTCTTACCTTACCCAACAATAAATACACGCTGGTTGTGCATTATTTAGGTTATGATGATTTTACCACTACGCTGGATAGTTCAGCGAATCAAACACTGAATATTTCTTTAGCGCCGAGTACCGTGCAATTAAACCAGGTAGAGGTAACGGCCAGTAAAGATGATGGCAATGTAAAGCGGGCACAGGTTAGTGCCGTAACACTGGATGTAAAAGAGATGAACAAAGTGCCCGTGTTGTTTGGCGAACGGGATATTTTAAAAACCATTCAGCTACTACCCGGTGTTATGCCGGCTTCGGAAGGCAACAGCGGTTTTTATGTACGCGGCGGCAGTAACGACCAGAACCTTTTATTGCTGGACGAAGCACCGGTTTACAATGCCAGCCATATGTTAGGTTTCTTCAGCACGTTTAACAGCGATGCCTTAAAGGATGCCACACTTTACAAAGGCAATATGCCTGCCGAATACGGCGGCCGCATCAGCAGTGTGCTTGATTTGAAGATGAAGGAAGGCAACGATAAGAACTACGTAATAAGCGGCGGCATAGGTTTAATAACAAGCCGGTTGAATATTGAAGGGCCGATTGTAAAGGATAAAGGTTCGTTTTTTATATCGGGCCGCACTACGTATGCTGATTTGTTCTTAAAGATGTCGAAGAAGCAGAACCTGAAAGAAAGTACGCTGCACTTTTACGATATTAATGCAAAAGCCAATTACCGCTTAGGGCAAAAAGACCGTTTGTTTATTAGCGGATATTTTGGTCAGGACATATTTGGACTAAGCAACCGCTTTGGCATTAAATACGGTAACAGCACGGCAACGCTTCGCTGGAACCACATTTTTAACGATAAGCTGTTTTTAAACACGGCCTTTATATTCAACAACTTTAATTACGCCATTAACATTGGCAGCGGTTTTGAGCTAAACATTAAGTCGGTGGTGCAGGACTATAGCTTAAAGCAGGACCTTGATTACTTTTTAAATGCCACCAACAAATTGAAATTTGGCTGGCAAAGTACGTTCCACAGCATTGTGCCGGGCCAGGTTACCAGCAGCGACACCAGCCGCCTGAACAGCTTTGAACTTACGCGCAATTACAGTTGGGAGAACGCCGTGTACGCGCAACACGAAGTAACGCTTTGGAAGAAGGTGAATATTAACTACGGTTTGCGCCTATCTACCTTTACCATTACAGGCCCGGGCAATTACTTCAATTTCCATCCGGATGAAAGCATTGATACCTTCCATTTAAATGTGGGACAGTTTGGTAAAACCTACTTTAACGCCGAGCCACGCTTTAGCATGAGCTACAACTTTTATAAGGATATGAGCTTTAAGATTGCTTACAGCCGTAATGCGCAAAACCTGCACCAGCTAAGCAACGCTACCACCAGCAACCCAACCGACCGCTGGATTATGAGCAGCAACAATGTAAAAGCGCAGGTTTGCGACCAGGTAGGTGGCGGTTACTTCCTGAACTTTTACAAAAACATATTTGAGTTTTCGGTAGAGGGTTATTTTAAATGGATGCAGAACCAAATTGACTACAAGAACGGTGCTGTGCTGCGTGCTAACGAAACAGTGGAATCGCAACTGATTTATGGAACGGGACGGGCGTATGGTTTGGAACTATTTCTGAAAAAACGAACCGGCAAGTTTACAGGTTGGATAAGCTATACCTTATCGCGCAGTGAGCGCAGATTTGCAAGCGTTAATTATGGCAGCTGGTTCCCGAGTAAGTACGACCGCACACACGATTTAAGTGTGGTGCTGATGTATGACATAACCCCGCGCATCAATATATCGGCCACTTTTGTTTACTATACCGGTAATGCCGTAACCTACCCGAGCGGTAAGTATACGGTAAACGGCACGGTGTATCCTTATTACGGCCCGCGCAACCAGGACCGCATGCCCGATTACCACCGGTTAGATTTAGGTGCCACCTTTATTTTAAAGAAACGCAAAAACTGGGAGCACGATTTAAACCTGAGCATCTATAACCTGTATGCACGTAAAAATGCTTACAGCATAGACTTTGAAACCCGCGACTTGAGCAACAACGTAACGGTTGCTACCAAAACGTATCTGTTCCGCATTACTCCTTCCATTAGCTACAACTTTAAGTTCACCGCCATTAAAAAGCAAAAAACCCACTAAGCCATGCAACGCATACAACAACTACTGCAATCGGGATTATTGGCGCTGCTGGCGGCTGTAATAACCAGTTCGTGCACCGAGGATATAAAACTAAACCTGAAAAGTGCTGAACCGCATTTGGTAATAGAGGGTAACCTGAGCAATGCTCCGGGGCCGTATACGGTTAAGTTCAGTAAATCGAAAGCGTATTACGAAGGCAATGACTTTGAAGCCGTGCATGCCGACTATGTATTTATTGCGGATGATGCAGGCACTACCGATACGCTGCATGAAGTAAACCCAGGCGAATATCAAACCCAACTATTGAACGGCGTACCGGGCCGCACCTATCATTTTCAGGCACAAGTAGAAGGCAAGGTGTATGACGCCATTTGCCAAATGCCTATGCCTGTTCAGTTGGACTCGCTGTATTTTGAAGCTGCTATACAAGGCCCCGGCGGACCCAACAATGGCGAGAACACCCGACTGCGCTGTCTGTTTATGGACCCCGCAGGCCAGGGCAACTATTACCGCATAGCCACTATAGAAAACGGATTGCGTAACACCAATTTGCGCATAGCCAACGATAGATTGTTTGACGGCAAATTGCGAGACATAAGCGCGAGAGCCGGTGATATACAAACAGGCGATACGGTGCAGGTGGAATTATGGAGTATAACCGAGAGCATTTATAATTACTACAATGTGCTGAACCAAAATAATTTCAGCAACCCGATAAATGCCAGCGCTGCTCCGGCTAATCCGCCCAGCAATTTTAGCACCGACGTGTTGGGCTACTTTAATGTGTATTCGTTTACCACGAAGACTGTTATTGTGCCTTAGCCTTAATTATTGAATGCGTATGTTAGCAGTGTAAGTTAAAGCCATGGCGCAAAAGCGTAAAACCATCTTACTGTTCTATAACTATCTCTCCAGCTTTGTTAAGAAGGATGTGGAGATGCTTAAGGAAGTGTATGATGTAAAGGGCTTTGACTTTTATACGCCAAAAAAATCGGGTACGCCGTTTAGCTTTCTAAAGCAGTGTTTCTTTCTGTTGCGCCATGTGTGGACGGCGGATTTAATTGTTTGTCAGTTTGCGGGTTACCATTCGGTGTTGCCGGTGCTGTTTGGCAGGCTCACAGGAAGACCCTCGCTGGTGATAGTTGGCGGTACGGACGCACATTACTTTCCCAACATCGGTTATGGCAACTGGCAAAAGAGAGGATTGGAGTTTTTTACCCGCTTAACGTTTATTGCCTGCACGCATATTGCGCCTAAGCACAGGTCGCTAATGGAGTATGATTATAGCTACGATACACAGGAGCCATCGGCCCAGGGAATTTATGCGCGTATACCGGGTTTAAAAACGCCCTACACTGAGATACCTAACGGGTACGATCCTGAGCAATGGCAAGCAACTGGTGCCCGCCGGCCAAACACATTTATTACTGTTAGCGGAGCCTGGGAATACCCCTTTCAGGTACAGTTGAAGGGTATAGATTTGATTTTATCGGTTGCGCCCCGCTTTCCGGAGTGCCGGTTTATTATCCTTGGTATTGATTCGCCCGATCGGTTACCGACATTACCGGCCAATGTGGAGTTATTACCTGCTACACCAAATAATCAGTTACCGATAGTATTTAGTAGCTGTACCTATTACCTGCAACTGAGCATGGCCGAGGGGTTCCCGAATGCGCTTTGTGAAAGTATGTTGTGCGGGTGTGTGCCCGTTGTTTCGGCCGTGTTTTCGATGCCTGAGATAGTGGGCGATAGCGGGTTTGTACTACCCCTGCGAAATAGTACCGCTTTACAGGGTGTACTAAATGCAGCCCTGGAGGGTGATTGGGCCGTAAAAAGCAAGGCTGCCCGGGAACGGATTGTTACCAATTATACCCAAAGGATGCGGCGCGAAAAGTTATTGGCCTTGTGCGACCGGTTGATGGCCGGAAACTAAAGACAGGACGGAAGTTTCGTGAATTACTGTTTATTCGTTGCATTAGACTTCGGGCTGTCGATACATTTTATATTTTTAGACCACCATGCTTTTTAATGATACTTTCCGCAACATCAACCGCACGCGTGAAATACTCGGTATTCTGATCAAATACGGTTTCGAGGATTTTATTGCTAATAGCACGATGCGTAACCTGGTTACGGAAGGCATGCGTTTAAAATGGCTGCGCGACGAAAAACCGGTGATGGAATACACCCGCTGGGAGCGTGTGCGCATGGCCGCCGAAGAGTTAGGCCCTACCTTTATTAAACTGGCTCAGATACTTAGTAACCGACCGGACATAATACCGGAAGAATTGGTGAAAGAATTTGAAAAGTTGCAGGACCGCGTTCCTCCTTTTGAGTTTACCCGTGCCAAAGCCATTATAGAAAGTGAAACCGGTAAAAAACTGGAAGAAATTTTTGATGACTTTCAGGAGGTGCCCATGGCTTCGGCATCCATAGGCCAGGTACACAAGGCTAAGCTTAAAACCGGCGAAGATGTTGTTGTAAAAATTCAGCGGCCCGATGTAAAAGAAATTATTGAGCAGGACCTTGGAATAATACGTGAGGGCGTACGCCGGATGGACCGCTACCTGAAAAAACAGGGCGTGCTTAACGGCGAAGAAGTAGTGCGGGTTTTTGAACGGGCTATTTTTAAAGAGTTAGACTACCGCAACGAGGCGCGCAACATTGAGCGCTTTAGAACAACTTACCGACACCGCACCGACTTTTACGTTCCTAAACCTTACCGCGAGTTCAGCACCGATAAAGTGCTGATTATGGAGTTTGCACCCGGATGTAAGATTACCGACGTGCAAAAACTTAAAGAATGGGGTATTAGCCCTGCACGTATAGTAGAGAAAGGGATGGAAATATACCTGAGCCAGATATTTGAATTTGGCTATTTCCATGGCGACCCGCACCCTGGTAACGTATTGGTTAACCAGGAAGGCACCATTATACTTTTAGACTTTGGTATGGTGGGGCAATTGATGAAGAAGGATAAGTATGCCTTTGCCGGCATCTTTATAGCTATGTCTCGATACGATGCAAGAGAAATGGCGGTACAATTGCGTAAACTGGCCGTAGAGGATAACATTACGGATATGCGCCAGTTTGTGTATGACCTTAATGATTTGATTGAGGACTATGCGCACCTTGACGTTAGCGAAAGCAGCATACAGGACGTTATTGAACGATTACAGAAGATTATGTACGATTATCACATTACCGTTCCCGGTGGTGTGTTTCTCATCTTCCGTGCTTTTGCCATATTGGAAGGCATAGGCAAAAAACTGCACCCGAATTTTAAAACATACGAGTTCATTAAGCCTTATGGTCAGCGTTTATTAACCGACCAGTTGAAGCCGGAAAACCTTGCTAACGAAGCAGCGCAGCGTTTCTCAAACGTTACTTCGTTTCTGAATACCTTTCCGGTAGAGTTGCGCAACATTATGCAGAAGACCACTAAAGGTAAACTGCATTTTGAAGTAGAATTACAGGGCTACGGTTATGCACTTAAAAAGTGGGACAGCATCAGCAACAGGCAGAATTTAATTTATGTAATCTGTGCCTTGATGATTAGTAGCAGTATTGCGCTGCTGGCCAATTACCCGCCCGAAATGAAGTTCTATTACGGCATAAACAAGTGGAGTTTCATTGGCTATATGGGCGCAGGAGTTCTGTTCATCATTTGGGTGTATACCATTCTGCGGCAGAAAGTTTACAAGTAAAACATCCCGTTTAAAAAGCACCGGAGCAATTATTAGCGGAAGGTTCCCCCCTACCGGGTTAACAACCGTCCGGCACTCAAAACTTGCATAACATCGGCACTAAAAGCATTGTTACGCATTAGCTATTTGCTAATATAAGACTCCTACGGATGCTGCCATATAAGCAGCGCTATTCAAAGCAGGCATAAAAAAAGCCCTCCGTTACCGGAAGGCTCTCTTATTGATGTATGTAGTAAGTTATTAGTGCGCTACGTTGATACGGCCTTTGCCTACCACTTTGCTATCGGCATTGATAAGCGAGAAGGTGTACGTGCCGGTTGCCCAATCGCCGGTGTTAAACTGATGGCTGCTGCCATTCACCAGTTCGTGGGTAACTACGCGGCCGGTAAGGTCAAATACCATGATAGAACTGTTGTTCATTGGTTCGCTGAAGGTAACATTGGTATAGTTAGCCGCAGGATTAGGGAATACATTCATTGTAATGCTGTTGTCGATTTCTTCCACCAAAGAAGGGGCATTAACGTAACCGAAACGGATAGCATCAATATTTAAGGTAGTGCCCTGAACCGGAGCAACGTTGCTGGAAGTAATTTGCAGGTTAAGGCTATCAGGAATGGTAGCGCCGCTGTATTGTGCAGTTAATGGCACATATACCGTTGCAAAGTTTGCACTTGCATTTAAATATAAGCCACCACCTAATTGTGTTGCTGAACCTGTATACAGGTAGATGCTAAGGCTGCCGGTATCGGTACCAGGAGAAGTTAATTTGTAAGTAAAGAACAGGGTGTCAGGACGGAAATGGAAGGCAATACCATCGAAGCTGAAGCCGGTAGTTGGAGAATAAGCACCGGTACCCAATGAAGCAATACCTGCAACTAATCTTTTAGTGGGACCAGCCTGAATTGAATCGGTTTTAAGTTTTAATGAGGCTGTTCCTTCGGCCTTAACAACAGTATCTTTTGAAGCTAAACCAAATGGTGCACCAAAAATTGATTCGATAGTAACCCAACCATCGGGGTTAGCGGCGTTAGTCCAGGTTTCGAACCCGCTGTTAGGAGCCTGTTGCGCATACAGACCAGCGAACGCAGCCACAAATAACATTACAAGAGTAAACTTTGCTTTCATTCCAAGTATTTTAAGAGTTATGAATAATAGCGCAAATATAGGAATCGGGTAAAGTGCTCTTTCTGATGAAAGTCAAGTTTTAGAAAAATGACAGAAGTATGACAATGCTGAAGGTTAGGTGCCTGTTATAAGGGGGAAGACTACCGCCGGTCATCGCTTTAGGGCACAAAAAAAGGAGCCATAAGCCCCTTTTTATTTCAGTTTATTAATAGCCACCGCCATTTCCCCCTGCAGGAGGTGGTCCGCCTTGTCCGCGGTTTTGCTGGCGTTGTTCGCGCATCTCTTTCAGCTTCTGTTTAAATTCCTCTTCTGCGCGATACAGGATATCCACTTTAGCCTTACCAATTGCTGCCTCAAACTGGGTTTTGTATTTCTTTTTCAGGTCCAGTTTCTTCTGATCAAACTCCAGCATTTGGTCGGCACTGGGTTCAGCACCTTCCTCCAACTTCATTGTTTGACGTAGGGTTTTTAACTCGGCCCGGTAACTATTAAATACGGGCCAAAACTTTTGTGCTTCCTCCGGGGTTAAATTTAACCTTTGGGTTAACCAGGCTATAAGCAAAGCTTCCACCTTCTCCCCTTTATTCTGATTGCCTCCGCCTTGTGGTGGCTGCGCCATGGCGCCGGTTACACATAGCAGCATCAAACTAAATCCTATTGCTGCTTTCTTCAACTTATTCATAGTATTTCTTTTTCTATTTGGATGTATTTGATGAGGCTGCGTTTAATTACAGCATAAAATTTAACTCTTCATCACTCAAGTCCTCAATGCCCTTTGGTGTTTCCTGCTTTTTATCCATCACCTTTTCCATCTTCTTGTCATCGCTGAAATTATCCAGCATGGTTGAGTTGAACTCGTCGGCATGCGTACGGAAGTAGCCATCCAGGTCGGCATCATTAATTTTCATCTCATTCATCAGGCAGGCAAGGTCGGTACAATTGCTGGCCGGCTGCACTTCAGGCGCTTTCATGGTTACCATAACAGCCAATAAAACCATGGTAAAGCCCCCCGCAAAAGCATAGGCATATCGTGGACGGGTAACCCAAGCGGTTAGCTGCTCAAAAACATTATTTACGGTTATCAACCAGGTGGGCATAGCCGGCTGCTGAACTGCTTCAGCCTGCTTAACTTTTTTAAGCATTAAAGCAGGGAAACTATTAAAGTAGTTAACCGGCGCCTGCAGGTAATTTACCTTAGGCAATTTGGCCAATGCAGGTGCAATAACCGCCAGTTCCTCCGCTTGTTCCGAAACACGAATCTTTTGCAATAATGAAGCCGAGAACGTGTTAAAATATCCTGCAGGAGCTGTATCCGTGCCCTTTTTATCCTTTAATGCGCTTAATACCGATTCCAGTTGACCCGGGGCAACAGGAGCCGTAGCTTCTGCAACCAGCACTTTCATGCCTGCACCGAAAGACTCAAAATAACCGTTTGGAGCCTGATAAAGGTTCATTTTCGGTAATTCGGCCAGTTTGGGGGCTATTTCCCGCAATTCTTTCAGTATTTCTTCCCTGGTTTCCATAATTGTTAGCGCTTCTGTTAGAGCATTCTTACATCCAAAGGTTTAATCCTCTCCCAACAAAAATTTTTCAATTTTCTGTGCTGCGTGGTGATAGCTGGCTTTCAAGGCACCTTCGCTGGTGCCCAGCACCTCGCTCATTTGCTCGTAAGGCATCTCATCATAATACCGCATGCAAAAAACCAGTTTCTGCTTTTCGGGTAAAGCTTCAATAGCCGTCTTCAACCGGGCCTCTATATCATCTCCATCAACCTGATGGCTTTCGGCCTTTATATAACTGCTGGGGGCATAACCCTCTTCATCGTCCTTATCGTTACCGTCAAAAGAAATGATCACCCGCTTGTTACGGGCATTTAAAAAGGTAATGGTTTCGTTGGTGGCAATGCGGTAAATCCAGGTGTATAGCTGTGCTTCGGCACGAAAGTTCTCCAACCCTTTCCACACCTTCATAAAGGTGTTCTGCATTACATCGTTGGCATCGTCGTGATCCTTCACCATGCGCCGGATGTGGTAATACACCTTTTCCTGGTATTTTTCGATGAGCAGGGTAAAGGCGCGCTCGCGGGCACCATTGCTGAACAGATCCAGTAAATCTTTATCGGAAGTAGCCATATACTTTATTGAGCTATACCTTTCAAAAGTAATTTTTTTGAGCAGGTAGGCTTAGTCAGCTTTGCACCGGCCCGGAACTTTTGGGTATAACGGTATACAGGCAAGGCCAAAATCTGTGCCTGATTTTAAAAAAGGAATTTAAAGACCTATTTGCGGGCCATTACTTTGCGGGTAGCGGCTACTACATCCACAGCATCCAGATGATACTTAGTCATCAGTTGGTCGGGGGTACCGCTTTCGCCAAAGGAGTCGTTTACCGCAACAAACTCAAGTGGGGCAGGCGTGTTAGTTGCCAGCAATCCGGCCACAGCCCAGCCAAGGCCACCGATACGGTTGTGTTCTTCGGCTACCACGGCACATTTGGTTTTAGCCAGCGACTTTAAAATTGCTTCGTTATCAAGCGGCTTAATTGTATGAATATTGATAAGCTCAACAGAAACTCCCTCTGCTTCTAACTGACGGGCAGCTTCCAGCGCTTTATAAACCAGATGACCGGTTGCAATGATGGTAACATCTGTTCCTTCATTCATTACGATGGCTTTGCCGATTTCGAACTTTTGGTTTTCGGGCATAAAAATGGGCCATACCGGACGGCCAAAACGCAGATAAACAGGGCCTGCATAGTTGGCAGCGGCTATAGTAGCAGCCTTTGTTTGGTTGTAATCGCATGGGTTGATTACTACCATGCCCGGTAACATTTGCATCATACCAATGTCTTCGAGTATCTGGTGGGTGGCACCGTCTTCGCCCAGTGTTACGCCTGCATGCGAGGCTGCTATTTTTACGTTTTTACCACTGTAGGCTACGCTTTGGCGTATCTGATCGTACACACGGCCGGTGGCAAAGTTAGCAAAGGTTGTTGCGAAAGGGATTTTACCACCGATGGTCATACCGGCGGCAATACCTATCATATTGGCCTCGGCTACGCCACATTGTACATAACGCTCAGGAAATTCTTTAATAAAGGCATCCAATTTTAAAGAGCCCGCAAGATCGGCGCAAAGGGCCACCACGTTTGGATTGGTGCGTCCCAGTTCTAACATACCGGCGCCAAAGCCGGAGCGGGTGTCTTTATTTCCTGTAGTAACGTAATCAGCCAGCATAGTAGGTTGCTTTAGTGCAGTTGGATTTGGTAATGAAGCCCAAACTTACACCACCGCCGCTTTCTTGTGGCTTTTGTTTTCAAAGGGGTGTGGATAGCTTAACGCAGCAATTTTAAAGTAGCCTGCGAGGTTTCATTTTCTAACCTAACCAGATAAACACCTCTTGGCAAAAAGCGCACATCCGTCACCTGCTCAGGCGTAACCTTATCCTTCCTGAAAACCACCCTACCATTTACATCCAGGATCACCATGTCCAATTCCTCGAAATCGCCCTGTAGATTAAAAATGCCATCGCCCGGATTTGGTACAATGGCTATATCCTGCAATTGCAGCTTAGGTATAGCATTGTAAGCTTCTTCATTCAGGTTGATATTATCGAGTAAGAATGCGTTGGTATAGTAGGATGTATACTCAATACGAAACATAAAATTGTTTACTGATTGCTGCCCGGTAAGATTAAAGCTGTAAGTTTTCCATTGGCTGGTATCAGCCGGAAGCCAGGTGGTATCATCTATAGCTGTAGTAACAGTGCGCAGATTTGCGCCAAAGCGTTTGCCTTTTGATAACCAGGTGCGGCCGCAATCTGTAGAAATAAATACCTCCAGCGCGTCATCATTATTCAACTTAAACTGGCTGCAGGCATATCGAAAACTAAACTGAGGTGAAACAGTGTTTGTTACGTCGATAGAACGGGAAGTTAAGCTGATTCGCCCGGTGTAATGCAGGGTATCCTGTGTTTGAATAGCAGCGGCTTTGCCCCCAAGATAACCGCCGTTATCTATTTCAAATTTAAGTTTGTCGTTATCCGACTTTGCAATTAAACCCGCCTGCCACATGTTTGAAACACTTTCGAAACCTTCAACAAAATAAGGCATAGCATTAAAATCGTTTACATGTATCAACACGGAGTCGCTGGTTGCGCCGCCACCGTTAGCAGAAGCCGTAAGGGTTACATAATAATCGCCCGGCAAACCAAATACGTGAGAAGGATTTTGCGCGTTATCCGTTGTATTATCACCAAAGTTCCACTGCCAGTTGGTTGGTGTAGTAACGCTTTTATCAGTAAAATAAACCGTATCGCCATAGCATACTATGGAACGATCAACTGTAAAAGCAGCTTTGCAAACGGTGTTAAGATTAACCCCTGTTGCTGCAAGGTTAGCAGGCGTAATAAGATTGTTGCGTTGTGCTACCGGCGAATTTAGCGCTGCACGCATGCGCGTACGCTGGCCCTGGGTAAACATAAAATTGCAGTAGCTGTAATCCATGGCGTTTTGCACGTTATCGACGGCGTTGCCGCAACTGGCCGCCGCAAGATTACAGGTGCTCCAACCTATGGTTTCAGGTGTATCCTGTACGTCGTCTCCTATACCACAATTGGCCTGCTGACCTACCTGCTGATAGAAATAACCTGGCACATTGTTACCACCCCAGATATGGAACAGGTTTAAGTAGTGGCCCGTTTCGTGTGCCATAACAACGGAGGTAAGCTCGCTGGACGTACCTATGTTTCCAACATAACTATCATCTATCACAATGCCATCCCACTCGGGCTTTACATCTGCCTGGTCGGGCATTAAACAATGGCCGGCTAAGGAAGGTATGCTACGTACTACATAAACGTTCAGGTATTTAGAGGGATCCCAATGGATAAGATCCTTTACGCTATGATAGCCGTACTTGGTAAGTGGCGAAGCAATACGGTTAATGCCACTGGTACAGTTTCCGTTGGGGTCCAGGTGGGCGAGTTTAAATTCAATCTGGCAATCGGCCGCCAGCGGTTTAAAGGCCGCAACAATATTTGCGCTATCGGGGTTTTTATTAGCAAAGTTGCGGTTTAGCACCGCCAATCCGCTAAGCACCTGCGAATCCGTAATATTTTCAACTCCATACATATGAATTACATGAAATACTACAGGTACCGTATAAACGGAATCGGCTGCCCGGTTTTGGTGTGCTGCAGCATACTGTTCGGTAAAGTGCTTTAGCCAGGAGCGGTTGGCAGCCATGGTGTTTTGCAAGGCAGGGTTATCGCGGTAAAGCTCGTAGGAGTATTGGTCGGCACCGCACATTGCTTGTTGTGCATGTATAGAGCTTAGGCTAAATGTTAAAAAAAGGAGCGTAAGAAAGGTAAAGTGATTCATGCAGGGTGAATTTTAAAAGTGCTGCGTAAATAATCAATTGTTTTAGAACTGAATACCAAACGACTGCACCCCAAAATGGGGAATTAAGAATTTTAATTTTTAAAATACATTTTTTGCGTCGTATTTTGAGCCTTCCAACGTACCCCACTTCCTGAATTATTATAATTAAAAGTTATTTATGAAGAACCGTGTACTACCCGTTCTGTTCTTATTATTAGCATTCTATCTTGTAAAAGCGCAGGTACCACAGGGCATCAATTACCAGGCCATCGCACGTAACAGTGGCGGCAACGCCTACGCTAATACCACTGTTACCGTTCGTATTACCATTAATGATGGCATAAACCCCGGCACACCGGTTTACCAGGAAACGCATACGGCCGTAACCAACCAGTTTGGCTTGTTTACCCTGAAGATTGGCAAGGGCAATGCGCTGATAGGCAACTTTAACAACATTAACTGGGCTGGCGGCAATAAATATCTGCAGGTGGAATATGACCCGAACGGCGGGAACAACTACCTGAATATGGGAATATCCGAACTGATGAGCGTGCCATATGCCTTATATGCAGCAAATGCAGGAAATGGCGCCGGAAGCACGGGACCAACAGGCGCAAAAGGAGCTACGGGAGCTACAGGTTTAAACGGATTAAACGGTTCAACGGGAGCTACGGGTGATACGGGTCCACAAGGATTACAAGGACCAACAGGCCCACAGGGAATAAATGGTTCAACAGGAGTTACAGGACCAACCGGGGCTGATGGGCCCACCGGAACAGGCATTACAACTATTACAGATAATGGAAACGGTACCATTACCATCTTTTTAAGTAATGGACAACAATTCACGGTGCAGTCGGGCATAACAGGTGCAACGGGGCCACAAGGTTTAAACGGACTAAACGGTTCAACGGGGGCTACGGGTGATACTGGTCCACAAGGTTTGCCAGGGCCAACAGGCCCAACGGGTGCAGCCGGTTCGGGTGGAGGTGCTACCGGACCAACAGGTGATACAGGGCCTACAGGACCGCAGGGTTTAAACGGACTAAACGGTTCAACCGGAGCTACGGGTGATACGGGACCGCAGGGATTACAAGGACCAACTGGCCCCACAGGTGCAGCCGGTTCGGGTGGTGGTGCCACAGGGCCAACAGGTGATACAGGACCAACCGGACCACAAGGGTTAAACGGGCTAAACGGTTCAACAGGGGCTACGGGTGATACGGGTCCGCAGGGATCACAAGGACCAACTGGCCCAACGGGTGCAGCCGGTTCGGGTGGTGGTGCCACAGGGCCAACAGGCGATACCGGTCCAACAGGGCCACAGGGTTTAAACGGGCTAAATGGTTTAACGGGAGCTACGGGTGATACTGGTCCGCAAGGTTTGCCAGGACCAACAGGCCCAACGGGTGCAACCGGTTCAGGCGGAGGAGCTACCGGACCAACAGGTGATACAGGTCCAACCGGACCGCAAGGGTTAAGCGGACTAAATGGTTCAACGGGAGCTACCGGAGCGACAGGGTTAAATGGACTAAACGGATCAACGGGTGCTACAGGTGATACGGGGCCACAGGGCTTACAAGGGCCAACAGGACCAACTGGTTCTGCCGGTTCAGGTGGTGGAGCTACAGGACCGACAGGTGATACAGGTCCAACCGGACCACAAGGGTTAAACGGGCTAAACGGTTCAACCGGAGCTACGGGTGATACGGGTCCGCAGGGATCACAAGGTCCAACAGGCCCCACAGGTGCAGCTGGTTCGGGTGGAGGTGCTACCGGACCAACTGGAGACACAGGACCAACGGGGCCGCAGGGTTTAAACGGGCTAAACGGTTCTACCGGAGCTACGGGTGATACGGGTCCGCAGGGATTACAAGGACCAACTGGCCCCACGGGTGCAGCCGGTTCGGGTGGAGGCGCCACAGGGCCAACAGGAGATACCGGCCCAACCGGACCACAAGGGTTAAACGGACTAAACGGTTCAACGGGGGCTACGGGTGATACTGGTCCACAAGGATTGCCAGGACCAACAGGCCCCACTGGTGCAGCCGGTTCGGGTGGAGGTGCCACAGGGCCGACCGGTGATACAGGACCAACTGGGCCGCAGGGTTTAAACGGACTAAATGGTTTAACGGGAGCTACCGGGGCAACAGGTTTAAACGGACTAAACGGTTCAACGGGGGCTACGGGTGATACTGGTCCGCAAGGTCTTCAAGGTGTAACTGGACCTACCGGTGCTACAGGCGTTGGTGGCGGTGCTACTGGACCAACAGGACCGCAAGGTTTAAACGGCCTAAACGGTGCAACGGGTGCAACAGGTGATACCGGCCCGCAAGGTCTACAGGGTATAACAGGACCTACCGGTGCAACAGGTGTAGGTGGCGGAGCCACAGGGCCTACCGGGGCTACAGGTTTAAACGGACTAAACGGTTCAACGGGGGTTACGGGTGATACTGGTCCGCAAGGTCTTCAAGGTGTAACTGGACCTACCGGTGCTACAGGCGTTGGAGGCGGTGCTACTGGACCAACAGGACCACAAGGTCTAAACGGCCTAAACGGTGCAACTGGAGCTACTGGTGATACAGGTCCACAAGGCATTCAAGGTGTAACAGGACCTACCGGGGCTACAGGTGCTGGAGGAGGAGCGACGGGCCCTACAGGAGCGACAGGATTAAATGGAGTAAATGGTGATACCGGCCCAACTGGTCCGCAGGGTTTAAACGGACTAAACGGTGCAACGGGTGATACGGGTCCGCAAGGTATTCAAGGGCCTACGGGCCCCACAGGCGGAACAGGTGTAGGTGGAGGAGCCACAGGGCCGACCGGAGCTACAGGTTTAAACGGACTAAACGGTTCAACGGGGGCAACGGGTGATACCGGTCCACAAGGCTTACAAGGTCCAACAGGACCTACAGGAGCCACAGGTGTTGGAGGAGGAGCGACGGGCCCTACGGGAGCGACAGGATTAAATGGAGTAAATGGTGATACCGGCCCAACTGGTCCGCAGGGTTTAAACGGACTAAACGGTTCAACGGGGGCTACGGGTGATACTGGTCCGCAAGGTCTACAAGGCGTAACAGGACCGACCGGTGCAACAGGTGTGGGTGGAGGAGCCACAGGGCCGACCGGACCTACAGGTTTAAATGGACTAAACGGTTCAACGGGGGCAACGGGTGATACCGGTCCTCAAGGACCTCAAGGCATACAAGGTACAACCGGGCCTACCGGAGCGAACGGATTGCAAGGACCAACCGGGTCAACGGGGGCAAACGGATTGAACGGCTCATCAGGGGCTACAGGTGATACCGGCCCACAAGGATTACAAGGAGCTACAGGGCCAACTGGCGCAACCGGTGCGGGTGGCGGAGCCACGGGGCCTACCGGAGCTACAGGTTTAAACGGACTAAACGGTTCAACGGGGGCAACGGGTGATACCGGTCCTCAAGGACCTCAAGGCATACAAGGTACAACCGGGCCTACCGGAACAAACGGAGTTCAGGGACCTACCGGTCCCACCGGTGCTCAAGGTATACAGGGCCTTGCAGGCGATACGGGCCCACAAGGTATACAAGGCATTACAGGGCCTACAGGTGCTACAGGTGTTGGTGGAGGTGCAACCGGTCCAACAGGACCGCAAGGGTTATCCGGACCTAACGGTTCAACCGGAGCTACAGGTGCAGATGGTGCTACAGGACCACAAGGTCCTGCCGGAATGAACGGAGCACAAGGGCCAACCGGGCCCACGGGACCTACCGGTGTGAACGGTGTAACGGGACCTACCGGTGCACAAGGACCGCAAGGTGTTGCGGGTAATGACGGTGCTACCGGCCCGCAAGGACCTGCCGGAACTAACGGAACTAACGGCGCGAATGGTGCGCAGGGGCCCACAGGACCAACTGGTGCTCAAGGGCCACAAGGCGTAGCGGGTAACGATGGACCAACAGGACCGCAAGGGATACAAGGACCTGCAGGTACGAATGGTGCACAAGGACCAACCGGGCCAACAGGCGCGCAAGGGCCGCAAGGTGTTGCCGGTAATGATGGTGCAACAGGACCGCAAGGGCCACAGGGCAATCAAGGACCTCAAGGGGTACAAGGACCTGCTGGTACGAATGGTGCGCAGGGGCCCACAGGACCTACAGGTGCTCAAGGGCCACAAGGCTTAGCGGGTAACGATGGACCAACAGGACCGCAAGGGATACAAGGACCTGCAGGTACTAATGGTACTAACGGCACGAATGGTGCACAAGGACCAACCGGACCAACAGGCGCGCAAGGACCGCAAGGTGTAGCGGGTAATGATGGTGCAACAGGACCGCAAGGGCCGCAGGGCAATCAAGGACCGCAAGGGATACAAGGTCCCCAAGGACCGGCTGGTTCAAATGGAACTAACGGCACAAACGGAGCACAAGGGCCAACAGGACCTACAGGCGCTCAGGGGCCGCAAGGTGTTGCTGGTAATGATGGACCAACGGGACCACAAGGGCCACAGGGCAATCAAGGACCTCAAGGGATACAAGGTCCTGCAGGTACGAATGGAACTAACGGCACAAACGGAGCACAAGGACCCACAGGGCCTACAGGTGCTCAGGGGCCGCAAGGTGTAGCTGGAAATGATGGCGCTACAGGACCGCAAGGGCCACAGGGCAATCAAGGACCTCAAGGTGTGCAAGGTCCGCAAGGACCGGCTGGTTCAAATGGAACTAACGGCACGAATGGTGCACAAGGGCCAACAGGACCAACAGGTGCACAGGGGCCACAAGGTGTTGCAGGTAATGACGGCGCTACGGGACCGCAAGGGCCACAGGGTAATCAAGGACCTCAAGGTGTACAAGGTCCGCAAGGACCGGCTGGTTCAAATGGAACTAACGGCACAAACGGAGCACAGGGGCCAACAGGACCAACAGGTGCACAGGGGCCACAAGGTGTTGCAGGTAATGACGGCGCTACGGGACCGCAAGGGCCACAGGGTAATCAAGGACCTCAAGGTGTGCAAGGTCCGCAAGGACCGGCTGGTTCAAATGGAACTAATGGCACAAACGGAGCACAGGGGCCAACAGGACCAACGGGTCCGTTAGGTGCAGCGGGGGGTGATTTAAGTGGTACGTATCCTAACCCGAGTGTGGTTAAAATTCAAGGTGTAGCGGTTTCAGCAACAGCACCAATCACCAACCAAATACTAACTTATAATGGTACGCAATGGGCGCCGGGCGCCGGTGCAGAATGGTTACTCACCGGTAATGCCGGGTTAACGGCTTCGCAATTTTTGGGTACAACCGATGCAAGTCCGTTGCGATTTAAGGTGGGTGGCTCCAATGCGGGCTATCTTAGTGCAGGCAATACAAGTTTCGGTTATAATACCGGCAGCAGTGGCACCGGTTGCACTTTTATCGGTCTATCCACCGGTGGCTTTGGAACAGGTAGTTACAATGTAGGCGTTGGTTCGGGAGCAGGTTCAGGCAACGGTGATTACAACGTTGGCATGGGAATGGGCGTATTAGGAAGCAATACAGGCTCGCACAATGTAGGGGTAGGCCATTTGGTACTTTCGGATAATACTACCGGTGCTGAAAACACAGCCCTTGGGCATTTCGCCATGACGGATAACCAAACAGGTTCCTATTGCGTTGCCCTGGGGGAATTCAGTTTAAACTATTCCAGAGCCAGTGATTATACTGTTGCCGTAGGCTATGGCGCCGGCGCAATTGGTTTCGGTTCGGTAGAAACAAACAGCACCTTTGTAGGGCCTGGCGCTTCAGCAAACTCCGTAGGCACGTACACCAATTCGATGGCTTTGGGATATAACGCGCGGGTAACTACCAGCAATTATGTGGTAGTGGGTAACAGCAGTGTAACTTCGATTGGTGGTTATGTAAACTGGAGTAATCTTTCCGACGGACGCTTTAAAAAGAACATTCAGCAAAATGTGGTAGGGCTTGCTTTTATAAACAGGTTACAGCCTGTTACCTATAATCTGGATTTAAATAAGCTCAGCACTTTCCTGAACGAAGATTCCGTTGCCAACCCTGCAAAGGAAAAAGTGGTTTACAGTGGCTTTATCGCACAAGAGGTAGAGAAGGCTGCTAATGAGGTGAACTATGATTTCAGCGGAGTGGCCAAACCGGAAAATGACCATAGTGCTTATGCATTACGCTACGGCGACTTTGTTCCTGCATTGGTAAAAGCCATACAGGAATTGAGCAAGCAAAATGAAGAATTGAAAAAGCGACTGGAAGAATTAGAGAAAAAGATAAAATAAGTAATAGCCGAGGGGGAGGTTAATTCACCTTGCCTTCGGCTAACTCCTTTATTTTGGGCAACACCGTTTCCCAGCCTTTCGCGCCCTCGGCATAGCGGCGTTGACCTTCCTGCACGGCAGAAAAATCGCCTTGAGTTATAGATAAGGTTGTTTTGCCATCCTGCTCCTCTAATCGTTCGGTAACGGTTAGGTAATTGTAGGGGGTATCTTCCATGCCGGAGTTAGGATCGAAAGTTGTATAGGCTAAAAATTTACCCGGGTCTATTTCAATGATTTTGCCTTTTACCACTACCCCGTCCTTACCGCTAATGTTCCCTTTCCATTCCAGTGTGCTGCCTTGTTTCCAATCGCTGATTGCGGCGCAACCGAACATAAATTTTTTAGTGTATTCGGGCTTAGTGAGCACTTCCCACACGCGCCAGGCCGGGGCATTAATTACAATTTGATTGGTTACTATTAAAGCTTCCATGATTGGAGGTTTGGTTAGCTATAGAACGCCCGGAAGAGCGTAAGCGTACGAGTGGTGCATAAAAAATAAAAAGCCCTTCCGGTTGGGGAAGGGCTTCGTTCTTGCCTCCTTAAAGGCGTTAGTGTGTGTCTGTTTATTGTCTTTCTTCCAGAGCTTTAACCAGGCCGGCAATTTTATGAGCCGAAGAACCTTGTAAAGCGCTGATAACATTGCTTGCAGGAGATTGCAACAGGCCGATGATTTCGCCAAGCAATTCTTTCTTGCTCTTCAGTTTAGCCAGTACGTCAATCTGGTTATCGCCCACAAATACCGAAGTATCGATGTAAGCACCTTTCAGTGCAGGCTTGTCGCCATCCTTACGGAACTCTTTCAGCAGTTTTGCCGGAGAAGCGCCGTCGGTTGAGAACATTACACCTGTTTGGCCGTGCAGCAAAGGATAAACGGCTTCGTAATCGCCGCCGATTTGTTCCAGGGCTTTGCGGATGAGGGTGTTTTTAGTTACACGGTATTCGATGCCGGCGTTAAAGCACAGGCGACGGAATTTATTTGTTTTCTCTACGGTTAAAGTAGAAGGATCGCATACATAGAAATACTGGGCGTTGCTGAATTTCTCTTTCAACACCTCTATTTCCTGATTCTTTTGATTCTTATCCATTAGTATTTTGATTTAACTGGATTAATTAATTGGTTTTAGCCGGGATTAAATACCTGATACGGTTTTGTAATCGATATTGATGCCGGGGCTCATGGTGCTGGCCATGCTGATGCTGTTGAAGTAAACACCTTTAGCTGAAGATGGCTTCAGTTTAGCCAGTGTTTGCAACAGGGCAGTTGCGTTTTCGTTGATTTGATCAGGTGTAAAGTTTACACGACCGATGGAGGTGTGCACGATACCGAACTTATCAACTTTAAAAGCAATCTTACCTTTCTTAACTTCTTCAACGGCTTTAGCAACATCGGGCGTAACAGTGCCTGACTTAGGGTTAGGCATTAAGTTACGAGGGCCGAGGATACGGGCAATTTTACCCAGCTTAGCCATAACGTTTGGTGTAGCGATAACTACATCAAAGTCCATCCAGTTTTCTTTTTCGATTTTGGCGATGAACTCGTCCAGACCTACGAAATCGGCACCTGCTTTTTTAGCTTCTTCTTCCTTGTCAGGAGCACAGAAAACTAAAACGCGCTTGGTTTTACCGGTACCGTGTGGCAGGGCGGTAGTACCGCGCACAGCCTGGTCGGCTTTCTTAGGGTCAACACCTAATTTTACGTGCAGGTCAACAGAAGCGTTGAACTTTGCAGTGTTTACATCCTTAACGAGTTTGGATGCTTCATTCAGGGTGTAGAGCTTGCTTGCGTCTACTTTGCCCTCAACGGCTTTTCTTTTCTTAGTTAACTTCATTGTTTACAATTTTTGGGGTTCTTCGGGTCAATGAAAGCCCTCCCCCGTGATTAATAAAAAAGATGAACCGGGCACCTTACGGTACCCGGTGTTGTTTTTAGTATCCTTCTACGTTAAAGCCAGCGCTTTTAGCAGAACCGGTCACCATGCTCATTGCTGATTCGATGGTGAAGCAGTTCAGGTCAGGCATTTTTTCTTCCGCAATTTTACGGATGATGTCTGCGCTAACAGTACCAACTTTTTTACGGTTAGGCTCGGCGCTACCGCTTTGCTTTTTGGTGTATTCCATCAACAGGGCGTGAACCGGAGGAGTTTTGATGATAAAGTCAAAGCTCTTATCGGTGTAAACCGTGATAACGCAAGGTAATACCTTACCGATACGATCCTGGGTCTGTGCGTTGAAACGCTTACAGAATTCCATGATGTTAACACCTTTAGAACCCAGAGCCGGACCAATTGGAGGAGCCGGGTTAGCCTGGCCGCCTTTTACCTGCAATTTGATGAAGGTTGCAATTTCCTTTGCCATTTTATTTTAAGTTATTTCAGTTAATGAATATTGTTTTTATCAAACTCGGTTAGCGGTCTCACCTGCAACACCGGGGTAATTGGAAGCTACCGCGGCTGCAACCCGTTAACACGGAATTAGCTTATTTTCTCCACCTGCATAAAGCTTACTTCTACCGGTGTTTTACGACCGAAGATCTTAACGATCACTTTCAGCTTCTTCTTATCGTTGTTTATTTCCTCAATAGTACCAATAAAGTCGTTGAACGGACCATCGGTAATCTTCACATCTTCGTTTACAATAAACGGTTCGGCCATTGTTTCGCCGGCGTCCATCATTTCATCGGCTTTGCCCAGCATTTTCATTGCCTCGGCATGCGATAAGGTTCCTAAGAAACCTAATACCCCATGCACCTGGCGAACATGCTGCCACATTTCCTGGGTCATTTTCTTGTCATCGGTTTCCATATAGATGTAACCGGGGAACAAGGTTTTTTCCTTAATGGTTTTTTTACCGTTCTTAATGGTGTAAACCTTTTCGGTAGGCACCAGAATGTTGCCGATAATTTTATCCCACTTGGAACGGGTTATCTCCAGTTGAACGTGATCCTTGATCTTGCGTTCCTGACCGCTGATAACGCGCACCACATGCCATTTTCTTTCTTCTGCCATTGGTGTTGCTATTAGCGGATGATTAATTCGTAAAACTTAACGGTGCCCATACGGAATACTACATCCATAGCTACAACTACCAACGAAATCAACAGGGCCGAAACCAACACTACTACAGTGCTGCTTTGTAACTCGGGCCAGGTAGGCCAGGTCACCTTGTTGATCAGTTCGTCGTAGGCCTCAACGAAGTATAATTTAATCTTGTCCATCGTTTTTGTTTTCCGTTCACAGTTAAAAATGCATCATTAGCGGTTCTGTGAACTGTTAACCGTTAACCTTTAGCAGGGGCAGCCAGATTCGAACTGACATCAACGGTTTTGGAGACCGCTATTCTACCCTTGAACTATGCCCCTGTTTCTATTTCAAATTTGAGCCTGCTTTGCTTCAAAAAAGTCAAAACCTTCTCAGCCCTTTCGGTAAAAAGGGACGCAAATATAAACAGATAGGGGAGATTTCAAAAGAATATACAGGCGAGCCGTGGCCGAAAATAAGGCAAAGTCAGTTAAAAGCGATTATTTATTGAAAATGAAGGCTTTATGGACGTTATGGGCAGGCGTTTAAAAGAATAGCTTAAACAGGCTAACACATTGATTTTAAATACCTTTTAGTTCCTCCTTTAACCTTTCCAGCACATAGTAAACGGCCGGGCAGGTGGTGGTGTTCTGAAAAGTGGTGTTGGCATACTCAAAAAACTCGCCGCTATCGGTATAAGGGTAGTTGCGGCAATCGCCGGGCCGTGCCTCATAGATGCTGCAATAGTTATCGGAACCAAGAAACGGACAAGGACTTTTCTTTACCACATAGTCGCCATCCTCATCCAGGCGCAAATAGGTTTCTATCATATCTCCCTGTTTCATCCCCAAAAATTTGGAGATACGGACAATATCTGGGGTTTTGAAGCGGGGTGAAATTGTTTTACAACAATTTGCACATTGCAGGCAATCGATCTTGGAGAAGGCCTCGTCGTGAAGGTCGGGCAAGTGCTTTTCGAGGCCACGCTTCTTTTTGGCTTTGTCGAGAAACTGCTTGTTCTCCTTTTTCTTCTCCTTAGCCTTGCTGCTCCAGTTATTAAAATCGGATTGCATTTTGTGAGTACTGTGTTTGTACAAAGAAAGCAAAGAAGCGCGCACTTAATTTGGTGGTGCTTATATTTGCATTTTAATGGCAAAGAACTTCACTCCCGCCCCGGCAGTCCTGGTATTACAGGATGGCACTGTATTCCACGGCAAATCATTAGGTAAAATAGGCACCACCACCGGCGAACTTTGTTTTAACACCGGCATGACAGGTTACCAGGAAATTTTTACAGACCCTTCTTATTACGGTCAGGTAATTATTATGACGGCCGACCACATAGGCAATTATGGTGTTAAAAAAACGGAGGTTGAGTCGGGCAGTGTAAAAATTGCGGGCCTTATCTGCAAGCGATACACAGCACATGGCTACAGTCGCAAGGCAGCCGACGATTCGTTACAGGACTACTTTGAACAGAACAACCTGGTGGGCATAAGCGACGTAGATACGCGTGCATTAACCATACACGTGCGCAGCAAAGGTGCTATGAACTGCATTATCAGTTCGGAAACAACTGATGTGGAAGCGCTGAAAAAGCAACTGGCAGCCGTGCCTGATATGGACGGTTTAGATTTAGCTATAAAAGTTACCACTGAAAAAACCTATGACTACGGCAACCCCGATGCACCGGTACGTGTAGCGGTTCTGGATTGTGGTATAAAGGCGAACATACTGAAGTGCATGACCGACCGTGGCGTTTACGCCCGCGTGTTTAACGCTAAAACGCCTTTCAAAGAAATGGAAGCGTTTAAGCCGGATGGATATTTTATCAGCAATGGCCCCGGCGACCCGGCCTCGATGGATTATGCTATAAAAACAGTAAAGGAAATTTGTGATGCCGATAAACCGTTGTTTGGTATTTGCCTTGGCCACCAGCTACTGGCCTTAGCTAATGGCATACCAACGTACAAAATGCACCACGGCCATCGTGGCATCAATCACCCTGTTAAAAACCTGGTGACCGGCCGTAGCGAGATAACTTCGCAGAACCACGGTTTTGCAGTTTCGGCTGATGCGATTAAGCAATCGAAGGATATTGAGATAACGCACATGAATTTGAATGATGATACCATTGAAGGCATCCGCCTGAAAGGTAAAAAAGCGTTTAGTGTACAGTATCACCCTGAAAGTTCTCCGGGTCCGCACGATTCGCGCTACCTGTTCGACCAGTTTCTGGAGAACATGAAAAAGTAGATTGCCGCCACCATTGCTTATTTTTGCAGGCATTATGGCGCGTTTAGTAATTATACTTTTTACCGGATTGTTTTTAGCTGCCTGTACCCAACCGGGTGGCCCTTCTCAACAAGATACCTTTGGCACTATTGATACAGTAGCTATAGCCGGCGACACAACTATGCAAAAAGGCATGGAAGTGAGTTATGAGTATCATCAAACCCTGCCTATTACCGAACAAGAAGTTTATGATGTGTTAGCCTGGGGCAAACCCAGCGATGGTCATGTAATGTTAGTTCGCCGTACGAAAGCCGAAAAAGATACCGTATTGATAACCGAACGTCATGGACAGGTATTAAACGGTTGGACGAGCGATCTTAATAAAAACGGCTTTAAGGAAATAATGCTGTTAACCCGGTATGCCAATGCACCGGTGCAATTAATTGCCTGCGAATTGAATAAAACCAAAGAGCCTACCAAACTTACCTACGAAAACGGCGCTGGCATTGCCGGATGGGACTCGATATACTACGACGAAAAGAAAGGCGAATTGATACGTGCAATTGCTACTTATCACACCGCTGCTGATTCAACCAAAACGGAAAGCGGAAAGGAATTACGCATCTATACACTAAGCGGCACGACTATAAAACCAAGTGGCAGTAAAAGCATTTTTGTTGTATACGACAGTGCCAAGCCTTAAAAACGCACCTTTATAAAAAGCCTCATCAGCATCCACAAGGAAAAGAAGATAGCAATACCAAACATAAAACCTGCAAGGCCGGGATGTTTGTCGTTGATCATTAATACTATGCTGCTTACCAGTAAGGCACAGATAATAAACGCAATACCAATCATGCGGCCCAGTTGCTTAACCGAACCGGTTAAAACTTCGGGCTGCTGCAGGTTAATATCCATAATTACTTTACCCTGTTTCAACTTATAGAGTATCTCATTCACTTCGCCGGGAAAGTCGCGCATGAGGTGTACATAGTCCTTTAATACCTCGTAAATATCTGAGGCAATTTCGCGGGGAGAGAATTTTTGCTTTACCAAATCGATAGCATAGGGTTTGATAATATCAGCTAACACAATTTGTCTATCGAGATTGTGACCAAACTTTTCCAGTGTTGCCAGTGCTTTTAGTAACAAATAAAAATTGGCAGGCAACCGCAATTCGTATTTTAAGATGATGTTTACGCTCTCGTTTAGTATCATCGAGAAGTTCATGTTATCATACTTAAAAGCGCCGTGGCGCAGTAGCATTGCTTCTACCGAAAACTCGAGATCCTCTTTTTCGGCAAAGAATTTTTTACCGCAGAGTGTAAGCAATGCATCGGAAATGAGTGTAGCATTCTTTGTTGCTAAGCCCAGTGTAAAGCCGGCCAAAAACTGCATATGCGACGGCTTTAATACCCCCACCATGCCAAAGTCGATAAAAGCAATTCGTTTATCGGGCAAAATAAAAAGGTTACCGGCATGCGGGTCGGCATGAAAAAAGCCATACTTAAAAATCATATCCAATAAAACAGTTGCTCCATTATGGGCAATTTCTTTGGGATCGATACCGGCAGCTAACAGCCCGTATAAGTTATCCGGTGCAATGCCTTCCACGTATTCCATTACCAGTAATTTATTAGTGGTAAGGTTCATGTGTACTTTAGGTATTTTGCAAATAGTAGAATTGCGAAACATTTGGCCGAACCTTGCAGCATGTGCTGCTTCATTCAGGTAATTCAATTCGCTCAGCAACGTATCTCCGAATTCATCAACAACCCCAACCATATCCACTGCATTAAACCCGGGATATTCCTTTGCTAATTCTGCGGCCAGATATCGGAGTATTTGTAAATCGAGCCTGATTTTTGGTTCGATATGCGGGCGTTGAATTTTTACCACCACCACCTCACCGCTCTTGAGCCTGGTTTTATAAACTTGCCCGATAGAAGCTGAACCAATACATCTCGGTTCCCAGCCGTCGAACACTTCACTTATCGGTCCGCCAAGCTCTTCTTCTATTTCGCGGATGGCGGTATCATGATCAAACACTTCGACCCGCGTTTGCAACTTCTTCAATTCCTGCCGCAGTTTATCGCTGATTATATCGGGCCTATCGGCCAGTATTTGCCCGAACTTTACAAATGTAGGCCCCAATTCCTCTATCACAGTACGTAAACGTTCGGGGTCGCTTTGCACCAAACCATCGCGCTTATATTGTTTAGGAATGAACCGCATAAAAAAACGACGTTCGCTCATCCATTCCACTATAAAGTACTTTAGTAAGATGCCCAGAATATCAAATCCGCGCACTATGCTGAGAAAGTATAAACGTATGCGAAATATTTTAAACATAGGTTAAAGTTCAGGCTTTAGGTTTCTGCATCTCACGGGTTAGTTTTTCAATAGCAGCGGTCAATCGTTCCATCTGCTCCTTATCGGGCAAGCCACTGTTTTTAACGCCGTGATGGATATTGGTTTGCATGCGCAGGTCATCCTTCCACTGTTCCAAAAATTCTGCGGCAGCAGCAGCCCATTTTTCGGCTTCTTCAGGATTTTCGCGGTATTGTTCAATAACACCGGCTACTTTTTGGATAAAAGCTTCTTTATCAGACAAACCAACAGTAAGCCCCATGGTTAGTAAGCTGCGCAGGATATTCGGCATAGCACATTATTTATGGTTCAATGTTCATTTTACAAGCTCAAAAAAGGGCCGTACAGCCCAATCTTACCTACATAACGCCGGGTAATGCTACTTAGTACACTTTTTTGATTGCAGAAGTTACTGGTTCGCGTTATGTTCGCGGGCATTCAAACCAAATTAGCATGAGCCAAATAGCCAAAATACACGCCCGCCAGGTGCTTGATAGCCGGGGGAACCCCACCGTTGAAGTGGATGTAATAACCAATAACGGTAGCCTGGGCCGCGCCATTGTGCCATCGGGCGCCAGCACCGGTAAGCACGAAGCCGTAGAATTACGCGATGGCGACAAGAAGAAGTTTTTGGGCAAAGGCACTTTAAAGGCTGTTGACAATGTAAACAACAAGATTGCCAAAGAACTGGAAGGATTGAGCGTATTTGAACAGAATGCGATTGACCAGATTATGAATCTGCTGGACGGCACCAGCAACAAGGGTAAACTTGGCGCCAATGCTATTTTGGGCGTATCGTTAGCTACGGCCCGTGCTGCTGCAGAGGAACTGGGCATGCCGCTTTACCGTTATGTAGGAGGTGTTAATGCAAACACACTTCCGATCCCTTTAATGAATATCCTAAACGGCGGTGCCCATGCCGATAATAAGATCGATTTTCAGGAATTTATGATTATGCCCCTGGGTGCCGATACCTTTAGCGAAGCACTGCGTATGGGGGTAGAAGTATTCCATAACCTGAAAAGTGTGTTAAAGAAGAAAGGCTACAGCACCAATGTAGGCGACGAAGGTGGGTTTGCTCCGGAAATAGGCAGCAATGAAGAAGCTATTGAAACCGTATTGAGTGCCATTGAAGCTGCGGGTTACAAGCCGGGCAAGGACATTTATATTGCCATGGATGCCGCCAGCACCGAGTTTTATGACGAGAAAGCCAAGGTTTACCATTTTAAAAAGAGCAATGGCAAGAAGCTAAAGAGCGAAGAAATGGTTGATTATTGGATGAGCTGGATTAAAAAGTATCCTATCCTTTCGATTGAAGATGGTATGGCTGAAGATGACTGGAAAGGATGGAACTTATTAACTGAAAAGGCCGGAGGTAAAATACAATTGGTGGGCGATGATTTGTTTGTTACCAATGTTGACCGTCTGCAAAAAGGTATCGACGGCAATACAGCCAACTCCATACTGGTTAAAGTAAACCAAATAGGTTCCTTAACCGAAACCATTAATGCAGTTAACCTGGCGCACCGTAACGCTTATACCAGTGTAATGAGCCACCGCAGCGGCGAAACGGAAGATACTACGATTGCTGATTTAGCAGTTGCGTTAAACTGTGGTCAGATTAAAACCGGTTCTGCTTCGCGCACCGACCGTATTGCCAAGTATAACCAGTTACTGCGAATTGAAGAGGAATTAGGCCCAATGGCCTATTACCCCGGCAAAAATTTTAAGTTTAGAAAGTAAAAAAATGGGCCTTTTTTAGGCCTTTTTTATTTTAATCCGGCTTGAACATGAAAAGATATCTTTTTTTAATCGCAATCCTGTTGATGAGCCAACTTGCATCATCGCAGTTCTACTTAAACAAAGCAGCAGTTTTAACCAAAGATGTGGGTAAGGAGTTACATACTGGGGATAAAATTGAGCTCGGAGAGGTTTCAAAAAACGATTTGGGCGAAGTTCGGATAAATATACTAAAGGATGAGAAAAATTTCAATCTGCTATATACCGATCTGCGCTCAAGTCTACAAATTGAAGATGCAAAAACCATGTCCGACTATTGGAAAAACATTGCAATAAGAAAAGGCACCTATTATAACCTGCTTTTACTCGAAAACTTTAATAAGGTTAGAATAAGGCAAGAAGAAGAAAACCTTACTTTTTTAACCTTCTTGAGGGGGAAAAATCTAATCATGAAAGATGCATATTTAGAGGATTATTTAACGATTCAATTAAACAAGATATATCCATTCGGATTAAATGACAATCGGAAAGGAAACCTTAATATTCAGGTAATAATAAACCCTACCCCTAATTGTTATGCTTTATCAAATGGCACCATTCTCATATCCACAGGTTTACTTTCATTGATAAAAAACGAGGATGAACTATTAGCTGTATTGGGTCATGAAATAGCACATTATGTTTTAGATCATCAATTATTCATAACATTGAAATTAGCGCAGATGGCGGATAGGGCGAAATTCTGGTCTGATTTTTTAACTACCACTGCTTTAATTACAGACATTGAACTTTCCAATTCCAACCTTGATCAGTATTATCCAGGAAGCCTAACTTCATACGTATACTACACAACAAGAATGATTAGTGCTGAAGTTATCGAACATCTTGGCCTAAAATATTCCAGAGAACAAGAAAAAGAAGCTGATGCAACTGCGGTAGAAATTTTGAACGTTCTTAAAATTCCGCCAAGCACGTTATCCAATGTTCTGCTTAAAATAAAGTATTATCAAATTTCTGTAGGAGAATACTGCATACAATGTGATGACCAAACGCACCCATCAATGGATGAAAGAATTTCGAACATTTCAAAACCACTTGAAGGACATTCCGACAAAAATTATGACCAACACATTTCTAAAGTGCTTTCATTTAATGCATCGTTGGAGTTCGAGAATAAACATTACGCCACAGCTGATTCAATTCTTAATCGCTTGTTAGCATGCAACATGCAAGGCTCGAATGATCTTTTAATCAAAGCGCGTATCATATTAGAAAAATACAACTCTGAAGAGAAAGTCAAAGAAGCAATATCCTATCTTGAGAGCGCAGTAAAAATAAAAAGTGCAAACGATATTTTCATTTATAAATATTTAGCATTGGCCCAGCTAAGATTAAACAATAAGCAAGATGCATTGAAATACCTTGGGGCCTATCAAAACGATTTTATTGGTTTTCAAAATCAAGTCTGTTCTAAATCCAGTTGTGAAGATTTTTCAGAAGAACTTAAGTGGATTGCCGAAATGACATTAAAGGTAAACAGGCTGTAATTCAGTTTTAAATTCAATGGGCAGCACTATTGGGAGGTTATTTTACTTCGTAACCACCTTTTGAGTTATTATCAAAGAAAGCAGCATTTAGGTGTACAGGCAAGCTATCATTTGCTGCCTGGTGTAGCTTTTGGGTAAGCATGGCACGTTTAGCAGCTAAAGCCTGCGCAGCGCAATCCTCTTTTACCTGCTCAAAGGGCATAATAGATTCCGGCTTGGCAGATAGTATATAATAAATTAAATAACCAGTTGAGTTAACCGGCTGAACAGGCCCAATCCATGTTGCCGGCCTGGCGAAACGCATCAACTCATATTGCATGGGTGAATATGGATTGATTTCATGTTCTGCTTCGTACGACACGGAAAAATTAGCTTCGGTAGATTTACTGTTGGCCAATTGCTGAGCAGATAACTGTTTATTACCATTTATTACCTCGCGCACACGTTTTAGTGTGGCAGGCATTGTATCATTCATGTAAGCATAGATATACGACACCCTGGCATAAGTTGTAAAGCGTTGCTTTTCAGTTTCGTAATAAGCCTTTATCTCACTTTCGGTTACAGTTACTTTACTCAGGTAAAGATTATACAGATATTCTCCGGCTATTTTTGCGGCTATTAATTGTTGTGCTTCCTGAATTTTTAGCCACAAGCTATCCTCTTTACCAATTTCAGTTTTTGCCTTGCCGGCCAAATAACTATTCAGCACATACGATTTTTGTAATTGAGCTTTCAGGGCTGTTGTGTCAAATACAAAACTAAAATCAGGATATACTTGCTGTATACTTTGCAATAAGGTATTGTCTATCGTACGTTTACCAATGCTACCTATTGAAGCAGCTTGCGCAAAACCTGCTGCTCCACTGCAAAGCAGTGCACCTAAAAGAATCAATCGGCATAGCCGGGTTATCTTACCGGACATACGCTCCAACCTTCCGCATCATCGCGGTTATCATCCAATACTTTTCCGTTGCACACAATAGGATAGGCTTTTGCCGAAGCGCCGCCATCTAACTGAAAACCTATAGTCGCACTTTGACCGTTGTAATTCGGAGCCATAACATCACGATATTTTACGTTAATCAGTCCCGAACCTTCATGTATCAGCACCTCAAAATTCACCCGGTTGCCGCTGGTACCATCGTTATGCACCCGTTGGTTATAATCGATGATAAAGGTTCTGGCACCGGCATCGCCTACATAGCCCCAACGAACCCATTCGCCACTGCCGTAATCTTGTAAATCGTCCCAATAAGGGAAAATAACAGGCAAGGTAGTAAAGCTGGCAGGTAATGTTGTATTGCCGAATGCAGTTGAGGAAGTGTTTCCAAATGCGATCCAACCATTTCCGCATATCGAAATTTGGCTATACGCTACACCGTTTATGGTTATGCTAAACGGCATTGTTACCAGCGAAGTAGCATCATCGGTATTATCTGGTAGCGAACCAGTTCCTGAACAACCTGTGCACCAGTCATCAACGCTATGGCTGAAATTGGCGCTCATGGTCCAGAGGGCATTATCATTACCGGAACCTGCTCTTAAATTACCGCTGGCATCGGCATATACTGCACGGTTTCCGGTTCCGGCCAAACTTGGAGCCTGCACCGTTGCTGCTCCCCAGCCGCCGTTGTAACCTAACTGCATAACACCTCCGCCGGTTCGAATAAAGTCGACCCGGCTACCGGCATCATGGAAGCCGATAGTGGAATAATCGTTAGCACTAAGCACAAGCGTAGATCCCGAGGTGGTCCAGTTACCCGTAGTAGGGTTATAATCGGCGCCGGTATTACCTATGGAAAGCACGCCATCAGTTCCACCGGGATCAGTAGAATTGGTTCCCACACGAACCGCACCTGCATTAACGTACAGTTTGGCAGTAGGTGCGGTAGTTCCTATACCAACGTTACCACCCGCTGCTATCTTAAAGCGTGTAGTGCCAAAACCGGATCCATATATACCATCGCCGCCATCCTCATTTATCACAAAGTCATTGCTTCCGCCATCATCACCACCAATTTCCCAGTTCTTGGCATTCCGGCTGCGGAATAAAATCTTGGCACCGTCATTACCAGCCCCAGTGGTGCGCACATTTAATACATGCCCCCATGAGTTATCGCCACCGCTGGTAAACTGTGCTACGGCACGATTACCTCCCGATGTTGAGCGTACAATTTGTAATGTATTTTCAGGGGCCGTTGTATTCACGCCCATCCAACCGGCGTTGGTGATGGCGGCAACATCACTGTTAGCTACTCTGAAACCGATGTAACCGGTACCTGTGTTTTGCTTATTGATAAAAGTGTAACTACCATCGTTACTGCTGATCATGGCATAGCCGGTAGTGTTGGCCTGGCTGTAATGTGCAAAACCCGCCCAGTTTGAACCATGACCTACATCGCCTATATTAGGTATTGTTAACACGGGCATTACCGCCTTGTACGTCTAACTTATAAGCTGGCGAGGTTGTGCCTATACCCACGTTAGTGGCATTATCGTATATCTGACTATTACCAATACTGTTAGCTCCGGTGAACTTAGGTACGTAGTTGGTGGTTCCATTTATGTTATTGGTAATATTACCTGAAGTTAGCACCTGCGACCAACCATTCCATGTAGTATTATCCGGTGCACCGGTACGATAATAAATGCCTCCATTATTAAAATACAGTTGATGGTGATAATCTCCGCTATTGTCACCCCAGGGAGCCAGTGTCATTAACCCACCGTAAGCGCTTGTGCCGGGGGTACCGGCAAGTGCCGTACGACTCTTAAACTCGAAAGCCACTTCGTTATCATAAGTGTTAGGTCCTGCATCGGTTGAACGGGTATCAATAACATTAATACGACCAAAGAAATCATTCGGCGCAGTTACTTTATTGAAAGTAACATCGGCGCCTGTGTGAATATTTTGAGGTGTAGATAAGGTAATTGCCCCTGTTGATTGTGACGCAATGATTTGGTTTGCCGTGCCGCTTATGGACGTTACCCCGGTATTAGCCAGGTTAAGTGTACCTCCTAATGCCACTGTTCCGCCACCACTTAAACCGCTACCGGTATTTATAGTTACGCCCGAGTTCGCTAATTGCGAGTTTGTAACGCTCGTCCAAGCCGGATTACCTGCTCCATCGGTTCCCCATACTTTGTTGTTGTTACCGCTACCGGCCGGTACTAAACCCGGTGAGGCCGCGCTGTTGGTAGCTACGCTTACTGTAACATTACTGCCGCCAACTACCTGACCCGTTCCGTTGCTAACGGTAACGCCGGTGGTGCCTGATGTTATATCGTTTTTTGCAAGCGCTGCGTTGGCATTGCTCCACGTAGGTTGGCCCGTGCCACCGCTTACCAATACCTGACCTGATGTACCTACAGGGCTAAAGCCATAGTTGGTACCGTTACTATAGGCAATTGAACCGCCACTTCCGATAGTATTGGTATTAGTACCCCCTCTGTTTATTGGTAGCAGGTTAGTTACAACACCGCTGCTTAAATCAACCGAGTTGGGTCCCATATCGGCACTGGTAATGGTGTTTGGTGCTATCTGCGTAGTGGTTACCGCATCGTTGGCTATCATACCCGTTTGTACACCTTGCGAGGCAATAGCGATTTGTACGGCGCTGCTGCCATTGTAGGTAAACGTGCCAAGCCCGCCACCTGCCTGGTTAGTGAGATTCTGTAAAGAAGAGGAAAGGGTGGTATTGGTAATTACACGAACCCAGTCGTTGCTGGTGCTGCTCCAGGTGTAAATGCCCGGAGTATTATAGGTACCTGTGGTAGATGTATTATAAACCATCAAACCATCGGGCTTGGTGCCGCTTATAGGGTTAGATGTACTTACCAGGGCCACCCGCGGTATAAGCATACCTTTATTAGAGGAGGTAACATCAAGGGCCGCATTGGCATTGGGGTTACTTACACCTATACCAACCGGGCCTTCGATAATTGCACCGTTGGCCGGGGCTGCTGTGGTGGAATAACCGGAGCCAACGCTCAGGTTGCCTTTAATAGTTGCTTTGGAGGCGGGGTTGGTTTCACCGATACCCACGTTTTGGGAGAACGCAGCTGCGCAAGTGAATGCGGCAAGCAGCAGCAAGTAGAACTTCTTCATGTAATGGCGCGATTTAAACGACACAAGCGGCAAATAGCATGCCCAGGTTTTTTTATTAACCAGAACAGACAGCAGCTTGTGCCTTAACGCTCAATTATACTACAAAGCCTAAAAAATACCCAAATATGAAAAATTTAACAATGCGTTATTGTATAGAAGAAAGGGCATTCTTGTTTCATAAAATACTACAGGACCATGATTATAACGGATTAAATGCGATGAAGTAGGTTTGATTATGTCCATCGGAACCACTACAACCCAAATCGGTACCCTGCGAATTGGTTCCACCATTATTGGATACTGAAACGATACGTATTGTGCTAACTTTCGCTGTTCCACAGTTGGCCACATCATCGTTTGTAATAAGTACCATAACTTTTGCATTAGCTACACCATTAAGGGTATACCAGGTGCCTAACGAAGTACCTCCTTCATTATATCCCTTTATGGTAAGCTGTCCGTTTACTATGGCTATATCTACACGTCCTTCTGCCGCACCGTTTACACCGCCCATGTCAAACATCAAATAACCATTGGTTGCAGAAGCATCCGAGGAGTTTACAATTCTGTTCCAGGCAGTAGAAGGACTGCTGTTAGTTTTACGGAAATACAATTTTTGATCGAAGAAACTTCCGGCAAACTGCATTGCATAATTGTTTGCTGAGTTACTATGCCGAATATCCAGCAGGTGTTGCCAGCTATTGGCGCCGGGATACCAATCGGCGGCAGGTGTAGGGTTAGATGTTTCATAGAAACCGCTTCGTGCTCCTGCGTTGCCCTGCAAGCCTGCATCATCCCGCGATTCGGTTCGCACCAAACCATTACCCCAATATACAATACCATCAGCCCGAATGTTTGTGCTTACGTGCAATTTTTCGGCAGGTGCCGTAGTGCCAATGCCCACATTACCTGCACTGTTTGCCCGCATTACTTCCGCTTTGCCCCCTACAGTATTAGCTGTGCCTGTTTCAAAAGTTATAGCACCATATCCGCCTATATGCAATATATCATCGCTATAATTACGGAATGCTACATAAGCACCCAGGTTATTATCGGTAAAAAGAACCCCGCTATAGGTGTTGTTATCCGCCGTGTTTCTAAATTCTAAAAATCCCCCGCTTACAGCATCCACTGCAATTTTTGTAGAAGCATTTAGTGCTTGCACACCGGTGGGGGTAGCATCAACAATATGCAGTTTAACTGATGGCGTTGGATTACCTATACCTACTCCTGTACTTGCCACGGTCATAATGGTGGTTATAGCGCCCGGCCCACCTGTGCTGCTATAACCAAGGCTTACACCGTTATAACCACCCATATCAATACGGTCGGTAGTTCCGTTCCACTTAATCAAATCGTACTGATCGGTTGGACCTGTTCGCAAGAAAATAGCATTACCATCCATATGCAAATTACCAGCCACCTGAAGTTTATTTACCGGGTTGTTAGTTCCTATTCCTACGTTATCGGTTAGTGTTGTATTATATAAGGTGGTGCCACTGCGTGTCCAGTAACCAATGGTACCGGTTGCGGGTGCAGTAGTGGTTAAATTTTTAGACCCATCGGTATATACTGCCGATGAAGCAGCAAGGCCGGAGATGTTAAGTCCGGCAAAAGTGGGCGAGGCGGCCGTATGAATATTTTGAGGTGTAGATAAGGTAATTGCACCTGTTGATTGTGACGCAATGATTTGGTTTGCCGTGCCGCTTATGGAGGTTACCCCGGTATTAGCCAGGTTAAGTGTACCTCCTAATGCCACTGTGCCGCCACCACTTAAACCGCTACCTGTATTTATAGTTACGCCCGAGTTCGCTAATTGCGAGTTGGAAACCGATACCCAACCCGGATTACCTGCTCCATCGGTTCCCCATACTTTGTTGTTGTTACCGCTACCGGCCGGTACTAAACCCGGTGAGGCCGCGCTGTTGGTAGCTACGCTTACTGTAACATTACTGCCGCCAACTACCTGACCCGTTCCGTTGCTAACGGTAACGCCGGTGGTGCCTGATGTTATATCGTTTTTTGCAAGCGCTGCGTTGGCATTGCTCCACGTTGGCTGGCCCGTGCCGCCGCTTACCAATACCTGACCCGATGTACCTACAGGGCTAAAGCCATAGTTGGTTCCGTTGCTATAGGCAATTGAACCGCCGCTACCGATAGTATTGGTATTAGTACCCCCTCTGTTTATTGGTAGCAGGTTAGTTACAACACCGCTGCTTAAATCAACCGAGTTGGGTCCCATATCGGCACTGGTAATGGTGTTAGGTGCTATCTGCGTAGTGGTTACCGCATCGTTGGCTATCATACCCGTTTGTACACCTTGCGAGGCAATGGCGATTTGTACGGCGCTGCTGCCATTGTAGGTAAACGTGCCAAGCCCGCCACCTGCCTGGTTAGTGAGATTCTGTAAAGAAGAGGAAAGGGTAGTATTGGTAATTACACGAACCCAGTCGTTGCTGGTGCTGCTCCAGGTGTAAATGCCCGGAGTATTATAGGTACCTGTGGTAGATGTATTATAAACCATCAAACCATCGGGTTTTGTACCGCTGATGGGGTTGCTGGTGCTAATAAGTGCTACACGCGGTATAAGCATACCTTTATTAGAGGAGGTAACATCCAGGGCCGCATTTGCATCGGGGCTGGTTATACCAATACCAACCGGGCCTTCGATAATTGCACCGTTGGCCGGGGCTGCTGTGGTGGAATAACCGGAGCCAACGCTCAGGTTGCCTTTAATAGTTGCTTTGGAGGCGGGGTTGGTTTCTCCGATACCCACGTTTTGGGCGTTTAGAAGCAAGGTAGAGCCAAACAATAGCGTAAAGGGTAGTAGTTTTCTCATAGCAAACATGATTTAGGATTAATAAATTTATCAATAATTATACCTTCCAAAATCGGCGACTCCCTTTTTTGGCCAAAAGCGCTTGATTTGCAAAGCCTTAACAACTTATGAACATAACTTCCAAGTATTATAAAATGCCAATATTTAAAATGGCTTATCTGATATACGTATATATCTTTATACAGAAATAGTATGCTTACAACGACAGCCATAGCTCTTTTTTACCTGTTAGTATGCACCGTGTTGATTTACAGATATCGATTTCTGCAAATTCATGGACTGAAAAAGTGGCTGAGTATATTTCTTTTTGTATGCAAATGCCTGGCAGGAGTTGGTTTATGGTATGTATATACCTATCACTACACCGACACACGCAACAACGATGCGCATAAATTTTTTAACGATGCGCTTGTTTTACAACAAATCCGGATTGAGAACAAAGGTGCTTTTAGCCACTTAATGTTTGGAACCGAAAGAATAGATGAGCAGGAAAAGTATAACAGCCGGTTGTTGAATTGGGAGCGGAATTTTGATGAAGCTCCCATTAACGAAAACCGGACTGCCATACGTTTTAATGCCTTACTGATGTTTATTACCGCCAAAAGCTACTTTGCTCATATAATAATCCTGTGCTTTTTGTCGTATGCAGGCTTTGTATGGATGGTGAACACTATATTTAATTCCTCAGCAAATGAAAACCGGCTACTTGCCTATGTGGTAATGCTGCTACCCTCAGTTTTATTCTGGAATTCGGGTGTGATGAAAGAGCCTATTCTGATTTTTGGTTTGGGAATTTTTGTTGCAGCATTAACAGGGCTTAATTCAGCACCCTTAAAAAATGGCTTATTGCTGCTGATTGGATGTCTTATTTTACTGAGCATCAAGTTCTACGTTTTATTGTGTTTGGCACCCGCGGCTTTGGCCTACATAGTCTTTAATAACAAGCTAAGCCCAATCTTTCAGCCAATTAAATATGTGGTGGTGTATTTGTTGTTGTTAGCAATAGCTTTTAACCTGCAACACATAAGCCGATATGATCTACCACAGATGCTTGCCAATAAGCAGGAGCATGCCATTAAGGAAGCAGCTTATTTTAACGCAGGTAGCCGAATAAATATCCCTGTTATTACAAGCGATGCAGCCAGCATTATTAAAGCAGTGCCAACAGCTGTGTTCAACACTTTAATGCGCCCTTTTGTAACAGAAGGAAAAAACGCTTTGATGTTGCTTAGTGCGTTGGAGAACTTACTGGTTTTAATACTGATACTATTTTGTATCAGGCATTACCGGGCATATAAGCAACAGCAATTAAACCTGCTACTTTTCCTGCTTGCTGCAACCGTTGGTTATTTTGCCCTTATAGGAATCTGCACGCCTGTAATAGGTAACCTGGTTCGATACAAAGCGCCCTTGTTACCACTTTTCCTGTTCGCTTTTATTTTGGCAACACAAGTGCCGTTGCTGCCTGCCAAACTTCAACGTTTTCTGCTCGATTAAAACCTGTTAATTGCCCATTAAATTCATTAGCCAGAAAAATAGCTATACAAATATGCGATCGGGATTTCTGAAATCACTAACCATTATACATACAGCACTGCTCATTGGTGCCACACTCTTTACCGTATTTGCTACCCTGATGCCCCAACAACCGCATCATTACACATTGCCTGCTTTTGACGCGGCACTGTTAGGAGTGGGATTTGCCTTGTTTATTTCTTCACAGGTTATCGGGTCGATGGTATTTACTCAGCGGTTGCGGACTGCGGCCCAATTAAATACACTCTCCGAAAAACTGAATCTGTATAGAGCTGCCTACATTACCCGACTTGCAATGGCCGAGGGAGCGGTGATGTTCTTTGCCGTGGCAAGTATGGTTACAGGCAACCTACTGGCCAGCGGGCTTGCCGCACTCGGTTTAGTGGCTTTAATGCTTCAAAAACCGGGGGTTACAGGTATTTCGGAAGCATTGAATCTGAGCCATGAAGAGCGGTTAATCCTGGAGAGCGAATAATTCTGGCTTACTGTTTTGGGTTTTAAAGGGAAAAATTACTTTTGCAGTCCTCTGAAAAAGAGAGTTTGTGCCGGCTGTTGCCTGCACAGCCTACTGAATGCCCAGGTGGCGAAATTGGTAGACGCGCTCGTTTCAGGTGCGAGAGCCGCAAGGTGTGGGGGTTCGAGTCCCTTCCTGGGCACAATGGCTGGTATGCAAATACCGGCCATTGCCATTTTTAAGATTTTCTTACCCCAAATAACACTATGCCCTTATAGCAATACTACGGCACAGTTATTAAACCCACGTCTGTAGTGTTACCGGCAGCAACTACTACGTTCGGCACTGTTACATCCGTTAATGGAGACAAAACATCAACGACCAAACTATATGTTCCCACAGGTACGGCTTGAATCATAAATTGCCCACCAAGACCCGGTGTAGTACCAATTGTATCGGTGCCACTTACCACATAAATATTTGCAAAAACCGCCGGGCTAATTACGCCTGTTATAGTACCGGTAGCAACGCTTGTAACCACGGCATGTATAACAGGTTTTAGATGATATCCGTTCCCTGTTTCGTGTATAGAGGCTCCGGCATTAAAATCAAGCAATACCGTTGTGGTGTGACCCGTTTGAACAGAATCGTGCACATTAATCTTCAAACCTGTTTCAGCACCGCTTGGAATGGTTAGAGGGTAGCTATTACCGGCAATAACCACCGAATTATTGTTGCCTAACTGTAATCGTATTTGCGAAATAACACCTTGCGGTATATCGCTTGTTGCAAGTATGGTATCGGTACCGTTGGTGAGATCTAATAAATTATAGACACCGGTGTGTACGTTATTCATTGTTACCCAGCCATAGGCATCACTGTGCACTTCCGCACCAATTACATCAATATTTACAGCATCGTAAGCGCCCGGAGCATCCGTCATCCGCAATTGAAGTTGACCTTTACCTGAAGTTGAAGCATTGTCCTTTTTACAGGCGTTTAACAAAAAAAGACCAAGCAATAAGATAAGGCCGATAGATTTAATAAATGGATCTTTCATAACCTATAAATTTTAATTAGCCCTCTGCATTAAAAACGGCCCGACTGCCGGCTTAGTATTTGATAAAAAATAGCTGATTGAATTTCAGATAGCTATCAATGGGGTCATGTTTTAGAACAAGTATCTTAAATCTGCAAACTTATAATCAGTACGTGTATATTGCAGCATATAACCACCGTGCTCGGCGATAAGTAAAAAATGACCATAGCAGATATCAGTAATTTTGTATCGAAACTTGGTAGCAGAAAGCTGATAAATGCCTCACGTGTGCTAACTTCTTTCTATATCTCGAGGTTTAGCGGCAAACCTGTTCAATGGGGCATACCTTTTAATGTTTCCATTGAACCTACCACCACTTGTAATCTTGGTTGCCCCGAATGCCCCAGTGGCTTAAAAAACTTTACACGGCCAACGGGTAATCTTGATTATACGTTTTACAAAAAGACTGTTGATGAAATAGGTGGTAATCTGTTATATCTGTACTTCTATTTTCAAGGGGAACCATATCTGCATCCCAAATTTCTGGAGTTGGTAAGGTATGCTGCCTCTAAAAAGATATATACAGTTACTTCCACCAACGGTCATTTTTTAACCGAACGCAAAGCACGAGAAACCGTTGAAAGCGGATTAGACCGGATATTGATTTCCATTGATGGTACCACACAGGAAACTTACGAGCAGTACCGTAAAGGCGGCAGCCTTGAAAAAGTGCTGGAAGGAACCCGGAACCTGGTGAAGGCAAAGAAGGAGATGAAGTCGCGCACCCCTCATATTGTCTTCCAGTTTTTAGTTGTTAAACCCAACGAGCATCAAATAGAAGAAGTTCAAAAGCTGGGAAAAGAAATCGGAGTAGATGAAGTAAAACTTAAAACAGCTCAACTGTATGATTTTGAAAATGGCAATGAATTAATGCCTGCAAACAACAATTACTCCCGGTACAAGCTGGTGAATGGCCGATATGAGATAAAAAACAAATTACTGAACCATTGTTGGAAACTATGGCATAGCACGGTAATTACCTGGGATGGCAAAGTAGTGCCCTGTTGTTTTGATAAGGATGCACAACACCAAATGGGTGACCTAAACACGCAAAGTTTTAAATCGATTTGGGAAGGAGACCTGTTTAAGGGATTCAGGACTCGTCTGCTAAAGTCGCGAAAAGAGATTGACATTTGTACCAATTGCAGCGAAGGCACGCGGGTTTGGGCCTAATGCTCACTTTAGTTCAGTCAACCATTGCTGCGCGAATGCTTTCGCAAATTCATTTACTTCCCGGCCTGCACGGAAACACATTTTCCAATCGGATGACTTTCCTTGATAGTCAGGGCTTACAAACACTTTTTTACCATATTGGTTAGTCGTTAACTGAGCATTGAAATCAACCGTTGCCGTAAGTGTAATATACTGTTTCAACATGCTCTTGATAACAACTGTTGGATCCTTCTTAGCCAACCAATCAGCTTTCTCTTTATTGTATTGGGCGGTTTCTTTCTTAAAGTCTTCTTCGATTTGTTGTTTGCGTAAAGCCCCGGATTGTTGCATCATTTCCTTCATTTCCGGATCTTTCTGCATATCCTCCATTTGCTTTTTGCTCTGTAAGTAACCTGCTAAAGCTTCCTCATAAATCTTCTTCATCTGCGGATCGGTAGCCTCTGCAGCTTGTTTGCGCAAGTTCGTCTCCGCTTCATCCGATGACTGTTTATTCCTGGCATCTTCTTCTTCCGCTTTCTTCAACCGCGCTTCTACTGATAGAGGTGCCTCGGGTTCCTGTTCCTTCCACCAGTCGGCATAGCGCTGTTTAAACGTGGTACTTTGTAGGTAGGTTTTAGCCATCGGCAGCAAACCTTTCACTACTTCCATTCTGGCCTGTGGAGCCAGTTTACCCGCAGCAGCAGGAAAAGAGAGCCGTTGATATTGAACCGAGCGCAGAAAGTAATCATCAGCTTCGGGTTGTGATATATGCAATTGTTGCAACACATTATCGCCGGTTGATGCCGCGCTCAATAAAAGAACCATCAACAAAAAGAAGAATCGTTTCATGCTACTAAATTATACCTCAAAGTTACGTAGTAGCAGCATGGTTGCTTTATGACTTTCAACAGGTAAAAACAAAAAGCCCGGGTTGAAGCCCGGGCCATGTACATTAATGTGAATAGAACGCTTACACGGTCATTATTTCCTTCTCCTTCACCTCAATATGCTTATCAACCTTACCGTTAAAGTCGTTAATAATATTCTGAATACTTGCTTCACCGTCTTTAGCAATATCTTCCGGCAAACCATCCTTCTGCATTTTCTTCACCTTTTCCATCATATCGCGGCGGATTGTGCGTAAGGCTATACGACAGTTTTCTGCTTCGTGCTTCGATTGCTTAACCAACTCCTTACGACGCTCTTCGGTCATTGGGGGAATGTTGAGGCGGATGATCTTACCGTCATTGGACGGAGTTAATCCGATATTGGCTTGCAGAATGGCCTTTTCGATTGGCTGCAACACGGATGGATCCCATGGTTGAATAGTAATGGTCCGTGCATCAGGGGTAGAGATATTACCTACCTGATTAAGCGGCGTTCTGGCACCGTAGGCCTCAACTTCAATGCCATCTAACATACCGGCACTTGCTTTGCCTGCACGAATTTTGGCTAATTCACCTTCAAAATGGCCCATCGCCTTTTGCATGTGCGAACGGGTTTCGTCCAACACCTTTTTTACATCAGCTTCCGTCATGGATAAAAATGTTTTATAGCTTTTAATGAGTAACAATAGTTCCTATCGATTCGCCTACCAGTACCTTACGCAAATTGCCCTTCTTGTTCATATCAAAAACAATAATCGGAAGGTTGTTTTCCTGGCATAATGTGAAGGCTGTTAAATCCATCACATTCAACTTTTTGCTAAGCACATCGCTAAACGTAATAGTATCAAACTTCTTAGCACCGGGGTTCTTTTCAGGATCGGCATCGTAAATACCATCCACCCGTGTGCCCTTTAATATTACATCGCATTCAATTTCCGTAGCACGTAAAGCAGCAGCGGTATCTGTTGTAAAGTATGGGTTACCGGTACCGGCGCCAAAAATTACTACACGACCTTTTTCGAGGTGGCGTACAGCACGGCGCTTGATGAATGGCTCGGCCACTTCCTTCATTTCAATAGCGGTAAGCAAACGGGTATAAACACCTATTTTCTCTAATCCGCTTTGCAGCGCCATACTATTAATAACAGTGGCCAGCATACCCATGTAATCGCCCTGAACACGGTCAATGCCGTTTGCACTGGCCTGAATACCTCTAAAGATATTACCACCGCCAATTACCACGGCAACCTGCACATTATTGTCAATAGCCTCTTTAATTTCCTGGGCATATTGCATCACCATATCGGCATCAATACCAAATTGCTTGGACCCCATCAGGCTTTCGCCGCTCAACTTCAGCAGTATCCGCTTATATTTCATAGCAGGACGAAAGTATAAATTTTGAGCAAACAGAGGTCATGCTGTTTATCAGCACGCCCGGGCAACTAACCTATAGACAGGCTCGAAGAGAATATGAGTGTGTCTTTCTTAGATTTGTAACTCTATGACTATTGAACGGATAAGGCAGTTGGCGGCTAAATACTTCCCCCGTGTGGTGGAGATAAGACGGCACCTGCATGCCCACCCCGAACTTAGCTGGCAGGAGCATGGTACCGCTGCTTTTGTAGCTGCCGAGTTAAATAAGCTTGGCTTTGAAGTAAGCACCGGCATAGCCAAAAACGGAGTAGTTGCCTTGTTGAAAGGGAAAGAGCCCCAAAGCCGCTGCCTGGCCCTGCGCGCCGATATGGATGCCTTGCCTATTGAAGAAGCGAATGATGTTCCTTATAAATCATGCAACAAGGGAGTGATGCATGCCTGCGGCCACGATGTGCATACGGCTAACTTGTTAGGTGCCGCCATGATACTGGCTGATTTGAAAGTGGAGATAAAGGGCACTATCAAGTTCATTTTTCAACCGAGTGAGGAGAAGGTGCCAAGTGGCGCTGAAGCAATGATAAAGGATGGTGTTTTAACCAATCCTCCGGTAGACCGCATTATGGGTTTACACGTATCACCGGAGTTGGAAGCGGGCACATTTGGCTTTTGCCCCGGTAGGTTTATGGCCAGCAGCGATGAACTATACATAACGGTGAAAGGAAAGGGCGGACACGCAGCCCAAAAAGAGAAGCTTATTAACCCTTTATTGGTAGCCTCGCACCTGCTGCTGGCTTTAGAGAGGCTGAACGAAGGCGACAATAGCTTTGTTCTTTCTTTTGGAAAGATTGAAGGCAGAGGGGCTACCAATGTGGTGCCTGATGTAGTAGAGATAGCAGGCACACTCCGTTGCTTTGATGAGAACTTTAGAACCAGGATGCTGCAACAAATAGGTGATACAACTACAACTATCGGCGCGCAATACAAGGCATCTTGTGAACTGAATGTATTAAGTGGCTATCCGGTTTTGCTAAACGATGAACCCTTTACCCAACAAGCAAAAGAACTGGCCGAACAATACGCAGGTGACAAGTACATACTTGAGCTGCCTAAACGCATGGGAAGTGAGGACTTTGCTTATTATACTCATCAGGTTCCCGGCTGCTTTTATCGCTTAGGTGTAGGCAATACCGCAAAAGGTATTACATCGGGATTGCACACGCCTACCTTTGATGTGGACGAAAGCGCCCTTGAACAAAGCATAGGTTTAATGGCCTGGCTCGCTATGAACTGCTAACTACTGTTTAACAATTTTACCCTTGCTGTACGATAAGCTTTGCGCATTATCGATGGTATAGTAATACAAACCTTTAGGAAGTCCGGAAAGGTCTACTGCCACCTGAGCCCCCTTAAAAGATTGCTGCCTAATCACACGTCCGGTAATATCATTAATAGTCAGTGTTCCTTCCATATCCTGAGCAAGCATAATGATGGCCGCATTGGTTGCGGGATTTGGGTAAACGGATGATTTAACCAGTTCTGTTTCCGGTATCGCATTATTGCTGGAGGGTGTAACAACCAATGGGCGAACTGGTGTGCCATCGCTCCAATTGCCCATAAACTTCTGCTGATAAGTATCGCCAAAGGCTACATCGCAGTTGGTGCCATGCAATGCACAGTCCATTAAAGCGTCCTGCAACTTCCAGGTGCAGTAATAATCGTAGGCATCTACCGGCCCAGAACCGGATGCGAGGATAAACAGGTTACTTTCTCCGTTATCAAAAGCAGCATCGCCTGCCAGTGGATCGAAATGAGTAGCCGTAATATCCGGATTGCCATAGGTATCGGCATAGTGTTGAATCAGGTTTTTATGCGAAGTGGGAATTGAAGTGGTTTCGTTGTATAACTGCTGGCCTGTTGTAGTGCCTACTATAATATCGTCGGTTCCTACCAGCACCAGATACTTAATATCGGCATCCATGGTGTTGTAATTGTTCAGCAGCAAGGCAGCAATTTGGGCACCGGGCTGCATGCTGAAAGCAGTTAAAGGTTTAGGCAAACCATACATGGCATAGCGGGTGCTCATGTTTGCTGTGAGAATACCACCTACCGAATGACCAAGGATAAAGAAGTTCTGCAAGCGGGGCTTAACGTGGCCGGGTTGCTGTAACGTATCTAAAGCCCGTTGTATGCCTTTAGCACAGCTATCGCTAAAGGTAGCGTTATCGCTATTAAGGTCCCTTTGATAGCGTGGATAGATAACTATGTTGCCTTTGCGCACCAGGTGTTTGATAAAAGCACCATAAAGTTTCGGATTCGTTTCGCCGAGACCGTGAATGAAGACCACTACATTGGCAGAATCGGGCACAGGGCCGTTGGGTTCATAGAGCCAAAAGTCCTGACCGTTTCCGTTGGTGGCATAATCGAATTGCGTAACGCCGCCAAAGGTATACGCACTACCACCCGGACCTGTAACCGGCTGCGAAGGCTGGCTCTGGCTATAGCCAAATAATGAAAGAACAAGGAGCATAAACAGAGTGGATAGCTGTTTCATAGAAAGGGGTTTAGGTTACGTAAAGTACGTTTTTTATCACAAATTGCTTAAAAACCAGATTTTCTATAATCCTACAGACCTAATAGGCTTTTGGCCAAAAATCTTACTTTCGCAGGCCGATTATGAATTCAAAAACGGACCATATACACCCTTTTAATGACCTGCTGCCCCGCAGTAGCCGGGAAGAGCTTTTGGGCCAAAAGGCGCAGGCGTTCTGGTTTACGGGCCTTAGCGGATCAGGGAAAAGTACCATTGCCAAAGGCCTGGAAAAAGCCCTGCACGAAAAAGGATACCTGGTAATGGTATTGGATGGTGATAATGTGCGTATGGGCATTAACAATAACCTTGGCTTTTCGGATGCTGACAGAACCGAGAACATCCGCAGAATAGCAGAAGTAGCCAAACTATTTGTGAACTGCGGAGTTGTAACTATCTGCTGTTTTGTTTCGCCCACATTAGCTATCCGCGAATTAGCGAAGGACATCATCGGCGCTGAGGACTTTAAGGAAGTATACATCAACACACCACTGGAAGAATGTGAGCGCAGAGATGTAAAGGGCTTGTATGCTAAGGCACGCAAAGGGGAGATAAAAGACTTTACAGGAATTAGTGCGCCATTTGAAGCGCCCACCACTGCTGACCTGGAAATAGAAACTGCCGGCCAACCGGTAGAAGAAAGTATAAACAAAGCCCTGGCTTTTGCATTGCCATTAATCGGCAATAAGTAATTGAGCGGCTGAATCATATTAGTAATTAGTTATGTCGTATAATTTAAACCATTTAAAAACGCTGGAGGCCGAATCGATTTTTGTGCTGCGCGAAGTGGCTGCACAATTTCAGAACCCGGCCATATTGTTTAGCGGCGGTAAGGATTCCATACTGGTAACGTACCTGGCTAAAAAGGCATTTTACCCTGCTCCTATTCCCTTTCCTTTGGTCCATATTGATACCGGCCACAACTTTCAGGAAACGCTGGACTACCGCGACCGTTTGGTAGAAAAGTTGGGCGTAAAACTGATTGTTGGTTCGGTGCAGGAATCGATAGACACGGGCCGTGTGGCTGAAGAGAAAGGCTATAGCGCTTCGCGCATTCGCTTGCAAACAACAACCCTGCTGGACACTATTGAGAAATACAAGTTTGATGCTTGTATGGGTGGTGCCCGCAGAGACGAAGAAAAGGCACGTGCCAAGGAACGCTTCTTTTCGCACCGTGATGAGTTTGGCCAATGGGATCCGAAGAATCAGCGCCCTGAGTTGTGGAACCTGTTTAATGGTAAGATGCACCAGGGAGAAAACTTCCGCGTGTTCCCGATATCGAATTGGACAGAACTGGATGTATGGCAATACCTGGCCATGGAAGGCATTGAAATGCCATCGCTTTATTTTAGCCACAAACGCCGTGTGTTTAACCGCGATGGTGTGTGGCTGGCCGAATCGCCTTTTATTCCAATGAAGCCAACAGAACAGGCCGAGGAGCATATCGTGCGGTTCCGTACCATTGGTGATATTACCTCTACCGGATCTACTTTCTCCGAAGCCGCTACGCTGGATGACATCATCCAGGAAGTAGCTGCCAGCCGTACAACTGAACGCGGTGGCCGTGCTGATGATAAGCGCAGCGAAAGCAGTATGGAAGACCGTAAAAAGGAAGGATATTTTTAAGCAGCAGCGCATAAATAGTTGGTTACAATGAGTGAAAAGAGCACTACAGCAGCAATAGAAAAGTTCGATAGCAAAAGCTACCTGAACATGGAACTGTTGCGGTTTACCACCGCCGGAAGTGTGGATGATGGCAAGTCAACCCTTATCGGGCGATTACTATACGATAGCAAGTCGATATTTGAAGACCAGTACGAGAGTGTAAAAGCCACCAGCGAAAAGCGGGGCGAAAGCACGGTTAACCTGGCCCTGTTTACCGACGGCCTGCGTGCTGAACGCGAACAAGGCATTACCATTGATGTGGCTTACCGCTACTTCAGCACGCCGAAGCGCAAGTTTATAATTGCCGATACTCCCGGGCATATTCAATATACCCGGAACATGGTTACCGGTGCCAGCACCGCCAACCTGGCCATTATATTGGTTGATGCCCGCCAGGGAATTGTGGAGCAAACGCGCCGACATTCCATTATTGCTTCGTTGCTTGGCATACCACATATTGCGCTTTGCATTAACAAGATGGACCTGGTAGAGTACAGCGAAGAAGTTTACAACCGCATTGTAGCTGAATACCGTGAGTTTGCCACGCGCTTAAAGAGCCGTGATATTCACTTTATTCCAATCTCCGCGCTTAACGGTGACAACGTAGTGCACCGTTCGCAAAACATGAACTGGTACGAGGGTGTTACACTGATGTACTTATTAGAAAACATCCACATTGCCAGCGATATTAACCATATTGATATGCGCTTTCCGGTGCAGTATGTTATCAGGCCTTATAACGATGAGTTCCATGACTACCGCGGATATGCCGGTCGTTTAGCGAGCGGGGTTATTCGACCCGGCGATAAGGTTACCGTATTACCTTCTGGTTTCAGCAGCAAAGTAAAAACGGTAGAACTGGACGGCAAGCAAATGAATGAAGCTTTCGCCCCGCTTTCGGTAACCATAACGCTGGAGGACGACATTGATATTTCGCGCGGAGATATGTTGGTGCGCGACGGCAATGTGCCACAACAATCGCAGGATGTGGAAGCCATGGTTTGCTGGATGAGCGACAAGCCGCTTCAGTTAAACGGCAAATACGCCTTGAAGCATACAACTAAAGATGTTCGTGCTATTGTAAAGGACATTAAGTATAAGCTGGACATAAATACCTTACACCGCATAACCGAAAACCCGTCTATCGGCATGAATGATGTGGGGCGAATAAGTTTACGCACTACAGCACCGTTACTGTTTGATGCTTATACCAAGAACCGTGAAACCGGCAGCTTTATCCTGATTGATGAAGCCACTAATATTACGGTTGGCGCCTGCATGATTATTGACTAATTTCAAAGAACGATTATGAAAGAAATTACAGTTCAGGAACTGAAGGAGATGCTTGATAAGCAAAGCGACATTCAACTGGTTGATGTACGCGAAGCCTACGAATATGAAATTGCCGACATTGGTGGCGATAAAATACCTATGGGCACTATACCTGCCAGTTTCGACAAGATTGACAAGCACAAACAAGTGGTCATCTATTGCCGCACCGGTAACCGCAGCGGCCAGGTTTGTAACTTTCTGGAAGGCCATGGTTTCAGCAACTTATACAACCTAAAGGGCGGCATCCTGGCCTGGGCCAATGAAATTGACCCCAGCATGGACAAATACTAATATGTGCTAAACAACTATCTATTTGCTGGAAAATCCGTATTATAGATTGTCAGCAAGTAAAGATGAGTGCATATTTTAAGCGGATGCAAAAATCGTTTACCACGTTTGTGGAGGACGAAATACGCACCGCCCGTTTCCTTTTCCTTATCGTTTCCATAGGCTTTTGCGCGTTTGCCATTTTCGGTGATAATGATGTACTGCGCGGCCCTATTGCCCATACAACCATTAACTGGATTGATGCTGCCTTTTGTTTTCTGGTATTTGCAGCACTGGCGTTTTACAAACCATCGAGGCGCTATTACCAGCAACTGGGTTATTCGGTAATCTATCTCCTGAACCTTGGCAACGTTTACCTGCTGTTCGGCACCGGGTTTAATGAACAATATGCTTACCAGTTTATAGTGGTTTATACTATATCGGGGTGGTTCTTCAGGCACGATAAAGCTTACTTTATACATACTGCCGTTATTAATGCCGCGCTTATAGTGGTATCCTTTGTAGCTGAACATAAAACCGCCGTTACCTTCGACTTTTACGCCACTTACATTATTGCTGCCGTTGCCCAGTTTGTGCTTATCCGTTACCGTTTTGGTATAGAAGACAAACTATCCGAAAGCGAACGCAAGTACCGCATTTTAGCAGAGCACAGTTTCGACCTTATCTGCATACACAGCGCCGATGGCAGCATCGAATTCAGCAGCCCTTCCATTACGCGGTTGTTAGGTTATGGCCCCGAAGAAATGGTAGGCCACAAACCATACGAGATTGTGCATCCGGACGACAAACACCTGATACGCAGTGTGGTACTCAGCGAAAAGAACCATCCCAGCATTCAGCATCCGATACAATATCGCATCCGGCATAAGAACGGAACCTATCTTTGGATTGAAACCGTATTTGTACCGATGGACAGCCCCGATGGCGAAACGAATGTAGTGCTGAGCCAAACCCGCGACATACGCCGAAGCAAGCAATACCAGTTAGAACTGGAAGAGCGCAGCCGCGAGTTAGAGCGCAGTAACGCCGACCTTGAAACGTTTGCCTACGTATCGTCGCACGATATGCAGGAACCCCTGCGCATGATTGCCAACTACATGCAGTTGTTGAAGCGTAAGTATGGCGACAAGCTGGATACCGAAGCCAACGACTACATTGAGTTTGCAAATACCGGTGCCGTTAACCTTTCGCGGTTAATAAAGGATCTCCTCTCCTATTCGCGTATTACGCGGACCGAGTTAAAGCAGGACCCAATCAACATGAACGCCCTTTGCGAAGAAGTGCGCCGCATTATTCAACTGGAACTGGATGAAAAGCATGCCAGTTTTACTGTTGAATCGCTTTGCGAAACCGTTGCCGACAAAAACCTGCTGACCCTGGTAATACAGAATCTTGTGCTGAACGGCATTAAGTATAACCAAAGCGCCAATCCAACCGTAAGCATATCGTGTAGCAAAGCTGGCGAAAAGACCATTTACTGCATCGCCGATAACGGCATCGGTATTGAACCTAAGCACCAACAGCGCATCTTTGAACCGTTCCATCGCCTGCACACCAGGTCGGAATACCCCGGCACCGGTTTAGGCCTCTCTATCTGCAAAAAGATCATTGAGCGGCACGGTGGCAAACTGTGGCTGGAAAGCGAACCGGGCAAAGGCTCGCGCTTCTATTTTACCCTGCATTAAATAAGCTGCGGCTGCTAACCCTACCATAATGCGCGGGAATACTTTAATTTGCAGCGATGGAGTTACAGGAGTTTACAACCAAATTTGCCGCCTGCTTTAATCAAACAGATGCTTCGCTCATTTTACCGGCCACGGAGTTTCGTGCCCTGGAAGAGTGGGGCTCGATGCTGGCTTTGATAGTAATTGCCATGATAGACAGCGACTATGGCAAAACCATTACAGCCGAGGACCTGCGCAGCGTGCAAACCGTGGAGCAGCTATTTAACCTGGTAAAAGCAAAATAGCATGGCGGTTTTTACAGTGCCCAATGTTAAGGTAAGCGGTTTAGCTTGTGCAGCGCCCATACAGCGCGGCGATAACCAGACCGACGATGTTTTACCTGCCAACGAAAGGGACCTGTTTATTAAAACCGTAGGCATCCGTTACCGCCGCATGGTACCCAAAGGCACAACGGCCTCGGACCTGTGCATGGCAGCCGCAGAAAAGCTACTGACTGCGTTGCAATGGAACCGTGAGGATATCAAAGCCCTGGTATTCATCACCCAAACGCCCGATTATCTTATACCCAATACCTCATCCCTACTGCAAGACAAACTTGGTTTACCAAAAACCTGTTTGGTGTTTGATGTAAACCTTGGTTGCAGTGGCTATGTATACGGCTTATCTATAATAAGCAGCCTGCTGCAAAACATGCCCGGGGGTAAAGCCCTGCTACTGGTTGGCGATGTTAGCACGGCTACCATCTCCATGCGCGATAAAAGCACCGCTCCTATCTTCAGCGATGCGGGTTCGGCGACGGCATTGGAATACAGTTTGAATGCTGAGATGCATTTTAACCTGCAAACCGATGGCCGGGAGTACGACGACATCATTATACCCGACGGTGGTTTCCGCAATCCTTACAACGAAGAATCGGCTACGCTGGTAGAGCACGGCAAAGGCATTGTGCGCAGCAACCTGCACATGAAGCTGGATGGCCTGCGCATCTTTAACTTTGCCCTGCGCGAGGTTGCACCAAACATCAACGCGCTGCTTACAGCACTCAAAAAGGATAAGAACGATATTGACTTTTTCGTATTTCACCAGGCTAATTTGCTGATGCTGGAAAGCGTACGCAAAAAGCTGCAGGTGGATGCCGAAAAAGTTCCCTATAGCCTGTACGACTTTGGCAATACAGGTTCGGCAACGGTGCCTTTAACCATGGTTACCAAACTGCAGGATCGGCTGAGTAGCGGTAACGCGAGGCTATTACTAAGTGGTTTTGGTGTTGGGTTATCATGGGGAAGTGTTTATATTGAAACTTCAAATATTGTTTGCTTGCCACTGGTTGAATTAGCATGATGTATCCCCCGCAATATTCCGTAGTAGTACCCGTGTACAACAGTCAAGGCACCTTGCAGGAGCTGTTTGAACGCGTGGATGCCACCTTTGCGGCCATGCATGCTACTTACGAACTGATATTGGTAAACGACTTTAGCACCGATGGTAGCTGGAATGTTATTAAGGATATAAAGAACAAAGCCGGCAACAAGGTTGTAGGCATTCACCTGCGCAGGAATTTTGGTCAGCACAAAGCCTTGCTCTGCGGCTTTCAGTATGCGCAGGGCGACTATGTGGTTACTATAGATGATGACCTGCAGTTTTACCCCGAGGATATGGAGTTGCTGATTAAGCGTGCCCGCGAAACCAAAGCCGATTTGGTGTATGGCATTTACCGCGAGGAGCGCCAACACAGCAAGGTGCGCAAATGGGGCAGTGGCTTTGTAGGTTACATTTTCGAGAAATTCGGTAATACGGTTGGACAAGGCTCCAGTTTTAAAGTGATCCATAAAAGTGTTATTGAAAAGATTAAGCACTACAACCATACGTTTACGTTTGTTGATGAAATATTAAGCTGGCATACTACCAAAATTGAATGGCAGGATGTGCGACATGCGCCCCGCCGCGAAGGTGCTTCGGGATACAGCGTTATTAAACTGGTGTTCCTTTCGCTGAACCTGATCTTCTCCTACACTACCGTGCCTTTGCGGTTTATGACCTGGTTCGGTTTTATCTCGTTTATTGTGTGTTTGATTTTTGCCATCTACTTTATTTATATGAAGTTGGTGAACGGTGCTGCGCTTGGTTTTACTGCGCTCATCGTTTCAATATTTATGAGTACCGGGCTTATCCTGTTTAGCCTGGGTGTTATTGGCGAATACCTGAACCGCCTGTTTGCCCTGCAACACCGCAAACCGCCTTACCTGATACAGGAAATATTGCAGTAAATACCTTAAACTTGGTGCGCTGATAAGCCCCTTATGCGAATTACCCGTTACGGAATTACCCTTCAACGTATGCGCGCCCAGGATGCTGAGTTGGTTCGCCAATGGCGAAACGACAGTAAGATCTCGCGCTTTATGTTTTATAAGGGCGAAATTACCCCTGCCATGCAGCAGGAGTGGTTTACTTCGATCGATAACGAGCAGAACTTCTTCTTCCTGATTGAATACCATAACGAGGTGGTTGGGCTTATTAATATCTCCTCGATTGACTGGGAGGAGCGCACCGCCTATACTGGTTTGTTTATTTACAACGATACCTACCTGGGCAGCGATGTGCCCGTGAGTGCTTCGCTGGCTATGCTGGATGTATTCTTCCTGTTGTTTAACCTGCAGGTGGTGTATGCCAAGGTGAAGGGTGATAATCCGGTAGCGCATAAATACAATACTTGTTTAGGTTTTGCCCGCACTAAAAAGATTGAGCTGGGCCTGGGTTATGAGTATATGTTGCAGAAGGAGGTTTATTTGTTAGAGACCAAGATGCTGCGCAATGCTTCTATCCATTTGAAAGGAAACAAAACCCGGATTGAGCTCGACCTTTCGCAACCTATTGATAGATGGGTGCAGCAGCGCCTGGCTCTTGTGCGGGCGGATGCCTTGTTGAGTATGGAGGTGGAAACAGTTAGTTAGTTTCCCGTTTACGGTCTACAGTTTTCGGTTAGTTTAAAATTTAGGGTTTATAGTTGAACAACCGTGCAGTTAAACAAGATAATTTGTAGTGAGTTTCCATTTCGCTTTTGCAGAGCGCTGAAGCTGTAGCAGTCCTTTTACGAATAAAATAGCCAAACAGCCAGATCCTGAAACAAGTTCAGGATGACGCATTCCTATTATTCCCATTAATCAGGTAACGCGACTACCTGCTCACTTTACACTCCTTTACACTTTTTGAACCAGGATGGGCAGGATGCAGAGGATTTTCAGGATAAATACGCTTCGAACTTTACACTTTTTTACACTTTTTGAAATTAGAGAGCAGAAAACAGAGATCAGAAATCAGACAGGACTGCCCGTGCCGTCCTGAAACTTTACACTCCTTTACACTTTTTGAACCAGGATGGGCAGGATGTATAGGATTTTCAGGATAAATACACTTCGAACTTTACACTCCTTTACACTTTTTGAAATTAGAGAGCAGAAAACAGAGATCAGAAATTAGATAAGTAGGCTTGAAATCCAAGGTTACCGTTTAACTGATGTCAGAGTTATCAACACTGCTTGTGCATGCTTGTGCAAGTTTTTGCTTGTGCACAAGTTAGAGAAAAATTCATATGATGAATTTTTTTGTTAAAACGGCCCAAAATCGAACCTTTCATACAAAGGCGCCTTAAGTAATCGGATGACTTCTTCCTTAGGCTGGTTTGTCAGAGTATAAGGTACCACCTTGACCCAAAAAGTCATCCGATGACTGGACAAGGCCCCATGGCTAATGGAACTTTACACTCCTTTACACTTTTTGAACCAGGATGGGCAGGATGTATAGGATTTTCAGGATAAATACACTTCGAACTTTACACTTCTTTACACTTTTTGAAATTAGAGAGCAGAAAACAGAGATCAGAAATCAGACAGGACTGCCGAGCCGTTCTGAAACTTTACACTCCTTTACACTTTTTATTCTGCCCATCCCTCGTACGCACTGTTTGCGCAGGATATCCCCGCCTATGGCGGACAGGCTTCACGACGCTATCGCTATGTTCAGGATGACAGTGCAAGGGACGAGAAGACATAGTTATCCCGGCCTGCTCCCATCTACTTGGTTAAGCAGTTGTATTACCGGTGGTTTAGTGTTATCCAGGTTGTCAAAGAACTTAGGCTGGTGTAAAGATAGTATAAAGAATAAATAGTTTCAAATATAATTGCTTTTATTTAACAAAATAGGCTGAGGTAGGCATGAAAAACGAGGAGTAGAGCCCCGTGCGTCTGTTGGTGCACGTGCGACCCTTTCAGGGTCGGGTATTGGTGGTGTAGCTGCTGTCTATAAATATGTGATCCCTTCGGAATCGGTTTGATTGAGGGATTCATTCTTATAAACCAAGCACAAGCTGGGAGACTTGGTGCCGTTTAACCTCCGGGTTGTCCTGCGAAAGACAATGGGAGAACGAGAATTAAGCTTTGTTATTTAGGTAATCAAAACCGTCTGTGGGGACACAGACGGTGGCGCTTTGTTCCCTGGATTCGAATTAAAATACAGGGTGTGTCTTCATTGGTGCTTGGTAGGCAAGGGATTGCCGCCTGCGGCGAGACAAGCTACACATCGCTGTGCTTCGCTCAGCATGACAAGCCTTTGGGTTCGTCTGCACCAGAGCATTGTGGGCATGTGCGCCACCCCCTCCGAAAAAGCAAGGCTATTCTAAAGCCATGCAGTACTTGCTTTTTCTCGTCCCCCTAAAAAAGGGGGACAGTTGATTAGCGCTCGTCACACGGGGCTTGGTCCCAAAATAACCGGAAGAATTAGAGCATGCGATAAAAGCACCTTACCGGCATATGTATAAAAAAAGGGGACCTTTTTGAGGTTCCCTTTTGGTAGAGCGAGTAGTAACGACTACTGGCCTAAGTATGCTTTCAGCGATTTGCTGCGGGATTGTGAGCGCAGTTTGGTGATCGCTTTGTCTTTGATCTGACGGATACGTTCGCGTGTGATGCCCAGTTGTTCGCCGATGTCTTCCAAAGTCATCGGGTGCTCCACACCAATACCGAAGAACAGCTTAATTACTTCGCGTTCGCGGTCGGTAAGGCTGGAAAGGGTTCTTTCCGTTTCTTCTTTCAACGAATCGAAGTAGTCCAGCTTTTTATCAGCCATTTCGGCGTTCTCGTTCTGGAGCACGTCGATCAGGGAGTTCGATTCACCATCGGTGAAAGGCGCATCCATACTAACGTGGCGGGCAGAGATACCGAGTGTAGCTTCCACTTCTTCTACGGTAATACCCATTACCAGTGCCACCTCCTCAGGGGTAGGTTCGCGCTGATATTTTTGTTCCAGTTCGCTGAAAACTTTGTTGATTTTGGTCAACGAGCCTACTTTGTTCAAAGGCAGGCGTACCATACGGCTGTGTTCAGCCAAAGCCTGAATAATGCTTTGACGGATCCACCATACGGCGTATGAAATGAATTTAAAACCACGTGTTTCGTCGAACTTCTGAGCGGCTTTCACCAGACCCAGGTTGCCTTCATTAATAAGGTCATTCAACGAAAGTGAGTTATTTTGGTATTGCTTAGCCACGGAAACCACGAAACGCAGGTTGGCGCGGGTCAACTTTTCCAGTGCGGTTTGGTCGCCCTGGCGAATACGACGGGCCAATTCCACTTCCTCTTCAGGGGTCAACAGGTCTTCTTTACCTATCTCCTGCAAGTATTTTTCAATGGACTGGCTTTCGCGGTTAGTAATTGATTTTGAGATCTTTAGCTGCCTCATTTAGCCTCCTGATTTATGTAAAAAGTGCCGAAAGTCTGCCTTTGGCGAAGGGCGAAAATAAACTTTTCCTGCAAACAGACGCGAACAAAGTTGTATAACGTGTTTAGTGCCGTGAAGGTTTGCTATTTGGCCTGATTTAACTTAGCCCTGCCTTATCGCCTGAAAAGACGTAGCAGCAGGGCAAATATTGTGCCCGTAGCCAGGTTTCGGCATTATTGGCAGAAATGTTTAGCGCAACAGGGTTACCGAGCCCTGCATACCGTGTTTATTGCCGGTATAGGGGTCGGAATAACCGATATAATACACGAAAGTACCACCCGGTTGCGGGGCTCCTTTAAAGTTGCCATCCCAACCTGCCGAATAATCGCCTGTTTCAAATACCTTCTCGCCCCAGCGGTTGTAAATACGCATGGTATAACTTTGTATGGGCGGACATTGATAAACCGGCAAAAAGCGGTCGTTATGGCCGTCGGCATTAGGTGTAAACACGTTAGGCACAACCATGCGGCAATAACAGTCATCCAGGGTAACCACCAGCGAGTCAGCATATACTCCACAAGGGGTTGTAACGGTTACGCTGAAAGTGCCGCCGGTGCTAACCGTATATTGTGCCTGCTGCGAGCCATCCTGCCAAACCGGGTTATTACCGTAGGCGGGGATCAGCACAAAATTATCGCCATCGCAAAGCGTGGTATCGCCTTGTAAAAGGTCTCCGCCAAATGTCAGTATTTGTATTTGAATGCTATCGCTGCCTACACAGCCTCCGTTGGTTGCTGAAACCGCATAGGTGCCGGTAGTGCTAACCACAATGGTATCGGTAGTAGCTCCGGTGCTCCATGTATACGAAACGGCGGTAGGCGAAGTGGCGCGTAAAACAATGGTATCGCCGGCGCAAAGTCCGGTATCGGCACCCAGGTTAACAAGTGGTGTAAAGTTACGGTCGATACGCACGGTATCGCTATAAAAGCCGCAACTACCTGTAGAACTGGCCCAGTATAAGCCCGGTGTTGTTACGGTAATGGCGGTATCGGTTACACCGGTGCTCCAGTTAACGGCCAGCGGCGCGGTGCTTAACACCTTCGTAAAATTATCGCAATAGAAAAGATCGGGGCCCAGGTTAAAGGCACCGGAACCACCGGCATTAAAGGTATAGCTGAAACTATCTACACAATTAAAGTAGCGCACGGTGCAGGTAATTTTATGCAAACCTCCGCTTGTAACAAGCAAGCTATCGTTAGCGGTGGTGCCAAACAGCACCCCATTATCCGTCCAGAAGTACGTAATACCATTGGTGTAGCTATTGGCAAAGTGAATAGTGTTGCCCACACACGTTAAGGTATCGGTAGTAGTAAAATCGGCTTGTACGATGATACAATCGATACAACTATCAATAACGCTGACGCTTTTACTGGTGCTGATGCCGCATACATCGCTTACAATCATGGTATAATTACTACCCACGGGCATGTTGGGCAGCGAACCGAATGGTTGCGTAACGGTTATGTTAGAGAAGCCTACAATATTTACATAATAGGGAGCTAAACCGCCGCTGATGGTAAACGGAATATCACTGATGCCGGAAGCACCGCACACCGTTACGTTTTGCGTGCTGAGAACAGGTTGTGTGTGTTCTTTAATAATAATCACCATGCTATCCAATGCACAAGAAAAATCGCCGGTGGTATCGTAGTTATTAGTGGTTGGGTTAAAGACAAGCTTCTCGAGATAAGTGCGCACTACATAGGTATCGGGCTGCAGGTTAGTATGGTAAACCGAACTGCCGTAAGCAACCGTATCGCGAATGGTTACGAAAGAATTAGTAAAAGAATAAACCTGCTTGTATGTACCACATAAACCGGTTGCCTGCGTATTTGGTGTTACGCGTATAGAGGCGAGGTTACTGCAGTTGGTGCTGTCGACCTCGGTCATACTAAACGAATAACTGTAGGAACGGGGAACCGAACATCCGCTATCGGAGATGAGCGTGTAAGTGCCTGCGGGAACAAAGAAGTTAGCACCGTTACCGGGGCCGGGAGGCATTTCGGCGTATTGCGTTCCGTTTTGCGCCTGTAAGGTAAACTTTTCGGCAAGGTCGCTGCCATTATTAGGATACATGCGTACCTTTAACTTAACATTACAGTTATCATCCATAAACGGCAGCATACAGCCGGCGGGCATAATAGGTATACCAAAGTTTACCTTGCCATCCTTACACTCGGTATACACTGCCCGCACCTCGTATTGTCCGTTTGGCAAATCGGAGAAAATGCCGGTGGTATTCCAAGCAATACTATCGTACGATTGTGTAGTGGAGTTATAGCGCGAAAGCACAAAGTAAGCACCTGTAAGGGTATCGCCATCGCTGCTTACAGCCACCACTTTTACATCGTTGCACGATAGCGGCTGCATAACAGCTTGTATAGGCAACGGTGTAGGGAAATGTACCATGGTATCGCGGTGTTCGCCGCAGGCATCGGTATATAGCATGTGATACCAACCGGTATCCATTCCCGTGAAAATGGGATTGCTGTTAGCGCCTGAATAGGTAGCGGTACGCGGAGGCACGCAACTTAGACATTGCACGGTAATAGGCAAGGTGGCACCCGAATAGCTATCTAAGCGCACCTCGCCATCGAAAGGACAATTAGTGATGAGGTTTACTTTTAAGTACGTGTCAATTTGCTTGCTGATTTTGCGACCGCAGGCGTCTACCACTTCTACAGCAATAGAATCGCCGAGGCCGGCATAAGGTATATGCAGGAAATGGCCTGAATCCTGCGTCATGATAGTTTGCCATTGGCCATTTACATAATGCGAAAGTGTTACCGTATACGGCGGTTTGCCGCCGGTGAATGTGAGGTTTGCACTGCTATCGCTAAAGTTGCTGCACCAGCCTGTTTTAAACAAAGGGTGACAATCCACCACCAGGCTTTGGTTGCCATTGCAGATATCGGTTACACGAATGGTATCGAAACAAGTACTGTTGGCCGGTAAGGTGAAGGTGCCCGTGGTATTGGTTTGCTGAGTAGCACCGCTACTGAAATGATACGTAAAGGGAGCAAAGCCTGTGTTGGTTTGCACAAACACCTGTACCACATCATTACCGGCGGTATTAAAACAACTGCTACCCGCCAATATCAGCGGGGTACGATTAATAACCACCCCCGGTGTGGTAAAGAAGTTGCCGCAACTATCCTTTACCCGCAGGTAATAGGTGCCGTTGCAAAGACTATCGAAAATATTGGAGGTTTGATAAGGCGCGAATGGTCCGTTGGTGCCTACGCTGGAGATGGTATATTGATAAGGCGGCTTACCCAAACTGGCATTACATATAATGCTATCGCCCACTACCGTAGCCGTTTGCGTAGGGAACTGATAATTGCCCGGTACGCTTACTGTTACATTGAGTGTGTTGCCGTTGTTATCGGTTATCTGAACTACATAAGTGCCGCTGTGTAAACTAAGGAAGGAGCCGCCGTTATCAGGGAAGAGCGGATAATTAACACCCGGTAGGGTTGGACCACTGATGATTTTATATTGATAGGGCCCTGTACCGCCGGCTGCCTGGATGGTTATAGAGCCATCGTTATAACAACGCGAACGGGTGGAATCGAGCGAGGCCACAGAAAGTTGAGCCGATGCCACATACCCACAAAACACAAAAAAGACGAGTAACAGTGCTTTCATGAACGAAATATACTAAATACTAAAGGACTAATAACTAATTAATTGCGTTGCATTTATGTAAAGAATTCTTTACCCAACGCAACCTGCACTGTTCTTTTCTGCACACACTACCGGTAAATACCGGAGCGATGCTTGTTTACGCTGAATACAGGGTTACGGTTTCATTTTCATTGGCTTAGGAAAGGATTTTCACCTAAAAGAAAAAACAATTGCCACTAAGGCACTAAGACAATAAGTTGATGACAGTGAACTTACATGCAGACGCGAGGTCGCTAAGTTTCGCAAAGAAGGTTGTTGGCGAAGGGAGCATTGAGGAGAAGAATCGTTGCCACGCTGGCGCGAGACAAACCAAGGTGAAAGGATTCAGCCCGCCTTATCTTCTTTGCGGCTTAGTGTTAGTCGTGTTTTATGTTTAAAGCTAAGCGCCTAACTGGTGTTGGTAGCTCATGTGGTAAATCTGTTTCAGCCAATCGGTGATGGCAGGAAGCACCTCATCGGTGTCCTCGTGCAGGATAGCATGCGATTTATCGGGGAAGAGCGAAAACTTCTTGAGCGTGGTAATGCGGTCGTATATTTTTTGGGTGTAGCTAACCGGAAATATGCTATCGGCGGTACCTTGTAATACCATTACCGGAACGGTGATCTGCTCCACCGGTTTCGGCATTTCGGTATGCGCTAAGGATTGCAGCGCCCGCAAAGAAATGGTTTTAAGACAAAGCGGATCGGAATCCATAAACGCCTTGGCATTGCCGAAATAGTTAACCGGTATTTTTTCCATATCAATATAGGAGCTAACCGGTATTTGCAGGTTTGGCAGATGATGGCCGTATTTAACCATCATACCTTTAATATACTTGAACAAACGCGGATGGCGGGCCAGTTGCAGGGTATCCTCGCTGGTAAGGTCGGCGAAGTTTTGGCAGATAACGCTGTTAAGGCGTTCATCTTTTGCAGCTAAGTAAAAAGCTACAATGCCACCCTGGCTGCTGCCCATCAGGCTTACTTTAGTATTGAAGCGTTCGATAGCATAGGTGATAACATTCTGGGCATCGGTCATTATTTCCTCAATGGTATAATCGCCACGGGGGCCTTCGCTTTGGCCGTGGCCGCGGGGGTCGAGGCTAACGATATTGTAACCGGTCTGCGCCAGTTTGTAGAGTATTTCGCCGTAGCATAAGCCATAGATGGCTGTACCGGGAATAAATACGATGGTTGGGGCTTCCTTATCGTAATCGAATACATCCACGTGCAGTTTAAGTCCGTCGGAAATAACGGTATCGCTTTTAAAGTATTCGTGCACGCGTGGAAAGCCGAGTGTTTCGGCGATATAATCGAAGTACTGGTGTAGGGTATCGAAGGTTTTGTCTTTGCTCTTATACATAATTACATGGTCAATTTGTCATTAATCGCACTGGCGCAGCCTGCAATAATAAAAGGTTGTACCGTGAAAAAAGGATAAAAATGTAGAAGGCCTTTGTTAAGACTTATGGACGTATTGCTGCAGACTGCCACGCGCAATAAGGTATTGACCGGAGATGTAGAGCAACATAATAAAGAAGCCCGCACCTGATACGGGGCTAACAAATCGGTTAACGGCTATCAGCGAATCGGAGAACATGAATAACAGGGCCCCGCCCAGCACCAGGGCAAAGCTGGCATCGTTAACCCTGCGGTAGCGGTTAACTGCAAAAATTACCATGGTGCTGATAACGGAGGTGTAAACCAATACCGGAATCAGCAGGCCTTGTATGCGCACATCGGGGTTGTGCTGCATGCCGGGGATGAGGATATACAGCAACACAATAAGGTATAATGCCAAAGGTGTAAGCAGCCAAAAACGTTTTGGCAAAACGGCAGGTTGGTGATGGCTTACATGCGTAAAGGCTATTATATACAGCACATGGGTAATAAGGAAAGCTACCAGGCCCACCAGAAACAGGGTGGGCTCAAAATTTACCAGCATCAGCGAAACATCGCCTATCCAGCTAAATACAAAGGCGGCTATCATTAGTTTGTGCGATTTGTGGGGCGGGGTTAGCAAACCGGTGGCATAATACAGAATGAGCAGCACCATCAACAAAGGCTTGGTAACATAACCTATAGCAGGGTTGGCGGTAACTTCGGAGTAGAGTTCTACCAGCGCATCGGCTAAAAACAGGTAACCAAACACTTTGTGCATAGCGGGTTGTTTAGGGTAGAAAGATACAAAGTAAAATGCATTGGAGACCGTAGAATAGCTTATAGGGATAGCAGGTTTTTGACTGGGTAATTTTACCAAACGCTGTTTGGTAAAGGGTTTCAGCCGATGCAAAACAGGCAATTATTTCCGCTTACTGCCAAAACGTTCTGCCACAATTGCCCTTATGGCATGGCAGAAAATTTAATGAAAACGTAAAACAAAAACATGATGAATATCAGCGAAACCCTTGCTGTATATAGGTTTCAGCTTATTTTTGTTGTGTAATTTTGCTTTTGCTAAGAAAGTTTGGCACCGGGTGCTGCAGGAGTTGGCACCAAATGTGACAAAGCATGAATCAAACAAATTATTCAACTTTAAAAATTAAAACACCATGGCAACAACAAACAACATGCAGGAAACACTGAAGAAGTATTTCTACAGCGGCGTTGGTTTAGCAGCTCACACTGCCGACGTAGTTCAGAAATCGGTTAACGAACTGGTTAAAAAAGGAAAAGTTAGCGAAGCTGACGGTAAGCGCATCGTAGCTGACGCTATTAAGAAAGTAGAGGCCCGTCGCCCTGAAATCGAAGCTAAGTACAACGAAGCCGTTCACAAATTTGTGAAGTTCACCAACACCGAAATCGACAAACTGCAGAAGCGTATCAACAAGCTGGAAGGTCAGGTTGCCGTAGGTAAAAAAGTTGCTGCAAAGCCAGCCGCTAAGCCGGTAGCTAAAAAAAAGGCTAAGAAAAAAGTAGCTAAAAAAGCTGCTAAGCCTGCTGAAACTTCTGAAGCTTCAAACGGATAGTATTCCCTTTAATAAAAGCAAAGCCGCTCCCACAGGAGCGGCTTTCTTATTTTAGGTTGGCCGGCAAATACACCTGCCCTACTTACCAAATTTGTCCTTCATCATTTTGGTCATAGCCAGCATTTCATCGCGCAGGCGGGCGGCTTCCAAAAAGTCGGTAGCCTTGCTGGCTTCGTACATTTTCTTCTTGGTATCCTCAATAGCACGCTTCAGTTGGTCCTCGTTCATGTGCTGCATTACAGGTTCGGCTACCAGGCTTACCTCCTGCTCCATTTCTATATAAGCATCCGGCGAAGCGCGGCGGATATCCAGCACGCTGGTTTGCTTCATAATCTCTTCGGTGCTCTTAAATACCGTGGTTGGTGTAATGCCATGCTCCTCGTTGTATTTCATCTGCTTCTCGCGGCGGCGGTTGGTTTCGTCGATGGTTTGCTGCATGCTATCGGTAATGTGGTCGGCATACATTAATACCTTACCCCGGCTGTTACGGGCCGCGCGACCGCTAACCTGAATCAGGCTACGGCGGTTGCGGAGGAAACCTTCTTTATCAGCATCCAGAATGGCTACCAGCGATACTTCGGGTAAGTCCAGACCTTCTCGCAACAGGTTCACACCTATCAGCACATCAAACTTGCCCAGGCGCAGGTCGCGGATAATTTCAATTCGTTCCAGGGTTTCTACCTCGCTGTGTATATAGCGGCAACGCACACCCAAACGGCTGAGGTATTTATCCAGTTCCTCGGCCATGCGTTTGGTTAAAGTGGTAACCAGCACACGTTCTTGCTTCTTCACACGCTCGTCTATTTCTTCCAAAAGATCGTCCATCTGGTTCAGGCTCGGGCGTACTTCGATAGGCGGATCCAATAAGCCGGTGGGGCGTACCACTTGCTCCACAAACAAACCTGCCGTTTGCTCTAATTCAAAATCGCCGGGGGTAGCACTTACGTAGACCACCTGGTGCATTTTGGCCTGAAACTCGTGGAAGTTGAGCGGGCGGTTATCCAGCGCACTTGGCAAACGGAAACCGTATTCCACCAGGTTCATTTTACGGGCGCGGTCACCACCATACATCCCTCCTACCTGCGATACCGTAGCGTGGCTTTCGTCAATTACCAATAAGAAGTCATCGGGAAAATAATCGAGCAGGCAATATGGACGGGTGCCTTTAGCACGACGGTCTAAAAAGCGGCTGTAGTTTTCGATGCCGCTGCAGTAACCCAGTTCGCGCATCATCTCCATATCAAATTCTACGCGCTCTTTTAAACGGGCTGCTTCGATATGCTTGCCGATAGATTTAAAATAATTCACCTGCTCATCCAGTTCCAAACGAATTTCATCCAGCACCTGTTGCATTAAATCCTTAGACGTTACATACAAGTTAGCCGGGAAAACCGCTACGTTCTTTAGGTTACCGAGTGTGCGGCCGGTAGATGGTTCAAAGCTTTCTATCTCCTCAATTTCATCGCCAAAGAAAGTGATGCGGTAGGCGTAGTCTACATACGGCAGGGCTACTTCCACCACATCACCTTTAACGCGGAAAGTGCCGCGGTGCAGGTCTACATCGCTGCGGCTGTAAAGGCTATCAACCAGCATATGCAAAAAGCGGTTGCGGGCCACTTCCATACCGGTGTGTATGCGGATGATGCCGTTCTCGTAGTCAACCGGATTGCCCATACCATAAATACAGCTAACGCTGGCAACTACTATTATATCGCGGCGGCCGGAGAGTAATGAGGCGGTAGTGCTAAGGCGCAGTTTGTCGATCTCTTCGTTGATGGAAAGGTCCTTCTCTATATACGTATCGGAAGAAGCGATGTAGGCTTCGGGTTGGTAGTAATCGTAGTAGCTAACAAAATACTCCACGGCATTTTCGGGGAAGAATTGTTTGAACTCGCCATACAACTGGCTAACCAGGGTTTTGTTGTGCGTAAGTATAAGCGTAGGGCGCTGCGTTTGCTGGATAACATTAGCGATGGTAAAGGTTTTACCTGAACCTGTAACGCCGAGTAATACCTGGTGGCGCTCACCGTTGTTGATGCCTTCCACCAACTGGCGGATGGCTTCAGGTTGATCGCCCGAGGGCTGAAATCTGGTTGTTAATGAAAAATCCATGTGCGGCTCCAATTAGGGAATCGGCGAAGTTCGCTAATCGGTTTACCAAAAGCAAGCACCTACGGCAAACAAAGGGTTCCGGTACCGGGATTTAGGATTTTTTCTTTTTTGCCGGTTTGGCGGGTGCCGAAAGACCGGCCTTTACCTTGGCCGGCAGTTTTGCACTTATTAATTCATACGACTGGCGCAGGTAATGCTGCCATTGTTTAGTAGTAAATCGACTTTTACTTTTAATGTAGATCCACTTGTGCCGCGCCAGGTAGGGGGCAGGGATAATATCGGTGGAGGATGAAAGCTCTTCAAACTCTTCATCCTTTACCTTTAGCGATACGCCGGCCTCAGGCGAAAAGCCCGTAACGCAGAACATTTTACCGCCGATACAGAAGCAGAGGTCGCTGCCCCACTTTACATCCTCGGTTACCCCTGGCAGGCTGAGGCAGAATTCGCGAAGTTCATCCAATTGCATAAACCCGAAGATAGGCATTGATTTTTAATGTTTTAGATTATTGCCTGCGTTAAACAGGGGTTAAAATAGCGATATTGTGAGGCGAAACTTTGGCCCCTTTTCCTATCTTTGCCGACCTAAAATTTAATTATGGAATTATCGGAAATTGTAGCGATTACAGGAATGCCAGGGCTTTTTAAGATTTCAGCCCGCCGTAACGACGGATTGATAGTGACGAATTTAGCTGACAATAAGACCCAGTTTGTAAGCGGAAGAACACACATGTTTACCACGCTTGATAACGTGACGATGTATACTACCGATGAGCCAGTTTCGCTGAAAGAGGTATTGGCTGCCATTAAGAAAAACGGCGCTGTGCCCGATGGTAAGGACGATGCCAAAACCAAGAGCTGGTTAGAGCAAGTACTGCCAAACTACGATAAAGAGAAGGTGTACGTAAGCGACATGAAAAAACTGTTGCGTTGGTACAACCTGCTAAACGATAAGAACCTTATTGAGGAGCTAACTGCTGAAAAGAAAGCGGAAGAAGCTGTAGAAGAGAAAGAAGAAGCTGCTGAGAAAACTACAAAGGCTGTCAAAGAAGACAAGCCTAAGAAGGAAAGCAAGCCTAAAGTGAAGAAAGACACGGCAGCAACGAGCAAGAAGAGCACCAAGCCGGCGCCTGCAGCTAAAAAAGTTACTACCCCGCGTAAGGCACAATAAAGCAGCAGCGGACTTACCCACCGCCTATGTTTGATTACGACTTAAAAACAAACATATATTCAAATGGAGATTAACGAGGCGAATATTCCGGTTAAAAAGCAACGCACTTTTGTAGCCGAGGATTTTAACCCGGGCGAGTGGAGTTCCATAGCTCCTTACTACACCAACTTAGCCGAACGCGAACTGAATTCGCTGGAAGCATTGCAACAATGGCTGCGCGACTGGAGCGAGCTGGATACCGTGTTAACGGAGAACAGCCGCTGGATTTATGTGCGCACCACCGTTGATACCAGCGATGAGAAAGCAAAAGCGGACCTGGCTAACGAATACCAAAACATTTTTCCGCAACTAATGCCGCTGGACCACCAGTTGCAGCTAAAGTTTGTGAATTGCCCTTTTACAGCCGAGCTGGATCAGGAAGTATTCTTCCCTACCCTGCGTAAACTGAAAAAGGGTATTGAGATGTTCCGCCAGGAGAACATTCCGTTGATGAGCGAGATGCAGATGATGCAAAGCCGCTACGACGAAATTGCCGGCGCACAAAGCATTACCTACAATGGATCGGAGTTAACCCTGGCGCAGGCATCGGTATACATGCGCAGCACGGACCGTGCGCAGCGCGAGGAAGTTTTCCGTAAAACAAACGAACGCCGCCTGCAGGATGCAGAAGTGCTGGATAAGCTGATGAGCGACCTGATTCAGTTACGCCACAAAATGGCCCTGAATGCAGGCTACAAGAACTTTACCGAATTCCGCTTTGATGGGCTGGGCCGCTTTGATTACAATGCGGAAGACTGCATCCGTTTCCACGAATCGGTTGAGCAGTTGATTGTGCCGCTGAAAACCAAGCTGGCCGAACAGCGCCGCATTGAACTGGGCCTGGATGTTTTAAAGCCATGGGATTTGGATGTGGACACTTCGGGTAAGCCTGCTTTACAACCGGTAAAAAATACCGAAGAGCTGATTGAAAAAACCATAACTGCCTTTAACCGGTTAGACCCTTACTTTGGCGAGCGTATTGCCATCATGAAGAAGATGAACTACCTGGACCTGGAAAGCCGCATGCACAAAGGCCCCGGTGGTTATAACATGACCATGCCTGAAATTGGCGTGCCGTTCATCTTTATGAACTCGGCCAATACCGAGCACGACTTAATTACCATGGTGCACGAAGGTGGCCATGCTATTCATACTTTCCTGGCACATCCGCTGGAACTGAACATGTTTAAAGAAGTAGGTTCGGAGATTGCGGAAGTGGCATCGATGGGTATGGAGTTGATGAGCATGGAACATTGGGATTTGTTCTACACCAACCCCGATGATTTAAAACGTGCCCGTGCTAACCACTTACAATACACCTTAAGCGTATTAACCAAAACCTGTTTGGGCGATAGTTTCCAGCACTGGATGTATGCTAACCCTAACCATACGGTTGAAGAACGCCGTAAGAAATGGGCAGAGCTGAACCTGCGCTTTAACCCAAGCAATGTAGACTGGAGCGATGACCAGGCTGCATTTGAAACCGGTTACCACCGCATCCTGCATTTCTTTGTAGTGCCTTTCTACTATATAGAGTATGCCTTTGCCCAGTTGGGTGCCATTGCTTTGTGGAAGAACTTTAAGCAGAACCCCACTAAAACAGTGGAAGATTATAAGAAGGCGTTGAGCCTTGGTTACACCAAGCCTATCCCTGTATTCTACGAAACAGCAGGTGCCCGTTTTGATTTCAGCAAGGAGTATGTAGCTACCCTGGTTGATTTTGTAAATGCGGAACTGGATAAAATGAAATAACCCTTACCGACATAGCTCCGGCCGAGGCCGGAAAGAAAAAATCCCGTCACTTTCGTGAACGGGATTTTTGTTGGACATGAGGAAAGCTTACTCTATATGTTTAGCGCAGCAGGGTGATGCTGCCCTTGAATGTTTTTTGGTTGAAACCGTCAATGTGGACGATTTTCATGACGTATACGTAAACGGCCGGCTCAAGTTTCTCTCCTTTGTAAGTTCCGTCCCATTTAAAGTAAGGTTCGTTTGCTTCGAACACTTTTTCGCCCCAACGGTCAAAGATCATGATGTTGATGTAACGGATACTCTCCAGATTACCAAATAGTTGGAAGTAGTCGTTATTGCCATCGCCATTCGGGGTAAAGCCGTTTGGAGGGAAAATGGTGTGGTCGGCAATTACATCTACCGAAACGGTATCCTGGGCAACGCAACCATTTGTATCTGTAGCAATTACAGTATATAAGGTGTAGTGGCCGGGTTGCACGGTGTTATCCGGGCAGGTAGGGCAAGGAACACCAAAGGTTGGATTCCAGTTGTAAACGGTTTCGGAAGAACCGGTAGAAGAAGCATGAATTTCGGCAGTTTGACCAAGAGTTACAGTGCCACCGCCTGAGGCAGTTACATTAAACAGGTTTTGGTTAACCACTACGAAGGTTGTATCGAACGGACAACCGTTGGCATCCTTAACTATTACGCTGTAGTTGCCGGGTTGAATGTTGGTTAAGTCCTCGGTAGTAGCGCCGGTGTTCCAGCTAAAGGTGTATGGTGCTGTGCCGCTGTTAACGGTGAGGTCGATATTACCACGGTCCTGAGCACACACCAGTTGATCAACACTGGCGTTTACACTTAACTGCGGTAATGTATTGATGAAGGCGCTGGCAGTTTGGTTACAACCTTTGCTATCGGTAACAGTTAAGCTATACGTGCCTGCAATTACGTTCATCAGGTTTTGTGTAGTGGCTGCGTTGCTCCAATGGAAGGTGTAAGCAGGTGTGCCACCATTTACAGTAACATTTACCTGGCCGTTAGCAGCACCCTGACAAGCCACATCGGTAACAGTTAAACCAACACCAACTACTGCAGGTTCAGCCACTGTTATGGCCGATGCTACTGCTGAACAACCTTTGGTATCGGTTACAGTTACTGCATATGAGCCGGCAACCAGGTTGCTGCTGTTTTGCGTAGCGCCACCGTTGCTCCAGTTATAAGTGTAAGTTGGTGTACCGCCGGTAACAGTAATTGTAATAGTACCGTTATTGCCACCGTTACAGTTAGGCATAGTATGCGTTTCGGCAATGGCTATTGCTGCAGGTGCGGTAATGGTAGCGTTACCATTCGTTACACAACCATGTGCATCCGTTACCGCTACAGTGTAGTTGCCTGCACCTAAGCCGTTCACATCTTCGGTTGTAGCGCTGTTGCTCCACAGGTAGCTCATTGGCGCAGTGCCACCGTTTGCAGTAAGATCGATACTGCCATTGGTGCCGCCATTACAAGAAGCATTTAAAGCTATTAATGAAACCTGTAATGCAGCAGGTTGACTGATAGTGAACGTAGCACCGGTACTGCAGTTTTTCGCATCGGTAACGTTTACAGAATACGTGCCGGCAATTACGCCGCTGATATCCTGATTGCTGCCGCCAATGTTCCATGAATAAGTATATGGTGTAGTGCCACCGGTTGCAGTTACATCTACCGCACCATTGTTGCCGCCAAAACAAGCTACATCGGTTTTAACACCGGTAACAGTTAATGCAGCAGGTTCAGTAACGGTTGTGGTAGCGGTTGCCACACAGCTCTTGGTATCGGTAACAGTTACCGTATAGTTACCTGCAACTATACCGTTTGCATTTTGCTGATTACTGCCATCGCTCCAGTTAAAGGTGTAGGCGGGTGTACCACCGGTTACGGTAGTGTTTACCACACCATTGTTTAAACCATTACAGGTAACATTGGTTGGTGTAAGGGTTACAGCAATAGCAGCAGGTTCAGTAATAACAATTGGTGTACTTACTGCGCAGCTATTTACATCGTTTACAGTAAGCTGGTAAGTGCCCGCGCTAAGGCCGTTGCGGTCTTGTGTATTTGCACCATCGCTCCACACATAGATGAATGGGAAAGTGCCGCCGTTTACGGTGATATCAATAATACCGTTAGCTCCACCGTTGCAGCTTACGTTGGTGTGTGTTTGGCTAACACTTAAACCAAGCGGTTGGGTAATGGTTAGGTTCGCATTACCCAAACAGTTGTTGGCATCGTGAATCAGAACGAAGTAGTTACCTGCAGGGATAGCAGTTAAATCTTCGGTGGTAGCGCCGTTGTTCCAGTTAAAGGTATAACCCGGAGTAGCACCGCTAACAGTTAAGTTGATGTTACCATCGGTGCCGCCATTGCAGCTTACGTTGTTGCTGCTTACGTTAATGCTGAATGGTGTAGGCTGCGCGATAGTTACGGCTGAAGTAGCTGTGCAGGCATTGGCATCGGTAACGGTTACCGTGTAAGCACCGGCTACAATACCGGTAGGATCCTGGCTGTTATCGCCATTGCTCCACAAGTAAGCATAAGCGCCTGTGCCGCCCGTTACGGTAATATCTATTAAACCGGTTGCATAACCATTACAAACCACATCGCTGTGCGTTTCGGTAATAGCGATCGCAGCAGGCTGCGTAATAGTTTTAGTGATGGTAGCTGAACAATTATTAGCATCGGTTACAGTAGCGGTATAAGTTCCGGCAGTAAGTGCACTGATGTTTTGAGTTGTGGCGCTGTTGCTCCAGTTAAAGCTGTAAGAAGTTACGCCACCGCTTACGGTTAAGTTAACTGCACCGGTTGCTGCGCTGTTACATAACACATTGGTTTGTGTGCCGGTTACTGCTAAAGCAGTAGGTTGGGTAACGGTCGCAGTTAAAGTAGCCGAACAGTTGTGATTATCGTGCAGGGTTACCACATAGTTAGCGGCGGTTAAGTTGCTGATATCTTCGGTGGCTGCGCTGTTGCTCCATGTGTAGGTATAGGGTGAAGTGCCGCCGGTTGCCGTTAAATCAACCGAAGCATTGTTGCCACCATTGCATGAAACGTTGGTATGTGTTTCGCTGAGGGCTAATGCAGCAGGCTGTGCTACGGTAGCAGCCATTGTAGCAGTGCAGCTATGTGCATCGGTTACGGTTACTGCGTAGTTACCTGCCACCAGGTTAGTGCGATTTTGTGTAGTTACGCCGGCGCCCCAGTTGTAGCTGTAAGCAGTAGTACCTCCGGTAACACCCAGTGCAATAGCTCCTGTGTTGCCGCCGTTACAGGCTACATCGGTTACGGTTGTAGTTAAAGCTAAAGCAACAGGTTCGGTTACAGTAGCTGTTTTAACCAGGGTGCAAGTGTTTGCATCGGTTATTGTTACCGAGTAACTACCGGCAGTTACGTTAGCAATGTTTTGTGTAGTAGCGCTGTTGCTCCATCCATAGGTATAAGTTGTAACACCGCCGCTAACGCTAAGATTAATATTGCCTGTTGCTGCACCATTACATAACGCAGCCGAAGGAGTTATAGTAGCCGTTAATGCAGTTGGTTGTGTTACACTTGCCTGTGCAGTTGCAGAACAGTTGTTGGCATCTGTTACAGTTACGTTATAAGTGCCGGCAGTTAAAGTATTGCGATCTTCGGTTGTAATACCTGCCCCCCAGTTAAAGGTGTAAGCCGAAACCCCACCGGTAACCGTTAAATCGATACTGCCATTGCTGCCGCTATTACAGCTAACATTGCTAACCGAAGTAGAGGTAACCAACTGGGCAGGTTGTGTAATGCTGGTAGAAGCGGTAGCGGAACAGGTATTAGCATCAGTTACCGTTACGCGGTAATTACCGGCAGCTAAGGTGCTGCGATGCTGCGTTGTTGCGCCATCGTTCCAGGTAAAGGCAAACGGAGCTGTACCCCCTGTAAGTGCCAGTTGAATTGCCCCGGTTTGTGCACCATTGCAAAGTACGTTTGACGGGCTGGTAGTAGCCGTAAGTACCGCCGGCTGGGTAATAGTAATATTACCGTTGTAGGCAGCGGTACACATATTGGCATCGGTAACGGTTAAGTTATAGTTGCCTGAAGCTGCTGCAGCTAAATTTTGAGTAGTTGCGCCATTGCTCCACAAGTAGCTATAAGCCGCTGTACCACCGGTTACAGCCACGTTAACGGTACCTGTGTTGCCGCCATTACATAATACGTTAGATGAAGTATGGGTAATACTGATAGCAGCAGGTTGTGTAACGGTTGCTGATACAGAAGCCGTGCAGGCATTAGCATCGGTAACGGTTAAGGAATAAGTACCTGCAGCCAAACCTGTTCTATCCTGGGTAGTAGCACCACCATTCCAGCTATAAGTGTAAGCTGTAGTACCTCCGTTTACATTAATATCAATAGCACCATTGTTACCACTGTTACAGCTAACATTGGTTACATTACCAACTACTGCAGCAAGCGCAGCAGCAGGCTGGGTAATGGTTGCAGAGGTAGTAGCAGAGCAGCTATTGGCATCGGTTACAGTTAAGTTATAAGTGCCGGCTGCCAGGTTGTTGCGGTTAGGTGTTGTTACACCACCACCCCAGTTGTAGGTATATGCAGTAGTGCCGCCAGTAACAGTTGTGGTGATAGCACCGTTGCTGCCACCATAGCAAGCCACATTGGTAGTGCTTGCCACCGAAGCCGTTAATACAGCAGGCTGCGTTATAGTAACGCTTAAAGCTGCTGTGCAGGCTTTAAAGTCAGTAACGGTTACAGCGTAGGTGCCGGCTGCAATGGCAGATAAGTCCTGTGTAGTGGTGCTGTTGCTCCAGTTGTAGGTATAGGCCGGTGTGCCGCCGCTTACGGTTAAGTTGATGCTGCCGGTGTTGGCTGCATTGCAACCAACATTAACGTGGGTTTCAGTAAGAGTTAATTGTGTAGGTTGGGTAACAATACCGCTGGCAGTAGCCGTGCAGCTATTGTTATCGGTAATAGTTACAGTATAAGTATTAGCCGCAAGGCTGCTGATGTTTTGTGTAGTAGCGCTATTGCTCCATGCAAAGCTGTAAGGCGTAGTGCCGCCGCTTACTGTTAAGTTAACAGCACCATTGTTGCCGCCAAAGCAATTTACATTAGCTACAGTTGTTGAAGCACTGATAGCAGTAGGCTGTGTGATGGTTGCACTGATGGTTGCATTACAAGCATTGCCATCGGTTACAGTAACAGTATAGCTGCCTGCAGTAAGGTTCGTTCTATCTTGTGTAGTAATACCACCACCCCAGTTGTAGGTATAGCCGGTGGTGCCACCGCTTACTGTTAAGTCTATTGCGCCGTTAGTACCCGCATTACAACTTACGTTTGTAACTGCAGTTACCAAAACCAAACTTGTAGGTTGGTTAACAGTAGTAGCAACGGTTACCGAACAGTTGTGTTGATCCTTAACAGTAACCGTGTAAGCACCGGATGAAAGTCCGGTTACTGCTGCACCGCTCATACCATTACTCCAGGTGTAGGTATAAGGTGTAATACCACCGTTAGTTGTGATGTTAATAGTACCGTTAGTGCCTCCATTGCAGCTAACATTACCTGCGCTTGAAGAAGCAGTTAATTGCGCAGGTTGTGCAATAGCTACTGTAGTTGCAGCGGTGCAACTGTTAGCATCGGTTACAGTAACGGTGTAGCTACCTGCAGTAAGGTTGCTGCGGTTTTGTGTAGTAACACCGCCGCCCCAGTTGTAACTGTAGGCAGTGGTGCCGCCGGTTACAGTTAAGGTAATGGTGCCATCGTTACCTGCAAAACAGTTAACATCGGTATGCGTGGTGCTTAAAGCTAAGGCGGCAGGTTGAGTAATTGTAGCCGATGCTGTAGCAGAACATGATTTGCTATCGGTTACCGTAACGTTATAGGTGCCGGCAGCTAAACCGGTACGGTTTGTTGTAGTAATACCACCACCCCAGTTGTAGCTGTAAGCGGTTGTTCCGCCGGTAACAGTGGTAGTAATAGTACCGTTGTTGCCACCATTACAAGAAACGTTGCCCGTTGCACTTATGGCTACATTTAAGGCTGCAGCAGGCTGGGTAATAGTAGCTGTTGTTGAAGCTGAACAAGCCTTGTTATCGGTTACCGTTACATTGTAGGTGCCTGCAGTTAGGTTGGTACGGTTTTGTGTGGTAACACCACCGCCCCAGTTATACGTGTAAGCAGGTGTGCCGCCGGTGGCAGTTATATTGATAGCACCATCGTTACCGCTAAAGCAGCTAACGTTGGTAGTGCTGCTTACTGCTACCGCTAAAGCAGCAGCCGGTTGCGTAACAGTAGCTGAAGTGCTTGCTGTGCAGCCCTTGCTATCGGTTACAGTAACAGTATACGTTCCATTTGCAACTCCACTGATGTTTTGTGTTGTTGCAGCATTGCTCCATAAGTAGGTATAAGCAGTAGTACCGCCGGTAGCAGTAATAGTTACTGCACCGTTGCTACCGCCGAAGCAACTAACATTGGTAGTGCTTGCCACAGTCGCGCTTAAAGCAGCAGCAGGCTGGGTAATAGCTACCGAAGTTGTAGCCGTGCAACTGTTAGAATCGGTTACTACGATGCTGTAAGTGCCGGCGGTAAGGTTGGTTCTGTTTTGGGTGGTTGGACCATCGTTCCAAACAAATGCATAAGGAGTTACACCACCACTAACATTTACGTTAATAGCACCGTTGTTACCGGCAAAGCAACTAACATTGGTGCTGCTTGCAACTGAAGCTGCTAAAGCTGCAGCAGGTTGTGTTACAGCAGTTGATGCGCTGGCTGAGCAGCCTTTGGTATCGGTAACGGTTACATTGTAAGTGCCGGCTACTACGTTTGTACGGTTTGGTGTAGTAATACCGCCACCCCAGTTATAGGTATAACCCGGAGTGCCACCGCTAACCGTTGTAGTAATTGAACCGGTTGCTGCACCATAGCAAAGCACATTGCTTACGGTAAGTGTATCGATAGTAACCGGTGCAGCAGGCTGCGAAATGGTTGCGCTTGTTGTTGCGTAACAAGAATTTTGATCGGTAACGGTTACAAAGTAAGTGCCGCCTAAAACGTTGGTGCGGTCCTGTGTAGTAACACCATCGCTCCAGTTGTATGTATAAGCGGGAACACCACCGGCAGCCGTAATATCAATAGCGCCGTTTGTATCGCCATAACAGTTTAAGGCATTGGCACTGTTTACTACTACACTTACTGCCGAAGCCGGCTGGGTAACAGCAATAGATGCCGTGGCCGTGCAACCGTTATCGTCGGTAGCAGTTACGGTATAAGTGCCTGCTGTTAAGCCGTTCGGGTTTTGCGACATGTTACCATTGCTCCAGGCAAAGGTGAATGGAGAAGTGCCGCCTGAAGTTACGTTTACAATACTGCCCGTTGCAGCACCATAACAAGTAACGTTGGTTGCAGTAAGGGATGTAGTTAAGGTTGCAGGCTGGGTTACAACAGCACTTGTTGTTGCTGTGCAGGCCTTGGTATCGGTAACAGTAACATTGTAAGTACCGGCAGCTAAGCCTGTTCTGTTTTGTGTAGTAACACCACCACCCCAGTTATAGGTAAATGGTGATGTGCCGCCCGTAGCGGTTAAGTTAATTGCTCCGTTGCTCTGTGCATTACAAGCAGCATTGGTAACCGAAGTTACTAAACTAATAGCACTTGGCTGATACATGCTGATAGCTGAAGTAGCTGTGCAGGCATTCGCATCGGTAACAGTAACATTGTAAGTGCCACCTGTTAAAGAAGAAATATCCTGGGTGGTAGCGCTGTTACTCCATAAGTAGGTATAACCCGATGTGCCACCTGTTACAGTTAAATCGATGGCACCATTGTTACCGCCAAAGCAGTTTACATTGGTGTTAATATAACTAAGCGATAATGCTGTTGGCTGTGTGATAGTTGCCGACGCAGTAACGCTACATGATTTAGTATCGCTAACGGTTACGGTGTAGGAACCCGGAGCCAGTGCTGTGCGGTTCTGTGTTGTAACACCACCACCCCAGTTAAAAGTGTAAGCCGGTGTACCGCTGCTAACTGTTACGTTAATAGCACCGTTGGCCGCACTGTTACAAGTAACATTTACAGGTGTAGCTGTAACTACCGGTTTAGGATTAACTACTACGGGATTAGTTACCGTATCGGAACAATAGCCGCGGTAAACAATGTGGATTACATTGTAGGTGCCGGCGGTTGCATAGGTATAGTTAGGGTTGTTGTTAGTAGAAGTTGAACCGTTGCCAAAATCCCAGAAGTGTCCGGTAGTATTAGATGAACCGGTATGCGTGAAGGTTACAGTAGCACCCGGTGCACAATAGGTACCGGTGTTATTGAAACTTGCATTGGTGTTGTTACCGGCTAAACCAACGGTTACTGCACCTGAGGCAGAACAACCTTTGCTATCGGTTACGGTAACTGAGATTGGGCCCGGAGCCAAGCCGGTTTGGTTTTGCTGGTTAGCACCACCATTGCTCCATACATACGTATACGGTGCGGTTCCGGTGTTATTGGTTACTGCGGTGGCTGTACCTGTTGGGTTTAAACAAACACTGGTGCCGCTATTTAAAGTTAAAGTAAGAACAGAAGGTTGGGTTACTGTAAACGAAGCAGTAGCTGTGCAAGAATTGCCATCGGTGGCAGTTACGGTATATGTGCCGGCTGCAAGCGCAGAGCGGTCCTCGGTAGTTATACCACCACCCCAGTTATAAGTGTAAGCACCTGTGCCACCGGTTGTAGTAACATCTATGGTTGCATTGCTGCCGCCGTTACAAGATACATTGGTTACAACGCCGGTAATGCTGATGGCAGCAGGTTGGGTTATTGTTTGTGTACCTGAAGCAGTGCAGGAATTTGCATCGGTAACAGTTACCGAGTAAGTGCCGGCAGCTAAGCCTGTTCTATCCTGTGTGGTAACGCCACCACCCCAGTTATAGGTATAGGCTGATGTGCCGCCGCTAACAGTTAAGTCGATAGCACCGGTTGAAACACCATTACAAGAAAGATTTGTTGTTAAGTAGCTTAATGCTAATGCAGCAGCAGGTTGAGTAACACTTGCTGATTTGGTAGTAGTACAACCATTAGCATCGGTTATTGTTACGGTATATGAACCGGCGGCCAGGCCACTTAGGTTCTGACTTACACCGCCATTACTCCATAAATAAGAGTAGGCAGTTGTACCACCGCTTACAGTTAAAGTAATGCTGCCTGTATTGCCACCGAAACATCCCACTGCAACCGGCGTGGCGGTTCCGTTTAATGCTGCGGCAGGTTGTGTTAAGGTTACCGACTTAGTTGCGGTACAACTGTTGGCATCCGTAACCGTAACGGTATACGTGCCTGCTGCTAAACCTGTACGGTTTTGTGTGGTTACACCACCACCCCAGTTATACGTATAAGCACCCGTGCCACCACTTACACTAATGTTAATGGCACCTGTTGAACCACCATTACATAAAATATTGGTTTGGGTTGAGGTGATTGCGATAGCCGTAGGCTGGGTAATTGTTTTAGATGTAATAGCTGAACAGCCTGCACCATCGGAAACTGTTACGCTGTAAGTTCCGGCAGCCAGTCCGGTGCGGTCTTCAGTAGTTACGGCATCGTTCCAGTTGAAAGTAACAACACCAACACCGCCGGTAACGGTAAGATCGATTGCACCGGTGGTGCCGCCATTACAAGTTACGTTGGTAACTATTGATGACAAGGTAATACCTGTACCGGTTTGTGAAACAGCGATAGAAGCTGAAGCCGTGCAACTGCTTGCATCGGTAACGGTAACGGCATAGGTGCCTGCCAGTAAACCGCTGCGGTTTTGTGTAGTTATACCGCCACCCCAGTTATACGTATAGCCTGCAACACCACCGCTAACGCTAAGTGTTATAGCACCATCGGCATTGCCGCAGGTGGCATTAGTAATGGCAGGTGTTATAGTAATAGCCGTTGGTTGTGTTATAGTAGTTGAATTAGTTGCGGTGCAACCATTGGCATCGGTAACGGTTACCACGTAGGTACCCGCAGCAATAGCAGTTATATCCTGGGTTGTGGCACCGTTGCTCCATGCATAGCTGTAGGCTGTACTACCTCCGGCAACAGTAATATCAACTGCACCATTGGTTCCTGCATTACAGGTAATGTTGGTAGAAGTTTTGGTAATGCTTAAAGCAGTTGGTTGTGTTAATGTAGCAGAACGTGTAACGGTGCAACCTTTGTTATCGGTAACAGTGATGGTATAGGTACCGGCTGCTAAACCACTGCGGTCTTCAGTTGTTACACCACCGCCCCAGTTGTAGGTGTATGGTGTAGTACCACCGGTTACAGTTATATCAATAGAGCCATTGGAACCTGCGTTACAGGAAACATTGGTATGTGTTTCGGTAGCAGCTAATACGGCAGGCTGGGTGATAGTAGCCGAAGTTGTAGCAGTACAACTTTGATTATCGGTTACGGTAACCGTATAAGTGCCGGCTGTTAAACCGGTGCGGTTTTGAGTAGTAATTCCACCCCCCCAGTTATAGGTATAAGGCGAAGTGCCGCCGGCTACAGTAACAGTTATTGCACCTGTAGCACCACCATTACAATTTACATTGGTTGCAGTATTGGTTGCACTTAACACAGCAGGTTGGGTTAATGTAACACTGGCCGAAGCAGTACAACTTGAATTATCAGTAACAGTTACATTATAGGTGCCTGCTGCTAAACCGGTACGGTTTTGTGTAGTTATACCTCCACCCCAGTTATAGGTATAAGGTGATGTACCGCCGGTAACGGTAAGGTTAATAGAACCCGTAGCGCCTGCGTTACAGGCAGGATTTGTTGCTGCAGGTGTAATGCTGATTGCGGCCGGTGCAGTGATGGTAACACTGCGTGTAACAGTACAACCATTGGCATCGGCTACTGTAACGGTATAAGCACCTGAGGCAAGACCGGTTAAATTTTGTGTTGCTGCGCCATTGCTCCATGCGTATGAATATGCGCCGGTACCACCGCTAACGGTTAGGTTAATACTTCCTAAGGTATTGCCGGCACAGGTATTATTCACATGTGTTTCGGAAGTAGTAATGGCTGTAGGTTGATTGATAATTACTGAGCGACTGGCCGTGCAACCGTTGAAATCGGTAACGGTTACTACATAGGTGCCCGCTACCAGATTATTTAAGTCCTCGGTAGAGGCCGAGTTGCTCCATGCAAACGTATAAGGTGTAACACCACCGTTCGCCGTTAAATTAATGCTACCATTATTACCGCCGTTACAGTTAACAGATGTATTGGTTGCAGAAGTAGTTAAGTTAGAGGCAGGTTGTGTAATAGTATAAGTAGCAGTAACTGAACAGCCAACAGTGTTGCTGGCAGTTACACTATACGTTCCGGCTACCAGGTTGGTGCGGTCCTGCGAGGTAACACCACCACCCCAGTTATAAGTAAATGGCGCATTGGTTCCTGTAACAGTAATATCAACTGCACCATTGGCAGCGCCCATACAACTTACGTTGGTTGTGGTACCGGTAATGCTAAGGTTAGAAATTGTAACGCTACGCGTAGCAGAGGCGGTGCACCCAAACGCATCGGTAGCTGTTACGGTATAAGAACCGCCTGAAGGTACGCTGATAGCCGGTGTGGTAGCGCCGGTACTCCATAAATAAGTATAAGGTGTTTGACCTGCAGAAGGGGTTGCTGTTAAAGCAACACTGGCACCGTTACAAACGGTGCCCGCAGGGTTTGCAGTTACTGCTGCAGCAGGGTTGCTTACATAAACGGTTTGCGATACCGTTTTGGTGCAACTACCAAAACTCATGGTGCAGGTGTAGGTAGTTGTAGTAGTTGGCGTAGCAATAGGATTTTTAACCGTAGTGCTGCTTAGGCCTGTGGCCGGAGTCCACGAGTAGGTTACACCCCCATTGGCGGTTAACTGGGTTGATTGGCCTAAACAGAGGGTGCTGTCGCCAACAGTGATTGTTGGAGGAATATCATCGCGAATGGAAATGGTTGCGCTGTTGGTTGGTAAACCTGAGCAAGGATCTAATACAGCAATGGTAACGTTCTCCATGCTTTCGGTAATACCGTCTGCTATTGCATCAACATTCAGGGTAGCCACGGTTTGGCCGGGAGCAAATACAATTTGGGTTGGCAGTGTGGTATAATCGGTGCCGTTGGTGGCTGAGCCGGTAATCTGCAAATTTACAACTACAGGTACCTGCTGTGCCGAAGATAGGTTGAATGTGAATGTACCGCCCACGCAGCCTTCGTAGGCTGAGGTAAAACCGGCATAATCCAGTGCTGCAGTAGCCTGGATAGTTACAGGGTTTGAAATAAATGAGTAAGCCTGCAGAAACACACCTGAATCGTAGATACGGTCGGCAACATCGGCAATAGCGATTTTAAGGTGATAGGTTTGGCAAGGGATAACAGCTGAAGTAGCACTAAGCACGGCAGTCATGCCATCGTAAACGATATTGGCATTAAGCGGTGTTTGGTTATTGCGATAGTAGGAAGTGTAAGCCAGCGATTGATTGCTGCCATTACAATTGCCTCCGCCTGCGCTTGCACCCGGTGTTCCCGGGTTAACCGTGTTAATGGCTACGGGTAAGTTGGTGCTTGGAATTAAGGCAATGTTCTTGTTGGTAAAGTTACCACCCTGTGGATTTGGACCGGTAATAAAAAATCCGAATACGTCGTTGTATTGCGAACAAACCCATTCAGGGTATTCTTCGGAAGCGAACACATAGTTGAACTGCAAAATGGGACCTTGCGGAACGATATCAAATTCCAGCACGCAGGGATCGTAAACAGTTCCACTGGTAAGAGTTGAAAGTTGTGCATCACCGTTCAGGCTAAATTGCGTAGAGGCAAACACGTTGGCGTTATTGGGTACACTGCCAACGTTACCTGATGAAAGCACCACACCACCCGGCACACCCAGGTTGGATGACACGTTGGTAAACGTACCGCTGCCATTGTTAGCACAGCTTTTGGTCCAGTTGCTGATGGTTACACCCGAGCCGGCCAGTAATTGAGCAAGGGCTTGCGTGTTGCTGTTTTGCACCACTGTAACCTGCGCCTGCAAAGTTGCCAGGCCACCCAGTAACAACATGCAAAGCAAAACCAGGTTCCTCAGGCCTGATGATGCAGGTGTTGCGGGTTTGATGAAGGTGAAGTAAAGTTTTCTCATGTCCAGGGAGATTTAACTACACAAGTTTTACGAGTAGGGATACAAAATGTTACTTGTAAAACCGTTGGAAAGCAAGGTGTTAATAACACCAATTCAGGGATTCATTAAAAATTTATTAAAATGCTGTATATCAAACAGATACGCACTAAATTAGTTGACATTTTTAAAGCCCAAATGTGTAAATCGGGCGAAGAAATGTGGATAAGCCCAAATTCGTCTGTTTTTGGCTAAAAAAGGGCGTTTATAGCCTGCATTGCTAAATGTGGCCGAAAAATGAAACTGAAAAAGCCGGAGTTCCGTAAAACACTTTCGGAACCAAAACCCCAAAAAATCGAGATTGAACCCCGCTTAATAGACCTTATAGCCCGAGAAGATGCTTTCCAGTTGGTTGAGATTTAACGACTGCGAACTGCCGCTGCTCTGTTGTATCACTGCATCCACGGTATCGCCGGCATAAAGATGCAGGTTAACGCTTAGAGTTTGTGCTGTAGCACCAGCTGAGGCATTTACCTGTTGACGGATTTGTTCGGTAACCAATCCATTTACACGTATAGCCAGGATAGCTTCACCACTTGTGGTGAAGGCCTCCCAAACCAGTTTTACATCAAAGTGATACATACCATCGCTAATGATGCTGAACTGCGAGTTACCGGGATTGTAGTAATTACCATCGTTGAAAGTAATATTATCAAATACCAATGGCGTTTCCATTGCATTGGGAATTGCCGTACTACCATTCTGATTAAATGCGCTAAAACCAACTTTGGGATTGTCCTCACCCCAGCTTGCTAAACCGGTTGCATCAGAGATAAGTACCTTGCCTGCACCCGGTCCGCCGCCGGTTATTTTAACCTGTCCGTTTACTTCCAGTTTGGCAGAAGGTGATGGTGTACCGATACCCACGTTATCGTTACTAAAATCAATGCTTAAGGCATCGCCGCCGGTTCCGAAATTAAAGATGCGGTAGTTGCTGTTGTTTAAGGTACCCACCCACCATTGGGCTGAATCGGCAAGGCTATACTGAATAGCAGCCTGATCGTTATTTGCATCCTGTTTATCAAGCATCAACAAAGCGCGATTATTAGCGGCGCCTTGTGCACGTAAGCGGAAGATGGCATCGCCGGTAAATGCTGCATCGATATTATAAGCAGGTGCAGGTGCTAACAAGCCAATACCCACTTTACCATCGGAAGTTAAGCGCATGCGCTCGGTAAGTGCTGTACCAAATGACAAGGGCTGGTTTTCGTAGTTCATGATCTGCGCGGCACCTGCGGTAGAGGTGAAACCAATGATTAAACCATTGGAAGGACCTTCACCTGTGGTGGTAGTTACCAATTGAGCACGTGTTGTTCCACCTGCCGCATTCTTAACCACAAAATCGTTAACAGGTAAGTTAACGTTCACACCAACTGAGCCATCCTGCGTAATTACAACACGGCGATGTGCATTGGTGCCCAGCACCAATTCCTTATTTTCATAATTCATTAACTGGGCTTCGCCATCGTTACTGGTATGCCCAAGCACCAGGCCATCCGCTTTTGTAGCGCCTGTAAAAGAAGTTACCAGTTGAATAGAAGAAGTATCGGAACCATGGCCTATTACTACATCGCGCTGCGGTGCAGTTATGCCAATACCAATTTTACCGTCAGCAGTAATGCGCATACGCTCATTATCGTTGGTACCAAACAACATAGGTTGGTTTTCCTTGTTCATTAGTAAAGCTGTGCCGAATGCATCGTTCTGGCCGATAATAAATCCATCATTAGCGCCCTGGCCGGTTAATACCGAGGCTATTTGCATGGTGGTAGGCAAGCCGCCCTGTGTAACTAAAACCAGGTCGCGGGTTGGGAATGCGGTACCTATGCCCACTAATCCATCGCGTGTAAAGCGGATGCGTTCATTGCCGGCGGTACCGATGAACAGGTCGCGGTTTTCATTGTTTACAATTGCAATAGTTCCTGAATCAGCATCTTGTGAAATAACGAAGCCATCATTAACTGTATTACCTGTTTGGGTTGATGTTAACAGCAAGTTTGTTGCTGTATCTCCCTGCAAATGCAAATGTGCCTGTGGTGTTGCCGTATTAATGCCCACAAAATGACCATCATCAAATAAGCGCGAATTACCAAGTGAAACTGAATCGGGGGTAAACTTTGCGATGTAATTAAGTGTACCACTTGCTGTGCCGGGGCCGGTTGCTCCTGTTGCACCGGTAGCTCCGGTACTTCCTGTTGCACCCGTAACACCATTCAATCCGGTAGCACCGGTAGGTCCGGTAATACCTTGTAAACCTGTTGCACCAACCGGGCCCGTTGCTCCGGTACTGCCGTCAATTCCCTGTGGACCTGTTATGCCTTGCGGACCTGTAGGACCCGGTAAACCTGCGGGACCTTGCTGTCCATCGGCACCTGTAGGGCCTGTAATACCCTGTTCACCGGTTGGCCCTGTAGCACCCGTTGCGCCACCACCTGCACCAGTGGCGCCGGTTGGGCCGGTAATTCCTTGTTCGCCTTGCGGACCTGTTGCACCTACTGCACCGGTTGGGCCAATATCGCCGGTAGGGCCGGTTGCACCGGTAGCACCTCCGCCAGAACCTGTGGCACCCGTTGGCCCCGTTGCTCCGGTTACGCCTTGTGGGCCTGTTGCCCCTGCTACGCCGGTAGCACCTTGCGGACCTGCAGGGCCGGTAGCACCGGTTGCACCTCCACCCCCATTGCCCGAAGTTTCGGCATAGAGTGCATAAGGAACACTCACCATTTCAGAAGAACCAACTATTAAAAAGTTAGATCCGCCATTGGGGTCAAACTCAACCTGCATATATTTTGCGCCACTGCCCCAGTTGACGGAAGCGAAGTTGCCTTGATTAACCGTTCCTGTTCCAACAAAAGCGGTAAACAAACCAAACTGGTTGGTGGTAAGCAGTTGCGTTTCCTGGTAAACCAATGGGCCTGTTGCCGAAATATCGCGAATAGAAAAACGAACCGAAATGGATTTATTACGCAGTTCAGCACCTGAAGCATCGCGGGCGATAGCCTGATAGTTAAATTTTTGCGGGGCTTGCGCCTGAATGAATACTCCAACGCACAGAAGCACCAGAATTAGGTAGATTCTTTTCATGCCATCATATTTTTAGGAAAGACCGGCGGGGGTAGGTACAACTAGTGTTATCAGCCTTCCTCCTTTTCAATTACGGTTAAAACTAAGAAGGGTTATGCGAAAGCCGAAAAAAGCGTTTAAAACTTTTTTTAGCCGTTCTGTTAGTTGTATAGTAAATAAGAAACTTAAAAACCGATTAGAAGGCTACTTCTTCTCAAATTGCTCATTGATAAACTCGTCTACATCCTTATTGGCGCCGGGTATTACCGGAATGGTTTGCAGTTCGTTATCAATATAAATGCGTAGCTCGAACTTATAAGGCAGAATATAATAGGCTAAAGATTTGATAACACTTTGTTTTGCCTTTTCCCTGTTAGCTTTTTCCTTACTTAATACAGGCAGCAAACGTGCATACAAAGCATTTTTGATGGCGGTATAATTAGCGCCGTTAAACTTGGTGGTAAGCGGCATACCATTTAGCAGCACCTGATCGAATTTAATTTCGCAGTAGTACATCTTAATTTCAGGTAAAGCAATTTCAACCAGGTTGCCATCGGGCACTACGCGGCGATAGCGGGAAAGATTGATACCGTAGCGACCATAATAAGGCACAACCACATGAAAGGTATCTAACTTGCTATCCACTTTTAACAAGGTTGCCAGAGCGCTTGAATCTCCTTTAGCAATAGAAAGGTCAATTACCGTGTCAACTTCAATCTGACTACCTGCAATAACATTATAAACCGTAGGATAATTTTGCAGTATGCCATTGCGCACCAGATTAGCACCTTTCATCATTCCTATAAAATAGGCCCCCACACCTATTAGTACTGCCCCAACAAGGAAAAGGATTGTCTTCTTCATGCCTTTAATTCTTTAACAAAAGCTATAATTAAATATAACAATAGGCATTTAGCCTACCTAAAAATCAACCGCTGGGCCTAACCCTCCCATCCCCTTGTAAAACAAGCTTTTAGATTGCCATTTATAAATCTGTAAGCGCCGGGATTGAACCATTTTGTATCGGTAGTTATGCTTAGGTAGTACCACTGCTTTGGGTATATTTGCAGCACGAAATTTATTTACCAAAACAAAATATGAATTATGGCAGTTTTAGTTGGCCGCAAAGCACCCGTATTTAAAGCGCAAGCCGTTGTAAACGGTGGCGAATTTGTAGAGAACTTTAGCCTTGAGCAGTATCTTGGAAAGAAGAACGTAATATTCTTCTTCTATCCTAAGGACTTCACCTTTGTTTGCCCTACCGAATTGTGGGCTTTTCAGGAGAAATTAGCTGAATTTGAAAAGCGTGATACTGTAGTAGTAGGTTGCTCAACCGATACCGAGCAAAGCCACTGGGGTTGGATGCAGTTAGAGAAAAAACAAGGTGGTATTAAGGGTATTACCTACCCGATTGTTGCTGATACCAGCAAAACCATTTCGGCTAACTACGATGTGCTGAATGGCGAATACTACTACGACGATAACAACCAAATGCAGGCTACTGCCGAATTGATTGCTTACCGCGGCACTTTCTTAATTGACAAGAACGGTATCGTTCAGCACCAACTGGTAAACAACCTGCCATTGGGCCGTAATATCGACGAAGCATTACGTATGGTTGATGCGCTGCGCTTTAACGAAGAGAATGGTGAGGTTTGTCCTGCCAACTGGGCTTCGGGTAAAGAAGGCATGAAGGATACCCACGATGCTGTTGCCACTTACCTGGCTTCGCATTAATATATGGTGTAACGAACAAGCTAAAAGCCATCTGCATTGCGGATGGCTTTTTTATTTAGATGGGGTCTACATCGGAACTTATATCGATGCTCTTAAAATCAGCCGAGAGTTTCATTTTGTCCAGCGAATTGCGCGCGGCGTTTTTAAACTGGGCCAGACTTATGGTTTGCTTATTGCTCTTGATTAATATTTCGCGTAGGTAGTAATTGTTAACCTTGGAGATAAAGGGCTCAGAAGGCCCTAATACCTGACAGGTTTGGGTATGCTTTATTTCGTTGGCAAGAAATAATGCCCCCTGCGCGGCGATGTGCACCTTTTTGTGCCGCAGGGTAAGTTCTACCATGCGGGTAAAAGGCGGATACATAAACTGCTGCCTGTGTTTTAGTTCGCGCTTATACATGGCGTAGTAATCGTAACGCACTACATCCTGTATAACAGGATGCATAGGATCGCTGCACTGAATAAGCACCCTGCCCTTTTTATTTTTACGGCCCGCTCGACCGGCCACCTGCAGCATTAATTGAAAGGCCCTTTCGTGCGCCCGGTAGCCGGGATTGTTCAGTAATTGATCGGCATTCATTACGCCTACCAGGCTTACATGATCAAAGTCCAGCCCTTTAGTAACCATCTGCGTGCCTACCAAAATATCTATCTCGCGGTTTTCGAATTTGGCAATAACTTCCGCATGACCTTGTTTAGTCCTCACGGCATCATAATCCAGGCGGCCAATGCGTGCCGAAGGGAATAACTCCGTTATTTCATCTTCAATTTTCTCGGTGCCCATGCCCACAATATCCAGATCCATTGCACCGCAGCTTTTACATTTATCCGTAAGCTTTTCAAAATAACCGCAATAGTGACAAATTAATTGATTCTGATATTTATGATAGGTGAGGCTAACATCGCAGTTACGGCATTTATAAATGTAATTGCATGTTTTACAAATACGATAATTAGCAAAACCACGGCGGTTAATAAACAAGATCACCTGTTCCTTGTTTGCAAGCGTTAATGAAATATCCTGGATTAATAGTTCGCTAAAGTTGCCCTGCATTTTCTTTTTGCGTTGCATATCGCGCAGGTTTACCAATGTTATCTCCGGCATTTCTATCCCCCCGTAACGCTCCTCCATTTTAACCAAACCATATTTGCCTTTC
>JAXLUO010000010.1:0-126070 GCA_046329495.1 Chitinophagales bacterium | reverse complement strand
GTATACAAAGGCCAATCCGTCGGTGGTTTCGGCATCGCATTTATACTTGGCGCTGCGTTCGGTATAGGCGGCCGTGTTGGCGGTTTGATTAACGGTAATGCCCACCGCTTTTTTAAAGGGCATAAATACGTTCATGTAAGCGTTGGTGAGGTTCACAAAGCCCCCGCGGATGTGTGGGGCGGCTTCGCGGTTCAGCAGTTGCTGATCGTAGAGGTCCAGGAAACCGGCTTCGGTTTGGGTGCCGTAATCGCCGGGCTTTTCGTTGATGATGTTCAGCGCAAAGCCGGGGGCGTAGTCGGGTTTACAGGCATTGCCGGTGCTAATTTTAAGCGCCAGGTGGTAACGTTCGCGGCTAAGGGCTTTGGTTATTTTATACCCGGTTTGAAAGCTGCCATGTCCGGTTTCGCAAAAGGTAACCTCGTGTTGCAACAACTTGCCTGTATGCAGGTAGTCGAACCCCGGAACAGGAGCGGGCTGCAGGGAGAAATGGGCGAGGGCATCGTTGATGAGGGCTAAGTCGCTAACGGCTAAAAGCAGTTTCATGAAGCAAAGAGAATTAATTGGACGAATTGGACAAATTGAACAAATTGGACGAATGGGTGCCGCGGTGCCTTGGGTGGCGGTTCTCCGTTTAGGGAGTTAGTGGGTAGCGCGGATCAGGCCTCGCTACCCCCCCGGCCCCCTAAAGGGGTTGCATCCACGCAATGCACGGTACCTATTGGACGAATTGGACAAATTGAACGAATTGGACGAATGGGTGCTGCGGTGCTTTGGGTGGCGGTTCTCCCTTTAGGGAGTTAGTGGGTAGCGTGGATTGGAGAAATGCAAATAGAACGCTGATGAACGCTGATGGTTATGATTGGTGGATTGGTGATTGGTGGATTGGTGATTGGTAGATTGGTGATTGGTAGATTGGTGGGACATGCAGAGCCCGGTAAAAGTCAATTATTACAATTCTATGACAGATGCGGCCCGGTAAGCAAATACCTTTACAGTAAATATACCTATGAAAAAACTATACTTTATTCTTTTGCTTTTATTGGGCATGGGTCGTTTATCGGCTCAGTGCAATGCCGGTTTTGGCTTCACTGCTGACGGCGATGGGGGCTATTGGCTGCAGGCTGATAGCGTAGGCGATAGCACCACCTTATATACCTGGCAGGTGTGGCATGACAGCACTGCTATAACACTCGATTCGGTGGGCCGGCATGTGTTTTACGAATTTCCGGCTAACGATACCTTTAGCGTTTGTCTGCATGTGGCTGATACGGTAAACGCCTGCAGCAGCGATACCTGTATGCAGTTTATTGTTACGGAGCGCTATGTGCCTTTGCTGGATAATATCAATAGATGGGTGGTGCATAATTCCATATGTTTTTTGCTTCCTTCTGAAAACCATTCTTCGAGAGACGAATGCGATTATGGCCAGATGCATTGGTCGCTGGTGGATGAATACACGGCAAACCGGGATACTGTTATAGATAGTGTGAGTTACCGGGTGGTAGAAGATATATTTTTTTCAAGTCCATTCCCTCCAGCGACATCATACACCTGTCTGTTTGGTTATGTAAGAGAAGATGTAAAAACGAGGAAGGTATATTTCCGGGATAAATTTGGCAGCGCTGAAAAGCTATTGTATAACTTCGGGTTAACACCCGGCGATTCCGTTTATGTGGAGTTCTTGGACCCGAATTTGGCTTCGTTTGAAACAGGCGTCTATCATCTGGCCTATACCTCCGAAATGGAGATTGCAGGTGGTAAACGAAGGACCTTTTATCTTACTCCTCCGCATAATGGACATCCAACCATGGTTTGGATTGAAGGCGTGGGTTTTTTAGGAACTCCCTTTTACAGCTATACATTCAGCGGCTATTCCTGCGGAGGGTATTTTTGCAATAGTGAACCCAACAACGATACACGCCCGATTGACTTTGCTTCGCTGGTAACCTGTTTTACGCATGCAAACCGGGTGTATTTTGACGCCTGCTCCTATCAGCAGGCACTGCAATATCAGGGGCCATGTTATGCCGTTTATGATTCGTGCACTTATGGCCCAACCTGTGGCGGCATAGAAGATGTGGCGGCTTTAGCTTCGTTTGAAATTTCGCCTAACCCTGCCAGCAGCAGCGCTACAGTTTATCTGCAGGTAAAACAGGCCGAAGACTTTACCCTTGAACTGCAGGATTTAACTGGGAAGGAAGTGTTGCCACAAGTGCGGCTTGGTAGCCTGCACGAAGGGGCACAACAATATACGCTGAGTTTACAAGCACTGCCATCGGGCACTTACCTGGTAGCTTGTAAAACAGCGCAGGGAGCCTTGTATCGCAAGCTGGTAATAACCCGTTAGCGGCTTATTTGCCCGCAAAAAGCTATTTTCGCGGCCTTATGGCATTTGAAGAAGAAATTAGTAAGCGCAGAACCTTTGGTATTATCAGTCACCCCGATGCCGGTAAAACAACCTTAACCGAGAAGTTGCTGTTGTTTGGCGGTGCTATTCAGGTAGCAGGTGCAGTTAAGAGCAATAAGATCAAGAAGGCCGCTACGTCGGACTTTATGGAGATAGAGAAGCAACGGGGTATATCCGTGGCTACTTCGGTAATGACCTTTGAATACCGCGATAAGCTGATCAACATTCTGGATACACCCGGCCACAAGGACTTTGCCGAAGATACCTACCGTACGCTTACGGCGGTGGATTCAGTAATTATGGTGGTGGATTCAGTAAAGGGTGTGGAAGCGCAAACGCGGAGATTAATGGAAGTGTGTGCCATGCGCAAAACACCGGTAATTGTGTTCATCAACAAAATGGATCGCGAGGGCCGCGATGCGTTTGATTTGCTGGATGAGATTGAGAAGGAGTTGAAGATAAGGGTGCGTCCGCTTACGATGCCTATTAACCGTGGTAGCTTGTTTAAAGGCGTGTATAACATGCACAAAAAATACCTGAACCTGTTTAAGCCCAGCACCCAGCGCCTGGCCGATGAAGTGATGCAGATTACCGACATCAACGACCCTGAACTGGATAAACAGGTGGAAGAGAAGAATGCTGCGCAATTACGTGCGGATGTGGAGATGGTAGAAGCGGTGTATGATCCGTTTGATGTAGAGGAGTATTTGAAGGGCAATTTAGCGCCGGTGTTTTTTGGCAGTGCCGTAAACAACTTTGGTGTAAATGAGTTGCTGGATACGTTTGTTGAGATTGCCCCTGAACCTCGTGGACGCGAAACGGATAAGCGTTTTGTGGAACCGACGGAAAACAAGATGGTAGGCTTTATTTTTAAGATACACGCCAACCTGGACCCCAAGCACCGCGACCGTATTGCCTTTTTGCGTGTGGTGGCGGGTAAGTTTGAACGCCATACGTACTACCACCATGTGCGCATGCAGAAGGACTTCCGCTTTAGCACACCGGTAACGTTTATGGCCCAGAGCAAAAACATAGTGGATGAGGCCTATCCCGGTGATGTGGTGGGTTTGTATGATACGGGCAACTTTAAGATAGGCGATGTGCTGACCCAGGGAGAGGACTTCCGCATTAAGGGTATACCAAGCTTCTCGCCTGAGATATTTAAGGAACTGATTAATACCGACCCGATGAAGAGCAAGCAGTTGGAGAAAGGTATTATGCAGTTAACCGATGAAGGGGTGGCGCAGTTGTTTACCCAGCAACCCGGCAACCGTAAGTTTGTAGGTACTGTGGGTGAACTGCAGTTTGAAGTTATCCAGTACCGCCTGCAACATGAGTATGGTGCATCCTGCCGTTTTCAGCCCGTTAACTTAACCAAGGCTTGTTGGTTGACTTCGGATAACCAACAGAAGTTGGAGGACTTTATCCGCTTTAAATCCAGCACCATCGTGAACGACCGCGATGGTAACATTGTTTACCTGGCGCCAAGCGAGTGGTTCCTAAAGATGGAGATGGAGAACAATCCCGATATCAAGTTCCACTTTAACAGCGAGTTTAAAACAGAAGCCCTTACCCACGAAGCGTAGTTTACGCATGTGGAATTTTGTAATCTTTTCATCTTTGCAGAAAGCAACAGTATGAAGAGAATAGCAATTGCCGTGCTGGCCCTGTTAGCAGTGGCCGGTTGTGCCAGTAACGAAATTGGCCACAGTAAGGATGTAAACCAGGACGAGATTAACCAGAGCTTTTTTGTAGTGTATGACGGCGCGAAGGATGAAACCACTATTACGGCTTTCTTCCGCTTTGCAGGCGAAAATGGCACAACATTGATATTGGACGAACCAAGCACTTACACCTTCGATGGTGAGACTATTACCAAAACCGAATTGGCCAGTCGCGGTTGTTTTTACGAGAAGGTGATAAAAGGTAAGCTACCACAAGGCGAACATACCTTTGTGTTTACCGACATCAATAACAAGAGCTATACCAACAGCTTTAAGTGGTTTAATATTGATGAACTACCGGTGCCGGATAGCATTAGCAAAGGTGATAACCTGAAGGTAAAGTTTGACGGTTTTAAGGATAGGCCGAACGAGAAGTTAACGGTAGAAGTTAGCGACACCGCCAACACCGTTAGCGAAACCTTTGAGCGCGTTGGTTTAGATGATAAAGTAGCAATACAGAAGGACAAGCTGCAAGCCTTAAATGGTGATGTAACAGTAAACGTGCAGCGCACCGGCCGTTTTGATTTAAAGCAACATGCCCATGCCGGTGGCTTTATTTATACCGAGTATACGCTGGCTGAACATAAGGCGGTGATGGTTCCGTAGGAATACAAAGGGCAGCACAGATAGCTCAGATTAACACAGATTAAAACAGTGATTGTTATGCAGTTCATTTAGGCTAATGCTGAAATGAATTATAACTAACCTAACACTCCGGCACGTTGATGGGGATGTTGGTGGCAAGGCCACCGTCAGCGGTTTCCTTGTATTTGCTGCTCATGTCCTGTGCGGTTTCCCACATGGTTTTGATAACGGTATCAAGCGATACTTTCATCAGGTCGGAGTCGCCTTGTATAGCCAGTTGCGATGCGGTAATGGCTTTAATGGCACCCATGGTGTTGCGCTCAATGCAGGGTATCTGCACCAGTCCGCCTATAGGGTCGCAGGTCATACCCAGGTGGTGTTCCATAGCAATCTCTGCGGCTTGTAGGGCTTGTCCGGGGTTACCACCCAGGCATTCGGTAAGTGCAGCAGCAGCCATAGCGCTTGATACGCCTATCTCGGCCTGGCAGCCACCCATGGCAGCCGAAATGGTAGAACCTTTTTTAAACAAGCTGCCGATTTCGGAAGCGGTGAGTAGAAACTGGATGAGCTGTTTATCGGTTTTACCACCGGCAAACAGGCGGTAATACATCAGTACGGCGGGCACCACGCCGGCAGCGCCATTGGTAGGGGCTGTTACCACACGGCCGAAGGAGGCATTCTCTTCGTTTACTGCGAGGGCAAAGCAACTGATCCAGTTCATAATGCTGCTGAAATCCTTATTGGCGTTGATAATGGCCTGTTCCCAACCGTTGATGTCGGTATAGGTAGCGCCCTTTAAAAGTTGACGGTTCATTTTAGCGGCACGGCGGCCTACGTTTAAACCGCCGGGTAATATGCCTTCGCGGTGGCAACCACGGTAGATGCAGTCGCGCATAACTTCCCAAATGCGCAGCAGGCCTTTTTCAGTATCGGCATCGCTGCGCCATGCACGCTCGTTGGTCATTACCAGTTGCGAGATGCTGTGGCCGGAGCGCATGCAGTTTTGCAGCAGGTCGTCGGCATCGTTTACATCGTATTGCAGGCGCACGCTTGTTTGTGCCATAGGGTCTTCGCCTTCCTTCACCACAAAGCCGCCACCAACGGAGTAGTAGGTTTCTTCTTTGCTGCTGCCGTCGGTAAACACGGCGATGCAGCGCATGGCGTTAGGGTGGAAGGGGAGCGATTCCTTTTTGAGGAATTCGAGATCAATGGCAGGGTCGAAAGTGACGATCTGCGCAGCACCCAGGTTTAATTGGCGGTTGGCTTTTATGGCCTCTACCTTGTTGTTCAGTTGAGCGGTATCAAAGGTAACGGGGTCTTCTCCGCTTAGGCCCATCAATACAGCTATATCGGTGCCGTGGCCCTTGCCGGTTTTCGCCAACGAGCCGTAGAGTTTAACCTTTACGGTTTGCACCTGCTGCAGTTTACCGGAGGCTATGATCTCCTTTACAAAACGCTCGGCGGCACGCCAGGGCCCCAGCGTATGCGAACTGGAAGGACCTACACCGATCTTAAAGATATCGAAAACACTAATCACCTCGTGGCTCATATAGCTAAGGTAAGGGGTTTAGTTCATATGGGCTATCAAGTGTTAAACAGTATAGGTTTTGTTGTATAGTTTTAGGGATTGAGCCAAATAGACGAATACAAAAATGCCACGGATTGCAAAAGCCCTGGTAGCACCTATTGGATATGCAGTATTGCAGCCGCAGAGCGCAGGAAGCTAATGCATCCGGCTTGCCATGAAAAGCGGAATTTATAGATTAACGGGCTAAAGCCCGGGGCTAATGCTTCAGGGGCCGTTTTTTGATCATGCCGCCTTTGGTGTCCTTTACGCTGCTCATAACTACAAAGGCGTTTGGGTCTATCTTTTCAATCTCCACATTCAGACGGCTGATCTCGAGTCGGGTGATAACGGTATAAAGGATGTCTACATCTCTGCTGTGCCCATGATTTCCAAAGCCGCTTTTGCCTTTGTAAGTAGTTACACCGCGGCCAAGTTCGGTGATGATCATGTGGCGTATATCGTTGTTGTGCGGGGATATAATAGTAACGCCGGTGTATTCCTCAATACCTTCCACAATAAAGTCGAGCGTTTTGGAGGCAGAGAGGTAGGTGATCATAGAATAGAGGGCTGCTTCAATAGAAAGAAAATAGGCAGCAGCCGAGAAGATGAGTACGTTGATGGCAATGATAACATCGCCAATTGTAACGCTGAACTTGCGGCTGAGGAAGATGGCCAGCACTTCGGTGCCGTCGATTACCGCCCCGCCCCTTACGGATAGTCCGATACCCGCACCGAGGAAGAAACCGCCGAATATGGCAACCAGCAGGTTATCGGTTGTTACTACAGGGAAGTAGCGGCTACCCAAAGCTAATACAAGGGCCAGGGTTATAATAGCCGTTGCCGTTTTTAAGGCAAACTCCTTACTGACAGTAAAGTAAGCCAGCAGGATAAAAGGCAGGTTAATAGCAATGAGCCATATGGAAAGTGGAACGCTGGTAAGCTCCGTCATTAGCAGGGAAGTGCCGGTAACACCGCCGTCAATAAAGTTGCTGGGCAGCAGGAAGCTTTCCAGGCCAAAGGCTGCGGAAGCGATACCGAGAGAGATGAGAAAGGCATCCTTAGCGAGGTCGGCCATTTTAATGCGCAGTTCGCGGAAGGCGCGGGCCTTTTGTAAAGGGGTATAGGTTTGTTCTTCGCCCTTTTTGTATTTGCGGTTGCGGAGAACGGATTGAATTACTACCTGGGTCCACAAGGGGTTCATAAACAGCTCCTTTTTTCAGTTTAACAATCAATACGCCTTAATATAGGAAAAATTGTTCACTATACCAATAACGAGTTGAGGTGTACGGTGTTGTATGCGCAGTTTTACAACGGTTCAGCTGGTTTAATGCACATTTCGGTATAAATCATTTCCGCTTTTAGCAGTCTATTGCAATTTTTGCCACCGGAAATAAAGGCTTTATGAAAAAATACCTGCTTGTATTGGGTTTAATTGCTGCCGAATATCTACCTGCGCAGCAGAGCTTTAAAATGAGTTTAAGCGAGGCTATAGATTATGCGCTGGAGCATCAGCCTGCTTATCGGAATTATAAGATAGATCAGCAGATTGCTTCGGCTAAAGGATTGGAGGCCGTTTCGAAATATCTACCCAAACTGAATGGAACCGTGGACTTTAGAGATAACCTGAAGTTGGGGCAAATAGCGTTGAAGTTCCCTAACCCTGTAACAGGTACCGAACAGGATATGAAGATAACCCAGGGGACGAAGTATTCGGGCACTGCGGGCGTAGACCTGAACCAGCCTTTGCTGGATATGGGGGCCATTAGCGACATTAAAGCCAGCAAACAACAGCAGGCCCTGGCCGGTTTGCAGTTACAACAAGCTACCATCGATTTGAAAATAAATGTATCGCGGGCGTATTACCTGGTGTTGCTGAATGCAGAAAGGGTAAAGAAGGCTGAAAAAAGTGTTGAGCGTTATCAAAAGGCGTATGATGATATGAAGGTGAAATACGACAATCAAAATGCACTGAAGTCGGATTTAAACCGTGCTTTTTTGAACCTGAGCAATGCTAAATACCAGTTGCAAACTTCAAGAGATTCGGTTACTTCTTCGCGCGCCGGTTTGGCCCAGGTAATAGGCTTGCCTTTAGAGGGCACACTTGAACTAAGCGATAACCTACCGGCACAAATCACCGCGCCTTCGTTGCCTGAGTATCCCGATTTTAAAAGCGCTGAACAAAACCGCGTAGAGTTGAAGGCCGAGAATGCGCAAATGCTGCTGAACAAAACTCAGTTGAACAAGATTAATTATCAGTATATCCCCAGTTTGAACGGTTACGGTTACATCGGCGGACAGGGATTGGATAATGACAACCTGTTTAAAAAGGATAAGTGGTTTTGGACTTCGTATATCGGTATACGTTTAACGGTGCCGATATTTGATGGCTTGCAGAAAGTGGCCCTTGCCAATCAGCAAAAGCTGCAGGTAAGCAAAAACCAAAACAACATTGAAACACTGCGCAATAACATCAATTACCAATTAAAGACATCGGCCATTAACTATGCTAATGCCGCCAATAGCGTTGATTTAATCCGCCAGAATGTGAAGCTGGCAGAGGAAGTAGTTGCTGATGTAACGGTGCGCTTTAAAAACTCGATGGCTACCTACCAGGATGTGCTGGATGCCGAAACTACCTTGAAAGAAACGGAGTTCAATTACCTGCAAGCCATGTATGCTTACCTGATAGCAGAGTTGGATTGGAAAAAGGCCAATGGCACTTTGTAGTTTAGTGTTGTATAACCAGTTTCTGTACTTCGTTGTTATAGCGTACCAGGTAAACACCGTTTGCCAGGCTGTTAGTGCTAATGGTAGCAACTGCAGTGGCACCAAGGGTTAAAAGTGGTTGACCACTTAGGTCTGTAATTTCAACCATTTCCAATAATACCGGTTGTTCAATAAAGATGTAAGCGGTTTCGTTGGCCGGATTAGGCTGTATGCGCATATGTGCAGTGGCAGCGGCATTTGCATTACTATTGATACCGGTAGGGCAATTGAAGTTGTTAAACGTTGGTGCCATAAAGCTGAAAGCCCCGATGCCATCCGGGCATCGGCCAAAAGAAACATCAGCGGTTTGCTGCCCAAAGGATAGGCTGTCGAAAACCTTGCCCATGCTGTTGCTTAGCATCAGGAACTCACCGCTGCTATTCAGGTTAAAGCTGGTATGCAGGTATTTCCAATCTACATTTTCATCATCGGCAAATACCGTGTAAAAACCGTGCGGAGCAATAATAGCACCGCTTGCTAAACCCGACTTCATTGGCGTATTAATATCATCAGTTAAATACAGGTAACTAAGGTCGAAGGCGGAATCGGTAGTGTTGTAGAGTTCGATCCAATCGGCATGTTGCCTGTCTTCGTCTACCACGCCGGTGCTGTCATCCGCCATTATTTCGTTTATAACAATGCTGCCCGGCGATGGAGTATAACTGCCTGTATAAAGCGTATAGGTTTCAAATTCGGCACGTTCAGGTAAAAATATGCCTGCATTGACGTTTTCGGCATATACATAATACTGGGTGGATGCAGCATTAACGGTGAATTGAATGCCGTACACATTATCACCGGCTGCACCGTCATTATGGTTGCCATCGTCGTACATGGCTGTGCGCAAAAACTTATCGGTTTTAGCTGTTCGGCTGCCCAGGTATACTCCGTTAGCGGCGTTAGTAACATTGGCCGTAATAGTTACAGTACTACCCCAGGCAGGGTGGGAATTAGAAGGGGCTACATTAGTAATGGTGGGGGGCACCGCCGTAAACTCGCTGGTGCTTTGCAGATAGGTGATACGGGCGCTCATTAATTGTTGAATACCAGGTACGGAATAGCTGCCAAAAGGGGCACCGGTACTTAGGCTGTTTTGAAATTGAGCGTAGCTAAAGAATTTGTTGCTATCGGATTGTACGTCGGATGCAATTAGAGTTTGCATTTGGTTAGCAGTGCTTAGGTAATCGCCACCGGCGAACTCCATGGTGGCGATGGTACGCATGTGCGCGATATACATGCGCTTATACATGGGGTTGTTCATAATGGCATTAATGAGCGGCCAGTAAGGGTCGGCAGCGTGTGCAGTAGGGGAGAGTTGTTGTTGGTTGGTAATGGTTAGTGTACCCATGCTGCTGTTCAGGTTGCCCAGGTAGGGGAAACCGCCCAAGCTCATGTTCAGGTCCCAGGTAATGGGGTTAAAGTGGTTGGTGTTATCCTTATACAGGTAATAGTTTTGGGCGAATACACCACTGTAACTATCCAGATTAACCAGCACGTTGTTAAAAGCCAGCATCCAAATAAGTCGGTCTACATCTACTACTTTTTCAAGACTGCTGCTTTGGTTGGTTACCGAGTCGCACAAGGCTACAAGGTCGTTCCATCCATATTTAGATTTGATTTCGTAAAAGTTGAAATACGAAGAACTATCGCTGTTTATATACTTAAGGTTACTTTTGGTAGCAGGGCCGGGGTTCAGGATAGGGTTACACTTAACAAAGGTGTTTTTGGTAGAGTAGAAGTGGCGGCCACAGAACTGCTTGTCAATATTTTCGGCGTTGGAGTAAATGCCCCAATATTGACCGTTGATATACACGCGCACAAAGTTAGCGCGGGGGCATTCCATGTAATGGCTAAGGATATGATAGGATAATACTTCGCGGATTAAAGAAGGATCAGCGTAGCCGTTACCCAACTTGATATCGGTGAAATCGCCGTAGGATTGGTTTCGAAACTCGTCGAGTGCGATGTGCAGCGAGTTTTTGGTGTAAGTAGAATCGTATGAACTATTGCCTTTGTATTTTACGCCAACGGTATCAAATTGCTGACCGTTGATTTTAACCCAATCGGCCATCAGGTATCCATCGCTGCCGCTTTTAAGCGTATCCAGTTGATAATCCCAATTGGGTTGCGAAAAGCTGATTTCGATGGTTTGTATGCTATCGGTATTATAAAAACCGGCCTGTGCCGATGTTTGCATTACAGCGAACATGATGGCACAGGCCAGCAGGAAATAGTTCAGGGCTACTTTCATTCCAAGGTATTAATTGAATTGCAATTTAGTTAAAGCCGATTCGCCGGTTAGCTTATTTGTTACGCGCAACAGGTAAACACCGCTGCTCAGGCTTTCGCGGTTAATTTGCAGGGTGGCATTGTGCAGGTCGGCATAGTAACGCACCAATTGACCGGTGTAATCAGTTAAACTAACCTCGTAATTGCCGATGCCGGTTAACTGTAACGTAGCGCTGCTACCTGCAGGATTGGGATACACCTGCATGCCGTTTTGTAATACAGTGCTATGGATGCCGCTAACTTTTGAACAGGTGTCGCAGGCCGAGAAACATACCACGTTCAGCACCGTATCGCTGTTAACCAAAATAGCGCGGTTACCGTTGGTGGCGCAACCGGCAGGCACAGTTTCAGCATCGCTGGCAGTATTGCCGTTATAATATTTGTATTGGTAGGCGGAGTTGCTATCCACGTAGTTAATGATTTCGTAAACGCTGTCGCCAAAGCTGTATAGGATAGTGGCTTTTGGATCCCAGCCCTGGTGCGTGCCTGCCACATGTGGCCATGCTGCACTTATAGGTGTTGCGTTTTCCATGTCAACTTTAAAGCGGATAAGTTTTAAACCTGCAGGTGCATTACCCGAAAACTGAATAGCACCTACAAAGGTCGTATCATCAGTTAATGAATCAACATACAACCAGCGATTGTCGTTAAAGTTGTAGCCAACACGCGATGGCTCCGGTACAAATTCTACATCATAAAACTGGTCGCCGTTCAGGAATTTGTATTCGTATTTGGCAAAGGCCGGAATATCTACCACAATGCTGTAAATATTGGTATCAACACTTTCCTGGTAAAGCGAGGTAGTGTTGGATTGCCAGTCGCCGCCGGTAAAACCGGCTGCCGCCTGAAAATCGCCGGTAATGTGCATGCCGGTAGCGTTGATGGCTATACCTGTCATGTCTACGGCAAACTTTACCTTTTTAGCAAACACAGAAGTAGCCAATAACAGGGCTAATGATAGAACTATATATTTTCTCATTATTCGGGTTTTAGTTATTGTGGAGTACAGAAATTTTGCGCTTAATAACACTGCCTTCAGCAGATTTAACCGTTACCATATACATGCCCGAAGCCAGACCGGTTATATCAATAACCTGGGTGTTAGGTGCAGTAAGTACCATCTGGCCAAAGGCGTTGTAAATAACGGTTTCATAATTTCCGGCTGAAATAATATCTCCCTTTAAATACAGTTGATCTTTAGCCGGATTAGGGTAAAGGGCCAGCGAATTGCCAGGGAGGGTTTCAATACCGGTAGTAAAACTAATTACATTGCTGGAAGCCGAAACGCAACCGTTTGCATCGGTAACCTGCACGGTATAGTCGCCATTTTCAGTAGGTGTGTAGGTAGCATCACTAGCCCCATCGATGGTATTGCCATTTAAAAACCACTGGTTGCCGGTTGAAGAACTGCTAATTAATGCGCTACCGTTGGTGCTTATGGTTGGTGTAGCAGGCAAGGGGTTAACGGTTACGCTAACAAAAGAGGTTGCAGTGCTGCTGTTGCTTGTAACCGTAACGGTATAGGAAGTAGAAGCCGTTGGGCTAACCACAGGATTTTGAAGCGCTGATGTAAAACCGGCAGGATTGGATGACCATGCAAATGTATTGGTTCCGTTGCCACCGCTTACCACCACATCTAGTTGTGTTGATGACCCCAAACAAACGGCCAGCGGGCTGGCTGATGCCGTGGCGGACAAGGTTCCGCCTAAAATAGTTACGGTAACCTGGTCGGAAGCTGTACAACCGTTTGCGTCCGTTACAGTTACTGTATAGGTGGCAGTGCCTCCGGGCGTTACCGTAATTGAAGAAGTGGTGGCACCTGTATTCCATACAAAGCTTGAGCCACCTGAGGCAGTTAAGGTGGTGCTTTGGCCGCTGTTAATACTAACGTTATTGCCTGCATCGGCTGTTGGGGCCGGGTTAACAGTTACTGTTACCGAAGCGGTAGCTGTTCCATTACCATCGTTTACAGTAACGGTATATATAGTGGTTGTAGCAGGGGTTACGGTGGCATTAGCAGAAGAAGAGGTAAAGCCTGCGGGGCTGCTGCTCCAGCTATACGTATTATTGCCTGAACCACCCGAAGCGGCAGCGTTTAACTGCGTGCTGTTGCCTGCGCATATGGTGCCATTGGCTGTAGTAGCGCTTACCGATAACGTTCCTCCGGTTACGTTTACCACAACATCATCACTGGCGGTGCAACTGTTAGCACCGGTAACTGTTACGGTATACGTAGTAGTGGAAGTTGGCGATACGGTTATTGCATCAGTAGAAGCACCATTACTCCAGCTATAACTGCTGCCGCCTGTGGCGGTAAGTGTAGTAGCGTTTCCCTGGCTGATGGTTACATCGTTACCAGCTGACGCTGTAGGAGCCGGGTTAACGGTAACAGTGCTGCTGGCTGTAGCTGTGCACGAACCACTGGTAACGGTTACGGTATAAATGGTTGTTGCAGTTGGCGAAACAGTTGGGTTTTGGCTGGCCGAAGAAAAACCGGCAGGCGAGGACGACCACGCATAAGAATAGGTGGTGCCATTAGTAGCAGTTGCACTTAAAGCAGTACTGGTGCCCGCACAGATAGTTGGTGCTGTGGCAGCTGCAGTTACCGAAGGGCCATTTATAAAACACTCGGTGTAACGGTGTGCTTGCGGAATGGTACCGGTAGCGGTATAAGACCACAGTTGGGTTCCGTTCGAATCGATTTCATAAACAGTTCCCGATTGCGCTATGCAAACCAGCATGTTGCCATTCGGGAATTGCTCGGAGTTACCCATGTTACTGTTGTGGCCGTTGCAGGCATGGCGATAAGTATAGGTTAACGGTGTATAAGATGCGCCAACAGGTGATGGCATAGTGTACTTATAACCGCTATAAGGAGGGCTAACCAAATCAACGCTGCTCTGGCTATTGCTTATGCCGTTGTTGTTATAACCTACCAGGTAACCTCCCTTAGGATAGGTGCTCGGAACAAAGTGTGCATCGTGCACGGTATGGAAGTAATTAGTGCCGTTTGTTGCGCTATAAGCAGCCGGATTGCCCCAACGATATAGCAAATCACCACCTTTACCGGAATTGCCGCCGCTATGGCTGGCAGCCTGGGCGGTGGTGGTGCTATGATCAATTACATATAGCTCGTTCAGGTTATGACAGCTAAAAGTAATTTGGTCTAATTCGGCATTATAATCAATACCATTCATGTGCATCCAGTCCTTTGTATTGCTGGTGTTGTTATAGTTCAGGTTAAACAATTCAGGGTGTTCGTTTACCACGCCGTAGTTTGCTTTGCTTGCATCGTAGTTTTGCACCAGGTGGTCCCAGGCATGCCATTCCCAAACCACAGTGCCTGTAGTAGCACCTGTTGGCTGTACTTCTACAATTTTATCGGGCCACATTATGTGACTGGTGGAACAACCGGCAGCCGTAACTTCCGCAGCTGTCTTCGATTCATACGAAATCAGCAACACGTTGCCGTTAGGCATAGGGCAAAAATCGTGGTGCATGCAATAAGTACTGGTAGAATAGGTATAATCCCAGATAACAGTTCCGTTCCAATCTACTTTTTGCACCTTGCCCGTCATACCTCCGCCCTGAAAGGTGGAGTTAGAAACCGTAACTGAACGCATCATTACACGACCGGGAAGCATGTAAGCCGAATAACCGTTATTTCCGGTTAAGGTCCAGGTTTTATATACCACGTTACTGGTATCAATAAGCTTTACGGTTGTTTGATTCTGCACGGGAATAATGGTGTATAAACCCCATTGCTGGGCCATGCCCTGTAAGGTTACAGATAGAACAAAACATCCAAGGAGTAGAACTCGTAATCTGGTCATGCTAAAGTTTTATCGTTTAAGAGCGTCAAAAAAAGGTTAAGTAAAGATTAGAAAAAAGCTAAGTGGCTGTCGTAAAATGAGGTAAACTGCCTTATTCATGCGGCCTTTTACTGGGACAATAAATAGCGCTAAATCCTTCGGCTTATAGCTGAGATGGCTGTAAGTGAAGCGGAGGATTCATCTTATTGTATGGCGATAGATAGCAGGTTCTGTGTATCGGATTTTTGCTGTACAGTATTAAAAAATAGGTCCGGTGTTTACGAGAAACACCGGACCCCACATGTATACCCAGACCCAATTTATGAACTAGCTTTTGCCATTAAGCGGCACACACTTAGCCACTTAACAGGATGCTTGCAAAAATGCAAGCTTGCATTGATACCGGGAATTAAATGAGGTAAACTGTATTATTAAGGAGGTATACTACGGTTTAAACAAGCTAAAAAACTGTTGCTCGTAGCTTGAACCTATAGGTATTTCTTCGCCACCCAGGTAAATTACCTTATTGCGGACGGTTTCAATACGATGGAAAGGAACGATGAATGACCGGTGTACCCGAATAAAGGCTTTAGGGGATAATTTTTCAAGCATTGCCTTCATGGTCATGCGTGCTACTATGGGTTTATGGTTTTGCACGTGGATTTTTAAATAATCGTCCAGGCCTTCAATGAACAAGATATCGGATAGGGTAATTTTAAGAAGGCTATAATCAGCCCGTACAAACAGATATTGGTCAAGCCGGTTTTCCGTTTGGTTTATGTAACCAAAGTAATCATTCGCTTTGTTCACCGCCTGCTTAAAACGTTCTTCTTCAAATGGTTTAAGCAGGTAATCAATAGCACTCAAGTCGTAACTTACAACGGCATAATCGCTATAGGCAGTGGTAAAAATTACCATGGTGTCCTGCTGCACCACCTTATACAGTTCAATGCCTGACATGCTTGGCATTTGTATATCCAGAAACAGCAGGTCTACCGGAAATTTCTTTAAATGTTTAAGCGCCTCACTTGGCTGCGTAAATGTTTTCTGCAGATTGATAAAGTCTATGCGGCTGCAGAAGTCCTTAATTATTTCAAGCGCCAATGGTTCATCATCAATAGCTATAGCATTAAGCATACTTACAAGGTAAGTGTTAAGTTAACCAAAAAGTCCGCAGCATTATCTTCCATGCGCAGTGTATGCTTGCCCGGATACAATAGATTTAACCGGTTGCGGGTATTTTCAATTCCTACATTCGAACTTTCGTCTATAGTGCCTACTTTTTTATTGTAAACGGTAAGTGTCAATACATTGTCTGATATATTGATATGCACTTGTATCATCGAATCCTCTTCAGGGTTTACACCGTATTTAAAGGCATTTTCTACAAACGGAATTAATAAGAGTGGTGCTATTTGTTTACCGCTTGCCTGCCCCAGCACTTCAAAGTCCACTTTTGCTGTATCGCCTAACCGAATACGTTGAAGTTCGATGTAATTACGGATATAAGTAAGATCTTTATCCAGCGAAACAAAGTTGTGCTGTGTTTCGGTAGTTACATAGCGCATCATTCCTGAAAGCTTTACAACTGCGGGTGCTGTTTTGTCGGATTTTTGAAGCGCAAGCGAATAGATACTATTTAGCGTATTGAATAAAAAATGCGGATTGATTTGGGCTTTTAAATAGGAGAGTTGCGCTTCTATCCGCTGCTTTTCAGTTTCCTTCCAGCGGCGATTCATGCCTAAAAACAGCGACACAAAAAATACGGCAACAAAACGTGAGAAATTATGTGCGATATGCATTAGTAGGTCGGGCGGACCATGCGGACCATGATCCATATGCGGGAGATTATGCTCGGGATGAGGGAAACTGACAGGAACAAGGTTGGGCACAGCAACTATTATAGCAAAGCCTGCCAATACCACCGCACCATACGTGCCATATTTGCCGGTAAAGTAGTAATTGGGTATAAGCACATAATAATTGCCATAGCCAAATAATAAAAGGAGCATGTAACCAATAAGGTCGCGCTGGGTGAACGGATTAGTTATGCTTTGCCATGAAAGACTATGCTCCGGTGAAAATAGGATAGGTAATGCTAAAAACAGCATCCATCCTAACAGGTGTAATACTATGGTGCGAAGCTTACGTTTCAATTGTTTCCTTTCGCCTTCAAAGTTAATGTATTGGCCTAACAGCCTGAGTTAATGCGGCAAGCAAAGCAATTTTGTCGGCAAATGGCTACTGTTCCTTATTCTGCTTCCGGTTCATTTGCTTTCTCGGCGGCACGTTCCTCCTGTGTTTTATTGGTGAAAATGGAGAAGATGGTGGTGCCGTAGTTTTTATTCTTGAAGTAGTGTGGGTGTTGCTCGAAGTTGTGATTGGGATTATGCTCCAGTATAAACCAACCCTCGCCTTCTACTAATTGATGATCGAAGATAAGGTCTGGAATAGTTGCCAGGTTGGGCAGTGGGTAAGGAGGCCCTGCAAATATTACATTAAACTTTTGGTTGCAGGTTTTAATGTATTCAAACACATCCATGCGCAGCACCTTTATGGCGTTCAGTTTATGCTTTTGAACGGTTTGCTTAATAAAGTCGGCACATTTAGGGAATATCTCTACAGTGGTGATATCCTCGCAGCCGCGTGAGGCAAATTCGTACGATATACTGCCGGTACCGCCAAACAGGTCAAGCACTTTAATGTTATCGAAGTTATAGGCATTATTGAGCGTATTAAACAGGCCTTCCTTCGCAAAATCGGTAGTAGGGCGTGTAGGTATATTCTTTGGTGGTTCGAAGCGAATGGCCTTTAAACGGCCGCCAATAATTCTCATGCGCTCAAATTGTACAGATGGTAATTCAAATGTTTAGGCATTATATCGAATGCTTTCGAAAAATGCAGGTGTTCCGGTTTTTGTATAAACGATATGTTACGGAAATAACGGTAGCACATATCGTATATCTTGGATTGTATGTCCACCTCACCTGCTAATACCAGTTCGGTTGATTCACGGTCTATCTTTAAATCGTTGCAAACCAGCAGCACGTAATAAATAAAATCAGTAGCTGTTTGGTATTCGTAACGGTTTAATAAATCCACCCCCCCGTTGTCGTTCCATCGGATGATATCGAGATGATCGGAGCTTACCTGCACCAGTAATTTGTTCTGATAATCCGTAGCCGGCAATTGTTTAATAAAGGTGGCGACAACATGCGAGGTTTGAAGGGGCCCGAATAAGCGTGCTGCTGTTTGTTGCAGGGTGTCGTTTCTTTCAAACACTAAATCGGCACCAATCGCCTCCAGTTTTTGTGCTTGCTTTTGCCAATCGCTGAACAAAAGGGTCATTTCGGATGGCACTAAACTATAAGGTGTATCCATGCCGAACAGTACCTGACCAAACTTTAATTGTAACACTTCATCCTTCTCAAAAATTTTCTCCAGGCGGTAGGCAAGTTCCTGGGGCTGGTTAACATGGTGCAGCGCATAATTACCAAAGAACAATACCTGCTGGTGTGTTTGCGACAAAACAAAATACCGCAAAGAAGAAGGTGTAACAAGCAGCTTTAAAGTAAGCGAAGCCGGCAATAGCGAAGGGTCTACCTCGCCGATGCTGCTGAATGCGCTTTTTATTTGAGCTGCCGTCATGCCGCGAAAATAAACTTTCCGGGCTATGTGTGTAGCAGGCTGTTCTCAGTTGTGCTGCCCTGAAAATTTGTTATGTTCGTGCATATGCTGAAGTTAGAAAGCAGAAACCCAAATTTTGTTGAATATACGCGCTATAAGATTGGGCGTAATAAGTTTATGAAATGGGTGGGGTTTGAGATTACCAAAATTGAACCCGGTTACATTGAAGGGGAATTGAACTTTAGCGAGATACATGAACAGCAGAACGGTTGGCTGCATGGAGGTGTAACTTCAGCTATATTGGATATGGCAGAAGGTTTTGCCGCCTATACTTTAGCCGAGGATGGCCAGCAGGTATTTACCGTAGAGGCCAAGGTTTCCTACTTTAATCCGGGCATAGCAGATAAGTTTTATACCCGTGGTTACGTTGTAAAACCGGGGAAGATGTTCCATTTCTGTGAAGGTGAATTGTATTACATCAAGGACGGAAAAGAAATAATTGTGGCAAAAGGAAGCAGCACTATGGCTGTTAAAAGCGGAACTTAGTATATAAAGCAACTGTTTAGTAGAGGATTGCATGGCACAGCTTAAAGCGACATACAAGGAGATATTTCAAATAGCCACCCCGTTAATAGTGGGCAACCTTGCCTGGACTATGAACGGCTTGTTTGATACCATCTTTGTAGGTAATTTGGGTAAAGTAGAGTTGGATGCCATAGGCTTTGCCAGTATCTTTTACTCGGTGCTGTTTATGATGGGTTTTAGCTTTACACGCGGCACCCAGTTGTTGATAGCCCGGCGAATGGGCGAATTGAACCGTAAGGAAGTAGGCAATATTTTCGACAATACGATAGTGGCATTAATGGCTGTGGCGGTTACGCTGTTTGTGGTTGTTAAGATATTCCTGCATCAAATTCTTTCGTTTATGCTTACCAACCCTGAGGTAATAAGCAAATGCGAGGAGTTCCTGCATTACCGGATGTGGGGCCTTATCCCGAGCTTCCTGACCTTTATATTCATAGCCTTCTACTCAGGGATTGGTAAAACCATGATATTAATGGTGAGCATAGCCTTAATGACTGTGCTGAACATATCGCTGAACTACGGTTTGGTATATGGTAAGTTAGGTTTGCCGCACATTGGTATTGGCGGTTCGGGAGCAGCTACCAGTATATCGGAAACCATTGCTGTATTGGTTCTATTGGGAGGAACTTTTATTAAGAGCAGGATACATGATTTTGCCCTGTTTAAGTTCAGGAAGATTGATTTGCCGCTGTTAAAACAAATGGGTAACATTTCGGTGCCTCTGATGCTGCAAACGCTTATTGCGGTTGGGGGCTGGTTGTTCCTGTTTGCGCGTATTGAAACGGTATTGGGAACTGCAGATTTGGCCGTCTCCACCATCTTCCGTCAATTAATCCTGTTCTTAACGATACCTACATGGTCGCTTGGTTCAACGGCCAATACGGTCATCAGTAATCTGGTAGGGCAAAAGGATTTTGAAGGTGTGAAGCTGGCCCTGCAGCGTATTAGCCTGGTTAGCCTGGGTTTTGCTGTATTCTCGTGCTTACTGGTGTTCCTGTTCCCCCGCTTTTTTGTAGGCATGTTCATTAAGTTTATTGATGAGAAAGATTACAACATCCTGATGGAACGTGCCCTTGCCGCCTTGCCGGTGCTGTATGTTACCTTTCTGATAATGAGTTTCTCGAATATCGTTTTCAATGGCGTTATCAGCGTGGGAAGCATCTACACCGCCCTGTTAATAGAAGTAGTGGTGATAGTAATTTACGTCGCCTATTTTTCGGTGCTGTTCACGTTCCCTTTTGTCAATATCTTCTGGATTTGGACGGCAGAATGGATCTACTGGATATCAATGTTTGCCGGGTCAATGATCTTCTTCCGGTACAAGCACCTTAAAGTTGTATAGCAATAAGTACTGCCCTGTGTATTTGTTGACGCCCGTTGCGCGTTATATAGCTACCTTTGGTTTATGGACGAAAACGTAATCTCCTTTCAGCACGTTAATATTTATCACGGTAAGGTTTTATCGCTAAGCGATGTAACTGTAGAAGTGAAGCAGGGAGAGTTTATCTACCTGATAGGTAAAACCGGAACCGGCAAAAGCACCTTTTTAAAGACCCTCTACGGCGAAATTCCTGTAAAGGAAGGCGAGGCTTTTGTTGGTGGTTATGATTTGCGCAAACTGAAGAAAAGCGACATTCCTTACCTGCGCCGTAAGATAGGTATCGTGTTCCAGGACTTTCAATTGCTGACTGACCGGAACGTTTATGAGAACCTTGATTTTGTTTTAAAAGCCACAGGCTGGGAAAACCGCGATAAGCGCAACGAGCGCATAGGAGAGGTGTTGAGCGAAGTGGGCCTTTCGCACCTGAGCACCAAGATGCCTTTCCAGATTTCAGGAGGTGAACAACAACGCCTTGTTATTGCCCGGGCTATGCTTAACAACCCACCTGTAATTATTGCCGATGAACCTACCGGCAACCTGGATCCTGAAACGAGCGATGAAATTGTGAAACTGCTGATACGGATAAACCGCGAACATAACACAGCCATATTAATGGCTACCCACAACTATCAAATTATCGACAAGTACCCATCGCGTATACTTAGTTGCAACAACAATTCCATCTCTGTGGAGAAAGGAATAATGGTTAAGCTATAGTTAGAAGCCCTGCAGTTTTTTAGTGAAAAATTCGCTGCGTTATGCTCTTGTTAAATAGTTGATTTTCTCTCGTAAAATCAGCAACTGTTCAACAAAACATCAAAAACTATTATGATATTCGTAGGCATAATAGGAATATGAAAAAATACATACTGCGATTAACCGCACTAAGCCTGCTTTGCTGGGCTTTTTCTTTTACTGCCAAGGCAGCATTTACAACCCCTGACCACTACCTGATTAGTTATAAGCTAATGTACAGCTACAGCCAGGATTCGCTTGACAGGTTTTGGAAACAGCGTAACATTCCGCAGATAGTGGTGCCCGTGCGCAACAGTGTAGACATGTACGAGATTACCTATAAAGGCCTGTGGCTGGATAGCACCTTTATTATGGCTAAGGGCGTGTTGTATGTGCCAAAGGTTGATAAGCCAAGTGCCGAGATGGTATACTGCCATGGCACGCGTATTTCCGTTGATCAGAGTTATGGTATCCAGGACCTGGAGCAAGTGGTGTGTATGATGCACAGCGCTGACGGTTACATAGGTATTTTCCCGTTTTATTACGGACTGGGTGGTGGCGAAAAGGAACACATATACCAGGATAGCTGGACCGAAGCTATGTCAACCATTTACATGATTAAGGCATGTCGCGAAGTTTATCCGCTAATTGGTAAAAAAAGCAGCGGACAATTGTTTATCACGGGCTATTCGCAGGGCGGGCATGCTGCCATGGCAACGCATAAAATGCTGGAAAGCGGCCGCTTTCCGGAAGTTGAACTTACTGCCTCGTCACCAATGTCGGGCGCTTATGATATGACCGGGGTGCAAAGTAAGACCATGTTTGAGCATTATGACCGTCCGCATTACCTGCCCTACCTGATACTGAGTTATCAATATGCCTACAATATTTGGGCGGATAGCGTTTATAATGTGTTTAAGCCTGAATATCGCGAGCAGTTAGAGAAAGTATTTAAACAACCGCGGCAATTTGATTATGGCTACGTGGATGCTATTTTGCCTAAAGTGCCTGCTGAAATGGTAAGTGACAGTCTTGTTGAGCGCTTTAAGACGGATACCAATTTTGCCTTTACCAAAAAGTTGAAGGAGAACTGTTTGAACATGTGGGTGCCCAAAAAGCCAATGCAGCTTTGCGCCTGCTATGGCGATAATGAAGTGATGGAGGCCAATACGGAGTCGGCTTACAGTTACATGAAGCAGTGCGACGGCAACGTATACAAAAAGACCTTCGGCAAACACTTAAGCCATAACCCTTGTGCCCCTTTCGCCATTATCTACAGCAAAATGTTTTTCGACCATATTCAAAAGGGGAAGAAACACCCAGAGAAAATGGGGTTCAAAGGCTTCCTGATCAAGATAGCTATCAGCATTGCCGACCGGCAGGCGAAAAAGGCGATGAAGAAAACCGGTAAGGTGGAAGACGACCCCCTGGTGAGCCGAAAGAAGAAAGCATAATACGAACGCATAAAGAGCCCCCGTTAGTTTAACGGGGCTTTTTATTTAAAAGCCCAGGCGAATGCTTACACCGGCAGCAGCACGTGGGTAGTTAGGTGCCTGCATGGTAATTACGGTTGGGCGCCAGCTAACATTCAGGTCGTCCTTCATGTTCCATTCAAACAGGTGGGCATCTACGGCAGCATCTACAATGTTAAGCGTATACCAAACAGCCGTGCAGATAGCTGAAATATCGAGGAAACGTTTATAATAATCACGATAGGATTTAAGTGTTGCAGGGTCGCTAACACCGCCAACCGAGGCTTGGGTATCGGGGTCACCATCTACCTGAATGCGATAGGCGGCGCGATAAACGGTAAAGTTATGCGCCGTGTAATATACAGCATACCCAAGGCCTCCGAACCCGGCATATACTATAGGTATTTTCCAGTATTTCTTGTTATACCCCTGGCCTAATCCCGGTAAAGCAGCACTGAATATGGCCGCGAGCGTTGGGCTGTGGCGCTTTGCTTTTTTAGCAGTTGATGCTTTGGTTGAATCGCTTGTTGCAGTCTTTATAGTATCGAACGCAACTACTCCGTTAAACCCTGAAGTATCCATACGTACTTTACGGTTAAACTGATTTTGGGCCGGTATACTTGCATCAGGATTCTGTGCTTTATTCACTGAATCGTAAATGATACCTTCGGGTGGTAAACTATCGGTTGCAACCTGGGTAAAGCCCGGCAATGCCAACAGCATCAGTAATAGTGCTAAAAGAAACTGATATGTAGGCTTTGTAAGCAAACGCTTGTATTTAGGCGCCGGTCATTTTTTCAACCAGGCGTTCCAGGTCATCATCGTTATAGAACTTCACCACAATTTCGCCTTTGCCATCAGCCGCACGATTAATGTGCACACGGGTTGCCAGGGCGGTCATCAGGTTGTCCTGCATTTTCTTCACCGTAAACGGAACCTCTGCTGTTTTATTTGCTGAAGCTCCGGTGCGGTTTTTGCCCGGTTTTTGGGTTATATCCTGCACGTAGGTTTCAACCTGGCGTACGCTCAAACCTTTATTTAAAACCTCTTTGTAAGCGGCTATTTGGGTGGTAAGCGTGTCAATAGCCATCAGGGCTTTGGCATGGCCCATGGTTATTTTGGCATCGCGTAAGCCGGCCTGAATATCGGGTGGCAATTTCAGCAAGCGCAGGAAGTTTGTTACCGTACTGCGGTTTTTACCCAGGCGTTCTGCCAGTTGCTCCTGTGTAAGGTCGCATTCGTCCTGCAGGCGGCGGTAGTTAATTGCAATCTCCAGCGGGTTCAGGTCTTCGCGCTGTATGTTTTCTATCAGCGCAATTTCAATACTTTCCTGATCGCTGGCGGTACGCACATAAGCAGGCACATCCTTACGGCCTGCCAATTTACTGGCGCGTAAACGACGTTCGCCGGCAATTAACTGGTATTTGTTGTTCTCTATCTTACGAACAGTAATTGGCTGAATAACGCCATGTATTTTGATGGAGTCGGCCAGTTCGTTCAAGCTTTGTTCTTCGAACGTGGTACGGGGCTGAAAGGGGTTAACCTCAATCTGCTCTAAGGGAATATTGATTACCACAGAGGTGCCCGCACCAATGGTTGGGTTATTGGCAATCTGCTTATCGCGCGACTTATCGGTGGTATCGTTGGCTTCCAACAAAGCACCCAAACCGCGGCCCAGCACGCTCTTCTTTTTATCGCTCATTTTCGCGTAGTATTAACGGGATAAGAAAAAAATTCCGGCTCAGTTTTGTGAAGCCGGATCGTCATCGTTCTCGGCCACTAAATTAAACTCTTTGTGGCTATTCGGGATATTTGTGGCGTCATTTCTTTGCAGCATTTCGCGCACTAAATTCATGTAGTTTATACTTCCCTTGCTTTCAGCATCATACATAATAGCAGGTTTGCCAAAGCTTGGTGCTTCGCCCAGGCGCGTGTTGCGGTGAATAACCGTATCGAATACGATGGTTTCGAAGTGACGGCGGATTTCCTCTACCACCTGGTTTGCCAGGCGCAAACGGGGATCGAACATGGTAAGTACAATGCCTTCAATCTCTAACTTAGGGTTCAGGCGGCTTTGCACGATTTTGATGGTATTCAACAGTTTGCCCAAACCTTCCAATGCAAAGTATTCGCACTGCACAGGAATTAATACCGAATCGGCTGCCGTAAGTGCATTAACGGTAATTAAACCCAGCGATGGCGAGCAGTCGATAATGATAAAATCATAATCACCGCGGATCTCATCCAAAATCTGTTTGAAGATCTTCTCGCGGTTGGGGTGATTGATCAGTTCAATTTCAGCACCAACCAGGTCCAGATGCGAAGGCAGCAGGTGCAGGTTAGGTGTTTCGGTTTCAAGGATAATATCGCGTGCCTTGGTTTCGCTGATCAAACATTCATAAATGCTGGTTTTAATGGCTTTGGGGTCGAAACCAACGCCTGAAGTGGCATTTGCCTGAGGATCGGCATCCAGCAACAATGTTTTGTACTCCAATATGGCTAAACTGGCAGCTATGTTAATAGCCGACGTGGTTTTACCTACGCCACCCTTTTGGTTGGCGAGGGTAATAATTTTACCCAGCCTTTTCTTTCCTTCATTAGTCTTTTTATCCGTCATGCTGTGCTGCTTGTATTTTAAAACGATTGAGCGTGGCCTATATTGAGTAAAACCAGTTCTTTCCCTTTTTCTTTAAACTTATTTATGGCCTGCTGGTGGTCAATCTTTATATAACCGAATGTATCGTAGTGCAGGCCCACAATACGATTGCATTTAACAAAGTCGCTGGCCAGTATAGCTTCCTCTATACCCATGGTAAAATTATCGCCAATAGGCAGCAGGGCTACATCCAGTTTGCCGCTGGTAAGCGGAATAAGTTGCATATCCATGGTTAGGGCTGTATCGCCGCTATAGTAAAAGTTGCCTTCGGCTGTTTCAACCACAAAACCTCCGGGGTTTCCGCCATAAGTTCCATCGGGCAATACGCTGCTATGGGTAGCGTAGGTGTATTTAACGGTACCAAAATCGAATTTCCATTTGCCGCCATGGTTCATCGGGTGGGTGTTTTGCACACCCTGTTTTTCGAACCAGCTTACGATCTCGAAATTGGAAACCAGGGTTGCACCTGTGCGTAGCGCAATATCGGTCGCATCGGCCACATGATCCTGGTGACCATGGGATATAAGGATGTAATCAGCCGGAATACCCTGAATATCAACGTTTTTTGCCAATTCGTTGTATCGGATAAATGGATCGAAAAGCAGGTTTTTGCCGGCGATTTCCACACCAAAACAGGCGTGACCGTAATAGGTTATTTTTAGGGCCATATAACGGTTCAAAGATACTTGCAGGGGGTAAAAAATGCCCCCGTAATTCTCCACCTATAAACAGAGTGTCTGTTGGTATGTATGTTGATTAGTAGCGTTTTGCTGTTAGCCTGGTGTTCTTAGCGTGTGCAATGCTGTTAATTAGGGCTATTAGTGCTCATTTTGACGTAAACGAAGATAACTCTGTTGTTATTAACGCATCAAGGTGATGGAGCCTTTTTCCTGAATCTGTTTACCATCCAGGAAGGTAATATCAGCAACGTAGGTAAACACAGCATTATTTTGTTGCTGGCCACGGTAAGTGCCGTCCCAGCCATCGAAGTTATCGTTGCTTTCAAACACCAGTTCACCCCAACGGTTAAATACAGTCATATGCACTTTGGCAATGGATTGGCCGAAAACCAGGAAAAGGTCATTATGTCCATCGCCGTTCGGTGTAAAGGTGTTAGGGATAAATACCGGTGGGTGGCCATCAATATTAACCGCAATAGTGGTTGTAACCACGCAGTTTTTGCCATACATCACGTTCACCGTATAGGTTTCAGAAAGGTACGGGGTGGCCACGGGGTTAGCACAATCGGAGCAGCTTAAGCCGGTAAGGTTAGCCCACCAGGTGTAGCCTAAAACATCGTTTTGCGAATAAGGCGATTGGATACTTGCATGTAATTGAACAGACTGACCTAACTGTATGCTGGTATCGCCGGGAGAAACAAGTGCAACACCTTGTGCAGGTTCTTCTACAATAGCCATTGTATCGATAATACAGCCGTTTTTATTTACCATAGTTAACTGGTGCACACCGGCGCTCAGGTTTAAAAACTCTCCGGTAAGTTGGTTACCCTGTCCATCCACAGAATAATAATAAGGCTGATTAATAGTAGAAATTGGAGTTACCAGTATGGAGCCATCCGTATAGCTGGCACCATAGCATGAAGTGCTATCGCTGGTGATTTCAAACTCATCAGGGTAAGGTGGATTTACATAAACGGTAGAAGTTGCCGTGCAGTTGTTTACATCTGTAACACTAACGGTGTATGAACCTACAACCAAACCGTTAAATAAGCCATCGTTATTGGTTTGTGTAACTGAATTGTTGAAGCTGAGGTAGTAATTATACGGCGAAGTACCATTCAGTATTTCAGCATTGATATAGCCATCGCTGCTGTAAGGGCAATTTGTTGGTGTAGATCCGAGTAATACACTAAGCGCTGCAGGTTCACTTACTGTAAACGAAGATGTAGCGGAGCAAAGGTTGGCATCGTAAACCGATACACTATACGTTTGAGGTACCAAACCGTTTATGGAAGTGGTAGCAGCCCCTGTGCTCCATGAATATGTATAAGGACTTGTTCCTCCATTTACGTTAGCTGTTCCGCTTGCGGTGCTGCCGCCATAACAAAGTTCATTAACATGGCTGGTGGAAACAAGTAAAGAAGGAGGTTCATTTACCACCAGGGTTGTATCGGCCACACAGCCGGCCTGGTCGGTTGCAGTAACTTTATAAGTATTGGCCGTTACACCTGTTACACTGCTACCGGTTCCACCCGTGTTCCAAACATAATTTACGGTTCCGGTAAATCCGCTAACCGAAACTTGCATAGAACCATCGCTGGCGCCATGGCACTTTACATCGCTAACCAATGCTTGCGAGAATGTAATGCTGTTATTAAAACCTATTGCTACGGAAGTAGCAGCTGTACAACCCTTGTTGTCGGTTACAGTTACAAAATAATTGCCGGAAGTTAACGCAACCGTGCTGTCGAGGTTTGAGCCGGTTGACCAATTGTACGTGTAAGGAGCAGTGCCCGATGTTGCCGTAACCTTAGCTGAACCGTTACCAGTGCCCGAACAGGTTTCGTTAGAAGCATTGGTGCTTAAGCCTAAAACCGGAGGTTGGCCAACTGCGATGGTTGTATCAGCATCGCAACCTGAAGCATCGGTAGCAAACAGGGTATAGTTACCACTGGTAAGTCCTGAAGCGGTTGATCCACTGCTGCCGTTATTCCATTGATAGCTGAAATTGCCTACGCCGCCGTTGGCAGTAAGCGAAATGCTACCATTAGCGCCGCCATTACAACTTGGTTGTGTAATAGTGGGAATATCGAACCCAATAGCCGCAGGGCTATTAATATTTACTGAGCCTGTGGCTGTACAGTTGGTAGCATCGGTAACAGATACGGTATAGCTGCCAGGTGCCAGATTTAAAACATTTGATGCAACAGCCCCATTGCTCCAGCTAATGGTTAATGGCGGAGTACCTGTAATTAGGCCCATAGTGGCGGTGCCATCATTTGAACCAAAGCAGGTTACATCGGTACTGTTGGTAGCAATGTTAATGCTGCCTATACCCACATGCACAGTATCGCGTGCAATACATCCGCCACTGCTTACAGCAATAATATAATCGGTTGCTGAAGTTGGGTTGGCAGTAGTATTTAAGGTAGTTGTTGAACTTAGTCCTGATGCCGGTGACCAGGCATACTGGAAGGCCTGCCCGTTAATGGGGCTGCCGGTAACAATTGGGGTTAATGTAATGCCACCGGTACAACTGCTGGTATCGTTGCCCGCATTAACCGAAAAAGGTGAGTTGGCCACTGTAATGGTTATCTGGTCGCTGGCGGTACATAAACCGATGGTAACGTTACAGGTATAGGTAGTAGTGGAAGCAGGTGTTGCCACCGGATTGTGCGAGGTGGTGCTGCTTAGGCCAGTACCGGGAGTCCAACTGTAAGTTGACGCTAAGCCTGCATTTAATTGAACAGAAGCACCGGGGCAAATAAGTGTATCGCCGGGGGTAATGGCAAAAGGAAGGCTATCAACAATAACCAAAACGGCACTATCGTAAGGGGTAGCGCTGCAGGCGTTTGATAAATAGATAACCACCGTTTCATTGCCCTCAACCAGTCCATCGGCAATTGGATAAATATGCAGAAGGGCAGTGGTATCGCCGGCAGGAATGGTAATGCTGGTGCCCAGTGTTTGATAATCGGTGCCGTTAACAGCAGTGCCGCCAATGGTATAGTTTACAGTGGTAGGGTAATTTACGGATTGTGCAAGGTGGAAACGAACAGAACCATTCATACAACCTTCCATAGCGTTAGACACGTTAGGTACGTTAGTAGTGGCATCGTCAATATCCACCGCGTTGGATACAAGGCTGTTAGCTTCAAGAAACACACCTGAATCGTAAATGCCATCACCAACGTCGGCAACGGCAAGTTTAAGGTGGTAAGTTTGACAAGGCTGCAGGTTTTTTGCTTTTGCGGTTAATACGCGTGTAAATCCGTCGTATTCCAAACAGGTACCTGTGGTGTTGTTTACGTAATAATTTGAATAGCTAAGGCTGGTGCAACTTGAGGATGAACCATACGTGCCGCTCATACCGGGATTAACCGAGTTAATTGCTACCGGAATGTTTGTACCGGGTATAAGCGCAATGTTCTTTGAACCTGCAATACCGGGGCCGCTGATAAAGAAACCAAATACATCGTTAAAGTTGGAACATACATACTCCGGATATTCATCTGACCCGAAAGCGTAACGAAATTCAACGCTATCGCTTAATACCTGCATATCGAATTCAAGGATAGCAGCATTGTAAGTTGTGTTTGAAGTAAGATTATCGAGATCACTATCGCCACCACCGCCGTTATCTATGCCTGTAGAACCTAAAGCATTTGGCCCCGGAACTGTATTTACGTTACCTGTGGTGAGAATAACACCTTGGGTCATACCCAGATTACAGGTGCCGGTGGTGAAGGTACCTGCCGCGCCGCTGGGGCTGGTAAGTACTACGTTACTAACGGTAACACCATTACCCGCAAGTATTTGCGCCAACTGATTTGCGTTGGAGTTGGCCGTGGTTGTAATTTGGCCATGCAGGTGCAGGGTAAATACCGTAAGTAATAAGAGGTAGATATTTTTGCCCATTCGGTTGTTCAATCTCGAGCCCTAAGTTAACTTCTATTTAATAGTTTGTCAAGGCCTGGTTAAAATAATTGGTTCCAAAGTTTCACTGGTTGGTTTTTACCTTGATTTTCATCCTTTTGTTCTTGTTTTCATATAACATTTAACAAGCCCCTTCAGGACATTAACAATCCGTAAGCTGTAATATTGATGAAAGTGTGATAAACACTTAAAATCAGCTTATTATGCTAATTTATTCATGGTAATTGAAGGCAGGTAATTTAAAAACCGAACAGACTTGAAATTGTTAAAATGGATGGAAATCAATGCATGCGGTCTCCGCGCAATTCTATGTCCTTCATTACGCGGGCTTCATATTCCAGCCATTCATTCCAGCGCTGCATTACTTTTTCCTTGTCTCCGAAATCGCAGGCCATATCCAAAAACAGGCGATAATGGCCTGCCTCACTAACCATCAGGTTTTTGTAAAATTTGCGGAGTTCTTCATCTGCAATGCTTAATGAAAGGAGCTTAAAGCGTTCGCAGCTACGTGCTTCAATAAGGGCCGCAAACAAAAGCTTATCTACAAACGATTCCTTCCGGCTGCCGCCTTTTTGCAGAAATTCGTAGAGCGCACTTACGTATACATCACGCCGTTGGCGACCAAGCTTTAATCCCCGTTTTTTCAATTGCTCCACTACCAGCTCAAAATGTCCCCATTCTTCTTTCACTATGGGTGATAAGGCTTCCACAACACCCTCCATATCGGGATAGTTTTGAATAAGGGAAATGGAAGTAGACGCCGCCTTTTGCTCGCAATAAGCGTGGTCCGTTAAAATATCCTCGATAGATTTACTTGCTAAATCAACCCAGCGCGGGTCGGTAGGGAGTTTTAAGCCTAACATAACAAAGGCAAAATAACACAGGAAAATTGAATTGCGGCTGCTGAATTATGTCAGGGCAATTACTTCGTTTTCTACAATGGCAAATACATCATCGCCGGGTAGAGGGTTAATTAGTGCGAGGCCGGTAAAGCTGCCAAAGGCGGGTAGTATGGCCTGTTGGGCACCAAAGTAAAAACAGGGAAAGCGCAGACTCTGCCGGGCAAAGCCTTCCAGGCGAACCCCAGGATGCAGGTGGCCGCTAAAGCAATAATTATAGGGAATTGTTTCTGTTTCTTCGGGTGGTTCGTGCGTAAATAATAAACCATCCACAAGCAGGTGATCGTGTATACGGGTGCCTGCATCTGCATAGGTATGCAAAGGCATAATATCGTGGTTGCCTTTAATCAGTAATAAGTCCAATTGTTGAAAGCCGGCCCGCCATACATCAAACAAATTCACCTCGTTGTTACGGTCGCTATGGAACATGTCGCCCACAATTAAAAGTTGTTCCGGGTTGAAGTCGTAAATTAACCGGGTAAGCCGCTCCAGATCCTGCCTGAAAACCTGTTGGGGAATGGGAACACCTGCTTTGCGAAAGTGCATGCCTTTGCCCACGTGTAAATCGCTTAGCACCAGTGTTTGGCGGTTCTGCCAAAACAAAGCACGTTCAGGTAATAGTTCAAATGAATGGTCAAACAGGTCAACAATCACAAGCCGCAATATTCCATAACAGCAGTGGAATTACCTAAGCATAGCTGTTAACTTTTTCGTTTAAAACCCATGCGACCCGGACGTGCAGGTGGATTTCCTGCCTCTAATTGTTTCTGCATTTTACGAACTCTATCCGCCAACTGCTCGCTGCTTAACGTATCACGTAAGGAATCGACCTTGATAGGGAAGGAGAAGGGTGTAAGCTTTACCGGGTATTTTAAGATAATGGTGGAATTACCGATGCGTTTTAAGGCTTCGCGCAAGCGCACTTCCTCAATTTGGTTATCAAATACTTCGCGATAGGCCTGGCGCAGTAACAGGTTTTTTTCATCGTGGTCGCTGAAGACTTTGAAAAGTAAGGAAGACGAAGCCTGCAGGTGTCTGCTCTTTTTATAGGCACCCGGATATCCCTGGAATACTAAACCTGCTATAACGGCAATGTCACGAAACTTACGCCGCGCCATTTCGGTACTGTTCACACTCTTTTGAATATCTAATACCAGGTTATCGGTAGTAAATAGTTGCTGAATGATGGTATGGTTAATGGGTATTTCCTGATCGCTTAATAATTCAAATCCATAATCGTTCATAGCAATGCTGAAGGTGATGGGTTGTATTTGACTGATGCGATAGGCTAACAATCCCGCCATTACTTCGTGCACTAAACGGCCTTCGAAAGGATAAACAAACAAATGGTGGCCGTCTTTTGTAACAATATATTCCAGCAGCGTTTCATTCTCGGAAGGTACGTGCGATAAATCGCGTTGCAGATCGAACAAAGGCTTCAGCAATTGTATCTCCACATCTTTTACGCTATTCGGATTATCGGTATCCGCTGCTGAACTGTAGGCGTGGCGTAATACAGCACTAAGGTTTGATGATAAAGGCATGCGACCACCACCCCAACTTGGCATGATGGCTTTTTTTGCATTGGTTTTACGCACCAACACATCCATTTCTTTAATCATCACCAATTCAAGATTACGACCTGCTAATGCAAATACATCGCCGGGCGATAAGCGCGTTATAAACGATTCTTCAATTGAACCAATGTAGCCACCCGAAACAAATTTTACGCGCATCATGGCATCGCTTACAATGGTGCCCATATTCAGGCGGTGACGTTGGGCGATTTTGCGGTCGGTAATTTTGTATAAGCCGTTAATTACCTCCACGCGCTTAAACTCATCGTAGCTGCTTAAACTGCTGCCGCCTGTGGTAATAAAGTTTAGCAGCCAGTACCATTCATCTTCCGTTAAGTGCTGATAGGCGAATGTTCTTTTTATTTCCTTGTAAATCTGTTCGGGGTAAAAACCATCGCCAACGGCCAGTGTGCAGAGGTATTGTATCAGCACATCATAAGCATTTACCACCGGTTGCCGCTGTTCTATAATTTGTCGTTTGATAGCATCTTTCAGGGCAGCGCCTTCCACCAATTCCAGTGAGTGGGTTGGCAGAAAGAAAATCTTGCTCGTTGCATCCGGACTGTGACCACTACGGCCTGCACGCTGCAAAAAGCGGGCAACGCCCTTAGGCGAGCCTACCTGTATAACTGTATCAACAGGGCGGAAGTCAACGCCTAAATCCAGCGATGAAGTACAGACCACTACTTTTAAGATGCCTTCGTGCAGGGCTTCTTCTACCCAGGTGCGCACTTCGTTATCAATAGAACCGTGGTGCAGCGCAATGGCCCCTGCTAATTCAGGATGTACATCCAGCAAGGCATGAAACCATATCTCCGATTGGCCTCGCGTATTGGTAAATAACAGCGTAGTTTTACTCGCTTCAATAATGGGTATTACCTTGTCGGCCATGCGTATACCCAGGTGGCCCGCCCAGGGAAATTTTTCAATTTCATCGGGCAGGATGGATTCCATCTCAATCTTCTTTTTAATCACAGCACGAACGGTAGCCGCTCCTTTGGCCTGTTCGCCTAAGGCTACTTCCAGCGCTTCTTCCATATTACCTATGGTTGCTGATATGGCCCACACCCGCAGTGGCTGCTGAAACGAGCGAAGCGAAGAAGCATAAATACCTTTTAAGCGGCTAAGCGCTAATTCAACCTGCACGCCGCGTTTGCTTCCGAGTAATTCGTGCCATTCATCCATTACAACGGCCTGCAGGTTTTCAAAAAGCTTTGCATTCTCCTTTTGCGCTAATAGAATGTGCAGACTCTCCGGTGTAATAATCAGTACCTCGGGTAAGTTCTTTTTTTGCTTCTGCCGTTCACTGCTCGAAGTATCGCCGCTGCGCATGCCTATGGTCCATGGCATGCTTATGGCATCGCATACTTCCTGCATGGCGCGCTGCAGGTCTTTTGCTAAAGCACGTAAAGGTGTTATCCATAACAGTTGTAAACCATTGTTCTTTTTATCCTGCCATTTATCGGGGTGCTTGTTTATCCATTCAATAAGCACAGGCAGGTAAAGTGCAAATGTTTTACCACAGCCGGTAGGCGCATTTAGCAAACCGCTTTTGCCCTGCAGGTATTCGTGCCAGGCCTGTTGCTGAAATTCGAAAACCGACCAGCCCTTTGCCTCCATCCAATCGCGTATCACCGATTCGCCCGGCGAATACGCAGTAACGGTTTTACTTACAGACTTTTTATTCTTCACCGGGTTGGTTTATCAGGCTGCGCAAATCTTCAAGCGTATTAATCTCATCTACTGTCTTGTCTTTTCTCCAACGTAACATGCGCGGAAAACGCACAGCCACACCACTCTTATGCCGTTTGCTTTCGCTAACGCCTTCAAAGCCCAATTCAAAAACCAGTTCGGGTTTTACGGTGCGCACAGGTCCAAATTTTTCGATAATATGGCGCTTAATAAAGGCATCTACCTCCACAAATTCCTTATCGGTTAAACCCGAATAAGCCTTGGCAAAAGTTACCAGTTTGCCTTCGTTATCTTTTAATGCAAAGGTGTAATCGGTATACAGGTTCGCTCTACGGCCATGGCCTTTTTGTGCTGCCACCAATACACAATCAATAGTAAGCGGATCCACTTTCCATTTCCACCAATCGCCGCGTTTGCGTCCCGCCTGGTAAATGGCGCTCTTGCGCTTTAGCATCAAACCTTCCGATACCATTTGGCGTGACTGTCCTCTAATCTCTGCTAATTCTTTCCATTCATGAAAAGTTACTACAGGCGAAAGCCGTAGGATTTGTGCTGCTGCCGGAGGTAAACCGGCGATCAGTTCTTCTAATATTTCGCGCCGTTTTTCCTGCGGTATGTTTCGCACATCTTCCCCTTTCCATTCCATTATATCGTAAGCAATAAAAACTGCAGGGGCCTCCTGTAATATCTTCTTGCTAACGTTCTTACGGCCTATGCGTGTTTGCAGCACATTAAAGGATAAGGGCTGCCCGTTTTGAAAGCAGATAATTTCGCCGTCAATGGCCATGCCATCTTCCAGGTAGTTTTTTAAGACCTGGTATTCAGGAAACTTCTCTGTCATTAGTTCCTCACCCCGGCTCCATACAAACAAATCACCTTTACGCTTAATAATTTGTCCGCGTATACCATCCCACTTCCATTCCACTTGCCACTCGTGCGGTTCTCCCAGTGTGTGGGTTTCCTCTTCCAGTGGATAGGCTAAATAGAATGGATAAGGTTTAGAAGCATCTGTATCTGCATGCGCGCCGGTAATCAGTTCTTCAAAAGTAGTAGTGTCAGGCGACCACTTGCCGCTAATGCGGTGACTAATTACCTGCGGATTTTGATTGTAGACTTTTGCAATGGCATTTACCATAGTTGCCTGCGAAACACCAATACGGAATGCGCCGCTCATTAACTTATTGAAAATGTATCGCTCATCGCTGCTTAATTGCAGCCAGGCACTAATGATGGCTTCTTTTTTCTGCTCCTCGTTTTTGTTCAGCAAATCCTGTAAATAAGTTGCCCAATAGGAAAGTGGTTGATCGCTTTGGCTTGTGCTTTCAGGTAATATTAAGGCTACTGTTTCGCTTAGGTCGCCTACGTTCAAATAGCTTTCGTCAAATAGCCACTGCGGCAGTTGCGCTAATTCGGCACACCAGGTGCGCAGTTGGGTGGCGCTAACCGCCCGCCTTGGACGGCGGCCGGTAAATAAGGCGAGGGTCCAGAGTTTATCGTTCTCGGTAGCTGTATTAAAATAACGCACCAGTGCATCCAGTTTATCGTTGGTGCCGGTGCTGCTGCTTACTTCGGTTACTAAAGCTGCAAAACGTTTCATGTGGTTGGGTCGTTTTGCGGGTTAGTAACAGGAGGCGGTGCTATTTCTTCTTCATCGCTACCATATTCGGTGAGTACTTCTTCCGACGCAATTCCAATTTCGTTTAAATACCTGCTGAATACAGATTGATAGCCGTGCGTTATATAAGCTTTTTGGCACCCCGTTGCCTTCACTGCTTGCAGCAAGCCATCCCAATCGGCATGGTCGCTTAAGGCGAACCCGCTATCAGCATTCTGTCTTCGTTTGCTGCCCCGCACTTTCATCCAGCCACTACAAACGCCTATGCTGTAGGGCTCAAAACGTTTTAACCAGCCGGTTTCGCTACCGGTAGATGGTGTTACAATTAAGGCACCTTTTAATTCCTCTTTTTTTATATCTGCGGTCCATCGTTTTACATTATAAAGCGGTACCCCTGCGTTAATAAAGGCTTGTTGTGTATTGTAAATGGCGGTATGTGCCACAATGGGCCCGATGCTTTTATCTACATGTGCCAGTATGCGTTGGGCTTTGCCCAAGCTGTAGCCAACCAAGATGCTATGCTTACCGTTTTCGCGGTTATGGGCCCACCATTTATTGATGGAGTCAAAAATTTCCTCTTGCTTTTGCCAACGGTAAACCGGCAAGCCAAAAGTTGATTCGCTGATAAAGGTATGGCAGGGAACTGGTTCAAATACACCACTTATGCCGTCGTTCTCAATCTTATAATCACCGCTAACTACCCAAACCTCGCCCTCGCTTTCAACACGTATTTGTGCTGAACCTATTATATGCCCGGCGGGATGAAAACTGATCTTAACGCCATTAATAAATAGTGGCTCATTATAGCCAACAGTTTGCAGGTTTATATCGCCTAAGCGCAGTTTAAGTATAGGGGCGCTTAACGTATGCGCCAGGTAGTGTTTGCTGCCCCAGCGGGCATGGTCGCTATGTGCGTGGGTAAGTACGGCACGGTCTACACCTCGCCAGGGGTCGATGTAAAAATCACCTTTGGTGCAGTAAATGCCTTTATCGGTAAATCGCAATAGCGGAGTGGCCATACTTACAGTATAACAAAGTTGTTGCTTTTGAGTTTAAAAAAGAATGCCGTACCCCGGCTACTGCTTCTTTGCAGGCCAGTTAAAGAGAATGCTGGTGGCTACGGGAATAAAGAAAATGGAAACAGTAACCAGCGAAGTGCCATAATCGGCTGTATGGCTGCCCAAAAACTTGCTGAATTCCGACTCCGGATAAAAATGCTCAACCAGCGATAGTAGCAGCTTGATACCCAGCACGGCGATAACAAGGAATGCAGAGGTTTCCAAAAAATGGTATCGCTCCATTAAGCGCACAAAACCCTGTGCCACAAAACGCATTGCCAGTATGCCAATAAACACGCCTATCCATATAAGCAGGATGTTATTGCTAAAAGCTACCGCTGCAAAAACGTTGTCGATAGAAAACGCCAGATCCATTAATTCAACTAAAACCACGGTGCTCCAAAATGACCCCAACTTACCCATGGTTACCTTGTAAAGCCAATAGTCTTCCTTCTTTAAAATGTCATCTTCTTCATCCGCAGATGCTTTACCCTTAAAGTAATCGTACACCAGGAATAGGAGGTATACTCCGCCCAATGGCTTTAACCACCAGATTTTAATAAGTAAGGCGGCAAAAAGCAAACAAATACCCCTGAAAACATAGGCGCCTATAATACCATACTTAAGCGCACGGTTGCGGTCCTTTTGCGGTAAATCCATCACCATGGTAGCCAGTACCGCAGCGTTATCAACCGATAAAAGACTCTCTATTAGTATCAGGTTACCGATAATAGCGGCCGATGGAATCGGATGTTGTATAATATCCCTCAGAAGTTCTTCCAGCATCTACCTTGTTTTGCTCCGCTGCAGCAAATATCGGTAGATTTTTGCGAACTATTTTTTTCCGGAACGCTTACATTTTCAAATAGTTTAGGTTGATAATCGTTACCTATACCAACTAAATTAATCCCCACAAATTACGAGACCCATATGAACCCCGATGATTTTATTGTAGACCTCCATTGCCACCCCAACATCAAAGCTTTTAATTCGGGCCACCCGACAGCCACCCGCGATATGTGGGAGAAGATTTACCACAAAACCGACCACAACCGTTTTGCAGAAGGCTTAAAGAATATCTCGAAACAGGTGCTGAAAGAATCGCAGTGTAATCTGTATAACCTGGCGGAAGGAAACGTGCGCGTGTTTAATGTGTCGCTTTATCCTATTGAGAAGGGCTTCCTGCGTTTACGCAACGTGCCCCAGCTCATTATCGGTAAAAAGCAGGTAGATATTATGCACGAGGTAATTATGGGCTTTAATGCGAAACGCATAGCCTACCTCAAAAAGAGCATGGATTACTATGGCGACCTGCAGAAAGAATATGAATACGTGCGAGATAGCCAGGGCGCCAGCCCCGATGGTAAATACGTTTTTAAACTGGTGAACAACTTTAAGGAATTGGAGGCGCTGCTGAAGAAGAAGAACACGCTGGCCGGTATTGTAAGTATTGAGGGGGCACATGTATTTGGAACGGTAGGCGAGGAGTTTGACAAATTGGATTTTGAGGCGCAGAAGGAATTAGTAAGTGCACGCATCCGCGAAGTGAAGGCATGGGAGTTTCCTCCTTTCAGTATTAACCTGGCGCACCATTTCTGGAACGGATTAAGCGGCCATGCTACCAGTTTTAAATTACCCAGCAGTGCTTTGCTGAACCAAAACAGGGGTAAGGATAAGGGGATAATGCCTTTAGGCTGGCATGTGATACGCGAGTTACTTAGCCGCGATAACGGCAAGCGTATTATGATTGATACCAAGCACATGAGCGCACTGGCGCGCAAGGAATACTATGCCTTTCTATACAACTACAACCATTTGAATCCGCAGGATAAAATTCCGGTTGTATTCAGCCATGCAGGTATAAACGGTTTCCCCACATTGGATAGTTCCATCCGCGAAAAGGATGTGCCCGCCAAAACCCGCAAACACAGGCTGTACCGTTGGAGCATCAATGTTTGTAACGAGGAAGTGCAGTCCATTCTTGATTCAGACGGTTTAATAGGCCTGATGATGGACAAAGGCAACCTGGGCGGCCTTACTACCATTAAAGAGATTTCGGCCATAGCGGACAGTGAAAAGCAGCGCCGTGAATTCAGCAAGGTGTTTTGGGATAACGCCTTTCAGGTAGTTAAGGCTATTGGCAATGAAAAAGGTTGGGATGTGCTAAGCCTTGGCACCGATTATGAAGGCACCATTACTCACATGGATCCTTACGAGAATTCGGCGAAGCTACCCTTGTTTGAAGCCGACCTGCAAAGCTACCTGGAAGAAACAAACTACCGCAGTGAACTATGGTATGGATATTCGCCGCGTGAGTTGGTGCGCAAGATTATGAAGGATAATGCCATGCAATTTTACCATAACTTCTTTGTGTAAACTTCGCACTAAGGTTACAACATGTTTATGAACGGGTAATACCGGGGTTATACTTGTAGCATAGGTTTGAGGTTCAAAATCTCAGCCTATGATGGTGGTTACAGGAATTGTTTCTATTACGATGGTGATATCGTTTGTAATAATTGCAGAAACTATTACCCGCCCCCGGCGGAGAAGAAGTTAATTGCCCTCATTGCCTCAAATTTCAGTCAAAGCACATTTGATTGTGCTGGTACGTTATTAAGTTAATCTTTAATTAAAGACGGCTTTTCATTCGCGCTGTTCTTTTGCCTTACAAACACACAAAGCATGGAACGGAGCAACAGAAAATCGTTTTTAAAAACCCTGGGCATATTGGGCGGCGGTAGTCTGCTTCTTAAATCAAATGTCCTCGCTTCGCCGGTAATACAAGCAGAATCTTCCAGCCCACTACATACCCAACCACTGAGCGTTAGTGGTGCAAAGCGGGTTTTGCGTGTTGCCCATCTTACCGATATCCATATCAAAAATGAACGTGCGGCCGAATATGGTATGGCGGCTGCCTTACATGCAGTGAACAGCATGGCCGATAAACCTGACTTTATCATAAACGGCGGCGATGCTATTATGAATGCCGCTTCGTTAACCAGGGACGTAGTAAAGGATCAATGGAATTGTTTTCACCGCATATTTCAAAACGAAAACAGTTTGCCGCTTTATCATTGTATTGGTAATCACGATCTATATGGCTGGTTGCTTCCCTCAGCTGACCATGCCGAAGCCAAGAAATGGGCGAAGGATGAATACCAACTCACGAAATCGTATTATGCATTTGAGCGCGCAGGCTGGAAGTTTATCGTGCTGGATAGTATTCACGGTCGTAAATCGGTGCCCGGCTATTTTGGAAAGCTGGATGATGAGCAAATGCTTTGGTTAAAGCAGGAACTGGAAGGTACGCCGGCTACAACACATGTTTGCGTGGTGTCTCATATACCTATTCTGGCAATCTGTTGTTTGTTTGATAATGACGTAACCAGTACCGGCAAACTAAAAATCTCGGAAAACAACATGCATTACGATTCGGATGAGTTGGCCCGATTGTTTTATAGCCATGGTAATGTAAGGGCTTGCTTAAGCGGACATATTCATCTGATTGATTACGTTAATTACCTGGGGACGGAGTACTTCTGTAATGGGGCCGTGGCCGGTGAGTGGTGGAAAGGCAAGCACCAGCAATTTGATCCTGCGTTTTGCGTAATGAACTTATTTGAAGATGGCACTGTTACACGGGAGGTGAATTACTATAAATGGAGCACCTAATAGGGTAACTATTGATTAATAGGATTGAAAAGGGCCGGTATTTACCGGCCCTTTTCAAATTTTATCGCAGTAAGGTTACATTGCCCTTAGCCGTATATTTTTTATTGGTGATGTTGCTTGTTGCCTCTACATAGAAAACAAACGTGCCCACCGGCTGTTCCACTCCGCGGAAGGTGCCATCCCACTTATCAGTGGCATCAGAATGCACTAATTCGCCCCAACGGTTATATACGTGGAAGATATTAATGGTAAACTGACTGCGGTTCAGGATATCGAAGAAATCGTTATGTCCATCGCCGTTAGGTGTAAAGGCTGTTGGTATAAGCAGGAATACATCCGGTATGGTAACAGTAACTACAACGCTATCGTTAGCTGCACAAGTGTTTATGTCGGTTACCGTAACATAATAGGTGCTTGTTTCCTGTGGGTTAACGGTTATTTCATCAAAGTGCACTCCATTGCTCCATACATACGTGCCACCACCGGTTGCATGTAAAACAACACTGCTGCCCAGGTTTATGCTGGTATCGTTACTTACAGTTATTTGCGGCGATTGAAGCGCAGTTACATTTACTGCTACGGTACTATCGCAACCGTTTTGATTGGTAAGGTTGAGGTAAAAAGCCGTATCTGCTGTAATAGTTACACCGCCATATGTATAGCCGGTGCAAATGCTTACGCTTTGTATGGTAGTATCTTTAGGTAGTACTGTAAGGTTAGTGGTTACCGTGCTGTCGCAGCCAAGAGTAGTGCTTAATACATCCGTATAAACGCCATTGGTTGTTTGGTTAGCTCCGCCTGCAAAATAGCTCTGCCCTTGGCAAATGGTAATGTTTTTAGTGGTTTGCTTAACCGGGTTCTGAACTATGTTATAGGTTACAATTGTGTCGCAGCCTACTGTGGCCGGAATGGTATCGTTAAACGTAGTAGAGGCAGTATAAGTAACACCATTTACAGTTATACTCTGCCCCTGACAGAAGCTTAAGTTAGTGGTGCGTGTAACAAAGCTACCTACGCTTACCTGATAGGTAACCAGCGTATCGCAAGTAACCGCAGAAGGAATGGTATCTAAATACGTTCCGGCAGTGGTAACAGAAACACCGTTAATAACTACTGCATCACCGGGGCAAAGCGCAATACTCTGCGAGCGGTTAATAAAGTTGGAGGTGGTAACCGTATAGGTAATAATGGTGTCGCAGCCTATAGGGGCACTTACCGTATCGCGATAGGTGCCTGCTGTAGTAATAGTTTGTCCGTTAATCACAGTGCTTTGGCCGGGGCATAACTGTACGTTAACCGCTTTGCTGTTATACGGGTTAACTAATACAGCATACGTTCGGCTGGTATCACAGCTAACGGCACTCGGTATAGTATCCTTATAAATACCTGTGCTGGTTATATTTTGCCCGTTAATAACCAGTGGGGTGCCTGCGCAAATGCTGATAAATTGCGTATCAACCACCATAGGAGCAAAGCTCACTACGTTGGTGCGTATGGTATCGCATCCAACTGTTGCAGGTATGGTATCGATATAGTTGCCCGGTGTTGTTACAGTAACACCGCCTATTACTATGCTCTGTCCGCTACAAATAGAAAGGTTGCGGGTGGTTGTTGGCGGTGTAAAGGTTTGGCAGTTATTGTTCATGCTTTGAATCCAGGCGGCATTGGCAGCATTATTAGGTGCGCCGGGTGTTTCATCGGTAGAAGCCGACGTGTTGGTGTAATTAGCCTGATTAAAAGGGTCGTTATCAATGGCATTGGTCATGTTAATTACACTGCCTCCCTGACTTGCAGAAAAATATACATTAAGGGCGGTAGTATTGTTACCCCAACCAATGGCATGGTAGGCCTGGCTGTAATTGGCCGGCGAAACGGTATGGAAAGCATCGCCACCGTTAGCCATACCTAATTGGTTCCAGGTGCCGGTAGTTGAATACGGGGTACCTGCTACGGCATAGGTGGTCATTGTTCCGCCCGAGGCAGGTAAGGTGGTATTTTTCAATAACACCGAAGAACTGATGGGTACGATGTACACACAGTCGCCGTTAGCATCGCTGGGGTCAGCAGTTAAAGCAGTGGTTGCCGGGCTCATTTCGGCATCGTTATAAACTAAAATAATGGAACCTATTTTTACGTTGGCCCACTGCGGTATACTATCAAATTTTGTGTGGCCTGAGGCAATACCTGTACCCGACCCGGTAGCATGCCAGCTATTGTTGTCGTCGATTATCCATCCACGTAAATCAACAGTGTTAGGCGATCCGCAAACGGCGGTGCCTGTAACCAGTAACTCAACATACTCCTGTGCCCCGGCCGGACCATTCGAAAGTTCGTTGATAATAAGTTGGGCTTGTAACCCTTTAGAAAAGCTCAAAAAAAGTACAGCAAACGCAAGGAAACGCATCTTCAAATTCATGGCGCAAATTAAAGCAAACTATGTTAACCTTAGATGAAGCAAAAGGCCTAAAGGTTGCCGAAACATGATGATGCTTATCAGGTGAAGGGCCTATTAACTGGGCTGTTTTTACTGGTTTTTGCAGCAAAAACAGATGTTTTTGCGCATTTTGAGCCATTATTGTTCCCTTGCTATCATAAATGTTGAAAGCATGTGGAGAATGCCTGCACTACGGCTGGGCAATCAGAATAAACTCGCTACCAGGTTCATCATCCCCAAAACTTCCTAAGTGGGGTTCGCTTGGCAGTTTCTGCACATACTTAAAAATGTCGCTCGCAAGAAGCAGATGGTTCTTATCTCCCAAGGTGCGCAATGCAGCCAATACATTGCTAGCAAAGGGCGAATGTTTACCTGCATACCCATCAGGAACCACATTTTTGCCACCTGAAGTAAGCACTATGCGTGTCTTATATTTTAACTTTTTACTGATAAAAACCTCGCTCTCCATATCCTCTGCTGTTTCAGCAGCGTCCCGTTTAGCATACTTAGCCAGGTTGGCATCGAATGTACCGCCAAAGCATACATCCAAAAGCACCAATATCTGTTTGGGAGGAAGGTTGTTTATTAGTTTAGCGAGGTTAGTGAAGGGTATATAGCTTTTGCGGTAAGGATCAGCCTTTGTGGTTTGGGAGCCCGAAAGCACCACAAAGCCATCATCAAAGTAGCGGTCGTCGTAATCACCATGTCCGCAAAACACAATCATTAGCTGGTCGCTTGTATCAAGGCTTTGTGCATAGGTAAGTAACACACGATAAATTGAATCCTGAGAGGAGTTAGTCAACAGGGTAACCGCAAATCCGTAATCGGTGCTTAATTCTTCAGCAATGGCCTTGGCATCACGCACGGGATTGGGTAAATCGGTCCACTGCGGTTTACCGCTATAGGTGTCGCTGCCTACTACTAATGCAACCTTCTTTTTAATGTGTTGTTTAGCACTTCTTATGTCTTCATTTATCAGTGCAGCGCCACGGTTTTTCATGCCTTGTTCGTTCATATAGAACTGCATGTCGCTTATAAAACGTCGTTCGTAAAAGAACTTGGTATAAGTGGTACCCGTAAAGTTGCAATCCATCTCCTTCTTAACTATCAGGCGTTCTACACGAGCAGATTCAGCGGCATCACCAAAAAGCCGGAAGATATTCTCCTCATCAGGCAGGCTCGTAATAAACGAATTAAGCGGCCCGCTTTCAATCCAGTTGCCATCGCATTGGTAATGGTCTAGCCCGGCTGCGGCAGGCACTATGATGATACGATTTCGTTTACTCAACGAGGCGATATCCGGTGCGCTTTCAATCAAGGCCTTTACAAATTCTCTGGAAAAATTGGGGGTAGGGCCTGCCTCAGTAATGAATAACTGGTTATTGGCCGGAATGAATTCCAAAAGATTCTTCAGCTTGGTTAAGGAGATACCTTTTGCTTTAATTTCAGAAGTGTCAGATATATCCTTTATTCCGTAGGGCGCAAAAAAAGTAAGTTCTCTGCCTGTGCTGTCGTGTCCTGTCCAGCTATAGCCAGCAAAGTTAAAAATGAAGTAATCATTGGGTTTAGCGCGATTAATAACGCTGTTTAAGCTATCAATAATGGCATCTGCTGTAGCGCTTTCATTAGTAAGTAAACAACTTGTTATTTCCTTCCCGCTTTCCTTCTTTGCATTAAACTGCTTTTGAATGAAGCCGGAGAAGCTTTTTGCATCCTTTACACAGTTTTTAAATTCAAAAGAACCTTTTGTAAAAGTGTAGTTACTAATGCCAATGGACACCAGGTAACAATTACCCTGAAGTGATTTGCTATCGCCCTGTTTTTTAATGAGGTCGCTGTTTTCACCGCTTTCACACTTTATAGGTGCAAAAAAGGGTTGGTTAATGTCTCCGGTTATGGTCGGCGTTTGCCTGTCGTGTCTTTCGCGTATGATATGTTTTATAGAATAATAGAAATCTGCATAATCTTCAAACAAAGGGGCATTATAACGTACGGCCGTATCACGCAACCGAACGGATTCCGTAATAGCCTTGTAAAAAGCATAGCTAAACAACCCTACCCCTTTTCCTTCATCATCTACAGTTTCAAATCCCAATTCCTTATTCAGGCATGGACTAAACATAATTAGCGGTGTTAGCGGTCGGTTTTTATTTAAGTTACCGTAGGCCTGTAATTCATCGGCAATGCCACCGCGCGTAAATTGGGGGCCATTTGCGGTGGTTGAGTTGTGTTTAATTTCTCCGGGTTCGTCCTGCCCCATATGCGAAGCATCTGCCGAAAAGATGATTTGCCCATAGCAGCCTATTTTTAAGCGCAACTGATTCAATAGTTGAGCTATTTCATCATCGCGGATACAGGCCTCGCTAAATTTGTCTTTGTTCTTAAAATTCGGAACATCTATTGGCACGATAGCCTCATCCAATCGGTCGGTTTCATCGCCATTATCATCCTCCAATTGAATGCCATGCCCGCTGTAATGCACAAAAATCACATCCCCGCTTTTAGCATTCAGCACCAAATCATTCAAGCTCTTGATTATATTCTTTTTGGTAGCTTGCGAATCAATAAGTAATTGCACATCCTCGTTCTTAAACCCGATAAGTTTCAGGCTTTGCTGCAAAAGCTCTATGTCTCTGCCACATGAAAGTTTCCCGAAACCGGAAATTTCATCATAGTCACTTATCGCTATCAACAGTGCTTTACGCTTAACAGAAGGGTAGCCATCTAATGAGCCCACACCGCAATACGAATACTGCAACGCCAAACTGCATAGCAGGAGGAGAATGTAACCTTTTTTCATGCCTTTATAGAATGCGCCTTGTGTTCACAAGGCACAGCAACTTTGGTTAAACAACGTTAATTGCTCAAGTTAAACGTTTCGGCAAACTTTTGCAGAAACAGGATCTTATATTCATCCATTGGCACAGGATGGCCTACTAGCTGCGCTAAGGATGTTACTCCTTTGCCGGTAAGCCCGCAGGATATGATCTTTTGAAAATAGGAGAGGTCGGTATTAATATTAATAGCAAGGCCGTGCATGGTTACATGACGCGAAACCCTGGCGCCAATAGCGCATATTTTATTATCGGTATACAGGCCAATGCGTCTATTGCGTATCCATATACCCGGCGCATCGTGAATGCGTTCTCCTTCTATTCCGTAATGCAACAACGTTTTAAGGATGGTCTCCTCCAGTTTGTTGATGTATTCGGCTACTCCCATACCCAGAGTATCCAAATCAAAAATGGGATAAGCCACCAGTTGGCCCGGTCCGTGAAAGGTTACATCGCCACCGCGCTGCACATGAAAAAGCTCGGCCTGCATGTTGGCCGTGTTTACCAGAATGTTCTCGCGCTTGCCGGTTTTACCAATGGTGAATACCGGATTGTGTTCGCAAAGCAATAGTGTATTAGTTGTTGCCTGGTTTGCTTCTTTTGCTGCCAGGTTCTGCTGAAACAGGTTCTCCTGCAGGGCCAATACATCGCCGTAGGGTTGTTGGCCGAGGTCTCGGTATGTGAAGGTCCCCGTGCCCATTACTGTTTGTGCTTTTTCTTTTCTTCCTGCAACGTGCTGCCAGCGCCATAGAAAAATTTGTAGAGTGCCCTGTTTAGTTTATCAATGGCCTTGGCATAGTTCTCCAGGTATACCACCTGATAAAAAGGAAATGGCTCTGCCAGTTGTTGCAGGCTGGTGTCCGACACAAAAATGGTACTGGTGCTCATGGTATTGGTAGAAGGCTCGGTTTTATTAACCCCCGAATAATGGTAGGAGTCTCCCGGTTGATTAGAAGTTACTGTGCCATATTCTGCAAACAGAAAGAAATTTTGTTTTAAATGAATGCTGGTGTCAATACCAAGCGTATCATTTAAAAACAGTCCTTGCTCGCCCCGCAAAAGTGCATTGGTGTTGCGCGAATACATGAAATACACAGGGCAAAAGTCGAAGTTGGTTTTAAAGGCGGTTGCAATCTTTTGGTTCTGCACTAAGCGTTCTGCTTCCATTCGATCGGCAATATCATTACGGCCGCTGTTGCGGTAAGCATCAATGCTTTTGTCGTTGGTTTTTAAACGCACTACTAATGCGCCGCTTTTTAGGGCATTAATCTGCATGATGGCTTTGGTACGATTGGAGGGTTGAATGATCTCATTCTCGCGCAACGGGTTAATTACATTGGCAGAATCAACTTTGTTCTGCGCCACGCACCCCAGGCTACTCCATAACAATATCAACAGCAATAATCTCATTACTTAAAGTATTTAGCAATCTCACGCGGCACAAACTTGCGTACCTTTCCTTTTCCCCTGATTATTTCACGTACAATGGTGGAAGAAATACTTGATAACTCCGGCCGGGAAAGAATCAGAATGGTTTCCAATTCCGGTAACATGTCGTGATTTAAGTGCGCTATGGTTTTTTCGTATTCAAAGTCAGCTGAACTGCGGATGCCCCTAAGTAAATAGTTGGCTTTCCGTTCTTCGCAAAAGTTTACGGTAAGTCCTTCATAGCTTTCTACCTTCACTTTCTTTTCATCAGCAAACACTTCTTTAATCCACTGTATGCGTTGATCAAGTGGATAAAGCGTTTGTTTTTGCGAGTTAACGCCGATGGCTACAATAACCTGATCAAACAATGGTAATGCTCTGCGAACTATATCGGCATGACCTACAGTAATAGGATCAAACGAACCGGGGAATACCGCAATTTTCTTCATACTGAATACTTACGGCCGAAAAGTAGAAATTTTTGTGCCAAACCTTAACCTTACCGGTCATGGCAGTGTCATTATCTGCTAAACAGCATCAGTTTGCAGGCCTTTACGTTCCATTCTACGCGCTCGTATCAATTCCTGACGGATGTACCAGGCACGCTTATAGAAAGGAAAATGATTTAATTCTTCTTCAGTAAAGTCAGGAGGTATGGCATCATGCGGTACGTTGCGCTCTGCTTTTGGTTTCAGCATCTGCCTGGCCAATACATCAAACTTGGTTTGCAGGGCAGCCAGGCTCCACTCGCCAAATACGGTATGGCCACCTTCGTACCATTGCGCCTGGTATTCTTCGTAGGTGGTAATGTAGCCCGAATAGCCATTTGCATAAGGGCAAAGAATTACTTCTTTGATGCCACGTTCTGCTAATGTTGCCAGTAGGGATTCGCGCAGGCGTTTTCCGCCTATGGTAGTAATTTCAAATGGGAAACCGGCCAAAGCTGTATCGCCGATAATAAATAGCTGCAATGGAAGTATTTTGGGAGTCCATGGTTTCTTAATGTCCTTGGCGCGTATGTGAAACAGTTTAAAGGTGGCAATAGCAGGATCAGCCCAGCCTGGTACAGGTATGCGGTCAATATGCTTGGTGCCTAGTACACGCCGGGTATTGCTTTCAACCAGTATCGACTTTTTACCTTGTGTGCGGTATTTGCGTTCAATTATCTTCTTGTATTCAGGGCTTCCGAAACTGGCTTTTAGGTTTTCCCAAAACTTAATGAAACCGGCAAAGCCACGCATTATACTACCTACAACGGGGTGCATACCCGGGCCGTCAATTTTGGTGCCTTCAAAAAATGCAATACCCATGGCAGCAGGTCCGGTTTGTGCATCGGTTTTACCGTTCGCAAATCGTGCATCGCACAGTACATCGCTAAAATTTACATAGAGTAGCTCATAATCAATTTCGCCTTGTACAGGAATGAAATGATTACCGGTTGCTATCTCCTTAGCCTTTTCAAATTGCAAATGGCCGTTGTATTGTGCGCTTTTAATATCATCAGGATACTTTCCTTCCCACTGTCCGCGTTGAAACGGATACACAGGATTGTAAACCATCCGTGGTGTTACATCACCGGCTGTACCCTGTGCAAAAACCGATAAGTAATTAGGCTGGCCCTGCTCCTTAAAGAAGGTCTCCATATAATCCGAAGCATAACCTTTGTTATCGTAACAAACCTTACGGTTGGTGTTGGGTAAGCTGGTAGTGTGTACACCAAACCAGTTTATCGAGCCGATTTCCTCGCCGGAACTGGCTGTTATTTTCAGCAAGGTCATTTCGCGGTCAAGGCAGATGTTCCGATTGTCTTTACCCGCCTTAATCTTCACTTCCGGATTCATGTTGTAAGCATCCGGCGAACGTTGGTAGGCTACTTCAATTTCAGGAGCAAAAGTGCCTTTGCCCAACGATAAGGTAGCTTCCTTATAGTTGTTTTCAGCTTTAACAATCGCTTCAACAATACCTTCCACAATCTTTTTGTAAACATCCATTACAAAGCCGGGTACGCTCAGGTTATACAACCCATAATAAGAATAGCCGCCGGGGCCACTATGGGTATGCTGAGCAGTAAGCATCAGGTTATCTTCATCATAGCCAAAATCGGGATGTTTGCGCTCCAGTGCCTTTAACACACCCTTCTTAATGGCGATGGTAATAAAACAAACCTCACAGTTAACGAAGCAGATTTTGCGTTTGCTTTCCCTATCCCTGAAAATAAAAGCACGGGCGGAAAGCGGCGTTTCAACTGCTTCCATGGTATTGTAATAAATACCGTAACCAAGCATGCCTACACCCTTAACAAAAGCGGTGATATCTGCTTTAGCGCTGCCTACTTCTAACATCGGAGGATTGGGATTATTGAGTGATTTAACAACAAAAATACCTTATTGTGTTACTTAATGGAACGATTGAGAACTTAAAAAATTGAAAAGGGTAAAAAAAAATCCCGCCGAAGCGGGATTCTTTTTGTTTAACTAAAACCTATTGATTAGTTGTGCTGGATAGTAAGCTGCTTGGTAACAGCGCCACCGGCAGTTTGAACTTTAACCATATAAACGCCGTTAGCAACGCCGCTCAGGTTTAACTGCACATTGCTGGTGCCTGCCTTATAGAAAGAAGGAGCAACGATAGTTTCACCGATCAGGTTGTAAACTGCAATGCTCATATCCGGAGTTACTTCGCCAAAGTTCAGTTGAACCAGACCTGAGGAAGGGTTAGGATACATATTAATTGAAGAAGCAAACTCCGTTTCGTTGATGCCTACGCTTGTGGTAGTTACATCTTTACAAACAGTTTGAGAAGTGCCAAAGCTGTTAGAAACAGTTAAGCAAACGTGCCAAACTGAATCCTTGTTGTAGGTTTTAACAGGGTTTTGAGCTGTAGAACCGGTTCCATCGCCAAAGCTCCACTGCCAGTGGTTAGGCAGGTTTTGCGACTGATCGAGGAAGGCTGCTTTGTAAGCAAGTTGAGGGAACGACCATGTAAAGTCAGCAATTGGAACTGCACCTACAATTACTACACGCACAACAGTATCGCTGTTGCCTGCGGCATCAGTAGCAATGTAAAGCACGTTGTAAACACCAACAACCGATGTGTTAGGTGAATTTTGAATTTCAGGAACAATAACACCATCGGTGCAATCGAAAGCTGTTGCGCTGTCTTCGGTGTAAGCTGTGTTAACCAGGATAGTTACTGTATCCGAACCGTTCAGGGTAACTGATGGTGGAACCTGATCCAGTTGTTCGTTAAAATCGGCTTGAGGGAAGTTAATGTTGCTAACATACCAGAAAGCCGCTGGTTGTTCAGATGAACCAAGACCGTTGTTAGGGTCGTGGTTGTAATCAACCTGAGTAAGCACCAATGGGATGTTGAATTGATTGCCATTTTGTAAAGCAACTGAACTTACAGTTGGGAAGATAGCACCACCGAATAAGCCACCGGCTGAGTTCACGGTTTCACCTCCAAACAGGGTATCACCTTCAGTGAAGTTGTATAAGCCAGTCATTTTGTTGGCTGATACGTCGATACCACGGCCAAAAAGGTTAGGAATGCTGTTGTCAGAAGATTGAACGATGTTCAGATCGCTTTCATTCCAGAAGAAGAAAATTTTAGAACCGTCTTCAGAACGTGATGTTAAAGGACGGTTGTCTTCGCTTTGGGCAGGGTTATCGTTGGTCATATCTCCACGCAGTGTGTAGATTTGAGCCAGGTGGATACCTTTCCAGTTGCAACCCTGGATAGCGTTAGCATCGTAGGTAATATCCCACACGTCATAACCAGAAGCCATAATGCTGTATTGGGTGCCGTTACCAACAATAACTTCCAGGTGTGGATTGCCGTTTACGTCAACAGCCAGATCACTTTCGAAGCTGCAGGTTGCCAGGCGGTCCAGCGGATCACCATTCAGCAGTTCAGTTCCAAGTTCGTCGAACACACCCTGAATGCCGTCCAGATCAACATGGATAGGACCGGTCCAGTTTTGACCACCATCGGTTGTTTTCCAGAAGATAGGATCATAAACTGAGTCAGCATCAGCAGTGATATCGCCCAGGATAGAAGCCCAACCATATTGGCCGGTAGGGTCGAATGCAATTTGTGCTGAAGTTGCAGCAGAGTAAGTAGCACCTGAGTTATCAAAAGTCTGGAAGTTTGCGCTTAGTTTTTGCTCTGTCCAGTCTACAGCATTGGTATTAGTATTCCATACGCCTTTCTCAACTACAATACCGCCAACAATGGCGTTAGCGCCTGAAGCAAAGGTAGTGTTGTTGTCTTCGTTAACACGCCAGAAGGTACCAGGAGCACCTTTACACATGCTACCACCAATGGCTACGTTACCGCTGTTTACTACATCGATGTGAACATCAAATGTGTTAGGGTCGCCTGAAACTTTACCGCGGCCGCGCATGCTGCCTTGCCAGCTGCCGTTGCTACCGTCGTGCCAGGTACCTGAATAAACCAGGTAAGCGCTGTCGGCAACGTTATTGCCTGCCGGGTTATAAATTACGCCCTCAGGGAAACGACCGTTAACCGATACGTTATCAATAAGCGGGCTGTTTGTTATTAAACCTAAGTTAGTGCTCCATGATGTACCGCGGTTTGTAGATTTATCGAAGCGGTATTGCGCTACGTTAGTACCGGGAAATTGCGTAGGGTCGTTACGGTGAACAAAAGTGATAGTGTTCAGCGAATCGTTTACGTCAATCTGATTACAACTGCCTTCAATGATACTCAACAGGTTACCTGCACTGCCGATTAATTGTGCATTTAAAACATGACCAAGACCTGCAGCGCCTGAATTGTTTGGCTGCTTATTAGAACTGTGGTTACCGTTAGGATTGGTTACCACCGGTTGGTCCTGCAAATGCCGGCTAAGCTTAATGTCGCGCAACGCTGTTTGCGAAGTGCCCAGTAAGCTGATACCTGCCAGAGGCAACAGGAGTAAAAGCTTCTTCATTTTTGTAAGTGGTTTTAGTTATTAATTGATAGTTAAGGGTGTCAAAAGTAATCTAAAATTCCAAACACTGCATTCCTGCATTGTGGATTATTTGTCACAGGAATGCAATTTTCCCGGGCTTGCCAGCGAATCGAGCATAACTTCTAATCGTTTTAAGCCCTCAGGCGAGTCTTTACCTTTGTCTGTCACAACTTTAGCTATATTGTTATTGTCATAAAATCTAACAATACAGGAAGGTAAATCGGAAGGTGATTTGATATCGGAGGGATACATGTTGTTAAAGTCAGAAAAGCCTTCCGAAACAAATAAAGCTTGTATGCCTTTAACTTCCCGTTTACTTATTCTACGGTAATAGCAGCCTTCTTTTTCGGTAAACTTTTTGCCATTATATAATACAATGCCATTTTCATACACGCGAATCTCGTAGATGGGGCATTTGCCATAACAAGGCGTCCGTTCCAGGCTTGCTATCAGTTTGCCGTTTTTATAGGCATGGTCCAAATCAATTTTTGCCGTTTGGCAATTGCATAGCAGAAAAAGGGTAACAAGAATAACCGGATATACTCTCATGTATCGTGTTACGGGTTGTTACAGTATTGGTTTTACTTGCGTTGCTTTTGGCGTGCCTGGGCTTCGCGTTGCATGTCTTCCAGTTTCTTTTGCCAGCCGGAAGCCTTTTTAGGATTCTTCTTATTCTCTTCTATCTGCGCACGCAGTTTAGCATCGTTGATAAAGAATTTCTGAATTATCCACTGGTGAGCAACACCCAACAGGTTTTGCAACAGGTAGTAGTAGGTTAATGCAGCAGGGAAGGAGTTGAACACAAACATCAGCATCAGCGGCATAATGTAAGGCAGGTATTTCATGCCCGGCTGTTGATTGGTCATGCTGTTCATCTGATTATTCATCACAGCCTGCGCTATGCTCGAAATAGTCATGAGAATAGTGAAGATACTGATGTGATTTTGACCAAGTATGGTTGTGCCGAAGCGAATAACATCATCATACGACGATAAGTCCGTAGCCCACAGGAATGGCTGTTGACGCAACTCGATAGAGGCAGGGAAGAAGTAATACATCGCCATTAGTATCGGCATCTGTAATAGTAAAGGTAAGCAACCTCCAAACGGACTAACGCCTGCCCGCTGGTAGAGTTTCATCTGCTCCTGACCAATCTTTGTTTGGTCATCGCCATATTTCTCTTTCAAAGCGGCTAACTCAGGAGCCAGGATCTTCATCTTGGCGGCACTTTCAATGCTTTTAGCTGTTAACGGGTGCAGTATAACCTTTAACATTAAGGTCATTAGCAGTATAATGATACCGTAGTTAAGGTGCGTGCTTTGGAACCAGCTAAACACCCAAATTATAAAGCGGGTGATATACCGTATCCAGCTAAACATCCAGAACGAAGGTCCGAGCTTAACGATACTTTCCAGGTCGCGGTCAAGTGCGGCAAGGGTATTAAAGTTATTAGGCCCGATGTAATACTGAAAGTTGTACGACACTTTGTTACCGCCTGCATAAGGTAATATCAGGTTTGCATCGTATTTCTTTACATAACCGGTATCGTTTTTAGTGTATTTGGTTTTTAAGGATCCTTTGCTGAAACCACCCTTACTGAATAAGGTGGTGTTAAAGAACTGTTGCTTATAAGATATCCACTCTACCGGTGCATCAAAAGTAGCTTCATCGGTTTCTTTGTCTTCGCTTAGGTTGCTAACCGAACCAAGCGTGCTGCGGTAGTAAAGGGCAGAATAACGGCGTTCCAGATCCAGCGTGCGTTCAAAACTTGATAAGGTATTGTTCCATTCCGCCGAAATACTATTGGTATTAGCCGGCACTACGTTGGCTAAACCTATCAGGTTTACATCAAAGTTGAACAGGTAGGAGTCCCCACTCAAGGTAAACACCTCTTCAATGGTGGCTCCGTCAGCACCTTTCATGCGCAGGGTAATAGCCTTCTTATCCTTTCCGGCAACAAAAACCGAATCAGCATCCGCTTCAAAATACATGTCCTCGGTGCTCATTACCTTATCGCCGGTCATAGGTATCAGCAACGAGAATTTATTAGTAGCCGAGGTAAACAATACCAAAGGCTTTTTATCCCAGGTCTTGTATTTCTTTAGCTCAATGCTCTTGATCTGAGCGCCTTTTGTGCTTAAAACCACCTTTTGCAGGTCGTTTTCCAGCACCACAAGTTTTTCGGTACCGGTTGATGCCGTAGCGAAAGCACCAAAAGCAGCTTCCATTCTGGCTGTATCGGTAGTGGTGGTAACATTGGTTGTGCCGGCTGCAGTATCGTTAACCCCGCCTGTTGCGGCCTGTGGTTGCGATTCCTTTAAAGCCTGAACCTGTTTTGCCTTGGCAATGGAATCAATACGGTGTTGCTCCGTTTCGGCTTTCAGCTTCTTCTGTTCTTCGGCTGTGCGCTTGCTTTGGTAAAATACAAACCCTATTAACAGGATGCCCATTAGCACCCATCCTATAATTTTCTCCTTATTGTTCATGTGTATGAAGTGGCGGGCAAAAGTAAAAAGTTTAATGACTTAACAGCCCGAATGGAAAGTAGGACGGCCAACAAGCCTTATTATTTGAAAATGAGGCAAAATACGCTGTTTTTGTTTTGAGGGTAATAACTACGCGGAGAGCCTAAAATAGTCAAAGCCCCTCTGTTGGCAGAAGGGCTTTGGATTCTTAACTATCTATTTGCCTAATTTCTTACTCGATGTGGACGTCGCCTTTAGCGCAGTTTACAAAAGTGTTGCTGTTGATGATGTCGCTGTTGTATTCGCTGTTGGCGCTTTGGATGTAGATACCGGTAGCAGCGCTGTTCATGATGCTGCTGTGGCGTATTACGATGTTGCTTGAACCGCCGTTAGTGTTGGTTACGCTAACCATACCTTCAGGACCTACGGTGGTCATACCGCCGCCGCTGATGGTGCAATATTCAATTTGGTTGTTGTTAGAGTTTGTGTTGCGGAACTTAATGCTGGTCCATACACCGGTGCCGTTATAGATGGCAGATAAAGTGATTGGTTGAGCCTGGGTGCCTACTGCGTTAAAGAAAGCATCGTTGTTAGTGCCGTCGATAACTACTTCAACATCATTGTCCATATAGATACGAGAACCTGCGCTGATGGTAAAACCTTTGGTAGCAGTAATCTGGCCGCTGATCAGGAAACTTTCGTTCAGTTTCTTTAAAGTGATAGGCTTGTTAACTACTTCGCCGCTTACTTTGATGAACTCCTTACCGTTGTTGCTGTAAGTGTTACCGTTCTCCATGTTTACCGCATCGCTGATGTGCATGCTAACCGGGAAACCTGAATTAGTGAAGAGCTTGTTGCCGTTAAAGTTCAGCACTTTGCTGCCTTCGTTGATAACGATACCATCCTTATTGCTGGTGCTGATGCTGCTGTTGCTGATTTCAACCTGGGCTGCAGTAGTAGCAGAACCTACCACTACGTTGCCTTGTCCGTTGCCACCGCCTTGTTCAATTTTGCAGAAAGAAAGCACGTTGCGGCCGTTGTTGCTTAATATGGTAATACCTTTCCAGCTACCGCGTTTGCCGGTTTCTGAGGTAAACAACACTTCGTTGCTCTGAGCACCAATGGCAGTTAATGAACCTTGCTCGTTAACCTGTAAGCCTGCACCTTCGGCAAACATTACGGTTACACCGGGCTTAATAGTAAGGTTAGCGTTAACCTGCACATCGCTGGTGATGATGTAGTCAACACCATTAACGCGGTCGGCCAGCACCATGTCGCTGGTGATCGTAGCTGCATCAATACGTTGTGCCTGGGTGTTATCCTTACGCTCAACCGGCAGGTTGGTTAAATCATCCTGTTGTTTGCTGCAAGAGCTTAAAACTGAAAGGCCTAAGGCAAGAATTGCAACCGGAGCGTAAAGTTTCAGAGATTTCATACCACTTGTATTTTGTATGCTCTCTATTACGCGACCCACTGCGAAAGGTTACGGGTTTTCTTAAAAAATGTGGCAATAGCATGGTTTTCAATGCCCCTTTTCTTGCAATTATCGTTAAGCTGTATAGCAGGCATAACACCATAAAAATATCTTTGCCCGCAGCATAAACAGGGTATAAGCGCATGAGTTTACGACTAATCAACCTTATAATAGTAGGCATTACGGTAGCCTTAATTGGCCTGGTGGTAATCCAGATTAAGTGGATTAACCAAAGCTATAAGGTGCGCGAGGAGAAGTTTGACCAAAGCGTTTACCTGGCCCTGGGTAACGTAGCCCACAGCATCGAGCGCTCCGAGGCCAGTGGTTACTTTCAGGCTTTTGGTATCAACGACTTTGGCCGCAACATTAGTAAGATGTACGATACCGTACAAACCATTAAAGCCTACACACCCGACCTTACCCTTGTTGATAGCATTGGCCAGCACGCCATGAAGTTCGGCTTTAACGACAGCAGCGGGGTGTTTGTCTCTAAGTTCATGGGCTCTATAACCTATGTAAAGGAAAAGGCCGAGAAGATGCACACCGATGCCGGCAATGGCGATAAGGACCTTGCCAACCCCATGACCCCCGACCGCGAGCGCCACATCATCGAAATGCAATTTACCCGTTACAACCGCCTGTTTCAAGACCTTGCCATGCAGTTTATGCTGGACGACAAGTGCCTCTCCGACCGAGTTAAAAAGGACGAGGTTGAGGAGTTGATGAACGAAGAGTTCCAGCGCGAAGGCATTACCACCCCATACGAGTATGTGGTGTTCGATAAATGGTCGCCCAACATGCTGGTGGGTAATATGAAGGTTACCAAAGAGCAAGCTCTCGCTACTAAATTTTACTCTATACCATTGTTTCCCAACGATTTATATGAGAACTCAGGCTTTTTGGTGGTAAACTTCCCCATGAAGCGCAACTTCATTTTCCAGAGCATGTGGCTGATGCTTACCGCAACGGGGGCCTTTATCCTCATTATCCTGGCTTCGTTCGGGGGGTCTTTCTATATCATCTACCGCCAAAAGAAGCTTGATACCCTTAAAACCGACTTCATTAACAATATGACCCACGAGTTTAAAACGCCTGTGGCTACCATATCGCTGGCCAGCCAGATGTTGAAGAACGAACGGGTGCTCGAAAACCGTGAAAAGATCCTGAACTACAGCAATATTATTGATGAGGAGAACAAACGCCTCAGCGGCCACATTGAGAACGTTTTGCAGGTAGCGCGGCTGGATAGAGGAGAATTCAAGCTCAAAATCGATAAAATCAACGTAAACGAGCTGTTGGAAGACATTTGCGACTCCCTGGAACTCCGTATTCAGAACGAGCAGGGCAAACTTATCCGCCACCTGAACGCCGAACAAGCGGACATTAAAGGCGACATCTTCCACCTTACCAATGCCTTTTATAATGTGCTGGATAACGCCATTAAATACCGCCGCGACGAAAGCCTGGTGGTTAGTGTTACCACCCGCAGCACTGCCAAAGGGGTGCATGTTACCGTGCAGGACAATGGCATAGGAATTTCGCGGGAGAACCAGAAGAAGGTTTTTGAGAAGTTTTACCGCGTACCAACGGGTAATATCCACAACGTCAAGGGTTTCGGGCTGGGCTTGAGCTATGTGAAAGTGATATTGGATGCCCATGGCGGGGATATTAAGGTAAGCGGAGAGCCCGGCGTAGGCAGTACCTTCGAGATATTTGTTCCTTTCGAGAATAAGCAGTAATTTTAACAAGTGTAACCCGTAATAAGTCAGCTCCTTCTGCGATTACTTATATAAGGGTAGTATATCCGCTACCCAGGTTGTTAATAAACATTAAGTGCCATGTGCGTGTGTTAAACCATGCGTAGCTTTGAATTGTTAAAAGCACTATCACTCAAAACCTTACATATGTCCACCAAAAAGAGAATACTGCTTGTTGAAGACGATACTAACCTTGGTAACCTGTTACAGGATTCGCTGGAAATTAAGAACTACGAGGTAGTGCTTAAGCGCAATGGCGAAGACGCCTTTAACGACTTTAAGGTGAATAAATACGACATGTGCCTGCTGGATGTAATGATGCCCAAAAAGGACGGCTTTACCCTGGCTAAAGACATACGCCGCATGAACAACACCATTCCAATTATCTTTCTTACTGCCAAAGCGCTTAAAGAAGATACCATCGAGGGCCTAAAACTGGGCGCCGATGACTACATCACCAAGCCCTTTAGCATGGAGGAGCTTACCCTGCGTATGGAGAATATCTTCAAACGCCTGCCCAAGGCCGAAGTGAGCACCCAAAATCAGTTTAAACTGGGCGACCTTGAGTTTGATAACACCCTGCGCGTGTTGCGTACCGCCGATGGTAAGGAAACAAAACTTACCACCAAGGAATCGGAACTGCTGAAGATGCTGGCCGTTTATAAGGATCGCATACTGGAGCGCGAAGTGGCGCTGAACGCCGTTTGGGGTACCGATAGCTACTTTGCCGGCCGCAGTATGGATGTTTACATCGCCAAGTTGCGCAAGTATTTAAAGGACGACCCCAACATTGAAGTGCAGAACATACACGGCACCGGGTTTAAACTCATCGTTAAAAAATAGGCTTTAACTGCTCTTAAAGGCTCCTTCGGGAGCCTTTTTTTAATATAAATGCATTGCCACAGATGCCACAGATGAAATACAGGATGAATACAAAAATGGGTGTTGTGGTTGTGGCGCAGAGCCGCAATATTGTTCAGCCTATGATGACAATGCAAACAGCCGTATACAATATACATTAACGCAGTCTCAGGATCACTGATGTATACAAAATCCTTGTTGTTGTGCTCTACCTATTCTATACTGTAACTCTTGCAGGCAATAATTAGCTCGCGTTTAGCCAAAACAGAATCAGCTGCAAAAAAAAACTGGCTTAAATCATCGGGGTTTAGTCCCGCCTGTTCTGCCAAATACCTGTTTGCCAATCCCAGTGAGTTCACATCAATAGTCAGGACCTGTTGACCTATAAGGCCGAAATCAGAAAAGGAGAGGACTTGCCTGAAATGCACGCTGGATACATCGCTAAAGTCATTCGCCTTGGTGGAAAGCAATAGCGTTAATGTTCCCGGACCATTTGCATACAATTTAATTGCAAAGAAACCTTCAAATTTTTTAATCTCCTTCTCCATCATCTACAATACTAAGCTAATATAGGTGCATTATGCTATTCCTGATTTTAACAGCGGAGCTAAGGTTCGATTGGTTTTGATAGGAATTGATAGGAATTGATTGGTTGTGCCGATATACCTATCAAGCCTATCCTATTACTAAAGGCAAATGGAACGCTCCCTTCGACAGGCTCAGGGTGACAACGCACTGATTTTTATGATTTACGCTGCCATTTGGGTCAAAAGCGTTTCCGATTTGAAAAAGGTTAAACTTACTTAGTTTTGAGTTAGGAGTAATGAGTTTTGAGTTCGAAAGAAAAATACATTGCCACGGATTACACGGATGAACACGGATAAAAAATGTTTGTTGTTAGGCGTTAGGTATCTTGACGGGTGCGCTCTTTCCAAAGCTCAGAAATTTTAGAGTTATCAACACTGCTTGTGCATGCTTGTGCAAGTTTTTGCTTGTGCACAAGTTACAGAAAAATTCATATGAGCGATTTTTGTGTTAAATCGGGCGGGGAATGGGCCGTTTCACACAAGGGCGCAATAAGTCATCGGATGACTTATTCCTCAAGCAGGACTATCGGCGGCAACGGACGGATCCTGCCCCGAAAGTCATCCGATGACTGTGCGGGCTTTGGGAGGGGATGTAACTTTACACTCCTTTACCATGGAAAAGTTCACGGTTCTCAGTTCACTGTTCACAGCTCTTGATCGGATGAAAGGGATTGTCAGTCTTACTGATCTAATTTTACACTCCTTTACACTTTTTGAACCAGGATGTGCAGGATGAAGAATGATTTGCAGGATAAACGCAAAACCAACTTTACACTCCTTTACACTTTTTCGAGTTTTGGAAACGGAACACTTTAGCAAAGTTTCCATTTGTGCAGATTTGTGCAGTTGATTTTGCGTGCACAAATTGCCAAAATCTTAATGTGAATTTGGAATGGACATGGTGGTGCCTTCCGGTGCCCGGCTGTTTTGTTTAGTGTTTTTTCGGTGTCAAAGAACTATAGTGATGTAAAAGTAATTATAAAAGAAACTATTTACAACAATTGATTGTTAAAAATAATTTTGGGTTAGATTGAGCTATGTGTGGTGGGGGTGTGATTAGGCCGAAGTGTGCCGACCACCCTCCTTCGGCTACGCTCAGGACAAGCTAAGAATCCTGTTCTCGTATTCTTGACACCCCTCCTGAATCAGGAGGGGAATTTTGAACAGCACAGACTCCTGCGGAGGCTGGGTTTATAGCCCCAGCGGGGCGGCCTGTTTGTAGATTATCATGTATTCATTAATTAAAGCGCCGTAGGTGCGGCCTGTTACTTTTAAGATAGCAGAGTTAACTTACCTGGATATATTTTACTTGTTAATCCAGCTTAGGCCACTGCTCATAGGTGCTGCATTCATAGTGATTGTTGATCCAGGAAATAGATACTTGTTTAAATTTTTGGGGGTTAAGGATAGTGAAGTTGGTTACAGACTTGCCTTTTATGGTTAGCTCTAACTGATTTGTTGTTAACGCATAGTTTACGCAACCTGCAACACCAATGGAATAGTTGGTAGAGATGCGCTGATTTAGCAGTAGCTGTCCGTTGGCAATCAGTTGAACGCTATCTTGCTGAAAACCTACATCCAGGCAAATGCTGATGGTGTCGTTGGCTCGTGCAAAATTATGTGCGGGTTGATAGGCGTGGTCGTTGTTGTGCCGGCACGCAATTAGTACAAGGCTTAGCAGAAATACCAGAAGGTTTGCGAAATAAAGTGGTGTGCTTGCTTTAAGCGTCTTCATCCTTCCTGTTGAAAGGCGTAAACTTACCATAAACAGGAAAGGTTATCTGCACCTCTTTAATTTTCTTACCATTCTCGTAATATTCGTCAATTTCCAATGATCCGCAAATGCCTAAATACAGCCTACGGTTGCCAGTGCCGTTTATCAGGGTTTGAGTTCCGTCTTCATGCCAATAATTAATCGGGTGAAATGCGCCATTTCTGTATTCCCATTCTTCCTCCTTTAAGCCATTTTCGTAATACGATACACCGGGGCCATCGTGTTGTCCGTAATTGTAATGGGTTTGTACTGCTATTAGACCTGACGGATGATAGCGGGTAAAGAGGCCGTGTACTTCTCCGTTTTTATAATGCGCTTCGATAAATAAGTTGCCTTGTTCGTCCAGTTTGGTAACAAGCCCCTGGCGGCCATTCTCGTCTTCCCTGCCATATTCGCAAGGGAGCCCGTTTTCGTGAAAGGTTTGAAATCGTTTCATCGCAGTTACTAAGGTAAGGAATATGTACTGCTGATGCGGGGCAGCCCCTGTTTTTTCTCGTTCCCCCTTTTGCAAGCGCAAAATGGCTGCATGCAAGGGGGACAGCTAAATACCTGCTGCGTTCCGGAAACGGATATATTCTACTAAACATGGTTCGACTACGCTCACCATGAACTGTGTTTAAAAACAAGTTTTTGCTGTATAATTTTCTTCATAATAGGTTCCCTGGGTGGCAATGGCAAAGCTTTGCTTAAGCAACTTGTTGGCTACAGCTATCAGTGCTACCATTTTGGGCTTCCCCTTTGCTACCATGCGTTCGTATAGGTTTTTACAGGCGGTGTTGCATTTTATAGCTGACCAGGAACAGACATATAGTAGCGCACGCATTTTGCTCATTCCCATCTTGCATATCTTAACCTTTCCTTTAACGCTTGTTCCAGACTCATAAATACGAGGACTGAGGCCAACATAAGAGCTTAACTGCTTTGCATTTTGGAATTTGGTAAATCCGCCAGTAATGACCACCAGCAATATGCTTGTTTTCCTTCCTACTCCTGGAATGCTCTTTAGTTGCTCATAGAGATTTTTATGGTGAATGGCTATGATTTCTTCCATCTTTTGCTCTAACTCCTTTATCTGTTTTTCTATGGATTTAATCATGTGTGTTAATGCACGTTTGTAAGCCCCCCTGAAAATAGGATAGGATGAAATTAGACAGAAGCGCTAAATTTCATCTTTATGAAAAAGACCAAGTACACCGAAACACAGATTGTAAAAGCCATCCAGGAAGAAGCTGCTGGCCGCAAAGCGGAAGATATTTGCCGGGAAATGGGTATCAGCCGGGCTACTTTTTACAACTGGAAGAGCAAATATGCCGGTATGGAAGTAAACCAGGTCAAGCAGCTTAAAGAGTTGCAGGAAGAAAATCGCAAACTAAAGGCGATGTATGCCGACCTGGCACTTGACCATCGCATCCTGAAAGATATCATTGAAAAAAGCTTTAAGGCCCTGCCGGAAGCGGCAACTGGTGGAAGAAGTTAAATCAGAACAATCCATCAGCACCGTCAGAGCCTGCCGGATAGTAGGACTATCTACATCCGCCGTTTATTACAAAAGCCGCAAGGACGACAGCGAAGTAATAGCCAAACTGCAAAGCCTGGCAGAGAAACTGCCTACACGCGGTTTTGGGGTGTATTACGGGCGTATCCGCAATGAAGGTCTGAATGGAATCATAAACGGGTTAAGCGCGTGTACGACCTGCTAAAACTCAATATCCGCAGGAAACATAAGCGTAGGTTACCTAACCGGGAAAAACTGCCTCTTGAACAACCGACAAGCATAAATCAAAATGGAGCATGGATTTTATGAGTGATGCACTGACAGACGGAAGAAAGTTCCGCACCTTCAATCTTCTAGATGATTTTAACCGCGAAGTATTAGCTGTTGAAGCAGATACTTCATTGCCGGCTAAACGTGTGGTAAGGGTGCTGGAACGCGTGATATGGGAACGGGTAAACCCTCTTTCATCAGAGTAGATAACGGGCCTGAATTTATCAGCAGCACATTGGAAGCATTCTGCAAGGATCAAGGGATTACCTTGCAGTTTATTAAGCCCGGCAAACCTATGCAAAACGGCTTTGTGGAAAGGTTGAACCGGACTTACCGGGAGGACGTTCTTGATGCTTATCTATTCAATAACATTAAACAGGTAAGAGCAATCAGCGAGGAATGGGTGGTCGATTACAATGCCTATCATCCACATCAGTCTTTACAAGGCTACAGTCCCATTGGCTATCGCCAGGCTGTTGAAAGTGGAAAACTCCGCCCCACTCAGGCTCCGCAGGAGTTTACCACATGCAACAGCGGTTCTAGTAATAATAGCTCTGATATAAATAATTTAACTTCGAATATTATTAAACAGCCAAAGTCTAATTTACCCCTATCTTAAAAAGGGGGTGCTTACACGTTGTGCTTCTTTAAAGCTAATGGGGTTTTGTTTAAATGCTTCAAGTTGTCTGATAAAACCAGTCCTTGCCTTATCCAACTGCTCGACGCAAGCATGCATCTGGCGTAGGTTCTGGACATACACAGCCTCTTGTTTCCATTGCTTTGGTCTTTCCGTTTTACCATAGTCTGCAATCATGGCAGCATCTTTCTTATCGGTCTTTGCTTTCATCAAACGCATTTGGCAAAACCTTCTGATCACTAATGGATTTACTACGCTTACTTTAATGCCGGCTTCTGCCAGGTAAGTAGCAAGCTTTAGATAGTATGGACCGGCTCCATTACACAGAAACTATGCTCTACCTCTAATAATTTGAGCAACTGTTTAAATCCTGTAAGGTTGTTATCAAACTTGTAATAACGATAACGGCCATTCTCTTCCAGGGCAACATCAAAGGTTAGCTTTGAAATGTCAATTCCGATGTAATTCATAATTTTGTGTTTAAGTGATACCATAAGAAGTAACTACTTATTGCTTATCAATCCTTAATTCAGGCTCCTAACGCCTAATGAACTGTTCAAGCTGTTAAGTAGAGGGAAAAGGGGCTGGCATGGCGAACGGTCTCTAGCGACCAATGACAGCTAGTAGCCTTTCTCTTTTCCCTACTTCTTTATCTAAATCTAAACACTTATTTCCTCCTACTTTGCAAACATAGGATGACATACTGTGGCAACGCATCTCACTAACTTCCTTTCCGAAGCCTCCGAAGGAAGGACCACTGCGCAAGGCTATGCATCCCACTAACTCCCTAAAGGGAGAACCGCTACCCATGGCTTCGCTCTTACTCCGCTGCGGCACAAAAAAAGCCGGCAATTGCTTGCCGGCCTTTGGGTTTTGGTTAGGGTATTTTTAGAAGTTATAGCCAACCTGGAAGGTGTAGTTGCGCGGGGCTTCGATAAGGGCCGGGCGCAGCATGTATTCGCGGTTGAAGATGTTTTTTACCAGGAAGGTGAAGGTTACTTTGTTTTTGTAGTTGTAGCCGGTGCGGATGTCCATAACAAAATCGCCTTTGTCGTGCGTTTTGCGGAACTGGCCAACCACCTTCAGTGCACCGATACCGGTGTTGTCAACCTCCTTCATAAAGCTGTTGAAGAAGGCGCTGAGGCCCAGGATTACGCCTTTATAAGTAGCCTGAATATCGGCCTTGGCGCTGTGCTGTATGCGGCATTTAAGGATTTTGGTGCTGTTTGGGTTGGTAGGGTCGTAGGCCAGGTTGCGGGGATCGAGGTAGGTGTAACCCAACAGGAAGTTCAGCGGCACGCCGAATATCTGGCCCTGGGCCACGGCGCTAAACTCTAAGCCCATAATGCGGGCATCGGTAATGTTTTGCGCCTGGAACGGAATACCGTATGGGATAATAGTGTCCGGCAGATTTTGCACTACCTGAAACTCGATCATATCGTGGTAACGCATTACGAAGCCGCTAAGGTCGAAGTAGGCGGTCCACTTGCTAACCTGCAGGCCTTGTTTAATACCTACTTCGGCGCTCCAGCCGTTTTCGGGGCGCAGTTCGGGGTTAGGGAATACCTGGGCGCCGCTGCGGATAGTGTATACGTACTTTTCGCTCATGGCCGGGTAACGGAAGCCCTGACCGAAGGAGGCACGGATAAAGGTACCTTTGGTAGCCTGGTAGTTTAAGCCAAAGCGGAAAAGCGGTGTAATAGGAGCAGAGAGGTTCGTGTGCTTATCGCTGATGCGATTAAGCACATTGATAAGCGGTAACCGGTTGCGCACTACATCGTCCGACAGTTGGGCAAACTCGAAACGCAGACCGCCCGAAAGTGTCAGTTTTTCGAAGAACTTCTTTTCTACCTGCACATAGGCGGCAAAGTTTAGGATGTCGCGACTGCCAAAGTATTTGATCTTTTTGATGTCGGGTATCAGGTCGCCGAAGGTCTTGCCCTTAATAATGGAGTAAAAACCATTAGAACCTGCCGTAAGTATTACTCCTGCCTTTTTAAAGTTGCGGTGGAAGGAGTAATCGTAGTAAAGCTGGGTAGCCTCGGTGCTATCGCCGGTGGTAGAGTTGGTGAGGGCGCTGAACACGCGGAATTTGAGGATGTGGCGGTTGTCCTTTTTATCGTAGTAGTTAATGTAAGGGTCGATAGTAAAGAAACGGAAGCGGGTTAAGGCTACCTCGGTTGGTATATACATGGCCGTGGCAATGCCCTGGCTGGCAAAGAAATCCTTAGCGGTTTGGTGAAAGAAGGTCATGTTTAAACCGGCGGTAAGGTTCTGTTTCTTTTTAGGGATGTAGCGCAGTTTGGCGGCTAAACGCACCCGTTTGTAATCGTTGTTTTGGCGGAAACCCTGATCCTGCTGATAGCTGCCGGCCAGCACTACGCCTACCGGTCCGTATTGCTTAGCATGCATAAACTGCCCCCCACCGAACATGGGATGGATAACGCGGTCAACCGTATCGTGGCGCTGGGTTATTACCTTGCGGTGCCACCATTGGTTCCAGGTGCGCTGGCGTGGTTGGTCGTAAACGCCGTAGTTAATTAGCACCTTGTTTACCATTTCTTCCTTAGGCTGCACGGTGCGGAAGTTAATAACGCCGTTTAGAGCTGAAGAGCCATAGAGCGCAGAAGATGAGCCTTTTATAACTTCTACCTGGTCTAATGCTTCAATGGGCATCATCTCCCAAACAATACTACCGTTTTCGGGGCTAATGATGGGCACTTCATCTAACAAAGCCAGCACACGGTTACCGGTAGCATCGCTAAAACCGCTGCCGCCGCGGATGGAAATGGTTTTGCCGAGCATGTTAACGCCGGGCACTTTGTTCATAGCTTCGTCCATCTTGGCGTTCTGCTGGTTAATAACCTGGGCGCCTAAAACTTCCATGCTGGTTACTTCCTCCACCAGTCGTTTGCTGGTTTTATTGCCGGTAACTACAATAATGTCCATTTCGCGGCTGGTCATACCCATTACCATATCAACCTGCCGGTCCTTGCCATCCAATACGGTTACCAGGCTGCTGCGCTTTTCGTAGCCTACAAAGCTAAATTCAAGCATGTGGGTGCCGGGTTCCACGAACAGTTCGTATTTGCCGTCCAGATCGGTGCGGGCGCCGTTGGTGGTGCCGCGTACTACAACGGTGGCACCTATTACAGCGCTGCTATCCTTTTCATCAGTAACGGTACCAAAAATGCGGATTTTGTTACCACCGGCGGTGGATGGAGCGAGAACCGGAGGGGCTTCAACGGGGGTTAAACGTATGGTAAGGTCACTTAACGGCTGTTCAAGGTGAATGATTTTATCTTTAAAATCCTTACCTGTAGCTTCAATTATTGTGGTTGAACTATCAACTAATAGGGTAAAAGCGCCTTCATCGTTAGTTACGGCACTGTTGGTGGTTCCTGACTGTTTAACGGTGATGCCGGCTATAAAGGCCCCGGTTTTCTCGTTTACCACCACTCCCTTGATCTCTACATTTTGAGCTGTTGCTCCGCTAATCAGCAGCGTAACAAGCGCCCAAAAGGTTAGAATTCTCCTCATAAGCGAAATTTTCGATGGGCTCAAAAATAGAATTTTTGGCTTGGTTGGGTTTATGACGGTGGTAATGTTATCCACAGGTGAAGGGTGAAGGACTGTCCCTGAATTAAGGGACAATGTGGTTAGGGATGTGTTTAAGTATTAATCTGCTGTTTATCAATGCTTAGGAAAGGATATTTGTATACGGAGCGATTCATATATGACTAATGTCAATATAAGGACAAACGTACATCACAACCGGCAGGGGGTAGCTGCCTATAGCTTAGTGGCTAAATTCCATCAAACATGAAGCATCTATCCCGTGCATACTACCTTGTGATCTTATTTTTTTGGGCCGCAAAGGCCTTTGGTCAATCGCCACAGTTATTGAATTATCAGGCCGTTGCGCGAAATAATACCGGGCAGGTAATTGCCAATGCAGCGGTTACGGTTCGCTTTACCATACATGATGCACTGCCCGGAGGTAACATTGTTTACCAGGAAAAGGCAAGTGTTACCACTAATACCTTTGGTTTGTTTACTACCCAAATTGGTGGTGGTACACAATTACAAGGTAATTTTAGCAGCATTAATTGGGGGAGTGGCAGCAAATATTTGCAAGTAGAACTGGACCCTAACGGCGGTGTAAGTTTTACCGACATGGGCACCAGCCAGTTGGTAAGTGTGCCTTATGCCTTATATGCCGAGCATAGTGGCGATGGCGGCAGCCCGGGTGTAACGGGCGCTACCGGGCCGGCCGGTTTGAATGGACCTACAGGAGCTACCGGCCCCACCGGAAATGACGGCGCACCGGGTAGCCAGGGCCCGGCAGGAACACCGGGTGCTACCGGCGTTAAGGGAGCAACCGGTGCTACCGGAAGTACCGGCGTTACGGGAGTAACAGGTGTTACAGGCGCAACCGGCAATATAGGTGTTACGGGTGCAACAGGAGTTAAAGGCGCTACGGGTTCCACCGGCGTAACAGGTGTAACAGGCGCAACAGGTGTAACCGGAGCAACAGGTGTAACCGGAGCAACAGGCTCAACAGGTGCCACCGGTCCCGGTACGCTAAGTGGTACGACCAATTACGTAGTAAAATTTACACCAAACGGTACCTCGGGCGGTAATTCTTTGATGTATGACGACGGCACCACGATGGGAATAAATACCACCTCGCCCACACATATGGCTAAGCTACATATAGTTGGTACCGGCAACTACGGCTGGGCTCCCTATTTTATGGTGGGTTTAGCGGTGGACGGCCCCAGCAATTTAAATGCCAGTGGTATTTATGGTGAAGGAGGGTGGAGGGGTGTTTATGGACGTAACCCGGGAACTTATAGTGGTCCGGAAGCGATTGGCATTGAAGGAAGGGTAGAAGGCAGTACTTATCTTACAAACGGTATGGGGGTTAAAGGAAATGCGCTTGGTACCGGTGGCAGCAACAACTATGGTGTATATGGCACCGCTACCGGCGTAAGCAGTAGCATTGTAAATACCGGGGTATATGGCACTGCCAGTGGTGGTTCAGGTAATTTTGGCTTATATGGTGTTACTACGGGTTCAGGAGCAGGTGTGTTTGGTACAAGCACAGGCAGTACCTATTCTTATACACCTAACCTCTCAAGCGTTTCGGCGGGTGTGGTTGGCAAGGTTAAATCGCTAACCGGATGTGCGGTAGGGGTTTTGGGGATAGCAACCAATACTACCTACGCCGGCCAAGCAGCCGGATTGTTTTTTGCTGACTCTAATTCGTACAATTACGGCGTTGAATCGTATGCTCAAAATGGATCGTCGCTAAACTATGCGTATTACGGTTATGCCGGTGGAAGCGGCGCTAATTATGCCGGTTATTTTAACGGGGCTATTTATGCTACTACGGCCAGTTCGGGTGTAAAGGCTTTTGTTATTGACCACCCGCTTGATCCGGCTAACAAGCTATTATATCACTCCTCGGTAGAATCGAGTGATATGATGAACCTATATAACGGTAATGTAACCACTGATGCCAATGGGGAAGCAACCATAACCTTGCCTGATTACTTTATGGCCTTAAACCAGGACTTTAAATATCAGCTTACCTGTATAGGTATATTTGCACAGGCTATAGTTAGCCAGGAACTGCAGAATAATCAATTTACAATTAAGACCGACAAGCCAAACGTAAAGGTAAGTTGGCAGGTGGCAGGTGTTCGTCACGATGCTACTGCTAATTACTACCGCATTAAAAATGAGGTTGACAAGGTAGGTGAAGAAAAGGGCTCCTATATGGTACCTGAGGCCTATGGTTTGCCTAAAGAAATGAATGCAGCTTACCGGAACAGTTCGGCAAATACCAAAGGTAAGTCCGAAACACCGCAGCATTAAAAGAGCTTTCTGCTGTTATATTACTTTCCGTGTTAACGCTATGGAACGCAGCGTTAACACGGAAAGTGTGTTTTTAGGGTAAAATTTCAAGTTTATTTTTCGGGCGCAACCATGGGTTTGGCGGGGGAGTCTGTTAATTGTAATCGGCTGTTTTTGCCCTGCAAAGAGGGGGTAAAAGGCCGAAAACGGATAAAACCTTATTTTTGAGAACGAAATCAAACTTACATGACTTCAGCAACAGCAACCGATTTTAGCAAGGCACAATACTTAATGGATTTGGAAGAGCAGCATGGTGCACACAACTACCATCCGCTGCCGGTAGTATTGGAACGCGGGCGCGGTGTGTATGTGTGGGATGTGGACGGCAAGCGCTACTACGACTTTCTTTCGGCTTATAGTGCCGTTAACCAGGGCCATTGCCACCAGTTAATTATAGACGTGCTGAAAAAACAAGCCGAAAAGCTGACCTTAACTTCGCGCGCCTTCTATAATAATGTGCTGGGCGAATACGAGAAATACATTACCGCCTACTTTGGCTACGACAAGGTGTTGCCTATGAACACCGGTGTTGAAGCTGTAGAAACCGCTATAAAACTGGCGCGCCGTTGGGCTTATGCGGTAAAGGGTATTAAAGAGAACAATGCAAAGATCATTGTTCCCGAAGGTAACTTCCACGGCCGTACGTTGTTGGCCATTTCAGCCAGTACCGACCCAAGCAGCTATGCAGGTTTTGGTCCATTTGTGCCGAACTTTATTAAGATACCTTATAACGATTTAACAGCTTTATCGGAAGCCCTGCAGGATAAGGACGTAGCCGGTTTTATGGTTGAGCCTATACAAGGCGAAGCCGGTGTGGTGGTACCTGACGAGAATTACCTGGCTAAGGCCAAGTTCCTTTGTGAAAAAGCCGGTGTATTATTTATTGCTGATGAAGTGCAGACCGGCCTTGGCCGTACCGGCAAAATGCTGGCCTGCGATTGGGAAGAGGTGCGCCCTGATATCGTAATATTAGGCAAAGCACTGAGTGGCGGCACCCTGCCTGTTAGCGCAGTATTGTGCGATGACCCTATTATGCTGAACATTAAGCCCGGAGAGCATGGCAGTACCTATGGTGGTAACCCACTGGCTTGTAAGGTGGCTATGGCTGCCCTGCAGGTTATTAAGGACGAGAACCTGGTTTATAATGCGTTCTACTTAGGTAAGTACTTCCGTCAGGAGTTAGGTAAGATTAAGCACCCGCTTATTAAAGAAATACGTGGCAAAGGCTTGTTGAATGCTATTGTATTAGATACCGAGCGTGCCGATGCCGGTTGGGACCTTTGCGTTACCATGGCGCAAAACGGTTTGCTGGCCAAGCCTACACACGATTACATTATTCGCTTTGCACCACCGCTGGTTATCAGCAAGGAGCAGATTGATGAATGTGTTACCATTATCCGCAACAGCCTGAAGGATTTTAAAGGCTAAGCAACGATTTAATTTTCTCGGCATCTTCCGGCGTATCTACCGAATGACTTTGGTGGGAGGTGAGAGCGCATTGTATGCGGTAACCGTTTTCGAGCCAACGCAGTTGTTCAAGGCTTTCGGTTAACTCCAGATTGGATGGAGCCAGTTTTACCAGTTGCAGCAATACATCCTTGCGGTACCCGTAAATACCGATGTGCTGATACCAGGGTTGCCCCTGCGTGTTGTTGCGTGGATAAGGAATAGCACTACGGGAAAAATATAGTGCTTCCAGTTCTTTATTCAATACTACTTTAATACGGTTAGGGTTGTCAAAACCATCCGTATCCGATTGGGGGATTACTAAAGTGGCTATTTGGGTAGCAGGTTTGGTAAAACAAGCCGCCAGCAGGTCAATTTGCTCGGGGTGTATGAAAGGTTCATCGCCCTGTATATTAATAATGGCGTCGCAATCGGAGTGTTCAGCTACCTCGGCACAGCGCTCGGTGCCGTTCAGGTGCGTGTGGGCTGTCATAATCACCTTACCGCCAAAGCGCAGCACTTCGTCCTTGATACGGTTATCGTCGGTGGCTACTACTACACCCATTAGCTGTGATGCTTTACAGGCCTGCTCGTATACCCGTTGTATCATGGTTTTACCGCCTATATCAATAAGCGGCTTGCCGGGGAAACGGCTGGATGCATAGCGGGCAGGGATAACACCAAGGATCTTCATGGCTTACACTTTTTCAACTACCAGGTAATTAGAGCGCATAGCTGTAATACGCACCATTTCGCCCTTATGGATAAAGGTGCCATCCGAGGCCGCATCATAACGCTCACCATTTACTTCAACCTTACCGGCGGGGCGCAGATCGGTAACAGCCGTGCCTGTGCTGCCTATTAATTGATGGGCGGCATTATCGCGCACGGTAAAGCCCTGCGAGTTATCCATCACCGCTTTAACTGAAACGCGGGAGAAAAGAGCGGAACTGAAGATGCGTTGTCCGAACGCCAGCAATATAGCCAAAGGTGCCGCCATGGCTAAGGTTACCATTAAAAAGGAAAGGGCTAAACCACTTTTAGGCACAAAGGTGAAATCGAAATTGATGTTACGCACCAAGGCCAGGGTTAAACCAAGTATCACCAATATTATACCCAGTATACCCGTTATGCCAAACCCCGGTATCACGAATATCTCTAAGAGTATAAGTATAATGCCTATCCCGAAGATGAGGATCTCCCAGTTAGCAGCCAGGCCTTCCAGGTAAAGCGGAGCAAAGTATAACATGGCTGCAACCACCGAGGTAAGGATGGGCAGCAGGGTGCCGGGCGCTTTAAATTCAAAGTAAATGCCGCCAAAAATCAGCAGCAGCAATAAGCCCGATACACCGGGTTTTACCAGCCAGAGCACAATGGATTCGGATAGGCTTGATTCGTGCTTTTCTACGGTGTATGGTCCGCCGGCAAGTTTAGCGATTACCGCATCCAGGTTATCGGCAACGCCATTGCAGTAACCGTATTTCTGTGCATCGGCAGGGGTAAAGGTGATGATCTTGCCTTTCTCCTTAATAGAATCTACCACCAGGTCCATATCGGTCATGCCTTCGGCAATCTCGGGTCGGCGGCCGGTTTGTTCGGCTGTAGCGCGCATTTTGGTGCGCATATAGCTTTGGTATTTCTCGGGCATTATCTCGCCCTGTTCATTTACTACGCAGGCAGCGCCGATGGTGGCACCCGGCATCATGTAAATAGAGTCGCAAGCGATAGAAATAAGGGCACCTGCCGAGGCCGCGTTGTTGCGGATAAACACCACGGTAGGTATCTTAGTGCGTAGCAGGGCTGTGCGGATGTCGTCGGCATCGCTTACCAATCCGCCGTAGGTATCCATATCAATAACCAGGTAGCTGGCCTTTTTCTGCTCTGCTTCTTTAATAGCCTTCTCGGTTAAGCGGCTAACCGATGGACCGATTTCGTCGTGTATCTCGTATACATACACAATTTTTTGCTGTGCTTTTATGTTTAGTATACTACACAATACCAGTAGTAAGGTTGTTAGTATGTGTTGAGTTAGGCGGGGCATAGCGTAAATGGCGTAGTTACTTTGTAAAACAATACAAGGGTAAAAATAAACGAATTGCAATGAAGAGGATTTTTTGGACCATCTGTTTTGGAACAATCGTGCTGTTGAGCAGCGCGGAGAATAGCACACACGTGGTTAAAAAAGGTGAAACCCTGTATTCGCTTTCCAAGCAATATCATACCTCGGTTGAGCAGTTAGCTAAAGCTAACGGGTTAAACTCCAACAGTGGTTTGCGTATCGGCCAAAGCCTGGTAATACCCGGTAAAACAAGCACTCCGGTGCAGGTGCCGCCATCGTTACAGGCAAAGCCCGTGCCTGCCAAGGTGCATACCGTTACAAAAGGCGAAACCATTTACAGTGTATCGAAGAAATACGGTGTTACCGTTACCGAGATAAAGCAATGGAACAAACTGGCTGATGCCAATTTGCGCATTGGTCAAAAGCTGGTGGTAAGCAAGGCGAACTCGCTGGCTATGTATAAGCCGATTTCGGTGCCTTCAACCCCCGATACGCCTTACCGCGAAGAAGATCAGCGCATCCGTTTTCAGCAACAAGTGATGGAACCGGAGCCGGAAGCCAACGATAATACCGTAGTAGCTAAAACCGAACCTGTAAAGCAGGTTACTAATAACAGCAATCCAGGTTTACGTGTTTCTACGGCCAACCCGGTTGAGTATCCTGTATACTTCAACAACTACCCGGCATCGGGTTTTAAGATTAAGAAAGAGCGCGGCGCTGCCAACTACCTGATGGATGAAACCAGCGGCAACCAGTTTCTGGCATTTTATAATGATGCCGAAGTTGGTTCGGTAATACGTGTTACCAATATGCTGAACCAAAAAACCGTGTATGTAAAGGTAATAGGCAAGGTGCCTGCCCTTGATGCACAGGCTGAGGTGATGCTAAAGCTAAGCAATAAAGCCGCCGAAGAACTGGGTGCTAACGACAGCAAGTTCCTGGTTGAGGTAGCCTCGTATAACTAAGAGTTTATTTACCGGAGAAAAGTAAAGCGCCTTGCTCGTAGCAGGGCGCTTCTTTATTTATGCTTAGTTGTTCTCGGTGTAGCGTTTAAAGTTGTCCAGTATGGCCTGCCAGCCACCGCGTTGCATTTCTACCGGATTCATGCCTTCGGCTTCAAAGGTTTCGGTAACCAGTGTGTTATCGCCATCGGCCTTAAAATCAACTTCTACCTTCCGGCCATCGCCTATGGTATAAGCCAGGCGTTGATTAGGCACCACTTCGTCGTATGTTCCTCCAAAATCGAAACCGAAGCTACCGTCTTTGGCTTCCATGCGGGCGCTGAATTTGCCGCCAACACGCACATCGTTCTCCGAGCGCGGGGTATGCCAATCGGGCGAGGCGCTATTCCATTGGGTAATATGTTCCGGCTTAGTCCAAAACTCCCATACCTTTTCGGCAGGGGCGTTTACGGTGGCCTCAACGGTTATACGGGTTTTGTTGCTTGCATCCATCTTGTTTAATTTTTAGTGGAAGGTAAAGTTAAAAGATGTTTGCGGATTCATAAATAGTTGGTGCTAATGGTTTAAGAAACAGCGTTGCGCAGTAACTTAGCTGTGGCAATCAAGGGTTCACCACCAACAAATTGTGGGTAAAATGGTTTTATATATGGGGTGGAGGGTTATTTTTGCGACGCCTAAAAGTGTATTATGACCAATACAAACATCGATTACCTGCCAATTGTGCTACAGGCAGTGTTTGCCGCGGGTTTTGTGGCTTTTACTTTACTTGTATCGCATTATATAGGCCCTAAGCGCCATTCGCGTAATAAGGACGCCAACTTTGAGTGTGGTATTCCGCAGCACGGCAACGCGCGTATCCCTTTTTCGGTTAAGTATTTTGTGGTGGCCATTTTGTTTGTGTTGTTCGATGTGGAAGTGATCTTTATGTATCCATGGGCGGTAAACTTCCGCGATTTGGGTATAGAGGGCTTATGGAAGATGTTACTGTTTATGGGCCTGTTACTGGTAGGTTTCTACTACGTAATTAAGAAAGGCGCCCTGGAGTGGGAATAAGAAAACCGCAGCCTTGCAAAGGCCTTAACTTTGTAAAGCAGGCGTTGTTATAATAAGAAATTGAAGTATGGCAGAGATAGCAAATAACAATAGTGGAATAAAGATGGTGAACGCCCCCGAAGGTTATGCCGGAGAAGGGTTCTTTGCCACCTCGTTTGATAAGGTAGTAGGTTTGGCCCGTTCAAAAAGTTTGTGGCCTTTACCATTTGCTACCAGTTGCTGTGGTATCGAGTTTATGGCTACCATGGCCTCGCATTACGACTTAGCCCGTTTCGGTTCCGAACGTCCTTCGTTTTCACCACGCCAGGCTGATATGCTGCTGGTAATGGGCACCATCTCTAAAAAGATGGGTCCGGTTTTACGCCAGGTGTACGAGCAGATGGCTGAACCGCGTTGGGTGATAGCTGTTGGTGCTTGTGCTACTTCGGGTGGTGTATTCGATACCTACTCGGTGCTGCAGGGTATTGATAAGGTTATACCGGTTGATGTATATGTACCAGGTTGTCCGCCGCGCCCTGAGCAGATATTAGACGGCATTATGAAACTGCAGGAGATTGTGAAGAACGAAGGCATGGGTCGCCGTAATTCACCTGAATATAAAGCGATGCTGGCCAGCTATGGCATTAATGTTTCCTAACCAAACGGCGCTACGCATAATTTAAAGTAACAATGGCTTTAACGAACGAACAGATAATTGAAAAGCTTACAGGCCGCTTTGGCGAAGTAGTGACCGGTTACGAGGAATCGTACGGTATGCTGAGTTTTGAAGTAGACCGTAACCATGCAATAGAAGTAATGCAGTTTTTACGCGATGACGAAACATTGCGCTTTAACTTTTTAACCACCCTTTGCGGTGTGCATTACCCCGATAACGAATTAGAACGCCAGCTTGCGGTGGTTTACCACATGCATAACTGGATGGATAATGTGCGCATTCGCTTTAAGGCTTTCCTGAACGGCGAGAACCCTGAAGTAGGAACAGCCACCGGCTTATTCAACTCGGCCAACTGGCAGGAGCGCGAGACCTACGATTTTTATGGCATCATCTTTAAAGGCCACCCTGATTTACGCCGTATTTTGAATATGGACGAGATGGTGAGCTTTCCGATGCGGAAGGAGTTTCCGATGGAAGACCAGGGCAGAACAGATAAGGACGACAGATATTTTGGACGTATACCGGCCACCACACAAGTGGGTAACAAGTAGAGCTTCGGTAAAAAGAAAGAGAAATGAGCGAGTTAGTTAAAACACTTTCCATTGAAGATAAATATGCCGAACTCATTAAGCAGCGCGAGAATGAGGATGGCAGTGAGTTATCGATATTAAACCTGGGGCCTACACACCCGGCTACACACGGTATTTTCCAGAACGTGTTGTTGATGGATGGCGAACGCATTGTAGATGCCGAGCAAACCGTTGGTTATATACACCGTGCGTTTGAAAAGATTGCCGAGAACCGTCCGTTCTACCAAATTACGCCGCTTACCGACCGTTTGAACTACTGCTCTTCACCAATCAATAACATGGGTTGGTGGATGACGTTGGAAAAGTTGTTGGGTGTTGAAGTGCCTAAGCGTGCCCAATACCTGCGCGTAATTGTAATGGAGCTTGCCCGTATTGCCGACCACCTGATCTGTAACTCGATTTTGGCGGTGGATAGCGGAGCATTTACCGGTTTTCTTTACATCTTCCAATACCGCGAAAAGATATACGAGATATACGAAGAGATATGCGGTGCCCGCTTAACAACCAATATGGGTCGGATTGGCGGTTTTGAACGCGATTGGAGCGAAGCTGCTTTCCGTAAACTGGAAGCATTTTTGCGCGAATACCCCATAGCTTTAAAAGAGTTTGAAGATCTGGTTTCGCGTAACCGTATTTTTATGGACCGCTGTGTGAACGTGGGCGGCATCAGTGCTGAGAAAGCAATCAGCTATGGCTTTACAGGCCCTAACCTGCGCGCTGCGGGTGTTGACTACGATATTCGCGTAGCACAGCCTTACAGCAGTTACGAAGATTTTGAATTTGATGTACCCGTAGGCAAAACCGGCGATACCTACGACCGTTATTGCGTTCGCCAGGCCGAGATGTGGCAGAGCTTACGCATTATAAAACAGGCTTATGAGAAGTTGCCGGAAGGACCTTACCACGCCGATGTGCCCGATTACTACCTGCCGCCTAAAGAGGAAGTTTATACAAACATGGAAGCGCTGATCTATCACTTTAAAATAGTGATGGGCGAAATACCGGTACCGAAAGGCGAGGTATACCATGCGGTGGAAGGTGGTAACGGCGAATTAGGTTTTTACCTGATTAGCGATGGTAGCCGTGTTCCGTTCCGTTTGCATTTCCGCAGGCCGTGTTTTATACTTTATCAGGCCTTTACCGAAATGATTAAAGGCGGATACCTGAGCGATGCTATTTTGATTATGAGTAGCATGAACGTAATTGCCGGCGAACTGGACGCCTAAATTTGATTTTAAGTAAGAAACCAAGCGTGTAAGAACATGAGCTTAGTAGCAGATAGCAAGAAAGAAGTTAAGATAAGCGAGCGCCTTGTTAAGCGTATCGAAGAATTGAAGAGCCATTTTCCCGATGGAAAGAAGAAGAGTGCACTGCTAACGGTGTTGCATGAGGTGCAGGATGAAAATGAAGATTGGCTTTCGGTAGAAGCGATGGATAAGGTGGCCGAAGTGCTTGGCATTTTACCTATTGAAGTATACGAAGTGGTTAGCTTTTACAGCATGTATAACCAGAAGCCGATTGCCAAATATATGTTTGAATTTTGCCATACCGGCTGCTGCGTATTGCGCGGTGTGGAAGATTTGATGGAATACACCATGAACAAACTTGGCGTGCATGAAATTGGTGAAGTAACACCGGATGGGCTTTTTAGCGTGAAAGGCGTTGAATGTTTAGGCGCCTGTGGTTATGCCCCCATGCTGCAGTTAGGCGACTTTTACCACGAGTTTCTGACACCTGCTAAAATCGATCAGTTAATTGACGACTGTAAGCAGGGTAAGATCGAGAAATACTCGAAAGTGTAATTGCAGCAAGGTTTACCGGCCCTGCTTATCGAATTTGCTTCCTCTACCCCATGATAAATACTATATCCCGAAACAACATACTCTTTTTGTTAAGTGTAATACTGTTGTTGTTAGGGCTTACACCCATTTTGTTTTCGGGATTGTATTCCGATGATGCCATGAATTTTTTAATGCGCCAGGGGGTTGCGGCGCAGCAGGAGCAAAGTGCCTTTACTTTAGCTTTACCCGATATTAAATTGTGGATGAGTTACGGCAGGTTTACACCCTTAAACCTGATTTGGCTTGCCTTTGTTTTTAAACACTTTACCACGGTAGCCGGCTATAAGGCAATGGTATTTGTTATGAACGTGCTGGCAGCAGGTGTTTTTCTCCTCTATCTAAAACAATTGAACACCGGTATTAAAAACGCCATTTGGCTGGTGTTTTTTTGCGCATTAATTCAATTCCGCATCCAATATCACGATCCTTTTACCAGCCTAAATGCCATGTATCAGTTGCTGGCTATATTATTGTTTTTTACAGGCTATGTATATGCTCGTTACATCACCTCCGGTAATTGGCCCTGGTTAGTAGCTTGCTACCTTGGCATAGGTATAACCTTACTGTTCAGCGAATTTGGCTTGCTGTTAATGGTTTTTCTGCCATTAACCGGCCTCATCCTTCGCGCAGCATTTAAGCGTATTGTATTTACTATGTTGCCTGCTGTACTAATAGCACTGGTGTTTTTAGGCTATACTGCCTACCTGCGCAGTTTAGTTGACCCTAACAACAGCTATGCAGGGCTTTCTTCTAATACCGACCCTGCAGCCATGTGGGAGCTTATAAAAATGCAACTGTTTGCAGCACTGCCTTTAAGCAATTTCTATCATCAGGGGAATATCCCCGGAACGCTGGCTCCGCAGTTTGCATCGGTTAAAGTGATGCTGTTGGCCTTAGCTATGCTTGTAGTGGGTGCAGCCATAGTTTTACAGCAAAAAAAGCAGGCTGCTGATGCCGATGCAAAGCCTGTTAACTGGTGGTTTGTGCTTTTAATGCTGAGCATTGTGGTATTGCCCGCCATTATCATTTCGCCTTCGCTTAAATACCAGCGCGAAATGCGCCTGGGCATAGGTTACCTGCCTGTTTATATACAAAGTATGGGCACAGCCGGATTACTGGCCTGTTTGTATACCTATGTGCAACAAAGCATAACCAGGAGGGTAGGGGCCACTTTTCTGCTGGTGTTTGCCGTAGGCTGTACGGTTCTTTCTCTGCTTTTTAATAATGCCCTGGTAAGAACAAAGAACATATTGAGCAGCTATCCGCAAATGGCATTTCAGCAGGCGGTTAAAGAAGGATTTTTAGATGATTGCGAAGATGGTTCGGCCATACTTATCCGTAATTCCCCTTTTTGGCATTCGGGATGGCTGTATCGTGAAATTTTTAAAAACCTGACGGGCAAAACTTTTATGGTTTTCGATATCAACAAGGGCGATTTTGTATCCTTCGAAGGTTATCCATTTTGCTATCGCATCGACTGTACCCCGGGCTCGGATTACAAAGCGCAATTGTACCGGATGCACTGTAGCGGTAGGGATACCGCAGGTCAGTTGATTAAGGAGCGCACCTTTCCGTTGGGCATAGTGTTAACAAAAGAAGAAAGAATAATACTCTGGCGCTGATAAATAGGTTTTGAAATAAAGCGGAGAATTGACTGTTTTGCACGAACTTTGAATTCCGCGTATTCAGCGGAAATAATTGTAAAGAGAAATGGGAAGAAAGATATTATTAGAACATGCCAATGTGCCCGGTATTGCAACCTACGAAGTTTATCGTCAGCATGGCGGCTATCGTTCGGTAGAGAAGGCCTTGAAAGAAAAGACCCCGAACGATTTGGTGGAAGAAGTAAAGAAGAGCGGTTTGCGCGGCCGTGGTGGTGCCGGTTTTCCTACCGGTATGAAGTGGAGCTTTATCGATAAAAAGAGCGGTAAGCCACGCCACCTGGTTTGCAATGCCGACGAGAGCGAACCGGGCACCTTTAAGGATCGTTACCTGATGGAAAAGCTGCCCCACCTGCTGGTGGAAGGTATGATCGTTTCCAGCTTTGCCTTAGAAGCCAACCTGTCGTTCATCTATATCCGCGGCGAATACATGTGGGTTTACCGCATATTGGAACGTGCCATTAAAGAAGCTTATGCCGCCGGTTGGTTAGGCAAAAACATTAAAGGCAGCGGTTACGATTTGGATCTGCACGTTACCTGCGGTGCAGGTGCTTATATATGCGGCGAAGAAACTGCCTTGATTGAAAGTCTGGAAGGCAAGCGCGGTAACCCGCGTATTAAGCCGCCGTTTCCGGCTGTAGTAGGTTTATACGGTAACCCTACTGTGGTAAACAACGTGGAAAGCATCATGAACATTCCATGGATTATTTTGAACGGGGGAGAAGAGTATGCCAAAATCGGTATCGGTAAGTCAACCGGCACTAAACTGATCTCTGCTTCGGGCAATATCAAAAATCCGGGTGTTTACGAAATTGAACTGAGCATTTCGGTAGAAGAGTTTGTAATGAGCGATGAATACCTGGGTGGTATGGAAACCGACCGGCCATTAAAAGCCTGTGTACCGGGTGGTTCATCAGTGCCTATTCTGCCTGCCAACCTGCTGTTTAAAACAGCCAAAGGCGAGGACCGTATGATGACCTACGAAAGTATGAGCGACGGTGGTTTTGCAACCGGCAGTATGATAGGTTCAGGCGGCTTTATTGTGTATGACGACCGCGCTTGTATTGTGCGTAATACCTGGAATTTCTCGCGCTTTTACCATCACGAAAGTTGCGGCCAATGTTCGCCGTGCCGCGAAGGTACAGGCTGGCTGGAAAAAGTAACCTGGCGTTTAGAGCACGGTTACGGCCGTATGGAAGATATTGACCTGTTGTGGGATATACAGCGTAAGATTGAAGGTAATACCATTTGCCCGCTGGGCGATGCTGCTGCATGGCCTGTGGCTGCGGCTATCCGTCACTTCCGCGATGAGTTTGAATATCACGTTAAGTTCCCTGAAAAAGTAAAGGACCGCAAGCACTTTGAAAAAGAACCCTGGGAACAGGTGAAGCATTTGGTTCGTAAGGAAGAAGCAGTATCTTTATAAGGCACAAAAACAGTATGAAATTAACCGAGCAACAGAAAGAGATCATTCGCAGGTTTTTTGTTGGCAAACCGGTATTTCGGGCTTATGTTTTTGGTTCATATGCACGCGGCGATGCACGCGAAAACAGCGATGTAGATTTATTGATTGAATGGGATTATTCGCAACCATTGGGTTGGGGCTATGCACGTACCTGGAGGGAACTAAATGTGCTTTTAAATAAGCATGTAGACTTCGTTTCATCTAAGTGGATAGATCCATCTATCGAGCCCGCTATCAATAGGGAAAAAGAGCTTGTTTATGAAAGGTGAAACAGGCGATTTGCTCCGATTAAGGCACATACTAAAATGCACTGAAGAAATTGAGGCAATCCTTGCCGGCGTTACGGAATCAGATTTTTATAATAGCCTCGAAAAGAAGTACGCTGTTGAACGTCTTCTTGAAATTATTGGAGAAGCTGTTAATAGAATCGAACCTTCAACTTTAGCTTTAAGCAAACGAAATATTCCATGGAGTGATATTGTAGACTTCCGGAATTTTGTAAGTCATGAGTATTTTAGGATTGACTATACTATTGTCTATCAGATTGCGACAACTGAAATCTACCCTGTTAAACAAGCAGTGCAGGAAATAGTGGAACATTTCGGTAATAAGTAGCTCTCTTACATACTTGATAATGAGCTATTTAGTGTTAAGTCAGGCACGAAGGACTGATCTTTTACGTTTTTCTATAAAGGCTTCTTTATGAGAAACGTGATAGCCATCGGAAGTATAGTGTTTGTGTTGCTTACCGGCTGTAAAGCCTTGGATAAACTCACTCAGTTTATCCTGGAGTACCGCACTACGTACGAATATCCATCGAACCTGCCGCCGTTTGAAACAGATAGTTTACAAACGCCGGAGATTGTTACCAATGCCGACAGGGAGTTTGCCATTAACAACACCCACAAAAACCTGATAGAAAGTGTATTGCTGCGGCAATTGCGAATAACCATTAAAACACCGCCCGAGCAGCAATTCTCGTTTTTAAGGGCCGTTCAAATTTATATCTCTGCTGAGGGATTGCCATCGAGGCTGGTTGCCTATAAATACGATATAGGCAACGATGCGGGGCAGGTGTTAGACCTTAACCTGGTAGATATAGACCTGAAGGATTACGTGAAGAAGGATAAGATTAACCTGCACGTTACCAGTTATACCGATGAACTGGTGCGTAGCAACACCTCGGTAGAGGTATATGCACGGTTTTTTGTAGATGCAAAAATACTGGGTATTTAAGGGCGGTTTAGCCGGGTGCGTACACCCTTTTTACCGTGGTGGGATTGTTGATATAAATTTTGGACATCTCCCCACAGGGGCTTACATTCGCACCCTGTGTTTGATGTCTAAATAATTGAGGAATGCCTAAGGTTACAATAGACGGGGTCAGTGTTGAAGTTGAACCCGGAACCACCATATTAAACGCGGCACGAAAAATTGGCGGCGATGTTGTTCCGCCTGCTATGTGCTACTACTCCAAGTTAAAAGGCAGCGGCGGTAAATGCCGTGTGTGCCTGGTGGAAATCAGCAAAATGAGTGAGGCCAACCCTAACCCGATGCCTAAGTTACAGGCAAGTTGCTGCACACCTATAGCCGATGGTATGGAGGTAAAGAACATGACCAGCCCAAAAGTGCAGGATATGCGCAAAGGTGTGGTAGAATTCCTCCTCATCAACCACCCATTAGATTGCCCTATTTGCGACCAGGCCGGTGAGTGCGATCTGCAGAACCTGGGTTTTGATTACGGTGTTTCTACCACCCGTTACAAGGAAGAAAGAAGAACCTTTGATAAGATAGATATAGGCGATAAGATTCAGTTGCATATGACGCGCTGCATCCTGTGCTACCGTTGCACGTATGTGGCCGACCAGCTTACCCCTAAGCGTGTACACGGTGTTATTAACCGTGGCGATGTAGCTGAGATTTCAACCTACATCAGCAATGTGGTAGACAACGAAATGTGCGGCAACATGATTGATGTATGCCCGGTTGGTGCTTTAACGGATAAAACATTCCGTTTCAAATCGCGCGTATGGTTTTTAAAACCGTTTGATGCGCACCGCAACTGCACCAAGTGCTGTGGTAAAACAACGGTATGGATGTTCGGTAACGAAATTTACCGTGTAACTGCCCGCAAGAACGAATACCACGAAGTAGAAAACGATGCCAACGGTAACCCGGCCTGGATTTGCAACGAGTGCCGATTTGAGAAGAAGGATGTGAAGGACTGGACAATTGAAGGTCCGCGCAAGATGGAGAAGTGGAGCGTTATAAACCAGGGCAAATACATGAAGAACACGGATAAGGTGGTAATTGATGCCGACCAGCGTCTGTTAACCGGCCGTCCGGAAGACCGCAAGGCATTAAGTATGAACAATACGAAGACGCCGGAACAAAAGTTGAGCACTGAATAGTAATTGAGTTCAGCGTAAGCTGATTAAGATAAATAGCATAATGGAACTATCCTTTTTTATAGAGAAATTCGGAGTTATACTGGTAGTGTTTGCCATTACCATGCTAATAGCCCTGTATTCTACTTTCGGCGAACGTGTATTCGCCGCTTATTTTCAGGACCGTTTGGGTCCTAACCGTGCTGGCCCTGGTGGTTTATTACAGCCATTGGCCGACGGTGTTAAGATGTTTACCAAGGAAGACTTCATTCCTAACACACCTAACAAGTTCCTGTTCATTTTAGGTCCGTTTTTGTTTATGACCACCGCGCTTATTACCAGCTCGGTGCTGCCATGGGGACCTGATTTGGAAATATTCGGACGTACCGTGCATTTACAAGCTGCCGACATCAACATTGCCATCTTGTTTGTATTCGGTATTGTATCTATCGGTGTTTACGGTATCATGATCGGCGGTTGGGCTTCTAACAACAAATACTCGTTACTGGGTGCTGTGCGAGCCTCATCACAAATGATTTCCTACGAAGTAGCTATGGGCCTTTCTATCATCGCCGTTTTAATGATGACCCAAACCCTTAGCCTGCGCGAGATTACCGAACAACAACACGGATTTATATCCTGGAATGCTGATGGTGGTTTTAGCTGGTTATCGTGGAACGTGTTTAAGCAGCCAATAGCGTTCATCGTATTCCTGGTTTGTGCCTTTGCTGAAACCAACCGGACACCGTTCGATTTACCGGAGTGTGAATCGGAACTGGTAGGCGGTTACCACACCGAGTACAGCTCGATGAAACTGGGTTTTTACCTGTTTGCCGAGTATATCAATATGTTCGTTTCATCGGCACTTATCGCTACCATCTTTTTCGGTGGCTATAACTACCCCGGTATGGATTGGGTGCATGCCCACCTGCCACAGTGGTTATTTGTGTTAACCTGCGTAGGTGCCCTGTTTACTAAAGTGTTATTCGGTATTTTCTTTTACATGTGGGTGCGTTGGACAGTCCCTCGCTTCCGCTACGACCAGTTGATGAACCTGGGCTGGAAAATGCTGATTCCTCTATCAATTGTAAACATTGTGCTTACAGGAGCCATCATATTATGGCTACAGCGGTAATAAATGTTGAAAATTGCAGAGAATAAACAAAGAATGATTTAGCAGAGAAAAATACTTTTGCAGCGCTTAAAATGGCAACCGACTTTAAATCCATATCATTATCAGGCCGTAAGAAGGATGTTTCCGAAAAGGACATGACCTTTATGGAGAGCCTTTATCTGCCGGCTATCCTTAAGGGTATGGGCATTACCTTAAAGCACTTTTTCAGCCGTAAGGCAACCATCCAGTATCCGGAACAGAAGCGTGAGTTTTCGCCGGTTTACCGTGGTCGCCATATATTGATGAAGGACGAGAACGGTGCTGAACGCTGCACCGCCTGTGGTTTATGTGCGTTGGCTTGTCCGGCCGAAGCTATTACCATGATAGCTGCTGAGCGCCAGAAAGGAGAGGAGAAGTTATACCGCGAAGAGAAATATGCCGCAACCTATGAAATCAATATGCTGCGCTGTATTTTCTGTGGTTTGTGCGAAGAGGCTTGTCCGAAAGAAGCAATATTCCTGACCGAAGATATGCCGCCTGCTGATTTTATCCGCGAAGGTTTTATTTACGGAAAAGATAAACTTGTAATGAAAGACCCTATGTAGGGTATTTTAGAAGAAATAGCCCTTTGGGGCCAAAGAACGAAACGTGACGTATTATTTATTCCTCTTTTTAAGTGCCCTGGCCATCTTCTGCGGATTGATGACCGTATTGTCGCGCAACCCAATTCACTCGGTGCTTTACCTTATCGGCTGTTTCTTTGCCATTGCCGGTCACTACCTTATTTTAAATGCCCAGTTTTTGGCGGTGGTTCACATTATAGTATATGCAGGCGCCATTATGGTGTTGTTCCTGTTTACGCTGATGTTGATGAACCTGAACGAGGAAACCGAAAAGCATAAGCCGGCTATAGCCCGTATAGGGGCCTTGCTTGCAGCCGCTTTATTGGGTTTGGTGCTGGTGGCAGTTTTACACCGCGCCGATAATTTACCTGTTACCAACGATCACCCGGTTATCGGAACTATCCAGAACCTGGGCAAGGTGCTGTTAGACGAATACTTCTTCCCTTTTGAATTTGCTTCAGTGCTGTTTTTAAGTGCTATGATTGGTGCTGTGTTGTTGGCGAAGAAGGGAGAGAAAGACAATTTAGAAACCCGGTAAAAAAGAAAAGAATGTCGAACTTGTTATTAGACATATTCCATGTAGTGCCGGTGCAGAGTTACATTATGGTGTGCGCTGTGCTGTTTTGCATTGGTATTTTCGGCGTGCTTTTCCGCCGCAATGCCATTATCATGTTTATGAGCATTGAACTGATGCTGAATTCAGTGAACCTGTTACTGGTGGCTTTCTCATCGTATCACAACGATGCAAGCGGGCAGGTGTTCGTGTTCTTTATTATGGCCGTAGCTGCTGCCGAGGTAGCTGTAGGTCTGGCCATTCTGGTAACCATATTCCGGAATGTGCACTCGGTGGATATAGATGAATTGAAAAACTTAAAGTGGTAGAATAAAGCGGATGTTGTCGTTATACTTAATCCTTTTATTGCCTCTGGTTGGTTTCCTGATAAACGCGTTTATCGGTAAGAAACTGCCAAAGAATGTGTCGGGTATACTCGGCTCGCTGGCAATACTGGTACCTTTTGTTTTATCGTGCCAGTTGTTTTTCAGCATCAAGCAGAACCCTGCTAATGTTATTGATGTAAATGTGTACGACTGGATAGCATTCGGCAACTTCAAAGTAACCTTCGGTTTATTGGTCGATCAGCTTTCTTCTATCTGGTTATTAGTGGTTACAGGTATCGGTTTCCTTATCCACGTTTACTCTATTGGTTATATGCACGATGATGAGAAGTTCCATACGTTCTTCTCGTACTTAAACCTGTTCGTGTTCTTTATGCTAACCCTGGTATTGGGTAACAACTTCCTGGTAACCTTTATTGGTTGGGAAGGTGTAGGCTTGTGCTCTTACTTGCTAATCGGTTTCTGGTTCAAAAATCAGGCTTATAACGATGCTGCCAAGAAGGCCTTTGTTATGAACCGTATCGGCGACCTGGGCTTTTTGATCGGCATGTTCATGCTGCTGTTTTACTTCAACTCGCTGCACTTCGGCACGCTGAAACAAGCGGTAGTAAATGTGCAGGTTAGCCACGGCATAATTGTAGCCATTACCATGTTGCTGTTTGTTGGTGCTATGGGTAAAAGTGCACAGTTGCCTTTATATACTTGGCTACCTGATGCTATGGCCGGTCCTACTCCCGTATCGGCGCTCATCCACGCTGCAACCATGGTTACCGCAGGTATCTACATGATTGCCCGCGCTAACTTCATTTTCATCCTGGCTCCTGAAACCATGCAGTTTATCGCCATTATAGGCGCTGCTACTGCTTTGTTTGCTGCCACCATCGGGGTGTTCCAAAACGATATCAAGAAAGTGCTGGCTTACTCCACCGTTTCGCAGTTAGGTTTAATGTTCCTGGCTTTAGGTGTAGGCGCTTTCTCAACGGGTGTATTCCACGTAGTAACACATGCGTTCTTCAAGGCTTGTTTATTCTTAGGCTCCGGTTCTGTAATTCATGCTTTGCATGGCGAACAGGATATCCGCCGTATGGGTGGCCTGCGCAAATGGATGCCAATTACTTTCTGGACCTTCCTGTTAAGCTCATTGGCTATCTCAGGTATCTTCCCGTTATCGGGTTTCTTCTCGAAGGACGAAATTTTAGCGGCTGCATTTGAACACAACAAAGTGTTGTGGGCTGTAGCCTCACTGGCTTCGTTGCTTACAGCATTCTATATGTTCCGTTTGGTGTTCCTGACCTTTACCGGCGATTTCCGCGGAACCGAAGAGCAACGTCATCACATGCACGAATCGCCTGCAGTTATAACTATACCATTAGTGGTATTAGCGTTATTAGCAGTAGTAGGTGGCTTTATGGGCTTACCTGAAGTATTCCATGCCCCGCATTACCTGAAAGAATTTTTAGCTCCTGTATTTGCTACCTCTCAACCGGTTGCTGAACATGCCCACGAAGGTGCCAGCAACGAAGTGATGCTGATGGTAATTGCTTCTATAGTTGCAGTGCTGTCTATCGCTGCTGCTTATGTGATTTATGTAAGCAAAGCCGGCCGCCCTAAAGAAGAAGGACAGGAAACAGGTATTGCTAAAGTTATTTACCACAAGTATTATGTAGACGAGATTTACAACCTGCTGTTCGTTAAGCCAACCATGTTGTTGAGCGACTTAGCGCATAGCCTGGTTGATATGCTGGTGATTGATGGAGCCGTAAATTTCAGCGGCAAGTTTTCGGTAATGCTGGGTCAGCAGCTGCGCAAGGTGCAAAGCGGCTACATCGGCTTTTACCTGTTGTTAATGGTGTTTGGTGCAGCGGCCTTATTTGCCGTAGCGTTTTTTGTAAAGTAGGATTGTTTTTAAACTGAAATAAAAGACATTAATAACCGCACAGGTTAAGCGTGTAACCGGAATATGTTATTAGTTATTACCTTATTGCTTCCCTTAGTATTTGCGCTGGTAACCTACCTGCTGGGCGATCGCGCTGCTAAGTATGTATCGCTGGCCGGCGGTATTGCCGCCTTTGCAGGCGTGGCCATGATGAAACTGAACCTAACAAGTGGCAGTAATTTAGCTTTAACATACAGCCATAGCTGGATCAGCAACCCCGTAGTGCTTTTTTCATTAAGTGTAGATGGCCTGGCTTTAATGTTGCTGGCCCTTACTTCTTTCCTGGTTCCGTTAATTATACTTACCACCTTTAATAAAGACATTGCCAACGCCAAGGCTTTCTATTCGCTGGTTTTATTAATGGAGTTTGGTTTGTTGGGTGTGTTTATGGCCTCCGATGGCTTCCTGTTCTACATCTTCTGGGAAGTGGCCTTGATACCAATCTACTTCATTGCCTTACTTTGGGGCGATAACCGCGACCAGGAATTCCGCAGCCGCGCTATCTTTAAATTCTTTGTTTACACCTTAGCGGGTTCCTTGTTGATGTTAGGTGCTTTCATCTACATCTACACCCGCACCGGTGGCTTTACTGTAGCACAGTTATACAGTGCTGCGCTTAGCGATAACGAACAAAGCATTCTGTTCTGGGCCTTCTTTGCTGCATTCGCTATTAAGATCCCGATTTTCCCGTTCCATACCTGGCAACCCGAAACGTATAAAGAAGCACCTTCAGCCGGTACTATGCTGTTGGCCGGCATTATGCTTAAGATGGGTTTATACGGTTTGCTGCGCTGGTTACTGCCGGTATTGCCGCACGGTGTAGCGCACTGGACTCCCATTGTAATCGTACTGGCCTTAATCGGCGTGTTGTATGGTTCTATCATTGCCATTAAGCAGGACAATCTTAAAAAGCTATTGGCTTATTCATCGTTTGCACACGTTGGCTTAATTAGCCTTGGTTTGTTTACCCTAACCCGCGAAGGTTTTCAGGGCGCTGCGGTGCAAATGTTTGCGCACGGTTTTAACGTGGTAGGTCTGTTCTTTGCGGCGGAGATCATCCTGCAGCGCACAGGTACTTTGAGCATTTCAAGTTTAGGTGGTATCCGTAACGTGGCCCCTAAGTTTGCTACAGCCTTCTTAATTGTAGTGCTGGCCAGCGTGGCCTTGCCTACTACTAACGCTTTTATAGGCGAGTTCCTGCTATTATACAGTGCTTTTGAATACAACACCTATTTAGCTGCTGCCGCAGGTTTAACGGTAATTTTGGGTGCTGTTTACATGTTCCGCATGTATCAAAATGTAATGTTGGGTGAGGTTAACGCTGTTACCGCCAACTTTAAGGATTTAAACTGGAGCGAGTTATTAGTGTTTGTATTGATAGTGATTGCCATTTTTGAAATTGGTTTAGCACCGCAGCGCTTTATGAGTATTATGCAACCAAGTTTGGATGCTATTTTAAGTTACAGTGTTCGCTAAGTAAAAGAGGTAGAAAAGGAAATGAATACTTTAGTTTATACATCGGTGCTTGGCGTGGTGTGCATGTTTGCTGAAATGGTGAACCTGCGCCGTTTAATTGTGCCTATCGCCGTAGCCGGCCTGCTGGGTATCCTGGGCTTTCATGTTTATAGCTGGGGAGCCGAACAGCATCTGTTCCATAACATGTTGTGGATTGATGGTTTCAGCCAGGCTTTTACTGCTTTGTTATTATTCTTAGGTGCTTTACTGGTTACGCTTTCCGGTAACTTTTACCGCGCCGAAGCTTCCCGTATTTCCGATTACGTTTCTATCATCATTTTTGCATTAGCCGGTGCCTTAGCGCTGGTATCGTTTGGTAACATTACTACCTTCTTCATTGGTTTAGAAGTGCTCTCTATTTCGCTTTACCTGTTGGCAGGCAGCAAAAAGAAAGACCCTCGCAGCAACGAGGCAGGCATGAAATACTTTCTGATGGGCAGCTTTGCCTCAGGCTTATTGCTGTTTGGTGTAGCGCTTATTTACGGCGATGTTTCCGGTTCATTAACACCGGATACCCGAAGTGCCTTTGACTTAGCCCGTATTCAGGAGTTCGGTGCATCAGGACAAGCCTCAGCATTGTTCTATGTAGGTTCTGCATTGGTATTAATGGCCATGCTGTTTAAAGTATCCGCTGCGCCTTTCCATTTCTGGGCTCCTGACGTTTACGAAGGATCACCAACGCTGATTACAGCTATGATGGCTACCGTGGCCAAGATTGCTGCTTTTGCTGCCTTTTATCGTTTATTCCACAATGCCTTTATTGCCAGCATGCCAAACTTTGCCTGGGTGCTTTCGGCAGTTGCGGCTTTAACTATTACCATCGGTAACTTATCTGCCCTTAATCAGGAATCATTTAAGCGCACGCTGGCGTTCTCCGGTGTGGCGCATGCCGGTTACCTGCTAATGGCCATTGTGGCCATGTATCAGGGTAGCGATAATGCTATCTTCTTTTACTCCATAGGCTACGGTATTGCTTCCATCGCCGCTTTTGCAGTGGCTATTGTGGTTGCCAATAACCTGGGCAGCGATAAATTTGAAGCCTTTAACGGCTTAGGCAAACGTAAGCCTCTACTGGCGGCTGCCTTAACTGTTGCTATGCTTAGCATGGCGGGTATTCCTCCGTTTGCCGGTTTCCTGGGTAAGTATTACATCTTCCAAAAAGCTATTGAAAGCGGCCATTACTGGCTTACTTTAATCGCCATCATTAATTCTGCTATTGGTGTTTACTACTACTTTAAAGTTATAGTAGCCATGTATACCAAAGAAGGTAACGAACCTGAATTCAGCGTTAATCCTGCTTATACGGTAGTAATCGTTATCTGCGTATTGCTTTCACTGGTAGTAGGTATTTTCCCTTCTATCTTCAACGCACTGGTTTAGGCAAACGCGTTTGTTGTTAGTGGTTAGTTGTTTGTCGTTGCCTACAATTCCTTATCACGGCCTTCCTTCCTCAACTATCCTGTCGCGCGTTTACAACGCGTGACGATTAAGCTTCGCGTTTGCAACGCGATTAGTAATACATAGTTTGTATTCAATCTGTGTTGATCCGCGTATTCTGTGGTGAACTTTGTATTTGGCACACATGGCGCACTCTTGCCCCCGGGCTTCAGCCGGTCAACAGCAAAATTCCACTTATCAGGCCAAGCCGCATGCTTCAATTCCCTGCGAACTTGCACAACAGGCACATTCTAAAGGAATTGACGTCTATCCCGCGTTTGCAATGCACAACTACTAAGGCCATCTCATCTTTGTATTCCATCCGTGTTCATCCGTGCAATCCGTGGCAATTTTGTATTTCTCCTCCATCTTAGTGCACTTTCTACAGTTCAGGCAATACCACACCTTCTTTGTATTTAATCTGTGTTTATCTGCGTTAATCCGTGGTGAACATTGCATTTGGCACATAAAAAAAGCGGCTCCAAACGGAGCCGCTTTCGAAAAGCCTTGTAGTTAAATTATTGCTTAACCAAACGCAGGGTGCGGTTGCCGCTGCCTGTGCTCAGTTTAACGAAGTATATGCCTTGTGCAAAGTGCGCAATATTGATTTGTTCGGTGCCCGATTGAACGCCGTTCAATTCCTTGCTCCAAACCTTCTGGCCAATGTTGTCATATATCTCCATGTTCAGGTTCTCAGCTTTGGCCAGTTCTACACTTAACGTAACAACCTGGTTAGCCGGGTTAGGGAACATGCTGATGGAAACAAAGCTGCCTAACTCGTTAATACCCACCTGGCCCAGCGTTACCGTGGCTACTTTCACACAGTTTTGCGCATCGGTTACGGTAACTGTATAGCTGCCGGCCGGTACATTGCTGATAGTAGCCGTGGTGCTGCCATTGCTCCAGCTATAAGTGTAAGGCGAGTTGCCACCTGCAGGATTAGCGGTAGCCGAACCATTACTGTTGCCATTGGTAGGGTCAACGGTCGTAAAGGTAACGCTAACTGCCGAAGCATCGGTTACACTTGCCGTATTAACGTTGTGGCAACCGTTGGCATCGGTGATGGTTACGGTGTAAGAACCGGCTACAAGGTTTTGGATATCCTCGGTGCTGGCACCATTGCTCCATACATAGGTGTAAGGCGAAGCACCACCGAATACGGTAACGTTAATAGAACCCTGTGTTTGGCAGGTGCCGTTAATCGGGTTTAATACCGAGTTAGGACCGGTAATAGCCGTAACCACAGTGCTGCCTTGTGCGGTGCAACCTTTGCCATCCACTACAATAACCGTATAGTTGCCTGCGCTCAAATTGCTGAGCGTATTGGTTGTTGCTGCATTGCTCCAGGTATATGAATATGTGCCATTGCCACCGGAAGGAACAGCTGTTGCCGTACCATTTTGCTGACCGCAAAGTGCATTGGTAGAGGTAACATTTACAGTAACCGGCGTTGGATTGCTGATAGTGCCATTTTGCACAGTTATACAACCCGTAGCATCCGTTACCGTAACTACTACAGTGCCTGCTGAAAGATTGCTGATGGTAGTGGCATTAGAGCCGGTGTTCCACGAATAAGTGTATGGCGATGTACCACCTGTAGCGCTTACTGTGGCGCTACCGTTGTTACCGCCTGAGCAGTTAGGTGCTGTTGGGGTAATGGTTACCGCCGGGCCACCAAAATTGCTGATGGTTGCAACACCTGATGCAGAACAACCTACACCATCGGTTACGGTAAGGTTGTAGCCACCGGCCTGCACGTTGTTAATGCTGCTGCTGGTTGAACCGGTGCTCCAGTTATAAGTATAGTTACCATTACCACCGTTAGCGCTTGCTGTAGCCGAACCGTTGGCTGAACCACAGGCTGCGCTGGTAGTGTTAAACGATATAGCAATACCCGCGCTGGAATTAATAAGCGTGGTAGCTGCCGAGGCAGAACAACCATTGGCATTGGTAACGGTTACCGAATAAGTGCCCGGTGCCAGGTTGCTAAGCGAACCGCTGCTGCTGCCGTTGCTCCAGTTATAGGTAACACCAAAGTTACCGTTGTTAGGCACGGCTACAGCCGCACCGTTGCTTTGTCCGCAACTGGCATTGGTAGCATTAATTGATACACTGAAGTTGCTGGTGGTGTTGTTTACCGTCATGCTGGTGGTTGCTGTACAACTGCTGGCATCCGTAACGGTAACTGAATACGAGCCCGGGCCTACATTGCTGATGGTTTGCGTAGTGGCGTTGGTGTTCCAGTGGTATTGGTAACCACCGGCACCGCCTGTTGCTGTAACCGAAGCCGAACCGTTTTGCTGACCGCAAACAGCATCGTTGGCATTAGGTGCTAACGATAATGGGCCTAATGGCTGTGTAATGCTAATGGCGGCAGTACCGCTACATTGGTGGCTATCAGTAATTGTTACGGTGTAAACACCGGCCGGTTTGTTGCTGATGGTAACACCGGTTCCGCCACCGCCCCAGCTATAAGTATAGGGCGAAGAGCCACCTGATGCGGTAACCGTGGCCGAACCTGTTGAACCGCCGTAGCAGGCTACTGCAGTAGAACTGGCGCTGCCTGTTGGTGGCGAGTAAATGGTAATGTAGGATGTTTGTGTTTTGGTATTGCTGCCATTGGCATTTGTAGCTGTTAATGCTACCGTGTAAGTGCCCGGTGTGTTATATGTTACAGTTGGATTTTGGGCCGTGCTGGTAGTTGGTGTACCACCGGTAAACACCCAGCTATACGAAGTGGGGCTACCGGTTGAGGTATTGGTAAACGTAACCGTTTGGCCGGGGCAGGCGCTGGTAGGGCTGCCGGTAAAGTTAGCCGTAGGCGCAGTACCTGCCGAGCCGCTACATAATACCGGTAAGGCAAACAGATCCATACCTGAGCCATATACCGAATCGAACAAATGCCAGGTAGCATCATCCCATTGTTCCCAGGCATTATCCGGTAATGGGGAAGAGAATAAGGTGGATACCAGGGCTACCGTATCACCTGCAGTTTGGCTCATGCTGATACCCAGGTAAAAATTACCGTTAACCGTAGGCGGACTGCTGAACGGCACATACGTTAATGCCTGGTTGGTTACGTCGGTGGCAATTTGAGAGATCAATTTGGTTTGCGAACCTAACACGTTACCCGGGGCACCGCCTGCGCCTGTTGCATCCCAAACCTTAACGGTAATGGCTGAGGTGGATGGATTATTGGTTTTAGCTTTAGCAAAATAGAACAGGCCACCGGTTACCTGCGCACCCGGCATGGTGTTTACATAGTATTCAGCTTTCGATAAATCGCCGTAGCTGTTGTTACCGGTTAGGTAACCGCTGGCAGGGCTTTGATAGCTGTAAACGGTCAGTGTATCGTTAGCAAACAGGTTGCTGAGTGTATCGCAACTTTGTGTACCGCTGTTAACTACATTAATGTAGGCAGTTTTAGTTACACTGTTATTACCGTTGGTATTACCTGCCACTAAGGTTACGGCATACTGGCCAACTGTATTATACGTAATAGTTGGGTTCTGGCTGGTGCTGGTGCCCGGGGTTCCGCCGTTAAAGGTCCAGTTCCAGGTAGTTGGGCTGTTGGTTGATAGATCGGTAAACGCTACGCTGTTGCCAACAATAACGGTAGTAGGGTTGCCTACAAAATCAGCTACAGGTGCCGAACCGCCGGAAGCGGAAGCATTGTAGATATTTACGTTATCAAGGAAAACGTTGTTGCCATACGTGTTGCGGTTGCGGAAGGCAAACTTGACGTTGGCTTGTCCGTTAAGTGCTGATAAGGCTACAGAGTCTTTTTTCCATTGTGCGGCTGTAGGTACAAAATTGTTGGTATTGGTACCGCTGATGGTGCTTAATTGGGTGCCGCCTTTCTTCCAAAGCGAAGTCCACGTAGTTCCGCAGTTGGTGCTGTACATTACCTCCAGCGAATCGGCATAACCGGTGCTGGCATAAGGAGCGTAAGCATAATCCCATTTAATACGTCCGTTGCTTACACCGCTAAACGAGTAAGAAGGCGTAATCAACCAATCGTATTGGCCGGCAGCATTGTAAGCATAGTTGTTTACATAGGCCGAGGCGGTAGAAGTGCCAAAGCCGCTGGCTGATGTGGTGCGTACCCAGGTTAAATCGGCATCGGGGTTATTTAAAGCCCAGTTGGCAGGGGGAAAGGTGGATCCTTCAAAACCTTCAGCCAATGGTAAAGATGTTGCACCTGAAACAGTGATATAAGCAGTTTTTACTTCAGGATCGCTTTGGCCGCCACTGGTTACTGTTAACGTTACGTTGTAGGTGCCTGCAGTGTTGTAGGTTACAGTAGGGTTAGCTATGGTAGAGGTAGATGGCGTTCCACCGGGAAACTGCCATGCATAGGTAAGGTTAGTGCCGGTTGAGGTACTGGTAAAGCTTACCGTTTGACCCGGACAGATGGTGGTAGGGGTGCCTGTAAAGTTGGCAACCGGTGCACCACTGGTAGCGCAGGCGTTATTATTGGTAATTAAGCTGCTGCGGATGTTGGTTAACACCGAGTTCATGTAGTTTGCCTGTTGGGTGGTAAACATCACCGTGCAATCGCTATAGTCCATATAGTTTTCTACCTGGTCGCCGTAGCTGCTGTTGCCGGTGCACGAAGCTGCATAGGGGCAACCGAAGTTTGCTTCTTTCGAATCTGGTGTATCGCTGAAACCGTCATCGGTATCGGGGAACACGTTACCACAGGCATTAGCCGAAAGATCGCCCCAGGTATGGTGTAAGCCCAGGTAGTGGCCAATTTCGTGGGTCCAGGTACGGTTACCTGCGCCCATACCAATGCTGTAATCAATTACCAAGCCATCAATACTGGAGCCATGCAAACCGTTACCGGCTGCAGGTATATACGCATACCCTGCTACACCACCGGTTTGTGGCGATGAACCGCACAGGTGCACGATATACACGTTCAGGTATTTAGAAGGGTTCCATGGGTCGGCACCTCCGGTTGAGGAGCTTTTCATCTTATCGGTTTCTGTATCTACATCGTAACAAGCCTCGTTGGTAAATACGTGTTCAATACCATTGGTAGCCGAACCGTCCGGTTTTTGCTGTGCTAAACAGAATTCAATCTGTGCATCGGCAGCAAAGCCTTGTACCGCAGCACGGGCGGTGCTAAAGTCGCTGTTCAGCTTGCGGTAATCCATGTTCAATTGGTTGATCATGGTTTGCACCGCTGCATCACTTACGTTTTGTGCCGAGGTATTATAAATAACGTGCACCGCTACAGGTATGGTGCGCACGGCACGGGCCTGGTAGTTAGGGTCCTGTTGGTTGGTTTGCACCCATTTGCGCAGCACTTCTTCCTGCTGCTGCATCTGCTGGTTGTAATTAGGGTTGGTAGCGCGTAGCTTGTTTACGGCTTCTACCGAGTAACACGTACGGTGCTGGGCTACTGCATTCAAACTGAAGGCGATGGCCAACAACGAGTAAAACACTTTTTTCATTCGGAGGGAATTGGATTTTGTGCTGAATTTTGAAAAACGCGTAAAAGTAGGCGTATTCATGTAAACGGGAAATACTGACAACAGGTTCGTGGATAAGATGGGGATATTAACCAAGGACTGCCGTGCTGCTCGTTTTAACAAATCGTGACAGCTCCTTTTGTAATGTATAATCAAATTCTTTTCATAAATATTATATTTGATTTCGGAAACGTAGCCCTCCAACTTTTCCTCAACAATTTTTAGGCGCCTTCAAGCAGTTATCCCCGTAGGACCCGAATGTTCTGCAGGAAAACCCTGCCGGTGGCAGTAGCAAGCCATAAAACGTAATTTTTTTTTGAAGTCATCTGAAAGTATGGATAGAGTTGCGACAAGCTTACGATTTTTAGCCGGCGGGGGCGAAATGGGAGCACTTACCCGTGCTAAAGACTGGAGCTCAACTGCAGTAGGGGAGCCGGAAACCTGGCCACAAAGTTTACGTACAGCACTTAGTATTCTACTCAATTCAAAATTCCCCATGTTTTTGTGGTGGGGCCCCGAGCTAATCTGTTTTTACAACGATGCTTACCGCCCCAGTTTGGGTATTAATGGAAAGCACCCTGCAATATTGGGTATGCCTGCTGTTGAAGCCTGGCCCGAAATATGGTCCATCATTAAGCCGCTTATCGATCAGGTGCTTAACGGGGGCGAGGCTACGTGGAGCGAAGACCAGCTAATACCGATTTACCGAAATGGTAAAATGGAGGATGTATACTGGACCTTTAGCTATAGCCCGGTAAACGATGAAAGCGGTAAACCTGCCGGTGTGTTTGTTACCTGCAGCGAAACAACCGAAAAAGTGCTGGCCTTTAAAAAACTGGAAGAAGCCAATAAGCGCTTCATCAATAGCATTGAACAGGCACCTATTGCCATGTGTGTGTTAAAAGGTGAGGATTATGTGGTTGAGATAGCCAATGATATGATGCTTAAAATTTGGGGAAAGCGAGCCGCCGATGTAATGCATAAGCCTTTGTTTGTTGGCTTACCCGAAGTTAAAGGGCAGGGTATTGGGCCTTTGCTGCGTGGCGTGTTTGAAACCGGGAAGCGATATATGGAATATGAGCGGGCAGTTGATCTGCCCCGCCCTGAAGGAATAGTTACTACCTACATTAATTTTGCTTACGAAGCGTTGCGCGATACCGATGGCCGCGTTAGCGGCATTATTGCTACAGCTTCGGAAGTAACCCAACAGGTGCTTTCGCGCAAAAAGCTGGAAGAAAGCGAACAACGCCTGAATATTGTAATTGAAGCCAGCGAATTTGGCACCTGGGAATATTTCCCTGCAACCGATGTGGCTATTTACAGCAGCCGTGCATTGCAAATTTTGGGTCAGGATCTGGATGTGGAAGCAACGCACGCCGAATTGGTGCAACGCTTAACGCCTGAAACAATGCGTGTGCGCGAAGTGGCCTTCAAAAAGGCATTCGAAACAGGCACCTTGTACTACGAAGGCAATTTGCTTTGGGCCAACGGCGAGGAGCGCTGGATGGAAGTTAAAGGCAAAGTGTTTTATGATGCGAATAACCAACCTGAAAAATTGGTGGGCATCATACGCGATACCACCGCTGAAAAGTTGCGCCAACGCGAGCTAAAAGAGAGCGAAAACAAATTGCGGCAGTTATCAAACTCGTTAGAATTACAAGTGCAGGAACGTACCCGCGAGTTGGAGCAAAAGAATGTAATACTTGAAAAGATGAACAAGGAACTACAGTCCTTTGCTTATATCTCCAGCCACGATTTACAGGAGCCTCTGCGTAAAATACAAACCTTTAGCTCGCAGTTGTTAGAGAAAGAATGCGACAATCTTACTGAAAGCGGTAAAGATAAATTCAGGCGCATGCAAAATGCTGCCCGGCGCATGCAAACGCTGATTGACGACCTGTTGAGTTATTCGCGCACGGCTACCAGCGAAGGCAAATTCGAAAAAGTGGAGTTGGCTGAATTAATCCGCGAAGTAAAAGAGGACTTAAAAGAGGAGTTGTTGCATAAAAAGGCTACAGTTGAACTGGATGCACACTGCCAAATTCAGATCATACCGTTTCAGTTCAGGCAACTTATTTATAACTTGCTCAGCAATTCCTTAAAGTTCAGCAAGCCCGGCGTAGCACCGCAAATTGTGATAGCTACCAAAGGCGAAACGGGCGCTGCGTTTGCGCACCCGGCACTTGATGCTGAAAAAAAATATTGCAGGGTAACCGTAAGCGATAACGGCATCGGGTTCGATCCTAAATACAAGGAAAAGATATTTGAAGTGTTTCAACGCCTGCACGGGCGTAACGAATACACGGGTACCGGCATAGGCCTGGCTATTGTAAAGAAGATAGTGGAAAATCATCACGGCCTGGTGGAAGCTACTGGCAACCCCGAGGGCGGTGCACGCTTTGATATCTACCTACCGGTTACAGTGGAGTAAATAACCTCAGACAAGAAAAATGAGCTCGGATAACAGATAGCTGTAATTCTGTATCTTGTTTTTATGAATACTACCGCAGAAGGCTTTGTTAAAGCGTACGAAACCGCCCTTGCCACGCAACAATGGGAAAACGTAGCGCCGTTAATGCATGCTAACGTGGGAATTACCTTTAGCAATGGTAGCACCTATAAAGGATTGGCCGAAGTAGAACAGGCCTACCGCCGCAACTTTGAATTGATTGAAGAAGAACATTTTACCATTAGCGAAGTGCATTGGGTGCTACGCAACGAACGTATGGCCGTTTACCAATTTACCTTTGCATGGACCGGTATCATAAACAGTCAGCAAGCCTCCGGCGGCGGACATGGAACAGCCACCTTAGTTTGTGAAGAAGGGCAGTGGTTGTTGTTGGCGGAGCAGTTGGGGAAATGATTTATAACGATCCCTGGAGATGTTTTACTGCGGGGTTAAAGAAACTCAAAATAAATTTGCTGTTTTTCTTGGAAGTGTTATTTATTTTACCTATATGAGTAGATAAAATAAATATTTATGAATTTGTATCCAAATCTTCCCCGTTTAGGCTCAATACTTTATACTACTCGTAATGGTGTTAATTATTGTCTAACAAAGATTAAAGAAGATGGCTCTATTCAATATAGTATAAACCAGAGTCGTAAAACTTTACCGAGTTTAACAGTTATAACGGCAATAAACGACCAGATTGCAGGTATGACGATAAATAGAAAATGGTATCAGTCGAAATTCCCCAGGGAATGTCAAAACCGTCCATGCAATGTGAAGGTACTTGAATCCCTTTTAATAAAAAAATATTTATAACATCTTCGGTTTAGTATGAATTACAGGGACAAACCCAAATATAACCTGTGCTGCTAATCCCAACGCTCCGGGTAAAGTCTTCATGTTGCTAAAGAAACTTGCCGGGCTTTGTTTAAACACAAACACCCCGAGGCTATACTCCAGGCACATTAAAATGACAAAAGCCAATAGGCCACCGCTTAGCAAGGTTCCGAATGTGGCGTTTACCTTTTGCCGCTCAATCAACCAACGCGAATAGAAGTAAGCACAGGCAAGCATAATGGGTATTTCTATCAATACACCCGCCAGTGCGCCAATGCGTGGCACCAGTACTAAAGTGCGTATGGTGCCGAGCACAAAACCCAATGCAAAAATGCCGAAGGCATATAGCAGCGAAAACTTCAGTTGCGAACCTTGCATACCTGTTATATTGGTTATTTGTAAAGGTAGGTTAGTGCTTAGTACGGATGAAATGATTCGTGTCAGGGCAATAAAAAAGGCCGCATAAAGCGGCCTTTCTCAAATTCAAAAATCGTTGTGGTTATAATCCTAAGTCGTACACCATGCGCATTTGGGTGCCGCGTGTTTGGCGCAAATACTTAATGGTTTTATACATTTCATAATCGTCGCCCAGTTCTTCCTTAATGGCATCGCTCTTGGCATCGCCAAAGGCTTCGCGCAGTTGTTCGCCCAGTGTTTTCTCTTCCGGATACAACTTAACGCGGTAGTCTTTTACATTGGCTTTTTTAGCAGCGTAAGCAATGGCTTCATCTAAACCGCCAATCTCGTCCACTAAACCAATTTTAATGCCCTGCGTGCCGGTCCATACGTGGCCTTGTGCAATGGTTTCAATATAGGCTGTGTCCTTGCCACGGCCTTCGGCAACACGGCTCTTGAACTCGCGGTAGGTGCGTTCCACATTGCGTTGTGCAACAGCCGATTCTTCGGCGTCCAGCGGTTTGGTAATACCACCTAACACACCGTGTTTAGTTACTTCTACTTCATCGGTAGTAATACCTAACTTCTCGTTCAGCATTTTCTTGGCATTTGGTATTAAACCAAATACACCAATGGAACCGGTAATGGTATTAGGCTGTGCAAAAATGCGGTCGCCCATGCAGGCAATGTAATAACCGCCCGAGGCTGCCACATCGCCGAAAGAGATGATCAGCGGCTTGGCTTTTTTAGCCAATACCAACTCGCGCCACATTACATCGCTGGCAAGTGCACTACCGCCCGGCGAGTTAACGCGCAATACAATAGCTTTTACTTTATCATCCTTACGCAGTTTGGCAATGCGCTCGGCAATGGTTTGTCCACCTACTTTGCCATCGCTACTTTCGCCGTCAACAATTTCACCTTCGGCCACTACCACGGCAATTTTATTATCGGCCTGTAAATCTTTCTCAATAGTAGTTACATACTTGCCAAGGGTAATTTGCTCCAGGTCTTTCTTGTCGTCAATACCCACTTTCTTCTTCATTTCGCTTTCAACCTGGTCGTAGTAAGCAACTTCGTCCACTAAGTGCAGTTCTTTACATTTCTCCGGACTTTCAGCCGATAAGTTGTTTACAATGCTTGCCAGTTGCGCGGTATCAATCTTGCGGTCGCTGCCGATTACAGTAAGGAAGTGACTGTAAACATCACCATATAAATTCATCAACTGCTCGCGGTTGGCAGGGCTCATATCATTTCGGATGAAAGGTTCAATTGCGCTTTTAAAAGCACCGCAGTGGAAGTCCTGCACTTCTACACCTATTTTCTCGAACATGTTTTTGTAATACATGATCTCGCGGCCGAAACCTTTTAACTCAATACCGCCGTTAGGGTTTAGGAAAATTTTATCAGCCACGCTGGCCAGGTAATACGACTTTTGACTATACACTTCGCCATAGGCATAAACAAACTTACCGGCTTTCTTAAACTCGGTAAGCGCCTCGCGGATAGATTCCATGGTGGCATAGCCGTTATCGCCTAAGCCCATTTTCATGTAAATACCTTTGATGTTATCGTCCTTCGCCGCTTTTTTAATAGCCTGGCGCAGTTCAAACAAACCAATTGCTTTTTTAGGCGTGGTATTACCAATACTTAAAGAAGAGAAAGGGTTATCGTTGGTTTTTTCAGGTATCTGGTAGTTAAGGTCAAGCGTTAACACCGAGTTAGGCTTAACAGTAGCAGGCTTATCCTTGGTGGCTGCGCCAACCCAAATTATAAGCACAAAAAAACTAACCACTATAAACAGGATTAACCCGAAAAAGGTGGCAAATACGAACTTGAAGAACTGCCTCATAAATTTGTTTTAAGCTTTTGACGTGGAAAGGGGCTGAAAATTTTACGTTTGCAATAATAGTGTTTTGAGGGTGATGCATAAAGTTTATCTATTAACCGGCAGTAACGAGGGTAACCGGCAGGGCAACCTGGCCAGGGCCATGGAACTGATAGCGCAGCAATGCGGCGCTATAACCGCCCAATCAGCCATTTACGAAACCGAGGCCTGGGGCATGAAAGAGCAGGCCGGGTTCCTGAACCAGGCGCTGTGCCTGCATACCCAACTGGCACCGGTTGAATTATTGAAGCAATTAAAATCTATTGAAAAGCAAGTTGGCCGGGTAGAAACCGTGAAATGGGGCCCGCGTGTAATTGATATTGATATCCTGTTATTTGATAACGAAGTTGTAAACCTGCCCGAACTGATTATCCCGCATCCGTATATGCAGGAGAGGAGGTTTACGCTAACACCTTTGGCTGATATTGCGGCGTATGCGTTGCACCCCGTATTCAATAAATCTATTGCTCAACTGTTAAGCGATTGTACCGATAAAAGCGAGGTGAAAAACTTTACTGCTTAGGCTCGGGCATATCATAGTCCAGTTTACCGCCAAACATATTCATCTGATACTGGATGGCTGCCTGCCTGCCCATTACGTACCCTGATGGGGCTGATAATTTGAACTTTATAGGATTAGGCAATACTGCTGCAATACGTGCCGCCTCGGCCTGTGTTAACTGGCTGGCATGTTTATGAAAGTATTTCTGCGCAGCAGCCTCGGCACCGTAAACTCCATCACCCATTTCAATAATGTTCAGGTATACTTCCATAATGCGCTCCTTGCTCCAGAATATTTCAATCAACACCGTAAAGTAGGCTTCTAAGCCCTTGCGTATAAAACTGCGTGCCGGCCAGCAAAAGGCGTTCTTGGCTGTTTGTTGACTAATGGTACTTGCTCCCCTTGTTTTCGGGTGCCGGCGGTTGGCCTGTTTTTCGTTGTATTCCATGGCCTTTTGTATGGCCTCAAAATCAAAGCCATGGTGCCACAAAAAGTTCTGGTCCTCCGAGGCCACTACAGCCAACTGCAGCTGGTTCGAGATCTGATCAAGCGATACCCAGTCCTTCTCCATATGCATTTCCTTACCATCCAGTTTTTGGACTACGCAGCGTTGCAGCATTAACCAGGTAAAAGGAATCGGCACAAAACGGAAAACGATAACGGAAAGAATGGAAAGGGCGAAGAAAGCAATGATGATCCGCAGCAGAATACGGAAGAACTTTTTAAGCATAGCCGCGAATGTAGTGAATTGATTAATTGAACAAATTGAACGAATTGGACAAATTGAACGAATGTGCCTATGGTTATGCGTTGCGGTTCTCCCTTTAGGGAGTTAGTGGGTAGCGTGGATGAACAATGGAACGCTGATGAACGCAGATGGTTATGATTCTGGGTATAGAATTGGGAGGAGGAGTGTTGGGTAGCGGTTCTCCCTTTAGGGAGTCAGAGGGTAGCGTGGCCTGGGCGAATGTAGTGAATTGATTAATTGAACAAATTGAACGAATTGGACAAATTGAACGAATGTGCCCAGGGTTATGCGTTGCGGTTCTCCCTTTAGGGAGTCAGTGGGTAGCGAAGCCTGGGCGAATGTAGTGAATTGGCCAATTGAACGAATGCAAATAGAACGCTGATGAACGCAGATGGTTATGATTTTGGGTATGGGATTGGGAGGAGGGGTGTTGGGTAGCGGTTCTCCCTTCCTAGACTTCGGAAAGGGAGTTAGTGGGTTGCGAGGATGGACAAATTGAACGAATGCAAACAGAACGCTGATGGTTATGATTTCGGGTATGGGAAATTTGGAAGGGCGGTGTAGGGTGGTGGGCGTTCTACCGACATTTCGGGTAGGGGTTGGGCAGTGGCGCGGCTTAGATCATGTGCTATTTATTAGAACATATTTTATAAGTTAATAGCTAATTTGTAACCCATAGTGTAACCCATGCTTAAAAAATGGTATTGTAAATCAAATGGTTAGATGGGTGTCATTTTTACTTTGTAACCCGACCCCAAAATGTAACCCCACTTTTGTAACTACAGATTTGGGACAGGAAAAGCATAGTCAACTCGCCAGCGGGACATCCTTGAATCCGCAACCTGCATAAAAAGAAAACGCCTCTTGATATTATCAAGAGGCGCTGTTCTTAAACCTGGGGTGGCCAATGGGGTTCGAACCCACGACCCACGGAACCACAATCCGTTACTCTAACCAACTGAGCTATGGCCACCATGTTTGGGGCGGCAAATTTAATGAACCCCGTGAAATATTGAAACTCTGGGCCAAATTTTCCTCACAAGTCCTTTTAAACTACTTGCTTACGGGTGGCTCTACCTTTAAGGTGGCGGTGCGCTCTACCCCGTTAAACGGCGATTTTACAAGGTTGCCTTTCTTATCCAGCAACTCCAGTTTCACCTTTACTTCGCCTAATGGAAGTCCTTCTATTACATAAGGCGCCCATTTGGTAAAGGTAAATTGGGTGCCGTTTACAGTAGCACGCACCTTATAACCATTTGGCGAAAGGTTGCAGTTTACCAGGTAGAAATCCAACATCAGGCGGGTGGTTTCTTTGGGTCCCACATACTCACCCTTCGGGCGGCTGTAAAAGATGTGCGGGGCCTTTTCATCAAAGTTATCTACTGCACCGGTGCCTACATTAAACTCTTTCAATATGTAAGCCTTCTTGTGCTTTAAACTTTCGTGATACGAACGGCTCAGGAAAGCCAGCAACACGTGGTGACCCGGCTTCATATCGCTTACTATTTGCGTATTATAAGAGGCTACGTATGGCTGGTTATCCATTATAAAATGGATGTGCTGACCTTTTGCCGAGTTAGCGCAAAGCTTCTGGTCGGCATCGGGTGTTTGTGCGCCAAGGGTATACTTGTCTACCGCAAAGTTAAATGTATCCTTTCCTTCGGGTAGGGTAGTGCCATTAGCAGGGGAGAGGAGGCTTAACTCCGCTTCCGGATAATCAGTAGAACCTTTCAGTTCATATACCTTCAAACCGTTCTTTTCAAACAAGGGTTTATCTTCACCTGCCGAAAAACCCACAAGGGCTAAAAAGCTGCCAATAGAAAATGTGATGGATGCAAGTAGTGCCAATCGTTTCATAATGCTGTAGTTATAGTGCAAAAGTAGGAGTTCTGGATTTAACGGAAGCTTTTTAAGCTTTGTTTACAGTAACTACCTCTTACTAAAGCCACTGCATGCACTAAATTTCTACCTTTGGCCGAACGGCTATTATACGAATGAAGGAACGACTGGCTTCGGTTTTCAGGTTGAATGCAGTAAGCAGTCTGCAACTGTTTCAACTTATCAGGTATGGTTCCTTTTTACTGGTAGGTGTATTATTCGCCAAACTTCAACTGCCGCAAACCTCCATCTCCCAATTCGAATGGATCATCATGATGGCCGGCTTCCTCAGTTTCTTCTGGGTAAGCGGGGTTATCAACTCCATGTTGTCGTTGTATCCAAGGCGCAACGAGCAGGAGAGGGGCGTACTGCTTTTTAACACCTTCCTGCTTTTAACTGCCTTTAGTGCTGTTGTAGCTGTTGGCGTTTTACTGGCCTATGAACTGCACCTGCTTGCCTTCCGCGATATTTTGGTATTGGTAGCCTTCTACAATATAGTAAACGCACCGGCCTTCCTTACGGAGTATGTATTGTTTCTGCATAAACAGAATAAGGCATTGTTGGCTTATGGCTTCATAACGGGCCTTTTAACTCTTGTAGGGCTTGGCATTTGTGCTTTGCAAGCCACCGGTGTGGTTAATATAGTTCCTATCGCCGGGCAGTATTTTGAGTTGGCGGCCTTACTGTTGCTGGGTGTGGTTGCGCTGGTTAAATGGCTGGTGTTATTGAGCTTGTTAGGTAAACACGGGACCTTTAAAGTAGACTTTAACCTGCTTAAAACACACCTCTTACTGGCCTTGCCCATTATGCTTACCTTATTAGTAAGCGGCTCGGCTGAGTATATCGATGGACTTATTGTGAATGCCAGGTTCCATGGCAGTTTCTTTGCAGTTTACCGTTATGGCGCTAAAGAGCTACCTATACTACTTATTATAGCTAATACTTTCAGCACTGCCATGATACCCTCCATTGCGGCCGATTTGCAGCAGGGTTTGGATGAGTTAAAGGTGAAGAGTACGCGCCTGATGCACCTGTTCTTTCCTATTACGATTGTGCTGTTGGTAGTTAGTCCTTTATTATACTACTACGTTTTCAGCGAAAACTTTGTGTATTCCGCCGTTATCTTCAATATATATCTGTTGCTGGCTATTCCGCGGGTGTTGTTCCCCCAAACCATTATTATGGGTTTGCAGCATTCGCGCTACCAACTGGTAAGTGCCGTGCTGGAAATTACCCTGAATGTGAGCCTAAGCCTTTGGCTGTCTTATAAGATTGGTTTACCCGGCATCGCTTTAGGCACATTTATCGCCTATTGCTTCGATAAAGCCTTCCTTATCGCCATAAACAAGTGGAAATACGGTATTTCTCCTTCTAAATACATCAATCTGCCCGTTTTTATAGGGTATACACTTACCACCCTTGCTGCCTTTGCTTTAGGTTTCCGGTTATTCCAATCCGGCTTTTGGGGTTTTTAGTTCAAATGGTACTCAAAATCAGTACTTTGTGCCATAACGTACCCAGTTTGTAGCAACTACCATTTGTACTGTATTGCACCTCAATTTTGCATAAAACCAATACAGCCGTGTAACTGAGTCTCAGCGCTTTGTGCCACACAAGGTGTAGCAAATTTCACAAAAGCCAATGTTTGTGTTGCACAAGCTATAAGTTGTAAAAACATGGCTTTGACTTGTATCATTTAAAAAAAAATATTTCGTGGTACGTAACCTTTCGGCAGTAGGTGGCGTAAAGGAAAGTGTTCGCAGTCGCAAAACACACTAATATGAAAAAGGTTTACACAATCATCGCCGCCGCCTTAATGTTCTCAGCAGCTAATGCAACTACTTACACAGTAGGATCAGGCAAATGGACCGACGCTTCAGCATGGAATGGCCAATACCCAGGCACTACTATCAAAGCTGATGACGTGGTTATCATCAACGGCCAAATGACTGTAAACGCTCCTATTACTGTTGAAGGCTCACTTACTGTAGAGAAGGGTGCCAGCATGATTGGTATGAAAGATCTGGTGATTGCAAAAAGCGGCAAGTTTGTAAACAACGGTAACACTGTTATGAAGCGCATCTACAACGAAGGCAGCATCAATAACAACATGATTATGGAAGCCATGATGGACATCGAAAACAAAGGTGGCATCAGCAACAACAATAACATGGTAGCCGGTAACAATCTGCAAAACTACGGTGGTAACGCAGCCGGTAACGGTGGCGCTTACTTTGTAAACAATACAGTAGTTGCTTCTCCTTCAGCTAAGTTTGGTTCAGATGTTAAGGTGATGTATGGTAACGCTATCGAAAATGCTTCTGCAACCAATGCTTCAGCCATGAACCTGAACACCGACATCAAAGAAAACAGCGTAGTATTAAGCGTAGCTGCCAAGAATGATGTTAAAATGTTCAGCATCGAAAAAAGCAACGACGGTAAAAACTTCCAGGTAGTTGAAATGGTAACTGTAAACAACGGTGCCATGACTTATACCGATAGCAAAGTAAACACCAACTTAACTTACTACCGTGTAACTGCCATCAACGCTAACGGCGAAGAGGTAAAGTTACCGGTTGCAGCCGTTAAAGTTCCTTTCAGCAACGCACTTAGCTACGCTAACTAAAATAAAGGCGAACAAGCGCCATTCTTAAAAGCATACGAACAAGCAATTAAACGGGTCCTGTAAGGCCCGTTTTTTTTTGTTTAATGGCCACGCCTAAAGAGAACTTATTCATCAAAGCTTTTAATTCGGCTGTTGGTTATAAGGTAATCGGAAAACTTGTTTAGCAATTCGCTGCCACCGGCCACTTCGTAAAGGATGGTCACATCTTCCACATTCCGCAGCACCTTTTTAACCCTGAAACCAAGGTTACTGCCTTTTATATGCTCTTCCAGTTTAAGTTTCTCTTCGTCGTAATGGTTTAGCTGGAATACAATCCGGTAGCTACGCACCTGGTGGAAGTTATCAATCCAATCCTGTACCTGTTCAAACAAGGCCAGTATTATCATCGCCAGGCCAAGGGTAACGGTAGCAGTGCTATAATCACCGTTGCCTATAGCCATGCCAATAGCTGCCGCTATCCAGATGGATGCTGCTGTGGTTAAGCCCGACACGCTAAACGAATCCTTAAAAATTACACCGGCACCAATAAAACCTATACCGGTGATGATGTTGGAGGCAATACGGTCGGGGTTGCCGGGTGCGCCTATTTTGCGCGACAGGATAACAAATAGGGTAGAACCAAGTGTAATAAGTGTGATAGTTCTGAAGCCTGCTGCTTTGCTTCGGTATTCGCGCTCAAAACCTATAATGGCACCAAACAGGGCGGCAATGCCCAGTTTCAGGATCTCGTTTTCCAATGGTCAGGGGTGTTTTAACCAAAAATAAACATTCGCATCATGTTATGCGATGAACGAAATCATTTCAATGTGATGTTTATCACCGTGTTTTCATATGAAGATACGTTACATTTGCTTCCGTTTATGAATAAGTTCTGGCAGTTTTTCAGGGGTAAATGTCCCCGTTGCGGCGAGGGTAAGGTGTTCGAATCTCCCAATCCGTATAATATCTCCAAGATGTTAACCACAAATCATCATTGCTCGCACTGTAATTTGAACTTCATCCCCGAACCCGGTTTTTATTGGGGCAGTACGTATGTGGTTTACGCCTTAACCGTAGCATTTAGTGGCTTTAATTTCGGCGTATCCTGGGTGTTTTTTGGTTTTATGAAATCGCTGAGCCTGGAATACGTATTGATTAATGCTGCGCTGCTGATAATTTTCAGCCCTATTTTCTTCCGTTTTTCGAGGATGTTATGGTTGTGGGCTTTTTACGACCGCGAACAAAAGCAAACAGCCTAAGCTATTTATCTACTACTATAAATACCCAGCCGTTTTTGCGGTATAATTCGCGCCGGCGGCCGTCATCTTTCATTACCTGTTCAGCCTTCGAAGATTTGGTGATTACATATTCCGTTTGGGTAGTATCGCCTGGCATCGGTGGCTTTACCCGCGCATAAAAGTAGTGCGCATAGCTTTTAAAAAAGGCGGGCTGAATGGTGCAATTTTCCTGCTGTTTTGTTTCCAGAAACTCAATAAGCGCACCTTGTGAGTATCGTTCAACCCTTGGAATTATTAAGGTCATCAACGTATTGATAAATACAGCGCTGCTAATTAATAATAGATAGGTGCCCCATTTTACATTTTTAGTTTGACTTAGCAGAATGGCAATAATGATGCACAGGATGTAGCCAAGGCCAAAAAACAAGTCGTTACGTGTCCAGATAACTTTTGCTTTAAGGCAGTCAACGGCAAAAGGATCTTTTACATAATTGATAAACACATCCTGGCGTTGCATTAGGAATACCCCTCCCGTAAAGGCTGTTACAATTAGCACGCCCAATATCAGCAATGGGGTTGATTGTTTCCAGTTCCATTTAATCTTACCATCAAACAAGTTGTTGAGGTAGTATGCCGCCAGAAAAGTGATGGGATACCAGCATAAACTGGAGTAGTGGATTATTTTGGTTTGAACTATAGAAAAGATAACCAGCACTACACAAAGCAGGTAGATCATCCAGCGTTTAAAGCCAAGTTGGGCGGGGTCGTCGTGCAGGTTTTTTCGGAAGGCCCCCCACATAAGTGCCGAGGCAGGAAATACGCCGATTAACAGCACCAAAAAGTGATAGTAAAAGGGCCCTCCGTGGCCGGCATCTTTGGTGGTAAGAAGGCGCACCTGGTAGGTGTAAAACTCTTTTAAGAAACTGATACCATCTGCTCTTATCTCAAAGCCAAGCCATATCATTACTACAGAGGAAACGGTAATACCCCACACCACGAAATCGGTGATTTCAAGCTTCAGTTTACCGCGGTTTACGATAAAATAAACCAATGAAGTTAATACCGTAACCAGAATGGCAACGGGACCTTTTGTTAGTGCCGCCAAGCCAATAAACAAACCGGAAAGTAAGAGGTAATAACGTCTGTTTTTACGTGTGGTTTTGGCCGGTTCAAAGTCGTTGATGGCAGTAACCTTAAACAGGAAGAAAATGCCAAGAAAGATAAGCAGGTTAAAAACAGGATCTATCAAGCCTGATTTAAAGTAGATTTGTGGTAGGATAGATGCGCAGAACATTAACGCCCATAACACTCCAAACTGCGATTTATAGATGTTTCGGCCGGCGTTGAATACTACCAGCAGTGTTATAATACCTGCAATAGCATTGGGTAATCGCGCCGCGTACTCGTTAATACCAAATTGATGCATGCTTAATGCCTGCAGCCATATAAATAGTGGAGGCTTTTCGTAAAAAGGCTGGTAGTTTATTTGCACTACACGCCAATTATCTGTTACCAGCATCTCACGGGCGCTTTCAGCAAAGTTTATTTCGTCCCAATCAAACAGGTGTACATTGCCTATGAAGGGCAGGAACAGCAACGCACCAATAGCTATCAACAGCAATTGGGTAGGAAACTGGGTAAGGCGCTGTATAATTCTGTTCATCGGTTAAATAAGCCCTTGTCTTTCCAGCCGATATTAGCATAAAAGCGCGACTGTACGAAGGTTAACCAGAAAATTGAAGTTACTACAACCGCAACAAGGGAACCGAAATACACATCGCGGAAAAAGTGTTGAAGCAAATAAACCCGCGATACACCTACCCCCAGGGCCAGTATAAAACAGGCTATGCTCCATCGCTTGTTACTAAGCATTAAGCTAATAAGGAAAAACATAGCAAAAGCACCGGCAGTATGCCCGGATGGAAAGCTATGTTGATGTAATATAGGTAACCCCTGTACAAAATTAAGTTGCTGCTTACCTTCAAAAAATACAGATGGGCGCACCTGCGACGCAAATACAACCTGTTTTAAAAAAGCTGTGGCCAATAATACTAATAGCGCATTGATGCCGAGTAACAGCCCGTTACCTAAACGATAGGCGCTGAGCAGAATAACAAGGAAAATAATAGCCGGTGCTTCGGCCAACTGCGTAAAGTAGGTGAATATAAAGTCGAACGTGGAGGTGTGCAGTTGGTTAAAATAGAGGATTTCATCCCCTTTTTCGAAACGAGCCAGTATTATACCACCTATTACCAGAAACAGCAGGTAAAGAATAAGGAATAACCGGTTTTGCTTTATAAAGTCTTTCACTAAGCGGCACTCTTTTGAGTAAAACGACTGAATAGTTGTTTGTAGTAATCAAAACTATAAAGCTTGGAATCCTGTGTTGCTTTAAGGGTTAAAAACAAGCCCAGCGGGAATAGTATGAAGGTGGAAAGCCACATACCGCCAAACGTGGTTAATACATTGTTCTCTGTAAGTTTTTCGCCAATAATGGAGGTAACGTGATACAGGATGAAGAATAACACGCTATAGAATAAAGGCCAGCCCAATCCACCTTTACGTATGATGGACCCTAATGGCGCACCTATGAAGAACAACACCAAACAAGCAACCGAAAGGGTAAACTTACGGTGCACCTCTACAGCATAGGACGTAAGTTCGCGGTCTTTGTATTCCAACTGTTTCGCCACTACATCCGTAAAGTTCTTTACGTTGCGTGCTTCGGTCATAGCACGTTCCATAATTTGTATGCGATCATTGGTGTTGTATGCATCCAGCAACTGGGCTATATCCTTTGCATCGGTAGCAGATGTTTTAGGTAGGGGCAAGCTATCCAGATTATACCGCTTCAGGTTGATGTGATCGTGTAGGTTGGCCGCATGCCCCGCAATCAACTTGTCCTCATCCATTTTTATTGTGTCAATCTGATGCTGTAACTGGTTTAAATCAAGCATTTGTTTCAGGTCCTTAAAAAAGCTTTCATCGGTACGGGCCAGTTTAAATTGCGAAAGGTCGAAACGCTTTTCCCAGGATTTGAAAGAGGTGCTTACCATTTCGTAATTATTCTCCTTTGGATCTTTAGGATCTACTTCACGATATTGATGTCCATTTTCAAGTTTTAAGGTTAATGCCAGGGCTTGCTCGTCCTGTGTCATAGTGCCTTTCTCTGCTGTAATCACATGGTCATTACCGTGGCCGCTGGTATGGTCGTAAACGGTAATGTTGTAAAGTGTGTTGGTTTCATCGTCCTTGCTACCTACCTTAATGTAAAAACCATCTATTCCTGCATAAAAAATGCCCGGTTTTAATGCAACCGTCGGCTTTTGATGGCGGATATCATAGAGGAGCGCACCAAATTTAAGGTTTGCCTTGGGCAACATGTAGTTGGAGAACACAAAAGCAAAAATGCCAATACCGGTTACGCCAATAATTAAAGCGCGCATAAAGCGCAATAGCGAAGTGCCTGCAGATTTTACAGCTGTTAACTCGTAGTTCTCACCAAAGGCACCAAAGGTCATAATAGAAGAAAGGAGAACTGCCAGGGGAAGTGCTAAAGGGACCAGTCGCGCTGAGGCGTATACCAGCAGTTCCAAAAGAATACCTGTACTTAAACCCTTGCCCACCAGGTCATCCACATACTTCCATAAAAATTGCATAACCAGTACAAACTGGGCAATAAAGAAGGTGAGGATGAAGGGGCCAACAAAGTTTTTAAGAACAAGTTTGTCAATCTTCTTCATCTGCGTTACTAAACGCTAAGGTAGAAAAGGCATTGTGCTATGCACCAATGGCGTGCTTCAAATCTTCAATTTGCTTGTCCCAAAGGAAAGATTGCTCTTTAATTTCCTTGGCTTCGGCAAAATCGGTTACTTCCAGGATGGTTTCGTTGCTGATTTCAGATTTATAAACGCGGAAGCCGAAAAACTCGTTTTTGGGGCTGTCTTCCCACTTATATTTCACATTGTCATCTTCTACCATTTCCAACTGTTTGGCGCGCTGATACGAACCACCCCAGCCGAAAATGTAGATCTCACCCTGCGAATCGCAATAGTCAGCAAACCACTGGGCCAGGTTCGAAGGTTGAGTTAAAAATTCGAACAAAATGGCAGGAGAAGAATGTATGATGTATTCGAGAGTATATTGCTTACGGGCCATGCTAATTAGTTGATTATAAACAAAGGTGCCCTAAGGCATCGATGCAAGAATAGAAAATAATAATTAACGGCAAAATTTTTTTTCGGTCGATTAAAATAGGTGTCAAATTAGATGTGAATAATTACATTCAAACCGTTAAAGAAGGCCTGATGTTTACTAAACACCTGATAGATAAAACACTTATAACACTTGAAATTGGCGATAAAACCACCCTTTTTATTCTGTTAGAGAAAAACGGTAACATTCATCGTAAAGGGGATGGCGGCCAGCATGAGAAGGAACTTCCCCTTATGACCGGTATTTCGCGCGATGGGCATTTTGATGCATTAATGATGACTGTTGACGAAAACCTCTTTCAGTATGCCGGGGTTATTAAAATGCCCCAACGCATTGGTACCGAATGTCGCATGACGATCATCTTTAACGGTAATGATGGCGCAGTTGATTATTCATTCCGTGTAGTATATGGAGAGCAATCACAGGGTCCGCCAATAGAATTAGCCCAAATACTAATTAATGCTGTAAAGCTCACTGAGCCCTGGTATCAACAACAAATTGCTGAGGTTACCGAAAGTACAAAATCAAAGTGGTGGTCCTTCTGGAAAGATGACCCCGATAAGCTATAGTATACAGCTACTGTGATTAGCAGAAGTGTTCGAATACCTTTTGCAGGTGGCCTGCAATAGCTTCAGCGCTGTTACCTTCAATCTGATGACGCTCGATGAAGTGCACCAATTTGCCATCCTTAAACAAGGCCATGCTTGGTGATGATGGGGGATAAGGAGCCGTGTATTCGCGAGCACGTGTAACTGCTTCCTTATCTACACCGGCAAATGCGGCTACCATTTTGGTAGGCAACTTGCTGCTTTGCTTAACAGCCATTTTAATACCCGGACGAGCCGCACCTGCTGCACAACCGCATACGGAATTAAAAACCAGGAATACAGTTCCCTGTGTTTGTGTTAAAGCAATATCTACGTCGGCCGCAGTTAATAATTCGGTAAATCCAACACCGGTTAAGTCGGCTTTCATAGGGGCTACTAATTCTGCAGGATACATATTTTTTAGTTTTGAGTTAGAGAGTTTAGAGTTATGAGTTATTTCAATTCTTTGGTTATGCGATATTAAGTGATTGGGTGTTTAAACTTGATGACATTTGTTACATAAATCCTAATTCAAGTTTTGCTTCTTCGCTCATCATTTCCTGATTCCAGGGTGGGTCGAAAACCAGTTCCAATGTTACATCTTTTACTCCTTCCACTGCCTTCGCCTTTTGTTCAACTTCAGCAGGCATCGACGCCGCTGCAGGGCAGTTAGGTGAAGTTAAGGTCATTACAACCTCTACTGCATGGTCGGGAAATACATTAACCTCGTAAATAAGGCCTAAATCATAAATGTTAACCGGAATCTCGGGGTCGAAAACAGTTTTCAATACCTCTATTACAGCATTCTTAATATCCGATTCAGTTCTTGCTTCGCTCACGTTGAGGGGCAAATTTAGATGAAGTCTAAATAAAATAAAAACCCGTTGCCCGCTGAAATGTTCAAAGTTCTACGATTAATGACGTAATTGGCTGTTAATTAGCCAATTGAGTGAATATTTGCTTAACGCTATTTAAGGGCAGGCTACATGTTTTATGTTGGCAAACAAATCCCTGCGTGGTATTAAGCTGGTATTTATTACTCAATAAGGGTAGCATGCTGGGGCCCGTTGATCCGAAAATCAATAGATCGGGCCTAAACGGTTTGTGTAGTTCCTGCGCATATTGTAAGGCATCAGGGCCGCTAATGGCTACTTGTTTAGGTTCCTCTATCAGCCAATCGGTAAGCATGGCCCAATTGGCATAAAACGGTGTATAGCCTGTTATATGTTCCTTCAGTAATCCACTGGCCCTCTCGGCCTTTTCTATCCAGTCCGGTTTTTCGAACAAAAGTCCCAGAGTATATAAGCATTTCATCATCACAGAGTTAGAAGATGGTATTACATTGTCGGAGGTCTCGGTTTTCCGGGCTATCAGTGGTGCATCATTTATCGAAGTGTAGAAGAACAGGCCTGTGTTTACATTGTAGAAATGTTGAATGGCAAAGGCGGCAAGTTCCTTAGCCTGATGCAGCCAGTCCTCGTTAAATGTGATTTCATATAAACTGATAAAAGCTTCACATGTAAAGGCGTAATCTTCCAAAAAACCACTGATTGTGCTTTTACCATTTTTATAACTTCTGTAGAGGCTATAATCGGTTTGCAATTGCATTTGCTGAATGAACAGGGCACATTGCAGGGCACGTTCTAAAAAGCGCTTTTCGCCAAAGGCTTTATAAGCATCGCAATAACCGCTCAGCATAAGTGCGTTCCAGGACGTAAGTATCTTATCGTCCAATCCCGGCCTTATGCGCTCCGAGCGTTTGTGTAATAGCCGTTCTATCCAGGTTTTTAGTTTAGGATGTGTGGTGCCGGGTTTGCGTGTTAAGTGGTTCGTACCCTCAAAATTGCCCTCCCTGCTCACATTGAAAACCGTGCAAAAAGCTTCGAAATCTTCCCCAAGTAAATCCTGTAGCTCTTGGTACTGCCAAACATAATATTTGCCTTCATGTCCTTCGCTATCGGCATCCAATGCTGAGTAAAAACCACCCGAGCTATCGCTTAATTCGCGCTCCACAAAGGCAAGGGTATCGTATACAACATCTTTGTAGCGCTCGTTTTGGGTTAAACGGTAGGCTTCGCTGTAGGCCGAAACCAATTGTGCATTATCATACAGCATCTTCTCAAAGTGCGGTATCTCCCAAAGTGCATCTACGCTATACCGGGCGAATCCTCCACCCACCTGATCATACAATCCACCATTCATCATGGCATCCAGCGTAACGGTAGCTGCCTGTAAAGCAATTTTATTATTGGTGTAATAGTAATTCGTTAGCAGGTAGCGTAGGTTTACGGGCATTGGGAATTTAGGCGCTCCGCTACGGCCACCCAACTCAAAATCCCAGGTGGCTCTGAACTTTTCGAACATGGTAACCCGATGTCCTGTGCTGAAATCAGCGCTTTCATCTTTGGGTTCAATCACGTCCATCACCTTAAGGTGATTGGTAATGTTGGTGGCGCGCTCCAGTGCTTCCTCCCGCTTATTCCTCCAGTAGTCTACAAAATAAGCAAGCAGTTGTTTCCAGTTGTCTTTCGGGTAGTAGGTACCTGCATATACCGGTCGACCATCGGGCAACGCGATTGCATTTAATGGCCATCCCCCTCTGCCGCTTATCAGTTGACAGGCATCCATATAAATCTGGTCTACATCCGGCCGTTCTTCACGGTCAACCTTAATGCTGATAAAGTGCTCGTTCATTATACGTGCCACTTCAGCATCTTCAAAACTTTCGTGTTCCATTACATGGCACCAATGGCAAGCGGAGTAGCCAATGGAAACTATAACCAGTTTGTCCTGCTGGTTGGCTTGTTGCCAGGCGTCGTCGTGCCAGCCCATCCAATTAACCGGGTTATGGGCATGTTGCAAAAGGTAAGGACTTGATTCATTTATCAAGGCATTGGTGTGCTGTGCCATAAGCTAACAAAGATAGGCAGCCTTGTTTAAAGTTGAGGCAGGTACTGTTACAATCCCCTGATAAACAACTCTACCGAAACCCATTTAACAATCTTACGTTAAATAATTACTAACTTTATATGACGAAACCTTAATTTTTTACTGCCCGATGTTACAACATGTACTATTGTTTGCCACCCTTTTGTTAGGGCTCTCCGTATTTTCGCAACCACAGCAAACTTTTGTAGGCAGCGCAGGTAATATACCGGATAATAACACCTGGGTTACTTTCCCTCTTAATGTTTCAGGCCTTAACCAAAGCTTGTTGAACAGCACCTGGGGGTTCGAAAAACTTACCATCAACATTCAGCATACTTATGATGGCGATCTGCAGGTCCACCTCGTTTCGGCCACCGGTGTAGAAGTAACGATTTTTGATAATGTGGGTGGGAGCGGAGCCAACTTTACCAACACTAACTTCAAACAAAACTACACCACCTCAATAGCGCAAGGGACCGCCCCCTTTACAGGAAATTACAAGCCCACCGGCAATTTGGGTTTGTTCAACAATGGTTCGGTAGGTAATGGTACCTGGTATTTGAAGATACGTGATACAGGCCCGGTTGATTCAGGCAAAGTAGTTAGCTGGAGCATTCGTTTTGGCAATGGGCCGGCTACACCTCCGGTAGCTATGTCAAGCAACCTTCCTATCATCAAAATTTATACAAACGGGCAAACCATTAAGGATGATCCAAAGGTTCCGGTGGATTTCATGATTATTGATAATGGACCAGGCCAACGCAACTGGGACACCAATACCGTGTATAGCTATCATAAGCAAATAGGCATCGAATACCGCGGGTCATCTTCAGGTAGTGCGCCTAAAAAGTCATATGGCTTCGAAACCTGGGATGGAAATGGTAATGAGATTGACACCACGCTTTTGGGATTTCCTCCGCAAAGCGATTGGATTCTTTCTGCCAGTTATTACGATAAAACCCTGATGCGTAATGTGCTTAGCTATAAGCTGTTTAACGACCTGGGGCATTATGCATCGCGTACAAAGTATGTAGAGTTGTTTGTTGATAACGCATACCAGGGCGTGTATGTGGTAATGGAAAAGATAAAACGCGATAAGGAGCGGGTAGATGTTGCCAAACTAACCACCACGGATACTACCGGTGATGATTTAACCGGCGGCTATATTATTAAGATAGATAAGTTTACCGGCAGCGGAGGGGCGGGCTTTTATTCCAATTATCAGCCATCTAATCCATCGGGCGATGTTATTTTTTACCAGTATGAATACCCCAACCAAAATGATATAGTTCAGCAGCAGAAGGATTATATCGCACGGTATGTTGATAGCTTCGAACGTGCCTTGTATGGATTGAGTTATCAGGATCCTGCGAATGGATACAGGCGGTACGCCAGCGAAAAGACCTTTTTAGATTACATGCTTATTAATGAAATGAGCAAGAATGTGGATGGCTATCGTTTAAGCACATACTTCCATAAGGATAAACTGAGCGACGGTGGCAAACTCAAAGCCGGGCCGGTTTGGGATTATGATATAGCCTGGATGAATGCTGATTATTGTCAGGCGCAGGTTGATACCGGCTGGGCCTATAACCTGGATTATGTTTGCCAGGGCGCTGCCGTACCTGCCCATTGGGAACGTATGATGAGTGATCCTCTGTTCCAGCAGCATCTCTATTGCCGGTGGACGGCCCTACGCCAAACGGTTTTAAGTTTCGATAGTTTGTATGCCTATATCGACTCTACCGCATCGTGGTTAAATGAAAGTCAGCAGCGCAACTTTACCACCTGGCCAATTTTGGGTGTAGCCACCTGGCCTGAACCAACACCACTACCTCAAACTTATGCGCAGGAAATTCAACGATTAAAAAGCTGGGTTACCAATAGGTTTATCTGGTTAGATGCAAAAATAAATGCGCTTCCTCATCAAAATTTGTCTGTTGCATTGGGTAACGATACTACCATCTGTAACGGAGAAATAATAACGTTGAGCCCCGGTGGCAGTTACGGCTATTATACATGGAGCAATAACACCTACCTGCCCACCCTGAATGTGAGCACCGGCGGCAATTATACCGTTACTGTTGCAGATGAGTTTAACTGCTCGGGTACCGACGCTATTAACGTAAACGTGTTGCAGGTTACAGGTTTGGAACTTGGAAGTGATACCAGCGTATGTGAGGGAAGTGAAGTGCAGATTGACGGAGGACAATTTGATGCTTATGCATGGAGCACAGGAGCAGGCACTGCCTCCATTACGGTTAACCAATCCGGCGTATATCAACTAACCGTAACCGATCAACAGGGCTGCAATGCCAGCGATTCGATGACTGTTACAATTAATGCATTACCCGATGCTAATTTTACCAATGTACAGCAAGGGTTAAACCAGTTTCTGTTTAGTGCCGCCAATACCGGTGCAGCGTCCTATAGCTGGAATTTTGGCGATGGTAGCAATGCCGCTACTGAAACAGCAAACCATACCTATGCAACCAATGGCAATTACCCGGTTACCTTAACTGTGGTTGATGCAAACGGATGCCAGCAAACCTTTACCGATACTGTTACTGTTGCCGGTGTTGGTTTCAATAGTTTAAGTGAAAACGGAATTCGGATTTATCCGAATCCGGCGGAAGCATTGCTCACCGTAGATTGTTATAACCAGGTACCCGATTATATTGTTGTGCAGAATTTATTGGGCGAAGAACTTATTCGCCTAAGTAACCTGCACACACCGCGCATCACATTGGTTATTGAGGTTTTAGCTCCCGGGGTTTACACCATACAAATAGGTACCGGTAGCAAAACAGGTACTGGCAAATTTATAAAGCAGTAATTATTTAGCCTGCAGGGTAAAGTAGAAGCTACTACCAAAACCGGGGAGCGATTCAACCCAGAGGTTGCCGCCATGGGTTTCTACTATCTTTTTAGCTATAGCCAAACCAAGGCCATTACCGGGGTATTCATCCACCCGGTTCAAACGCTCAAACAGTTCAAATATCTTGCTTTGGTATTTCTTGCTTATGCCGATACCATTATCGCGCACGCAATAAACAACCTTGCCTTCGTATTTGTCAAAACCTATATCAATAACTGGCTTCTTACCCTTTTTGCTGAATTTAATACCATTGTCAACCAATAGGGTCAATAGCAGTTCTACTAATTCTCTATCGGCACTGGTATCGGGCAATTCGGCTATACTTATTTCGGCACCGGAGTCATCAATACGTTGCTTCAATCGCTTTAAGGCATCTGCAGCGGCTAACTTCATGCTAACCCTGGCCAGCATAAAATGATGGGTATTAAGGCCGATATAGGTTTTCAGATCGGTCAATAATTTTTCCATTCGCGCAGCTGCATCGCGCGCAAAGCCTGCGTATTCGGTTGCTTCTTCGTATTTGCCGTTGCCCAGTTTATCGGCTATAAGCTGTACATAATTTAGCACCGTGCGAACCGGTTCGCGTAAGTCGTGCGAGGCCAGATGCAACACATTTTCGCTGCTAAAGTTCTCTTCGTCGCTGCGCGCAGCAGGAGCGTAGTGCGTATCCGGTACTTGCTTTTCGGTAAACGTAAGCAGGTGGAAGAATTGCTCATCCAAATTAAGCGGGGTCATAACCCAACTTACTTCCGTTGGTATTTCCATACCCCTGATAAAACCCTCCGACTCTTTCGGGGCCAGAAACGATTGAAGCGAAATTCCCGAAAGCAATGGTTGTTTGCTCTCAAACAAATCGTTTAGCTTTTTGCCCAGTAGCGCGTTTACTTTGCTCTTAAGCGCTTTGGCTGCCGGCCTATTGGCAAATACCACCTCATCGCCCTTTAGCAGCAGCATTTTCTCGGATATGGAATTAATAAGCGCCTTGAAGGATTCATTTTCCAGGAAACCGGCCTCCGGTTCTTGTTCCTCATTTGTTTTAGTAAGCACAAACAAGTTAGCCCGTTCGCCGTTCCACTTCAATTCACTAATACGTATGGTTATTTTCTGTTTGGCATTGGCCGAAAGCTGCACCGTTTCTTCGTTCTCTACCTCCCTGTAACGCATATAATCGGCCAGGTGGTCGCGCATGCTTTCTTCGCCCAGTATGCTATAGGCTTTGGTGTTGGCATAACGCAATGCATTCTGTGCATTAATCACCAGCACGCCTTCATCTAATTTGCCCAGTATATGGTAAAAGGATTCATGAAAGGTTACCAGGTCATTAACTGTGTTGTCAAGCTTTGTTTCTGCCTCGCTTAAACGCAAAGCACTGGCAATTGACTTTTGCAGGTGAAAGAGGTTGATTTTATTTTTTACAATAAAATCGGTGGCTCCTGTTTTCTGCGATTGTTTTTTGGCTTCACTGGGTCCGTAATCGGAAAGGAGGATAACCGGAATTTTCTCACGTTCGGTTAAACTGCGGAAAGCTCCAAAATCCTTTTTGTCGGTTAAACCGCCATCAAGCAAAATCAAATCGGGCTTGCGGCCTTTCAGGTAATTCAAGCCTTCCGATAAATCGCCGGCATGGCTTATCGTAAATGCATAAGCGCTCACCTTCAGGAAACGTTGTATATCCTGTGCGCTTTGCTCATCGCCATCCAGTAATAATATGTTCTTGTTCTGCTCCAATTACAAAGTGGGCAAAATAACAGGTATTTTGGTAAGTGTCAACCAGGGGTTTTAAACAAGTGTAAACAGCTTATTTAGCCAGCCGCAGAACCGTAGTTATAAGCTTGGGAATGAAAGAATTACCCCAGATATGGCTCAAGAGATCCATTTCTTCTTTCTGCAGGGTCTCCAATTGCGTAACCGAAGTAGTAGAGGCCTCATGCTCCCGGTGGGTATGCAGGGCCTTATCTACATACACCATAGCGCCTTCCCGTTCAGCTATTTCATACCAGGCCCGCCAGTCAAGTATATACTTGTCGGTTTCATTGAAACGGAAGTTATCCAGGTTCTTTTTTACATAAAACACGCCGGGGCAGGAGATGCTGTTGGAAAAGCGCAAGGCGGTTTTCTTCCAAAAGTTGGAATGGATGCCGCTACGGAAATGAAAAGGAAAGATCAGCAACCAGCGGAGGATGTTTTTGTAAGGTACCCTTACCTCTTTGTCTCCGGCAAAAGTTATCGAGCGATTGAAAACCATTAAAGGCTTTTCAGCATCGTAGCGCTTTGCTGCTGCTATACAATCTGCGGCAAAATCAGGGTGGTATAAATCATCCTGATGGGCAAGGGTAACATAGGGCGTGCTCGCACTGTTAAGTCCGAAGTTCCAATCCTTACCGATACTGCCACCATTGCTATTTACATGCACTTGTAAGCCATACTTAGTTGCCAGATTGCTTATGAAACTGTTTGGCGTAGAGGTGGTGATATGCGCCAGGGTAGGCTGTGTTTGATTCAGCACGCTTTTAATACAGGCCTCCAGGTATGCCGATTCCTTGTAGGCCATTATAACGAAAGTATGTTCGCTGTTAGGCGTGCTCATAGAGCAGGTTCAGTTCGTTATAGGTGAATAGCTTGCCTACAAACTTTAAGTTAAAAGGGAAGTAACCCGCATGTTTTAGTTTAAATCCGCTATACCCATCCAGTCCCTTCTGCTGCATGTAATCCTTTGTTACAAAGGTTACGTGGGTTTTATCGTGCGCAAAACCGGCTTCGCAGGGCACACAAATAAAAATGCGTTTAATACCCAGGCGGTTGCAGGAGTCCATCAATTTTTTTAAAACCAGATCGGGGTTATCCAAATGTTCCAATACATGGCTAATTACTACGGTATTGTATTGGCCTGCGGGGATGTCTTTCAATTGGTAATCGTCAGCAACCGGATTGTATAGTTGCACGTTCATGCCGTGGCTCTGGCAGTATTTTACGGTAGCTTCGTTTACCTCCAGCCCAAGCGAACCGGCAGGAAAGGTAGATAGATGTTCTCCTACACCGCAACCAAAATCGATGGCTTTGCCTACTACATGGCGACGTACCTGCCACAGGTAAACCTTACGGATAGTTTTACGCAACCAACTGCGGTTGCTTTGATAATTCAGGTAATCTTCGGCGTAAAGGGTATCTGACATTGCAAAAGATTTGTTGATTTGCGTGGCTAAACATAATAAAATTTACTTCGGTTGCCTTTAGCACTATACAACCGATGCATAGAACAGAGATAAGAGCAGCATAACAAGAAGGTAGCCATAGTAATTTTGAGTTGGAACGGCCGCAAATACCTGGAGCAATTCATGCCTTCGGTAATGCAGCATACGACTTCTGATCTCTGCGAAATTATAGTGGTCGATAATCTGTCTTCCGACGATAGCATTGCTTTCCTGCAACAGCATTATCCAACTGTGCGCATTATTCAAAACCAACGCAATGGAGGGTATGCGGGCGGTTATAACGATGCACTGAAACTGGTGGACACCGAATATTATGTGCTGTTGAACCAGGATATAGAGGTTACGGAAGGTTGGGTAGAGAAGGTTATCGCCGAAATGGATCAAGACGCTTCCATAGCTGCCGCTCAACCTAAGATTCGCGCCTACAACAGCAAAGATGAATTTGAATATGCCGGTGCCTGCGGTGGTTATTTGGATAGGTTCGGTTACCCCTTTTGCCGTGGCAGGGTGTTTGAAGTGTTAGAGAAAGATAATGGACAATACGATACGGTGGCCGACATCTTTTGGGCCAGCGGTGCTTGTTTGTTCGTGCGACGCAGTGCCTTTTGGAACGCAGGAGGATTGGATGAAGACTTCTTTGCGCACCAGGAGGAGATTGACCTTTGCTGGCGAATGAAAAACCAGGGGCAACGAATTATCTGTGTACCGCAATCATTGGTATATCACGTTGGTGGCGGTAGCTTGGGTTACGGCAGTCCGTTTAAAACCTACCTTAACTTCCGCAACAGCCTGTTTATGCTGTTTAAAAATTTACCGGCATGGCAGGTAATCTGGAAGATATCCTTCCGTATACAGTTAGATAATATTGCTGCTATTAAGTTTCTTTTTGGTGGTGGTGGTTTTAAAGCCTATTGGGCAGTAGTGCGCTCGCAGTTTGCATTTCTTGCCGCAGTGCCCTCGCTCATTCGTAAGCGTAAGGCATTTAAACGAACTATGGATGCTCCTTTATTCCCCAAAAGCATTATTTACAATTTCTTTTTGCGGGGCAAAAAAACGTATAGCGAATTATTGCAGGATTAGAACAGTGCCCGTATCTCTGCTCTACCGGTGTGCACGGGTTTCATGCTTTCTTTTACGCCCTTTTCAAAACCTGTCAAACGGCCATCGTAGCTAATGGAAAGTTGAATATTGGCGGTGAGATTTTGTTCTAAACCAACAGTCCACACCAGGTTATTGCCATTGCGCAAACCTTCCAGCATGGCGTATTCTAACTGTTGGTTAGCATAACCCTTATCGCGATAGGCAATGGAAGCGTAGGAAAGCGTTGCGTTCACTGTTGTTTTGCTAAGGCGGTTATAGCGCGCTTCCAGCGTTAAGCGATTTACCTGTGCGGTTTGCTTACCCACCGTATCGGTTGGATTTACCTTGAACGAAAAGTCGTATTTTAAACTCAAACGGAAGGCCGCTTTAAACTGATAGCTGATATTTGCCGAAGCATCGTTATAGCCGAATTTGTATTTCAAATAGGTGTAGAAGTCCGACTGATTGCTCTTGGTGCCATTGGTATACGTCCACTGCGTGTTTAACGCTTTTACAATATTCCATCTGATTAATACACCCTGACTCTGTAGTGTTCGGTTTTCAAAACCGGTTGTTAGCAAGGTTCGCGTTTGCGTGTAATTAAAATCAACCTGTGCGCCGTACTTGGCTTCCATCCGGTTAAAATAAAGCGTGTTACGGCTACTGATGGTGGTTGCTACCAACTGGTCATTATCTTTTTGTAAAGGGAAAGGGTTAAAGTAACTGCCCACGTTCTTGCTGCGCACGGCATAGGTTTTTTTGCTTATCTGCACGCTGGCAAACAGGTTGAACATGGCCAGTATCTTTTTTGCGCCGGTTTTGTTCTTCCAAACGGCTGCCGGGTCAATGTTCAATACCTGATTAAATTGGTTGGTGTTTACGGTAACGTATTCAGGCGTTACCACAAACACGCGCACATAGCTCGTATCCTCTTTAAACTGCGAAATCACAAATTCGTTCAGTTCCTTAATGCCGTTGCCATTCGCATCTTTCCAAACATAATCGCCCTGATTGGTAGGTGAGGCCTGGTAGGCCACCTGCGTTTTTTGTTCACGCCCTGTTCCCAGTTCATACAAAGTTGTTGAACGAATAGCGCCGCGCAGCACCGAGAAGTTATAATCAATCCTGCCCAGGTAAAAATGCTCAGGTTGGTTACTGTTCAGCGAGTCGGCATTTTTAGAATGACGATAAGTTAGGTTGTAATTTAAGGTTTGGTTTTTAACCGAAGCAAGCGTGCCGTTAAAACTTAATGTTTGTGCACGGAAATAAGGAGCATCGAAGCCACTGCCCTTGGGCCGATGCTCGTAACGCATAGTAAATTCAATGGAGTATTTGTTCTTAATACTGTCCGGGCTAACTACATACACCTTATAGTTCTGCCACAAATAGCTATTGGCGGTTAAGGTGTCGGCACCTTTGTTTTGTATGCGGTTCACTTCATGGTCAAACAAGGTACCTATGCGCCAGCCTTTGGTTTTTTTACCGGCATACCAGAAATCAGCTTTGGGCCGTATAAAGTTGCTGTGGTTTGTGGTAGAAGTGGCATTAAGGTAACTATTGGCAAAAACGAAATTGAAACCCTTCTTGCTGAAGTTGCCATTCAGCCCGTTCTCAAAACCTCGGTAAACGGTATCCTGTATAAAGGTTTTAAAGCGATAGTTGATTAAGCCAAGCCCCGTCCACTCGTACCCGATATTTGCAATGGCTAAATGTTCGTTATAACGCTTAGTCGTAGTGCTGATATTCCAGTCGCGGTTAAATTCAATGTTTCGGTACCGCTCAATGGTGTTAAACCTGTTCTGGTTAAACTCATAACTCATGTCCAGATTTACACGCTGCTGTTTATTGTTGGCA
>JAXLUO010000001.1:0-597895 GCA_046329495.1 Chitinophagales bacterium | reverse complement strand
CTTTTGGCCGCGCGAACAATTCAACTGGCAACTATGCCTTTACGGCAAACTATCAAAATACCGCCTCTGCTCCACAAGCAACTGCTTTCGGCTGGAGCAACATCGCTACTAACAACAGCGCCTTTGTTATCGGCGAAGTGGATACTGCCAGTGGTGCACATGCCTTGGCAGGCGGCAACTTCAGCAAAGCAAGTGGCTTTAATTCTGTTGCCATAGGTTATAATGTAAAAGCAGCAGGTTATGGCGCTGCAACATTCGGACAAAACAACTATGCTAATGGCAACGGATCGTTTGTAGCCGGTGTAGGCAACTATGCCAATGCCAACCAGGATGCCGTCTTCGGCAATAGCGATACAGCTACCGGCGCTAACTCCTTTATTTCGGGTTATAATAATACGGCCACACAAAATGCTTCGGCTGTATTGGGTGGAAATCACAACCTGGCCGCAGGCAGCAATTCGGTAGTGCTGGGTGGCGTGAATGATACCGTTACTGCAGGTAATGCAGCGGTATACGGCCAGTACAACCGCGCGGCAGCCAGCTATTCATTTGCCGGTGGTTTTCAATCGTACAACAACTCATCGGCCGGTATTGTAGTAGGTTACAACGATACCATCGGCGGTTTTGCGTCTGCTGCTTTCGGCCAAAGTACTAAAGCAACAGGCAACTATTCCTTTGCCGCAGGTTATCAATCGTATTCAACCAATACCGGTACAGTTGCGCTCGGGTATCAAGATAGTGCTACCGCATCAGGCGCGGTTGCCCTGGGTAATAAAAACCGCGTAACCGCAGGTAATGGTTTTGCAGCAGGCTACAATAACCAGGTAAACGGTAACGAAGCCAGCGCCATGGGCAATGGTAATACAGTAACCGGTGCACAGGGTTTTGCAGCCGGTAGTGCCAACATTGTAAGCAACACCAACTCGTTTGCCTTAGGTTTAAACGATACCGCTTCCGGCTATGCATCGGTAGCACTTAACCGCGGCAACCTGGCTTCGGGCAATCACAGCATGGCGCTTGGTTCGTATAACACGGCACCCTCCTACAGTGAAGTTTCGTTAGGTATTTACGGTACGGTGTATACACCAAACAGTACAACTAATTATAATGGTTCGGACCGTGTCTTCAATGTCGGCAACGGATCTTCATCTACCACCCGTTCCGATGCATTTACTATACTCAAGAACGGCAATATAGGTGTAGGCTATAATACACCAACCACCAAACTGGATGTAAACGGCAAAACCCGCACCACCACTTTTCAAATGACCAACGGCGCTGCCAATGGTTATATACTGCAAAGCGATGCCGCAGGTAACGGCACCTGGGTAGCGGCTCCATCGGCTGCTACTGATTCACAGAACCTGTATCTGAATGGCACCAATCTTAGCATTGGTGGTGGCAATACAGTTTCGCTCAGCGGTTTAAGCGGCTGGACCCTTACCGGCAACACCGGCACTACCAACGGTACTAATTTTTTAGGCACTACAGATAACCAGGCGCTGGATATTCGTACAAACAATGTTATCCGCACACGTATTACCAATAACGGTCAAATTGAAGTGCTGAATACCGGTCAATCGGTATTTGTGGGAGAAGGCGCCGGGGCCAGCGATAATTTAAATAATAACAGAAACGTATTTGTAGGTTATTTGTCGGGCCAGGCCAATACCACGGGTTATGCCAACGTAGCGGTGGGGCATCAAACCTTAAAAGCCAATACTACCGGTTTAAACAACACGGCAGTAGGTTTTGGTGCGCAGGCTGCGGCCACAAATGGTCAGGGTAATACCAGCTTGGGCTACTGGACCCTGGCGAATAACGCCAGCGGAAACTATAACACCGCTTTAGGTTTAAACGCCATGCAGAATTCGGTTTCCGCCAGCTTTAACATTGCCTTAGGGGTACAGGCCTTATATAACATTACCAATGCCAATAACAACACGGCTATAGGTAATTTTGCTATGAACGCCAGCACATCGGGCTCAAGCAACGTAGCTGTTGGTTCAAATGCCATGAACGGTAATACCACCGGCGCTGCTAACGTGGCTGTGGGTCGCGAGGCGTTGTATAACAATACAACAAACTCAAACAACACGGTGCTTGGTTACCAGGCAGGCTACTTGGTTAACGGCGCGGGTAACGTAATGTTGGGTTACCAGGCAGGTTATAACGAAACCGGAGCTAACAAGCTATATATCGACAACAGCAATACCGGTACGCCGCTCATATATGGTAATTTTTCCACAAACAGCGTAACGATTAATGATAGCCTTATCAGCAAGTATTATAAAATGACCAACGGCGCTGCCAATGGTTATATACTGCAAAGCGATGCCGCCGGTAATGGTAAGTGGGTAGATGCAACCACGCTTGGTTTAGACACGCAGAATTTATACCTAAACGGAACCAACCTTAGCATCGGTGGCCAAAATTCAGTTTCGCTTAGCAGCTTAAGTGGTTGGGCATTAACCGGCAATACAGGCACCAATGCCGCCACTAATTTTATGGGCACCTCCGATAATGCCGATGTGGTATTCAAGCGCAATAACGACGAAGGCTTCCGCCTTACTACAGGCGGTGCTTTCCTTGCCAGTGGCAATACCGGTACAGGGGTTACGCCTGCCAGTGGTGCGGGGGTTCGCCTTATGTGGATACCGGCCAAATCATCTTTCAGGGCCGGCTCGGTTAGTGGTGCGCAATGGGATAATGGTAATATTGGGTCCTACTCGGCAGCCTTTGGTCAAAACAACCAGGCAAGTGGCAGTAATTCTTTTGCTGCAGGTTCAAACAACTATGCCGGCCATAATCAATCGGTTGCATTTGGCGATTTTGATAGTGCGTTTCAGGCGAATACCTTTGTAAGTGGCTATTCGAATGATGCACGCCAAAATGCAGCAGCAGTAGTGGGCGGTCACGATAACAATGCCAATGGCAACAGCAGCATAATTGCAGGTGGTAGCGGCAACAGTATTAGCGGCGCAAGCAGCTTTACTACCGGCACCAATAATACTGTTACAGGCAATGCAGCAGCAGCGTTTGGCACCGGGAATACAGCGCCATCGTTCAACGAAGTTGTGATTGGTAATTATGCCACGAACTATACAGCAGCGTCATCGGGCACTATCGATAATACCGACCGGGTGTTTAACGTAGGCAATGGTACAGGTTCCGGTAACCGCCACGATGCCTTTACTATTCTTAAGAGCGGCAGAATAGGTGTTGGCACCAATGCACCTGATACTACTTTGCATGTTGTAGGTTCCATAAAAATGGTGGATGGCAATCAGGGAACCGGCAAGATAATGGTAAGCGATGCCAATGGTGTAGGCAGCTGGACATCTGTTGCCACTGCATTGGGTAACACAGCGTGGGGTACCGGCGGCAATACCGGCACGGTGGCGGGCACAAACTTTATCGGCACTACCGATAACATCGATTGGGTGGTTAAAACGAATAATACCGAGCGCATGCGTGTTTTGGCGAACGGTAAAATTGGAATTGGCACCACAGCGCCGGCCTATACGCTGGATGTAGCAGGTCAGGGCAATTTCGTTGGTGGTGGAGGAAAGAGCGCTGCTGTAATTGCTACCCGGAACGTGAACCCCGGCATGGCATGGAATATGAGCGGCAACGCTACCGACGAAAAATGGTGGGATCTGTTGGCTGCCAGTTCTCGCTTTTTAGGCAGAGCCGTAGACGATGGTAATAATTCAACCACCACCTGGTTACAGGTTAACCGTGGAACAGGCATTAACATCAACAGTGTAACGTTTCCTACCGGTTTAGTAGGTGTGGGAACTGTATCCCCGGCTGAAAAACTCCATGTGGTTGGCAGCATCCGCATGGAAGATGGTAATCAGGGAACCGGTAAAATAATGGTTAGTGATGTAAACGGTACCGGCAGTTGGCAAGATGCCTCAACCATTATTAATGCAACGGCCTGGTCGCTTACCGGCAATACCGGCACAACAGATGGTGTTAACTTTATCGGCACTACTGATAATGTGCCATTTACGGTGCGCACCAACAATCAACAAAGCGGTAGAATCGATCCGTTGTTATCAAATACCTTTTGGGGATATTGGGCAGGTAAGAGCAATACCACCGGTACGCAAAATACAGCAACAGGTATAAATGCGCTTTTAAACAATACCACAGGCCAGGGTAACGTTGCCATGGGTGTAGCGGCGCTGGAAAGTAATACCACCACCTGGAATCTTACTGCAGTGGGTGCGTTTGCATTGCAGGCCAATACAACAGGCGACGGAAACGTTGCTGTAGGTTTTGAGGCGCTGAAAAACAATACAGTTGGCTATGATAATACTGCACTTGGCTACGATGCCTTAGTGGCAAACACCAGTGGTAACTGGAATACTGCCTTAGGGTTTAATACGCTAAGATCAAATACAACCGGTTTTATAAATGTGGCTATTGGCCCCGGTGCGCTGGGATCAAACACTTCCGGTAGCAGAAACCTGGCTGTTGGTATGAATACTATGGCTGCTACTACTACCGGTGCCAACAATAGTGCGTTTGGTGTTGATGCCTTAGGCAATAACACCACCGGTAATTATAACGAGGCACAGGGTTATAAGGCCTTGCAAATGGTTACTTCGGGTACCGGTAATATCGGCATTGGTTTCCAGGCAGGCGTTACAAGCACCACTGCCAACGCTAACCTTACCGGTAATTATAATGTGTTTATTGGGTATAGTTCGGGCCCCGGCACATCAACGCAGCTGAGCAACGCCATTGCTATTGGTAAAAATGCACTGGTTTCTCAAAGCAATACAATGGTGTTAGGCGGTACAGGCGTTGATGCTGTAAGTGTAGGTGTGGGAACCACTACCCCTTCTAACCTGCTGCATCTGGTAGGCACTGCTAATGTTATCGAACAAATTCAGAGCTCTTCTACCACTGGTACCTGGCTGCGCATGAACAATACTTCTACAGGCGGCACCATTTGGGATTTTATATCCACCGGACAATCGAATAGTGAAGGTGCAGGTAATCTTTTAATTAAGGACAACAGTTCAGTGCGGATGATGATAAAATCAAGCAACGGAGCTATAGGAATGGGCACAACCAACCCTACACAAGCATACCTGGTAGTTAATGGCACCCTAAACAATACACTTAGCTATGGCTATCTTAATTCCGGTGGAGCAACCGGCACTATCACCAACGGAACAGCGGGTTATTCGATCTATGCCAGTGGCCGTATAGCGGCTACCGAGTTTAACGCTTACTCGGATGTTCGCATTAAAAATGTAATAGGTGTTTCTAATGGCGAGAACGACCTGAATACCCTCGCTAAAATCCAAATCACCGATTACAAGTTTATTGATACCATCAGCAAAGGAAATGGCCTTAATAAAAAGGTGATTGCGCAGCAGGTAGAACAGGTATACCCCCAGGCTGTTTCGCACTTAAGCGATTATATACCTAATATTTATAAGCTAACCGATATGCAAAACGGTCGTATAACAGTTGCCAACGATCTTAAGTCAGGCGATATGGTGAAACTGATTTTTGCTGATCGGGAAGAGAAAGTAGCCGTGTTAAGTGCAGACGCTGAAGGCTTTACGGTGGCACTGAAGGACAATGGAAAGGTATTTGTATTCGGTAAAGAAGTAAGCGATTTCCGCACGGTAGATTATGAAGCCCTGACAACATTGAATGTGTCGGCTACACAGGAACTATTGAAAATGATCAACCAGTTGCAACAGAACAACGCCCAGTTGCAGCATCAAAACACAGAAATTGAAAACAAAATGGCCGGCATGCAAAGCGATCTGGAAATGATTAAAACCGCTTTGCAACTAAAGGCTGCAGGAAACAAGTAAGGATTCTGCGCGCACTTTTTGCCTATTCATGTGCAGGTAAAAGTGTCGGCGGCGGACTTTGTAAGTCCGCCGCTTTTTACAGCGCAAAAAGCCGTATGAAATAATTTTGGCGAGGCCGATAATCGTTTATATGTTCGGAACAGAAAGCAGCGATTTGACTCCGGACATGCAGCACGAGATAGACAACTTGCGAAAGGAAATTGAGCAGGCTGTGGCCCCCACGCCGCGCAAAATAGATGCCATGAACAGGCTTAGTGCGCTATTATCGGAATCGGAACAAACTGAATCGCAGCAATTGTTGCAACAAGCCATAGAACAAGCCCGTAAAATTAATTATGCCCCGGGCCAGGCGCAGGCCCTGCTGCAGGCAGGAATGAGTGCCGCGTCTCTGCGCAATTTTGCGGAAGCTGAAAACTTTTATCGCCAGACCCTTCAGATCCGCCAAACCATTAATGATATGGAGGGACAAGCCGCTGTGCTTGCCAAACTTGGCAATGTGCTGGTACACCAGGCCCGTTATAGCGAAGCGCTGGAACAGTACGATGCCGCTATTGCCGTTAGACGAAACTTAAAAGATGAGTTGGCGGAAGCCGACCTGTATTCCAATTCGGCTGTTATTTATGGTATTCAGGGCAATTATTCGCTGGCCTTAACCAACCATTTGCACGCGTTGAAAACTTACGAGCGTTTACACGAGCCTGCACGTATTGCATCCGCCTGTTCTAACATAGGTTTGTTATACAAGGATCAACACAACTTCGACGAAGCCTTACGCATGTTTAACCGTGCACTGATTATTCGGGAAGAAACAAACGACACCAAAACAGTTAGCGACCTGCTGAATAATATCGGCAATGTTTATCACGAACAGAACAAATTTGACGAGGCGCTATATACGCACCAACGCGCATTAAAGCTGCGCGAACTCAGCGGCGAAAAGGCCAAAATTGCTTCCAGCTATAGCAATCTTGGCAATATATACCGGGCTACCAAACAAAGTGGTATAGCACTTGATTACTATCTAAAATCGTTAGCATTATTCAGCGAGGTTGACGAACGCCGCGGTTTGGTGCAATCCTATAATAACCTGGCCGAATTATATTTTGAGCAAGGCAACTTTCCCGAGGCGCATGCCTATATAAAGGCAGCCATTGAATTGGGCGAAAAACTTGGCTGGAAAAGTCAAAACCGTGTAGCCTATCAACTCCTCGCCTCTATGTGGGCGGCGGAGCACAATTATGAGGAGGCATACAAAGCCCATCTGCATTACTCGCAATTGGATAAAGAGATTTCGAACACCGAAACCAGCCGGCAAATTGCGCAGATGACGATGCGTTACGAAATTGAACAAAAGGAGCGCGATGCTGAAGCCGAACGGATAAAGAACGCTGAACTTACCAAAGCCTATAATGCCCTTGATGCTGAAAAGAAGCGATCGGAAGAATTGCTGAACAACATTTTGCCTGAGGAAATAAGTGAGGAATTAAAACAAAGCGGAAAAACAAGGGCCCGGCATTTTCCATCAGTAACCGTATTGTTTTGTGATATAAAAGGCTTTACCAAGATAAGCGAACAACTTACCGCCGAAGAACTGGTAAGCGGACTGGACGAATACTTTGAAGCTTTTGACCGGATTGTTGACCGCATGGGGGTTGAAAAAATTAAAACGATTGGCGATGCCTATTTATGCGCTGGCGGCATACCTGTAGCCATGGAGGACCACGCACAGGTAATAGTGCAAACGGCCATTGAATTTACGAGGTCAGTGAACCTTATTAACAGCAGCCGTTCCGCAAAAAATAAAGCGTGTTTCGAATTCCGTTTCGGAATTAATACAGGCCCTGTGGTGGCAGGGGTAGTTGGTATAAAGAAGTTCGTTTTTGATATATGGGGCGATACGGTGAACACCGCCAGCCGTATGCAGCAAAACTGCGATCCGGGAAAGATCAATATTTCTGATAGCACGTATCAATTGATAAAAGATAGCGTTCCGTGTTTATATCGCGGTGAAGTGGAAGCCAAGAACAAAGGCAAACTGAAAATGTACTATGTAGAAGCAAACAGCGATGCGAAGGATTAGTCCGCATCCGTTGTCAATATATTAAGAGACTCAGCAGTTCTAAAACCCCGAGTATGAAAAATAAACTAACCCTGTTGTTGGTGGCATTAACTTATTGCACCTCCGGCTTTACCCAAAATATACGAAGCACCGAGAATGTGGGCTTCGATGAGATAAGTATTATTGAATTAGCACAGAATGGCGATGCCTGGGTAGGTTCTAATGGTCAGGGCTTGGCGTTTTATGAGGCTGCTGCCCAGCAATGGACGTACTACGACCATAGTAATACCCCTTCGTTACCGGGCGATAGTATCACCGGTGTTGCTCTTTCGTCTATTGGCAATGTACAACATGCATTTATTTCAACCACTGCGGGCTTGTGTTATAACCATGCCGGTGGCTTTTGGGATACACTGGGCCCGTTACCTAATAACAATGTGCGAGGCGTGCTTTACAGGGCTGATAGCCTATGGGCCTTAACCCCCGGTGGTTTTACCCGCTTCGATTCTTCACAAATTCTGATACAGAATTACCCCGCCCCATTCAGCCCCGTAACCTGCATGCAAAAGGCAGGCAATTGTGGTGGCTTTTGGGCAGGCACTGCTAATAACGGATGTTTTTATACGGCCAACGGTACTACATTTTCTTATATAGATACCAGCGCACCTAACCAAAAACTGGTAGATAATCGCGTAACGGCTATAGCGGTAGATAACATATGTGTTGCCAAATACATTGGAACACGCGGTGGTTTTTCGGTTTGCCCGGTGGGTAACCCCTGCCAGAATTTTACTACCGCTAATGGTTTGCCGCAAAATGAGGTAAACACCGTGATGGTTGATTGCCAGGGGCGGGTATGGATAGGTTTACGCGACAGCGGTGTGGTGGTGTATAACAACCCGGGGTTTACGCGTATTACAACAGCAGACGGGTTACCGGATAACCGCATTACAGCTATTGCCTTTAGCAATGGCTGTAGTAATATTTGGGTAGGCAGCCGCGATGGCAATGTGGCCCAACTGGATAGCAACGAAAATGTAATTAAAGTATTGAGCGGTATTAACAAGGTAAGTGCTGATTATGTGGGCGTTTATACGTATCCGCAACCTGCTAACGAGGCCATGCATGTGACACTTGGCAAGGAAGTAAACAACGCCACCTTTATCGTAGTAGATTTAAACGGCCGTGCGGTAGCAGAATACAAGATCAACAATCAAAGCAACTTTACTCTGCCAACAACAGATCTACAGGCGGGTTTATACATCTATCGTTTATTGGTGAACGGAGTACCGGTAAACAGCGGTAAGCTACAGGTGCTACATTAATTTTTTTAGATTGGGTTAAACAAAAGAAGGGGCCGGTAATATTACCGGCCCCTTCTTTTTAGCATCTGTTACCTTGGACGCATTGGTGTTTTTGGCTGTTGTTGCGGTTGCATACGTGGTTGCTCCATCTGGCGTTGCTGCGGTTGCATTTGCGGCCGTTGTTGTTGCATTGGCACTTGCCTTGGCTGTTCAAACTGCTGACGGGGCTGTTCGAATTGTTGCCTTGGCTGCATTTGCGGTGTTCCGCGCGAAGGGGCCTGGTTAGGCTGCATCTGCGGTTCATTGCGGCTTGGCATTTGCCGTGGTTGCTCCATCTGCCTTTGCTGCGGTTGCTGACGGGGCTGCTCAAATTGCTGTTTAGACTGCTCCTGCCTTTGTTGCTCCATTTGCCTTGGCTGTTGGTTAGGCTGGAACTGCTGTTTGGGCTCCTGCCTTTGCGGCTCCATCTGCCTTGGCTGCTGTTGCGGTTGCTGTTGCCATCCACGCTGCTGCGGTTGTTGTTGCGGTGTTTGGTTGGGCTGCAATTGCTGTTTTTGCCCTTGTTGTTGTGGCGTTATGTTGCGTTCCTTAGAAGGCTCCATTTGCTGCGGTTGGCTTTGGTTGCGGCCGTTGGTAAGGTTTTGTTTTTGTGTTTCACCCTGGGCAGGTTTTGCATCGTTTATGCCAGGCTTAGCGTTGTCGGTTTTGCGTTCAGCAGGTTGCAGGTTTTTATTCAACTCAACCTGTTTGGCATCGCTTCTGAACGCAGGCGTTCCGTTGTTAACACTTATAGCCTCTGGCTTGCCAATATTGCGCTCTGCTTTTACCAGCGTAGCAGGTGCGGGTTGCTGTTTATCGGTAGCAGGCTTGCTTACCTGCGGACGGTAAACTTCCACAAAGTTGTTCTGCACCTTGGTAGCACCTGCCTGGCTCAACTCGCGTAACTGGTACATCTGGGGCTTTTGGCCGGTGCTATGCTCATAGTCCGTACTGCTTGGTCCCTGCACATAAGTTACGTTGTTAACCACGTAGGTATTATTTACAATGGTTGTATTGTTAATGATGGTGTTGTTGTAGCGCGGTTCGTTACAATGCCAGTAAAAGTGATGGTCGTATACATACGTTGGCGGACAGAATACCCACCAATCCATAGGAAAGTTATAGCTGCTGAAGGATACACCCCAGCCCGGAGCTAATGGTGCCCAACCGTAGAAACTGGCGTTGCTTCTCCAACCTACCCACGCAGGACCCCAGGTAGTATCAGGCACCCATAACCATCCATAATAGGCATCGTAGGTCCAGCGGCCATAGTGGAACGGTGCCCAGCCCCAATCGTAATACGATACCCATGTATTACCATAATCGGTATAAGCCCAGTAACCGTTGGTATAGTAAGGCCTGAAGCCCGCATCTACAGCGGGGGCCCATACATAACCATAGTAAGGGTCGTTAATCCAGGTACCGTACGGTGCCAACTGATCATAAAAAACCTGTAAGGTTATTGTGGCGGGTGCATAAGCATTATAAGTTGGGCCATAGCTGGCCCATCGCCCGTTGTGGTGGTGATGCCGCGGATAAGCAGCCTCTGCTTCTTTAAATGATAACAGTAATAACACGGCGGCTGTTATTATTATCGATATTTTTTTTAAGCTTTTCATATAACACGTTTTTACAAGTCGTTTTAATAGCAAAACATTTATACCTGCTTGACCCGCAAAACCAGTGTAGGTTTATTAGTGCAGCAGGTGGCCTTGTTATTTTAACGTGTTTTTAACGCTGCTAAGGTTACTTGCACTTGTTTTTAGCAAGTGGTAACAGTTCTACTATTCGGGGAAATGTGGGGTTAAGCCCTATTGGTGGGCATAACCCAGGCAAAAAGACAAGGTAAGCGAGTCGGTAAGCTTGCCTGTGGCGTACATGTTCAGGATACGCCGGTCTTCAATACCCATATTTGGTACGCTAAAAAGCGTTTGATTGGTATTATGATCCTTAACACTAACGGTATAGGTTCCCGCATTCAGTTCCACATAATCACCAACGGCATTTAAACTATCGGTGCCGTAATAAACTTTATTTAGGGCAACAGGGATGTTATTCATATACACATCAAGCGCAGGCGCATCTGTTCCGAAGTGCATAAAACGCAATAGAAATTTGCCGGCAGGCGGTTCAATGGCAGTATCGCGCAACAAGGCGGTGCGCAGATTATTGTAATCGTTATAGGTAATCATGGTGTAATGTTCACCCACTCTCCAGTCTGTAAACTTTACTGCGGTTATTTTATTGTCATTCAGCCGGGCCTCTGCTATACAAGTCTCGCCATCCAGTAAATCGGCAGTGTTGCTGTTGCTGCAATTGTTATAACCTATAAATGAAGCACGCTTAGTGCTCTGCAGATAATAATCCAAATACGGAGAGCCTGGTGAAGCATTTATGAACTGCACCTTAATCTGCTTTTTGCGGTGTATACAACCGTTTAAAGTTAACAGCAGGGCCAAACTGCAACAGGCAATGAATACCAATTTACGCATATGGTAGAGCAGGGTTTATAGTTACAGACGCAGTTTTACACTGCAGTTTATAAACTAACAGGCAATCTTATTCACGCGATTTTGGTGACGGCCGCCTTCAAACGGGGTGTTCAAAAAGGCATCCGTACATTCCTTGGCTACATCTAGGGTTATAAACCGCGCAGGTAAACACAGTATGTTGGCATTGTTGTGCTGCCGGGTAAGTTCAGCCAGCTCCTTACCCCAGGCAATTCCCGCTCTAATACCCTGGTGTTTGTTGGCCGTCATAGCTACACCATTAGCGCTGCCGCAGATCAAAATACCGAAGTTATAGTCGCCGCTTTCCACCGCATTGGCTACCGGGTGTACAAAATCGGGGTAATCAACGCTATCGGCGCTATATGGTCCAAAATCCTTTACCTCGTACCCTTGTGAGGTTAGAAATACAACTAATTCGCGCTTGTAATCAAACCCGGCGTGGTCGCCACCCAGTGCAATTTTCATGATGTGTGTTTTAGGCTGCGTTTAAGTTTTTCAGTCGCTTACGCTCATTGCGTGCTGCTACAAAAATACTTAACTCGTATAACAAGTAGATAGGAATAGCCACCAAACATTGGGTGAACATATCCGGCGAGGGAGTAATTACACCGGAAACGATGAGGATGATAACAATAGCATAACGGCGATATTTGCGCATAATGGTTGGACCCAAAATGCCCAGCCGCGAGAGGAAGTATACCACCATCGGTAACTCAAATACAGCCCCAATAGCCAATAGCATAACGGTAAAAAAATCAATATAGCTATCAATGGTAAAGTCGTTGTGTATTTTATCGCTTATGGTAAAGCTAACGGCAAAGTTTACCGAGAAGGGGATGATGATAAAGTAACAGAAAGCCACTCCAACGAAAAAGAATACCGAGCAGGCTAAAATAATCTGGCTGGTTTTGCGGGCGGTGGTATCGCTAAGTGCAGGGGCTACAAACCGCCATAATTCCCAAATAACGTAAGGGAAGGCAATAACCAACCCAAGGATAATAGAATACTGCACCAGCAGGGTAATCTGCCCAAACATGGTGAGATTCTGAAGCGTAATAGGAATATCGTGGTCAATGCAAATAGCATTACCCATGTGCAATTGCTGCGTAACATAACAAAGCAACCGGTACGTCGGGAAATCTTTGCTGGTTATACCAAGGATGATTTTATCAAAAACCACATCATAGTAATAGCCTACCACACAAGCGCTTATCACAATGGCAAGGGCCGAGCGTATCAGGTGCCAGCGTAATGCCTCCAAGTGATCAAAAAAGCCCATCTCCGCTTCCGGATTATTGGGGTCGCGCCTCCAAATCATGGCGCGAAAGTAGGAGAGTTATCGGTAGGCACAAGGGTAGCAGATGCCTCTTTTTAGGTTCGCCTCATGACCTGCGCACCTCAGGCAATAAAAAAAGCAGCCCGGGAATGCCGGGCTGCCATGTTAACCAATTGCTAGTCCACTTTATAAAGCCACCACGCCTAAGCTGGTGGTTTGGTTGGCAGTAACCGTTACGTTACTGATTGTCTTAATGCTAAGTAATGGCAAAGCGGGATCAATTTCTACAGTATAGGTACCTGCAGCCACCGATTGCAGCGCAAAATGGCCTGATAGGTCGGTCATGGTGCAAAAAGTAGAACCGTTAGACCCGGTAACGCATACCGAAGCAAAACCTACAGGCGAAATACTACCTGAAATGCTTCCGGTATAACCGCTATTAATTACGACTGAACCACCAGCGGATCCGTTAGCGCCTATGGTGCCGTCAACATTCGTACTGGCCCCTGCGCTGCTTTGTGCATCTACTACAAGCCTAATTACAGGCTGCAGATGGAAGCTGCCCGAACCGGTAGTTACTACCGATTGCGCTGCATCAAAGTCAATTGTCCATTCATAGGTTTGTCCGGCCTGAATGTCCTGATGTACGTTGAGTTTTAAGCCTGATTCCATACCTGATGGAATGGTAATAGGATAGGTTTGGCCGTTAGCAACAACACTGTTATTACTACCAAGCACTAAACGCACCTGGTTAAGCTGTCCCTCCGGAATATCGGCCTGGGCAATTAAGGTGCTTTGCCCGTTTACATACTGCAGCACGTTAACAGTACCTACATTTGATTGAATGGTGGTCCAGGCGCCTGCCGAAGTTTGCACCTGCACAGATTGAATATCTAAGTTTAATGCATCGAAATCTCCCGGTGCATCGGTTAATTTAAACCGGACAGTGGCATTATCTGTTGCCGATTTCTTTTTACAACTTATCATTACCAGTGGCATAGCAGCCAATAGCAGCAGCACAATTTTTATGGATTTCATGATTTCTCTTTTTGGTTTGTTAATCGGCTGCACCTGTAGCTATCCTTTTACCCTCGGGCAGGGCTGCCTTATAAAATTTGAACGTACGGGCAGTGGCGCTATTGTGCTTTTTGTCTAAAAATTAACGTAATTAATTGATAATGAATTGTCAAATTCAAAAAGTATGCTCCTCTGGAAATCTGAAAATTTAAGCCCCCCCGATACCCAATACCCCGTACCGTTCAGTTCATTAGCCTCCTTAACCCTACGACCTGTCTTTTATTTTTCCTTCTATCTTGTGCCCGTTCATGAAGCTGTCGGTAGTAATCGTTAATTATAACGTCCGCTATTTTCTGGAGCAATGCCTGCTTTCAGTACAGAAAGCTATTGACGGATTAGAGGCCGAAGTATTTGTGGTAGACAATGCCAGTAGCGACGGCTCCGAAGCTTACATCCGCCCCCGCTTCCCCTGGGTAAAATGGATCGGTAATTCCGATAATCCTGGCTTCTCAAAAGCCAACAACCAGGCCATCAAACTTGCGCAGGGGGAGTATGTATTGTTGCTGAATCCTGATACCGTAGTGGCCGAAGATACTTTTAGTAAATGTATCCGTTTTATGGATGACCATCCCGATGCAGGGGCATTGGGTGTGCACATGATAGATGGTCGCGGCAACTTTCTACCTGAATCAAAGCGTGGCCTGCCAACGCCGGCCGTAGCTTTCTATAAAATATTCGGTTTCGCTGCATTCTTTCCAAAGTCTAAAACCTTCGGCAAATATCACCTTGGCTATCTACCCGAAAACGAGACCAACGAGGTGGAAGTGCTGAGCGGTGCGTATATGTTCATGCGTCGTACAGCATTAGATAAATCGGGCTTGTTGGACGAGAACTTCTTTATGTACGGCGAGGATATCGACCTCAGTTACCGCATTATTAAAGCAGGTTACAAAAACTACTATTTCGCCGATACCACCATCATTCATTACAAAGGCGAAAGCACCAAAAAAGGCTCGCTGAATTATGTGAAGGCTTTTTATAATGCCATGATCATTTTCGCACGCAAACACTTTAGCGGCAATCGTAGTAGCATGTTCTCCCTGCTCATCAACTTCGCTATCATATTCCGCGGGGCACTTACGCTTTTAGCAGGTCTGTTTGCCAGCAGTTATCTTTTTGTTGTTGATGCATTACTTGCCTTTGCGGGTATCTTCTTTATTACCGATTACTGGGAGAAGATGATTAAGTACAAGGAGCATTACTATCCCCAACAGTTTTTATTGGTAATCGTACCGGCATACATCCTCATCTGGATCCTGGCCACCTTCCTTAACGGTGGTTACGATAAGCCTTTCCGCATCAACAAAATATTGCGTGGTGTAATATTGGGTACAATTGCCATTGCGGCCTTCTATGCCTTCCTGCCCGATGACTGGCGCTTTTCGCGCGCCATCATTCTGCTGGGTGCCGCATGGACGGCCATTGAAATGCTTTTGACCCGCACCTTATACCACCTTATCAAGTATCAGTCTCTTTCGCCCGAACAGGACGAAAGCAAACGCTGTTTGCTGGCCGGCGATGAGCAGGAAATGAACCGGGCCGAAGGCCTGTTGCGTGGTGCCGGCTATCGTCACGAGATCATTCAGGAACCCCTGGTGCAAAGCACCGAAAAAGCTGTAGCCATTTATGCCGCCGATGAAGTGATTTTTTGCGTCGCTAACAGCAGCTATGGCACTATCATTAATAAAATAAAAGCCTGTGGCAATAAGCTGGAATATAAAATATTGAACCCCGGCAGCAATGCCCTGGTGGGTAGCAACAGCAGCAACACCGCCGGCGATAGTTTTGTGGCCGAACGTGCTGTACTATTATTTACACCGGAAAACCGGCGTAACAAACGGGTATTCGACCTCAGCATTTGCTTATTGCTAATTCCCTTATTGCCGATAGCGCTGTTTACCGTAAAAAACTTCGGGGGCTTTTTAAGCAATTGGCTGCAAGTTCTTAGCGGTAAAAAAACCTGGGTTGGCTTTCATTCTTCAGACTTGCTCCACCAGTATAAACAAGCCCGCCCAGGTGTGCTTTCGCCGGCTAATAGCTTTACCGGTTTACAGTTAAATAAGGCTGAAATACAGGCTACTGAACTAAACTATGCACGCCGTTATTCCGTAAATGATGATGTAGTTGTAATTTTGAAGAATTACCGCTCATTAGGACAATGAAACGAACGCTTGCGATAGTATTTATCTGTGGCCTGTTTACAGCACAGGCAGGTCCACCCCTCCATTGGCAGTATTATCTGCCCTTAATTAAAGCAACGAAAACTATATCTGTAACAACAAGTAATAAAGCCAATCAACCGGGCTTAAAACCCTTGCCGCGCTATCAAATACCTAAAGGCAATGTGTTTTGCATTATGGAAGACAAGTTGATGAAACGCACCGGCCTGTGGTTAACCGTAGGCCCAAAAGCGCACTAAAACTCCCGTTGAAAGCCCCACTGGTCCATTACATCGCTCAGTTCATTATAGATATACTCTTTGCTCAGTCCGTATTGCTCCAAACTGTACTCGTGCCCGCTTTTGTAATTGCTGTTGCGTTTTTGCTCCTGCGATAAACGTTCCAGCAGTTCGGCAGAGGGCTCCCAACCAAAGTGCTCGTAAATGCTCAAAACTGTTTCAGCCGGACCTTGTAACAAATCATCATACTTAACAGCACAAAACTGCGAAGGCGGTATCACACGCTTCATCTCCTGCGAATAGCGGAAGAATTTAATGCCATATTCGGCCCATACACGTCTGCTGGGGTGGCTGCTCGGCACATTGGGTGCAGCAAAATTATACATGGCTGTAAACATGCTGGCCATACTGGGTACGGCATCATAAGGGTGGCGTGCTATATATATGATCTTGGCATCGGGGAAACGCTTCAACAAACTTTTAAACCGTGCCGTACTCATCACGTTTTTTGATAGATACGTTTTATCCCTGCCTGCACGGAACACAAAGCGCTTCACACAACTCTCGTAAAAATCCATTACCCGGTTGCGTACGCTCTCAGGCTCTTCGTCCAAAAACTTGTTATCGTTATGCAGGTGGAAATACGGGAAAGGAATAAACACACCGGGGCTCATCAGCGTTTGTGCAAAAGGCAACTCATCCTCTTCTGCCTTATTAAAGCCCATGGCATGTATATTGTCCCAGCCACCCCAAAACTTTTCATCCAGCCGGTCCATTACCTTGCTAATACTGCGGAATAACAGCTTTTTATCAATCCAGCTAAACAGCTTATAGAACTGTACAAAGCTGGAGGTCATAAAAAAGGTATGCGAGTTCTTGGTATAAATAAAGCGTTCGCTATCCAGCGCCATTAAGCGATGCAGATATGTAGTGCCGCTGCGTGGATTGGCAATAATAAACACAGGTTGTTTCACCTGCACTTTCTTGTGCCCCTGGTGAAAAAGGGTATCCATCAAACGGAAAAACAGCGAAAAAAGCTGATGCAGGAAGAACAGAAAGATGAATAAAACAGATAGCAACCATACCTTCCACTGAAAGCGGCGGTAGGTTTCTACAATAATATCTCCCAATATTTTGTAGCGCACATAATAAAAACCGGCACGGAAATAAACCATAAAATCGAGCGCAAATGAAACGTACCGCGAAGATTTAGCCAAATGATTAATAACAACACCCTAAATTTGCCGGAACGTTTAAAAATGCCTACCAACCGTCAGCTTTTCCTATCGCACGTAGCCCAAACCAGTACCGCACCATTAATGCTGGAAATAGAACGCGCCAACGGCATGTATCTATATGATACATCCGGCAAAAAATATATGGACCTAATTGCGGGTATTGCCGTTAGCAACCTGGGGCATTCGCATCCGGTTGTGGTAGAAGCTATCCATCAGCAAGCCCAAAAATATATGCACCTGATGGTGTATGGCGAATTTGTGCAAAGTCCGCAAGTGGCTTTTGCCAAAGCGCTTACAACCCATCTACCGGCTTCGCTCAACAATGTATATTTCACCAACAGCGGTGCCGAAGCTACTGAAGGTGCCATGAAGTTAGCGAAGCGCTACACCGGCCGCACCGAGATCATCTCCTTTAAAAAAGCTTATCACGGCAGTACGCAAGGTGCCCTAAGCATTATGGGCGATGAATACTTCAAGCAAAAATTCCGTCCGCTTTTACCCGATACCAGGCAGTTGACGTATAATGATGAAGCAGGTCTGCAACACATCACCACTCGAACTGCTGCCGTAATAGTAGAAGTAGTGCAAGCCGAAAGTGGCGTTAATCCGGGAACACAAACTTTTATTACCCAACTACGCCAACGCTGCACCGAAACAGGTACCTTACTCATTTTTGATGAATGTCAAACAGCCCTTGGCCGCACCGGCCGCCTCTGGGGTTTTGAACACTATGGTGTTATTCCTGATGTGATGTTGCTGGCAAAAGCCTTAGGTGGCGGCATGCCGTTGGGCGCTTTCGTAGCTTCGCAGCATATAATGAGTAGCCTGAGCGATAAACCGGTATTGGGCCACATTACCACTTTTGGCGGGCACCCGGTTTGTTGCGCAGCAGGTTTAGCGGCCTTCAATCAATTAGTTGGTGGCGCGCTAATAGAAGAGGTGGAAACAAAAGGTAAATTGTTTGAGGTGTTACTTCAACACAGGCTTATCAAGGCTGTTCGGCGCAAAGGCTTAATGTTAGCTGTAGAGTTTGATAGCTATGAGCAGAATAAACGCATCATCGACCGATGCATCGAAAACGGCGTATTAACCGATTGGTTTCTGTTTGCCCCCAACTGCCTGCGCATTGCCCCTCCGCTAATTATAAGTGAAGAAGAAATACGTACGGCCTGTGCAGTAATACTGTCGGCTGCAGAGCAGGAATAGCCCTTAACCTTCAAGCAAAATCTTTTTACCACCTTCGCGCAAAATTTATTGTTATGAAAATGGATAGAACACGTGTTTGGTTCCGCTCGGGGTTCGGCCGCATAGTCTCGTACTTTCTGCAAGGCTTGCTGCTGTTGGCTCCCGTGTTTGTTACCTTCTATGCTATCTTCTCCATTTTCGATTGGCTCGATTCTAAGCTCAACATCTTTTTCGAGCGCATCTTCCACTTCTACTACCCCGGCCTGGGTATAGTAGCGATGGTGGCGGTTATTACCCTGGTGGGCTTCATAGGCTCCATGGTAATCCTGCAACCTTTACTGCACATCTTTGATTTACTGTTGGAGAAAACACCCGTGGTAAAGGATATCTACTCTTCGCTTAAAGATTTCTTTGGTGCCTTTATCAGCAACAAAAAGAAATTCGACAAGGCCGTACTGTTTGAATTCGGCAAAGGCAGTGGTGTTTTTAAGCTGGGTTTTATTACGCAGGAAGACCTCAACGATCTGGGCATTAAGGATAAGGTGGCCGTTTATGCCCCGCTCTCTTACAACCTCTCGGGCATCCTTTATGTAGTAAACCGCGACCAGGTGCAGGTGTTAGATGAGGTACGCGGAGGCGACATGATGAAGTTTATCGTAAGCGGCGGTGTTACCAAGTTGGATGAAGAAGAAGAATCACTGGCAGAAGCCATAAAAATTGCACGCGGTCAAAAACACGATTAAGCCTTACTTCTCAACCCTGGCTTTAGCTAAAATGCTATAGCGTGTTAGCTCAGGGGCTTTAGCCAGTTCGCCCCATTGCTGCGAGGCTGTTTTCTTATCGCCCTTTTCCCAATTGGTTTTAGCAACAAAATATGCAGCAGCCTGCCTGTAATAAGGATTGGTGGATTTTAGCAGCGGGTTAAAATACAGCAAGCTTTTATCCACCTGCTTATTCATAAACAACACATACCCGTAATTCAGCATCCAGTATTCTGTTTGTGCAGGGTTCATCTTACAGTTCTCTCCTTCCTCTAATAACTGCTCCGCCGCAGCATAGTTTTTAACCTTACCGTTAAACACCCCATATATCAGAAAAGGTTCACAAATGCCTCTGAACTGTCTCACGCTGCGCAGCAAAAACAAGGGCATATACCAATCGCCTATGTTGCCGGCCATCAACAACTTTAAGTCATCAGGTGTAAATGCCTGTGCAAACACCAACATGGCTCTGCTCAATTGGTGTTCGTCGTAATAATTTGTCGAATCGGTGTGTTGTAAAAAGTCATTCAACCGATTTATATAACTTAGGTTGCTATCGGCAAACAACTGCAACGCATTATAAAACTGCGATAAGCGGCGGCCGTACGTATTATCGTACCGCATCAACACGGCAGCACAATTATCAAAGTAGCCCAGTTCGCCATAAATAAAAGCGCTGTTTAAAAAGCTCGATTCGTCAACTTCTTTAAAGGCCATAGCACTATCAATCCAGCTTAATGCCATGTTGGCCTCACCCGCATCAAAATATTCCGAGGCAATATCGCAACGGATGCCGGCCACATTAGGATACAGCGATGCAATGTATTTATACATCTCGATACCCTGCTGCCACTGCCCTGCTGCCATAAAACTACGGGCATATTCCGCCATGCGGTACACCTGTTCGCCATCGGCATCAGGCTCTGCTTTCTTCAATACTACAATCTGCTTCTTCAGCTTCTCTTTGTCCAGCGAGTACGCATACAAAGCGCACAGCCCCTTCTGGATATCCACTCTGTCACTATCAATCTTCAAACATTGCAGCCAATACTTTTCTACCTGTTTCTCAACCTCGGCCGGTATAACCGGTGCTAACGACTTTAACGATTGAACCGAAGTATCATAAATAGCTTCATTATTGGTGTTCAATGCTACGCGCTGCGGTACATCCATCCAGGCCTTGTTCAGTAACACATTGCCCTTCATCATCAACGCATCCACATTCCTGGGCTCTTTCTTTATAATGGAATCAAGGTAGGCATGCGCATCTGTAAAATGTTTTTGCTGAATAAACTGTGTAGTAGTGGCAATAATAGATTGGGCTTGTATAAGCAAACCCATCCACAACAATACCTGGCAAAGTATAACGCGTGCTTTAAGCATGGTTAAGTATAGAAACATTTTAGCACAGCCCTAAAGCCGGCAAACTGCATTTAACTATTGTTTGGCAACTAAGGCACCTGCCAGTTCTTCACGTAAAAATTGTGCGGTATGACTGCCCTTTACTTTGGCTACTTCCTCTGGCGTGCCCTTGGCTATTACCATGCCGCCACGGTGTCCGCCTTCAGGGCCAATATCAATCAGGTAGTCAGCTACTTTAATTACATCCAGGTTATGTTCAATAACCAGCACTGTATTGCCGCGTTCCACAAGGCGGCCCAACACATCCAGCAACACGCGAATATCCTCAAAATGCAAACCGGTAGTTGGCTCATCCAAAATGTAAAATGTTTTACCTGTATCCTTTTTCGAAAGCTCGGCTGCCAGCTTCACACGTTGCGCTTCGCCACCGCTTAAAGTAGTGCTGCTTTGGCCAAGGCGTAAATAGCCAAGGCCTACATCATTCAGCGTTTTAAGCTTAGGGAAGATTGAAGGTATGTTCTCGAAAAACTCCAGTGAATCTTCTACCGTCATGTTCAGCACATCGCTTATTGATTTGCCCTTGTAGCGCACTTCAAGCGTTTCGCGGTTATAGCGTTTGCCGTTACACTTTTCGCACATCACTTCTACGTTGGGCAAAAAGTTCATCTCAATTACCTTCATGCCGCCGCCGCCGCACTCTTCGCAACGACCGCCTTTTACGTTAAACGAGAATCTGCCTGGTGTGTAACCGCGTATTTTGGCTTCGGGTAGTATGGCGTATAGCTTACGTATTTCATCAAACACCTTAATATAAGTAACCGGGTTACTGCGCGGTGTTCTTCCAATAGGCGATTGATCAATATCAATTACCTTATCTATGTGTTCCAGCCCTTCAATCTTCTTATAAGCAAGCGGCTTGTGCCTTCCCTGCCAAACGTAATTATGAAGGATAGGATAAAGTGTTTCATTTATCAGCGTGCTCTTTCCGCTTCCGCTTACGCCGGTAATACCAATCAGCATCCCCAGCGGAAAATCAACATCTACATTCTTGAGGTTATTGCCCGATGCACCTTTCAAGCGTAAAAACTTGCCATTGCCTTCGCGGCGTTTAGCCGGTATTTCAATCTGTAATTTATTGCTCAGGTATTTTGCAGTAGTGCTGCCTTGCTTCAGAAAGTCCTTAGGCTTGCCGGCTGCAACTATCTTACCGCCATGCTCGCCCGCACGCGGACCAATATCAATAATATAATCGCTTTCCAGCATTATCTCCTTATCGTGCTCTACTACCAACACCGTGTTGGGGTTGGCAGCTAATTGCTTTAAGGCGGTTATCAGTTTGCGGTTATCGCGCTGGTGCAAGCCAATACTGGGCTCATCCAATATGTACGTAATGCCTGAAAGTTGCGAACCAATCTGCGTAGCCAATCGTATCCGTTGCGATTCGCCACCACTTAAACTTTTGGCCGGACGGTCCAACGCCAGATAATCCAGGCCCACATCCAGTATAAACTTAATACGGGTGCGTATTTCTTTCAGCAGGTCCTTGGCAATAATGCGCTGGCGTTCGCTCATGCGGTCTTCCAGGCCTTCAAACCACGTAGCCAGCTCGGTCAAATCCATTTGCGCCAGCTCGCCAATATGGCGCTCATCAATCCTAAACCAAAGACTCTCCTTCTTAAGGCGGGTGCCTTTGCAGGTAGGGCAGGTGTGCTGCTCCATATAACCCTCGGCCCATTCGCGTATGGCTTCGCTGCTGGTAAAGCGGAAACATCTTTTCAGCAAACCAACCAAACCGCCTTTGGCCAGCGTATACCAACGGTCGTCAAAATCTTCAATTACCAGTTCCTCTTCTTCAAACGTTGGCTCTTCGGCATCGCCGTACAAAATATAATTCAGCGCTTCGCTGGGTATTTTACTAATAGGGTCGTTCAGCGAAAACTTATACTTCTTGGCAATAGCCGTCAACTCGCGGAAGATGTAGTTATCTCTTGCCTCGCCAACCGGCAGTATACCGCCTTTGTTTATCGAGATCTTTTCATCAGGTATTATCACCTTGCTGTTCACCTCGTAGGTAACACCTAAACCGTTACAGGTATTGCAGGCACCGTACGGCGAGTTAAACGAAAATGTATTCGGCGATGGCTCCTCATACGAGATACCCGAGTCAACACACATCAAATGTTTGCTGTAACTGAATATCTCCTCTGTATCGCTATCCAGCAACTGTATCAACCCCTTGCCGGCCTTCATTGCCTGGCCTATATCCGTACGAATGCGGTCGCGGGCATCTTTCTCAATCTTCAGGCGGTCAATCACCAATTCAATATCGTGCACCACATAGCGGTCAACCTGCATTTTAGGTTTTACCTCTACAATCTCCCCGTCTACACGTATCTTCAGGTAACCCTGTTTGCGCACTTGCTCAAACAATTCGCGGTAATGGCCCTTACGTCCGCGTACTACCGGTGCCAGTATCACAGCCTTTTTACCATTGTGCTGTTGCAACAGGTTGTCGATGATCTGGTCCTCGGTAAACTTCACCATCTTTTTGCCGGTAACGTACGAGTAAGCCTCGCCTGCACGGGCAAAAAGCAAACGCATAAAGTCATAGATCTCCGTAACAGTGCCAACGGTAGAGCGCGGGTTGCGATTCACCGATTTTTGTTCGATGGAAATTACCGGTGATAAGCCGGTGATCTTATCTACATCAGGACGCTCGTAGCCGCCTATAAACTGGCGGGCGTAAGCCGAGAAAGAATCCAGGTAGCGACGCTGCCCTTCGTTGTAAATGGTATCGAACGCAAGCGATGACTTACCGCTGCCCGAAATACCCGTAATAACCACCAGCTCGTTACGCGGGATGGTTACGTCCATATTTTTAAGATTGTGAACACGCGAACCGAATACCTTAATATTATCAGGCTCAAGGCCTATAGGTTCGTTTGCTTTATCTTTTGTTGAATTTTTTGTGGCCATTTGAAGGGTGCAAAATTAACTAAACCCAGTAACAAAAACAGGGGAATAAAGTTTCTAAAGCATTAAGAATACCCGCTTTAGCATCCTTCAACAATCCTTGTTCATTGTTTGTTAAAAATCGAGCACTGCCTTAGCGTCTTTTGCTTTATTTCGGCACGTGAACGCATCTAAATTATTCACGCCGGGTAAGTTAGGCCCGCTAACGCTTCGTAATCGCAGCATCCGCGCTGCCGCTTTCGAAGGCATGAGCCAGTGCCACAACATAACGCCGCAATTGTTGAATTACCACCGCGCAGTAGCTGCCGGTGGTATTGGCATGAGCACCCTGGCGTATGCCGCGGTTTCAAAAGCAGGCTTGTCCTTTCCTCATCAACTCTGGTTACGAAAAGAAATTATTCCGCAACTCCGTCAGTTTACCGATGCCCTGCATGCCGAGGGAGCCGCCGCCTCCATTCAGTTAGGGCATTGCGGTAATATGGCTAATGCTGCTGTTACCGGCCTAAGGCCTATTGCTCCGTCAGGAGGCATTAACTGGTATGGCCCCACCTTACCCCGAAGCATGAAGCAGCAGGATATTAAACAGGTTATTGCTGATTTTGCCGCTGCCGTGCAAATAGCTATAGAGGGCGGCTTTGATGCCATTGAAGTGCATGCCGGTCACGGCTATTTAATCAGCCAGTTCCTATCGCCATATACCAACAAACGTAGCGACGCATATGGTGGCAGCTTTGAAAACCGCAGCCGCTTTATGCGCGAAGTATTAAACACCGTGCGCGAAGCGCTTCCTGCCGATAAAGCCATGCTGGTTAAGATGAACAGTCACGATGGATTTGAAGGAGGCATCACAAAACAAGAGGGCATTGAAACGGCCAAACAAATACAAAACTGCGGTGCTGATGGTATTGTAGTATCCGGCGGCTTTGTTAGCCGCGCACCTATGTATGTTATGCGCGGCAGCATGCCTGTTGATATCATGGCCTACTTTATCAGCGATCCTTTTAAGAAATTCTTTGTGAAACTTCTCGGCAAGCAGTTAATTGCCGATGTGCCGTTTACCGAGGGGTATTTTATGCACGACGCCGCTGCCATACAAGCCGCCATTAAAATACCTGTAGTGCTGGTGGGTGGAATGAATTCGATGGAAACGATTAATACCGCCATGGATAGTGGCTTTGAGTTTATCGCTATGGCCCGTGCTTTAATCGCTCAACCCGATTTCGTTAATCGCCTTCGCGATGAAACAATCAACCGTTCCAGTTGCACCATTTGCAATTACTGCGTGGCTAAAATGTACAGCGGAACTATGAGCTGTCAGTTGAACGAAAACGACATGCCCGCAATATTGCGACAAAAAGTAAACCTGTTGCACCATGGCTGAAAAGTTTGCACTCATAACAGGTGGCTCTTCGGGTATAGGCTTAGAGTTTGCGCATTTGCTTGGCCAGCGTGGTTATGCTTTGTTACTGGTAAGTAACCAGGCCGAAACGCTGGAGCAACTCCGTCATGACCTTACACAACGCTATACGGTAAGGGTAGAAGTGTACTGCCTCGATCTCTCCTATCACTGGGCCGCACAGGATGTATTCGACCATTGCCAAAGGCAGCAGTTCCATGTCGAATTGCTGATAAACAACGCGGGGTTTTTCTTTTTCGGCCAGGCTGTGGATGCCGATGATCATAAGACCATTGACATGATGACTTTGCACATGATAACCACTGCCCGGCTTTGCTCGCTCTTTGGCCGGCAAATGCGCGACCGTAAAAAGGGTTATATCTTAAACACCTCCTCTATTTCAGCCTATAAGGCATTCCCCGGTATCAGCTATTATGGCAGCACCAAGGCCTTTATCAAAAGTTTTACGCGCAGCCTGCATACCGAATTAAAAATGTATGGGGTACATGTTACCTGTCTTAGCCCCGGTGCTACTGCTACTAACCTATACGACCCCAGTGTTATTGATGTTGAGATGGGCAAGAAATTTGGCATAATGATGGATGCCCGACAGGTAGCGCAAGCAGGGTTAAATGGACTGTTCAAGAACAAAGCATCTGTAATTCCCGGGTTTACAACTAAAGCAATGCTCTTTCTGGCAATTTTAACACCACAATGGCTTATCTATCAGTTGCGCAGAAGAGTAAAGTGGTTAAAATAGTTGTATGGGTTGTTAGCTGTTCAAAAATCTTTAGGGCAATCGTATAGCAAGTTCTATTTTCGCCGCATGTCGTATTTAGATGAGTTAAATGAGCCTCAACGTGCAGCGGTCGTAAATACCGATGGGCCCACCATGATAGTGGCAGGCCCCGGTTCGGGCAAAACACGGGTGCTTACTTACCGCATCGCGCATTTAATGCGTAATGGGGTAGATGCCTTTTCCATTTTAGCCTTAACATTTACCAATAAAGCTTCCGAATCGATGCGTAGCCGCATCGAAAAAATTGCCGGTACCGATGCCCGCAGTTTATACATGGGCACCTTTCACTCGGTGTTTGCCCGTATTTTACGGGTAGAAGCACAGCGTATCGGTTACCCTTCCAATTTTACCATTTACGATACCGAAGATTCTCGTTCGCTGATTAAAACCATCATCAAGGAGCAAAACCTGGATGATAAGATCTACAAGCCTAACCAGATTCAATATCGCATTTCGGCCATGAAGAATGCGCTGGTAATGCCGGATGCCTATATGCAGGACCCCGAGCTATTAGCGGAAGACAGAAGCACACGCCGTCCGCAAACAGGGCAAATTTACAAGCTGTATTGCGAGCGTTGCTTCAAAAGCGGCGCTATGGACTTTGACGATCTACTGCTGAACATCTACATCATTTTCGAGAAGTTTCCGGATGCGCTTTATAAATATCAGCACAAGTTTAAGTATGTGCTCATCGATGAGTTTCAGGACACCAACCACTTGCAGTATGCCATTGTAAAACGTATTGCCGATGTGTTCCAGAACATTACTGTGGTGGGCGATGATGCACAAAGTATTTACGCCTTCCGTGGTGCCACCATCGATAACATCCTAAATTTTGAAAAGGATTTTCCTGATCTGCGTGTATTTAAGCTGGAACAGAACTATCGCAGCACACAGAACATTGTAAAGGCCGCTAACGAGCTCATTTACCGCAATAAGCACCAGCTTAAAAAGGAAATATGGACGCAGAACGAAAAAGGGGAGTCTATAAAAATTGTTCGCACCCCAAGCGATAATGAAGAAGGCCGCTGGGTAGCCGATAGCATACAGGAGTTGCGCATGCGCGAGCATTACAACAACAACGATTTTGCAATCCTATATCGCACCAACGCCCAATCGCGTGCATTTGAAGAAGCCCTGCGCCGGCAGAATATCCCCTACCGCATTTACGGAGGCATGAGTTTCTACCAGCGTAAGGAGGTAAAGGACTTGTTGGCTTACCTTAAAATGGCCATCAACCCGTATGATGAAGAAGCATTGAAGCGCGTGATTAACTATCCTGCCCGTGGTATCGGACAAACCACCATGGACAAGGTAATTATTACCGCCACCAACGAGAATAAGCGGCCGTGGGATGTGCTGCAGGAAATACAGTATTACGATATACCTACCCGCACTAAAAACGCCATCCAGGAGTTTGTGCTGATGATCCAGAGCTTTACTGCACTGGAGAAAAGGCAAAATGCTTACGAACTGGCCAAACACATAGGCACCACTACCAAACTGGTGGCCGAGTTGTATAGCGATAAAACAGTAGAAGGTGTTAGCCGTTACGAGAACGTGCAGGAATTACTGAACTCCATTAAGGAGTTTGTGGAGGAAGATGTAGTAGCCGATGATGCGAACGCCGAAGAGATTAACATGCTGACCGATAAAAGCCTTGGCTCGTTTCTGCAAAAGGTAACCTTGCTTACCGGCGATGAGAAGGATACCGAAAACCTCGACACCGTTAAACTAATGACGGTGCATGCCGCAAAAGGCTTGGAATTTGGCGTGGTATATGTTGTGGGCATGGAAGAAAACCTGTTCCCCGGCCAGCAATCGCTTTACAGCCTGGAAGACCTGGAAGAGGAACGCCGCTTGTTTTATGTGGCTATTACCCGTGCTGAGAAGCGCCTATTCCTTACGTACGCCAATACGCGTTACAAATTCGGGCAATTGAACTACTGCGATCAAAGCCGCTTTTTGCAGGAAATCCCCGAATCGCTGGTGTCGCATCACGGCGAAATCAAGCGTCCGCAAATACACAGCCAAAGCAGCAATAGCGGTGGGTTAAGCGGCGGCTTTGCACCCAAGGCAACTTATCCTAAACCACTGGTTAAATCGCAACCAGCACCTCCTGTAAGCAACAACACCGACGAGCCATTTGTGCCCGATGATGCCAATACCCTGCAGGTAGGCATGGAAATTCAGCACGAAAAATTTGGTGACGGTAAAGTAGTTTCAATCGAAGGCAGCGGTGCCAACCGCATTGCTTCGGTGTTCTTTAACTCCTTTGGCGTTAAGAAAATCATGCTCAAATTCGCCAAAGTAAAAATCATCAAGAACGGTTAACGATTACACTAAGAAACAAAGAAAAGAAAGGCAGGTAGGCATTCTTCCAATGTAATTTAACCTATTAACCTTTGTGTCTTAGCGCCTTTGTGTTATTGGGTGTTTGTATTTAAATTTTTATTATCTTCGTAAGGTCAACCGCAAAGCAGTTGCGGGCGTTAACAACCCTCCCGTTAAGTCGCCCGCTAACTATACCAAGGCCGGTTACACCCTTTTGCAGCTTTTATTTTATTGATAAACTAAGAACTATACTCCATTACTATGGCAGAATATAATACCATACGAAACAAACTGGTGCTGAAAGAATACGGCCGCCATGTGCAACGCATCGTTGAAAATTGTTTGAAAGAAAAAGACCCGGTTAAGCGCAATCAGTTTGCGAAAGAAATTATTGAACTGATGGGTCAGTTGAACCCCCACCTGCGCAATGTGGAAGATTTCCGCCACAAGTTGTGGGACCACCTGTTTATCATGAGCGGCTACGAGCTGCAGGTTGATTCGCCCTACCCTATTAAAAAGCGCGAAGAAATTGAAAAACGCCCTGAGCGTTTGCCTTATCCGCAAAGCCGCATCCGCTACAAGCACTACGGCAAAAACGTAGAAAAGCTGGTTAAAAAGGCCGTTGAAACCGAAGACCCTGACAAGCAGGAAGGCTTCAAAAACTGCATTGGCAACTTCATGAAGCTGGTTTATCAGAACTGGAGCAAGGAAAGCGTGAACGACGAAACCATTAAAAACGACCTTCGCTTACTTTCAAAAGGAGCATTGGTGGTTGCTGATGATCAGGACCTTGGTTCTTTAGCGCGGGCTAACAGTAAGCAACAACGCCCCGGCAACGATTTCAAGCAAAAAGGCAAAGGACAAGGCGGCGGTGGTAAATTCCGTCATAACAATGGGGGTGGCGGACATGGTAATGGCCAAAACCGCAACAAACACTTTAAGAAAAAGAGACCGCAATAGTTGCGGCTCACATAAAAAGTAAAGGGCCTTAGCGGCCCTTTTTCTTTTATAAACTCAGCGCTTCGCTGCTAACTATTATTCCGTCTTCATCTGCATACAAAAACTCACCGGGTACAAAATCCACCCCGGCAAAGCGTACAGCAATATTTTCCTGTCCCTCATTGCGCTTGTTGCTCTTCAACGGAATCGTATCCAAAGCCTTTACGCCAACCGGCAACAAGGCCATGGCGGCACTATCGCGTATGCAGCCATATATAATAATGCCGTTCCATTTGTTTTTTACAGCCAGTTCACCAAGCATATCGCCTAACAGGGCGCAGCGCATACTGCCTCCTCCGTCCACCACCAGCACCTTTCCGCTACCGTCGGTTTCCAGCGCTTTGCGCACCAGGCTGTTGTCCTCAAAACATTTTACAGTGTAAATACGTCCCCAAAAAATTGTTGGTGCGCCGTAATCATTAAATCCAATAGGTTCTGCAACCCGCACTTTGGCCGGGTGGGCATCGCATAGATCGGTTGTTTTGTAAAGCATTGTCTCCATTGTTATAAGTACATTATTATTTGGGTTTTAATCCGGGAAATTTCATCTGCATATCTTCCATGGCGCGCACTACCTCTTTCGCGATATAATACTCTTTGTACCAGTTCTGGTCCGCCGGTACTACTTGCCATGCTGTGGCTTCCTGGCAGTTTTCAAATACATCTTCGTAGGCCTTCATGTAGTCATCCCACAATTGTCTTTCTTTTAAATCTTCCTCATTATACTTCCACATTTTGGTAGGGTCACTCATACGTTCCTGCAAACGGCCAAGTTGTTCCTCGGGGCTAATGTGCAGGTAGAATTTCAAAATGGTGGTACCGGTATTAATTAACAGTTGCTCAAATTTATTGATGTGCTCAAATCTTGATTTTACTGTTTTTTCATCTATCCAGGCATGCACGCGCTGTATCAGTACATCTTCGTAATGCGAGCGGTTAAATACATGTATCATACCCTTCTCCGGTACCTGCGCATGTACCCGCCACAAAAAGTCGTGCTTCATTTCTAAGTCGGTGGGGCGCTTAAACGGTATTACCCGGCAACCCATAGGGTTTACCGCATCAAACACATTCTTTATCACACCGTCCTTACCTGATGCATCCATACCCTGCAACACTACCAGCAGCGAGTGTTTCGATTCGGCGTACAGCAGGTTTTGCAACTCCTCAATCTTAAATTTCAGTTTCTGCGTTTCCTTTTTAATGCTCTCCTTATTCAGCTTTTTGGGTGCCCGGGTATCTATATTTTTCAGTCGGAGCTTTGCCATAACATCTATTTAGTAATCACAAATTGCAAAAACTATGCGAATACGCAAGCAGGTGAACACATCTTCACGTGCCTTCTATATTTTGCCGCCTCATTTTTGGTCTTACCTTCACAAAAAATAAATCTGTGCCACAGGTCCGGTTTACCGATTACAAATCTCTTGCCCGTGCTATTTCGCTGGTTGAAAACGAAAGTGCCGGTTATGAGGATCTGTTGCGCACCCTGCAGCCCTCAGCCATACCGGTTATAGGCTTCACCGGTCCACCGGGTGCGGGCAAAAGTACTTTGTTAAATGCGCTGGTGGGGCTTTTATTAGACCAGGGTAAAAAAGTAGGCCTGGTATTGGTTGATCCTTCTTCACCTTTCAATTTTGGGGCCTTGTTAGGCGATCGTCTGCGTATGAGCGCTTATTTCAACCATCCCAACCTGTTTATCCGCTCCCTCGCATCACGCGGCAGCATGGGCGGTCTGAGCGATAAAATAGTGGAAGTGCTGGAGGTGATGAAGGCCTTTGCCTTCGATTATATTTTGGTAGAAACAGTAGGTGTGGGGCAGGGAGAAGTAGAAATTGCCGGTTTAGCTGATACTACAGTTGTAGTATTAGTGCCCGAAGCCGGCGATGGTGTGCAAACTATGAAAGCTGGCCTAATGGAGATAGCCGACATTTACGTCATCAATAAAGCCGACCGGCCCGATGCAGAGTCACTCTTTAACTCACTTCAATTGCAACTGCAAATTGGCGGGAAGGATATACCGGTTCTGAAAACCGTGGCTGTTGAAGGCAAGGGGGTAGAACACTTATTAAATGAACTGCAGGCCCAACAGGCATCCCCCAAAAACAAAGAAAGGCGTGCACTGCTGATGAGTGAAAAAGCCCTGCGCCTGATTGCAAAAATCCGCATGCGCGATTTCGATAAAGCCAAACTGAAACAAGAAATTGCCGAAGCCATGCAGCAACCGGCGTTTAACCTATACTCCTTTATTAGCCGCTACTGCTGATTCGCCTACCGGTTCAGTAACTTCTAAGCTCTGTGCATAGGCGGCTGTCTCTTCAAAAACTTTACGCCATCCATGCCATACGCCTTGCTCGGTAAACGAACTATTGTGCCATAAACCGTATACGGTGCCTTCCACCTCCTTCACCGCCTTTATTATCGACTTAATTTTCTCCAGCGATTCCTTGGGTGTGGTTTTCCGGTATTCTGTAAATGTTGTGTCCATAAACGCAATCGGAAACAACTTTAAATCGGTTACAGTATCCGTTTTAAGATTGTACCAATAAAACGGGGTACAAATTCCTGCTCTGAATCCGGCTCTCGGCGCATATCCCATACTGTAATCTTCTTTTATGCCGTTTTTAAGCAGCATCGAATAGGATGTTGGTAATTGAAACCTCAGGTAATGATATCTGTTCCGCGTTATTTCCTGCCCAGTTACTTTCTCTAACCGTTTAATTTCACGTTGGGTCATCCGCGACGACACATGCGATTTAAACGAAAGGTGAATGCCAACTTCAGCCTTTTGCGCTACTTGCTCCATCAATTGCCTGAAGGCCGTCTCTTCTACTGATATGTTTTTATCGAAACGTGAACCATCACCCAGTAAAAAGAAAAACATCGGGCGCTGTTTGTTGGCGCGGCACACATCAAAAATGTAATCGTAGGTATCAAACGGGTCAGGCTTACGGCCTGTAAGTACTTCAAACCGCTCACGCAGATCCTTAAAGTTAGTATGTATAAAGGAGCGCACGATAGCACCTGCCGTACGCTTAAAACCTTTATGCAGATACGAATAAGCCTGGTCGATATCGAAAGTGGGAATGTAGCTAAACTTATGTTGCTTATAGACTAAGCCAGGAAAGTGATCCTGGAACATTTTCTTTAAATGCAATGCATATAAATTCACCAGTGGCTTTTCCAATAATCCGGCCTTGTAAAGCATGCTTTGGCTGCTGCGAAAACGACCATATTTATCAATTTTACTCGGTAAATATTCCTTATAGCGGCTAACCACAAAAAACGTAGAGGCAAAAATATCAAAAGGCAACGCGGAAGGCTCCAGCACCGAAAAAAAGCCTTTCAGCTTACCCTTCTCCACAAAACTCATTGGCTGATGTCTTACCCCTTCCTCAAACAAAAGATGAAAGCTGCGAAAAAACAGTTCATTACCTACAGGCTCCTTTGCATACGAAAATTTAGGGCCGGCATGAGCAGTAAATACATTGGCATCCTCTGTCAGCTCATATTGCAGGCCTAACAAGTCCTTCAACAACAGGTCGAACGTGTAAGTAACGCGATTGGTTCTCGCATGCGCATATATCAGCAAACTATTCACCGGCTACAGCTTTTTTGCGGTAAAAAGTTTCATTGCGCAGGTATTTGCTTTTCAGCAGCGGACAAACCTTATATCGCTCATCCTTCGTATCCTCATATAAGGCAGCAAGCGTTTCAAACACAGCTGTAACGCCAATTTTATCACACCACTCAAAAGGCCCATACGGATAGTTGGTTCCCAGTTTCATAGCCTGATCAATATCCTCGATGCTCGCAGTGCCTTCCTGTAGCGTATAGCAAGCTTCGTTTATAATCATAAAAATAATGCGCGGCTTCACTAAGCCTACCCGGTCTTCTACAGGTAAAAAGTTAAAGCCCAGTTGCTTCATCAGTTTTTCCAATTCGGGCGTTTCAAACCTGCGGTATAAACTTACTTCCCAGGTTGGTTGTGCTAAAAAACCCGGCAGTGCATTAATGCCAAATAAACGGCAGCGTACCTTAGCACCGGTGGCATATACAGCCTCGGCCAAGCTGGTTTTTACGGCATTTACAAAAACCGGTTTATCACGCAAGCCGGCGTAATATTCCAGCCCCGAAAAATCGTCATCAAAATTCAAATCAAATATCGCGTCGTAGTCACGGTAATCCTCTTCCTCGTCACCATCAGTAAAGTCTAACTCCACTTCAGGGTTTGGGGCCAGGCGGCTCCTGAGTTCTTCCACGCGTTCTTGTTCGCCGGTAACCAGTACTTTTAGCATAGTTCAATAAGCGCATGCAAATGAGGTAAATGGGGGCATCTGCATGGTGGCTTGCAAAATAGTTTTTTTAACATGCATTTCATAGGTAAATTGCCTGCCAATTATTAGCAATCCAAAACGCTTGACACAAATCAGCCCACGCCAAATTTGATTAGAGTTATTTTCGCATAAATGTTGAGTAATATGAGCAAACTGATTGTACATACCCACCGTGCCCCCGCTGCCATTGGCCCGTATTCACAAGCCGTTAGGGTGGGTGATATGGTTTTTGTGAGCGGTCAAATTCCGTTGATCCCCGAAACAGGTGAACTGCTGAGCAGTACCATTGAACAAGAAACGCATCAGGTATTGAAAAATATCCGCTGCATCCTGGAAGAAGCAGGAATGGATATGAGCAACATTGTGAAATCAACCATTTTTTTGCGCACTATGGACGACTTTGCCGCTGTTAATGGTGTGTATGCCTCTTACTTCACGGCCGATTTTCCGGCTCGCGAAACCGTAGCAGTAGCCGGTTTGCCCAAGGGTGCACGCGTAGAGATCAGTGTGGTTGCTTCTTTATAAACCGGCTTTAGCGGCCTGTTGCATAAGCACCTTTGCAATAGCCTCCATCTCGTCTCCATCAAAGGCGAAACGGGTTAGTTGTGCCGCCTCGCGTTGGCTTAGGCCGTAATCGTATGTTTTGTCGTAGTAATACAACAACAAACGCACTACCTGCGCCAGGTCGCCCGCATGTAATGCATCTATAGCAGTTTTCCAGTCATTACCACCCAGGCGTTTGCGCAGGGTAGTAATCGATTGCTCCAATTCTGCAACAGGGTTGTTGCTATAATCGGCAACAAGGCGCTTTACCCGTATTTCCATGGGCAGGTCAACCACATAAAGCGGGGCGGCTTTCACGTGGTTCCAAAACTCAGTATTAAGCACTACCGTTCCAATTTTCTTGCTTTCATCTTCCAGCCAAATCCGCTTGCCCGTATCCATTTGTTGCAATTCACGGTGCAGCAGATTTTCAAAGTGTTCCGTACTGGGTTGTGCAGGCTGGCCCAATTTTCCAAAAGCCGAACCTTTATGATGCGCCAGACCTTCTAAATCCAACACCTGCTCGCCGTTTTGTTGCAGCAAGTGAAGCAATTCAGTCTTACCCGACCCTGTTCGTCCGCCCAGTATAAGGTAGTTGCGCGGGGCTGCCAGGGCCTCCAGCACCAGCCGCCGGTAGGCCTTATAACCGCCACGCATGGTATATACTTCGTAACCAAACTGGTTAAACAACCAGGCCATGCTGCCGCTTCGCATGCCCCCGCGCCAGCAATGCACAAACACTTTATTATCCTTTACCAGCGGTTGCACAAACCGCACAAACCCGCTCATTTTGGGCCCAACAAAATCAAGCCCTTTTAAAATGGCTTCCGTGCTGCTGGTTTGTTTATAAAGGGTACCTATAGCAGCCCGCTCGGCATTGGTAAACAAAGGCAAACTGGTAGCATGGGGCAGATGGCCATAAGCATATTCGCCTTCGCTTCGTACATCAAGTGTAAGTTGCCCTGCCGATTGTTCTAAAAAATCTTTTGCATCAAGTGCCTTAATCAAAGCCGGTGGTTTTGCGCCTGCTAATTACCGAAAATTATGGTGCACAGAAGAATGTTGCGGCTTTGTTAAGCCTGTTGCCGGTGCTGGTAAAACATCCAGATAGCCGTAAGCGGCAGCACTACTACCACCAATAGGCAGATAACATTAATGCGATGCGCGGCCGTCCAGGTATGCAACAGGCATTGGCCATGGAAATAAACGGGATAAACGGCCCCAACAAGATACACAGGTATGCGCATGGAAAAGCTCCACCAAAACGCAGCCAGACACATCCCATAACTTGCCATGTGAACAAGATGCGACAATAGTGTTTCGTCGCTAACGGGTGTTACCAATCCTACTACGTGCACTAAAATACATACCACTAAAAACAGGGCCACTAAAATACGGCCAATTTGTGCTGCATTCATAGCCCTAATTTACTTAATCGTATGGCTTAAAGGCTATCAGGGTATAAGTAATTTCCGGAAAGCTTCTTCGCCGCCGTTAAAAACATTGGCATCTGTTTTACCGTTTATCCCCAGCAGATCGGCCTTGTCGCTATGTTGCCAAAACACCCAGTTAATGTTTTCATCTGCCGTTAATTCATCGCGGTAATAGTGCGCTATCCAAAACGGATAATCGGCAAATTGGTCCTGCAGATAATCTTCAATAAAGTTTATGTTGGAATAGATGATAGGCTTAACACCATAGTGCTGCTCTACAATAGTTAAAAACTGCCGTAAGGCGGTATCAATTTCAGCAGCTGTCTTTCCTCTTGTTTCTTCAATATCTACCACGGGTGGCAAATCACCTTTTTCCAGTTTTACCGATGAAATAAAGTTCTTGGCTTGTATTCTGGGGTTGCGGTCGGGCAAAAAGTAATGATAGGCGCCGCGTACCATGTTATGGTCTCGCGCCTCCTCCCAATATTCATCAAACAGGTCATCCTCCAGCCATAAACCTTGTGTAGCTTTTATAAATACAAAACGAAACTGAATGGTGTCTCCTTCGGTGTTCACAGCTATCAGTTTGTTCCAGTCCAATACATCCTGGTAGTGCGATATATCTATACCGTGTACGGCATAGGCCTGCGGAAAATCGGTAGGGCTAAAGTGTGTTTTGTAATACCTGTGTGCTACATAACGATAGGCGCGACGCAGATATTTTTTATTCATCCAGGCAACCAGGGTCACAGCCAGCACCAGGCCAAGCCATAGCATTCGCCTGGCCCATTGCGGCATGTTTCTTTTCCCTTTCTTCTTCGCCATTCCCGGTGGTAGATTTCTTATAACGCAATGACTGCATAAAAATTTAATTAGCAGCCACGCTCGTGCAATTTATACCGTAGCTATCACTTTTAATTCAATAGCAATGGCCGATGGCAGTGCGTTCACTTCTACCGTGGTTCGGCAGGGCTGGTTATCCTTAAAATACTGCGCATATAAGCGGTTGAAGGTGTGGAAGTCGCGTTTCATGTTCACCAAAAAAACCGTTACATCTACTATGTTATTCCAATTGCTGCCGCCTTCTTCCAGCGCAGTTTTTACATTCTTAAAAACCGAATGCACCTGGGCTTCAAAGTCAAATGCTGTAAAGTTGCCGTGCTTATCTAATTGCAAACCGGGTATGTTATCGGTGCCTGCCTCGCGTGGGCCCATGCCCGAAACAAAAAGCAGCTGGCCCACTTTACGCGTCATGGGGTATAGGCCCATTGGTTTTGGTAGTTGATCGCTCATAATATGGTTTGCAAAATACAAAAATCGCTATCCCTGTTTATCAAAGTGGTTCCATCCCTGTGCTTTAAGCGGGTGCCTGTTACCGCCTTTGGTTAATAAGGCAAGACCCTTCTCTTTTTCTACAATCTCGCCGATGATGCTAAAGGCATACTCGCCGGCAATTTTGGTTTCATCTTCCGGCGCAATGGTAAACAACAACTCATAATCTTCCCCTCCGCTTAAAGCGCAGGTAATAGGGTCCATGTTAAATTTAATGGCCATGTTGTAAGCGTCTTCGCTAACCGGCACCCGGGCTTCGCTTATTTCGCAACCCACTCCGCTTTGTTTACAAATGTGGTGCAAGTCGCTGCTCAGGCCATCGCTCAAATCCATCATGGCTGTTGGCTTCAGATCTATTTCTTTAAAAAAGGCAATTACATCTTTTCTTGCTTCAGGCTTAAGCTGGCGCTCAATCAGGTACTGCGCATTTTCCAATTCCGGCTGCACCTCAGGGTGCTCCATATAAATTTGCTTTTCGCGTTCCAGAATTTGTAAGCCCAGATAGGCTGCTCCCAAATCGCCGCTAACGCAAACCAGGTCGCCAACCCGGGCACCATTGCGGTATACCAGTTCATCCTCCGTTGCTTCGCCTAAAGCAGTTACCGAAATAACCAGTCCGCTACGCGATGAAGTAGTATCGCCACCAATTAAATCCACCTTATACTTTTTGCAGGCCAGCGCAATGCCTGCATATAATTCTTCCAGCGCCTCTACCGGAAAACGCGACGAAACGCCAATGCTTACTGTTACCTGCTTCGGTTGGGCATTCATGGCATAAATGTCGCTCAGGTTTACAATTACACTTTTGTAACCCAGGTGTTTCAGCGGTGTATAGGCAAGGTCAAAGTGTATACCTTCCAGCAACAGGTCGGTGCTTACTACCACCCGCTTGTCCGCATAATTTAATACCGCTGCATCATCGCCTATTCCTTTTAGTGTGGACGAATGATGGTTTTCAAAACCGCCCGTCAGTCGATCGATAAGTCCAAACTCACCGAGTTTACCAATGGGGGTCAAATTTTTATCTTCTGCCATAAATTGTATCTTGAGCGGGCAAGTTTAGTGAATTAACCGCTCTGCGGATGGTAGTTCCCGATAAAAAACGCCTGCTTTATATAAGTTGGCTCACGCTGTTCGGCATGAGTGCCATGGGCATTCTACTTATCTATTTCGTACAAAAACAGGACGTAGAAATTGTTTTGGCAGGGCGCAAAAGTTATTACACGCAGGTGCTTAGCGGCTTGTTTTTCGGTAGCCTGGCCTCCTTGTTAGGCGTAATCTTAATTCGCGGTAAACATTTTAAAGGGGTGCGCTCTTTTTTGGAGGATATGATCGGCGATATGAATCCCTCCCTTACCCAAATTATTGTTTATGCCGGCTGCCTCTCCGTAGGTGAAGAAATGCTTTTTCGCGCTGGTATTCAGCCGATTATAAACATATGGCCCGCCGCCTTTTTGTTTGTACTCTTGCACGGCTACATCAATCCAGCCAACCTTAATCTCACTATTTATGGTTTTTTTCTGGTTTTAATCGGGGCGGGTTTGGGCTATTTATTTAGGTATTTGGGCCTTTTTTCGGCCATTACAGCCCATTTTGTATACGATGTAACTATGTTTTGCGTGTTAAAATATGCTTATCAGCGCCGCGCCGTTATAAGGTAGAGGGTTGGGGTATTGACAATAACTAACTTGCTTTTTAAATTTGCCCCAACCGAAAAACACAGACCCAATGTTTAGCGAACTGAAAAATGCACCCACTGCCTGGAAGAAAGCCTGGAGCAATCCTACTTTCCGCAATCAGTTTTTGCTCTCCTTCCTGATGCTGATAGGCGTTAGCTTACACAACTTCTATTACCTCCGCATCTTTCAGGGTCGTCAGGGTATGCTGATTAACGATTACGTATTGGCCTTGCTGCCGCCACACGATTTTTCGGCTATCATTTTCGGGTTAGAATATTTCTCTATCCTGCTGGCTATATTCTTTGTATTCCCCAATCCGGTGCGCTTTGTAAAGGGGTTGCAGATGTTTTCGCTGGTAATTTTTGCACGTACCGCAAGCGTGTACTTGTTGCCGCTTGAACCGCCAACCGACATGGTGCCCCTATACGATCCCGTGGCTAACGTGCTTTTAAACACACACGGCGTATTCGTTACCAAGGACCTCTTTTTCTCGGGACACGTATCGGCTTGCTTTATGCTGTTTTTGATAATGGATAAGTGGTACCTGAAAGCCTATACCCTGGGCGCAACGTTGTTAGTGGGCCTGCTTATCATGTGGCAGCATGTACACTATAGCACCGATGTGTTGTTTGCGCCGCTGTTCTCTTACGGCTGTTACTGGATCATCAACTGGATGCATGCCCGCCGCCAGTTTGCCTGGACCCTTGCAGAAGCCTAAATCAGCAACAGTTTTCTCTCAAAAGATTTGATGCATTGAGCAGCCCTGTGCGCCTCCCCGGAAAGGAAGCCTGTGGGTTGCGAAGCTAAGGCGTAGCAGACCTTCTTTTTAGACACACTTTTAACAAAATAATAGTACCATTATTTGAAAAATTACACCCGTTATTATATCTTTACATCATCGTTCTTTGACAAACCTGTAAACACTAAATTCAAACAGCGCTTCAAACTTAGCCCGTGCGCCCCTTTTAACCAGCTGTGCTGATTTGCCCCACATAATTTCCTAAAATGATAGGGAGCAAGAAATTGATTTCGCCTATCCATTCCTTTCATTTCTAATCAATCCCTATCACTACTGTTAAATTTGAGCAGCAAGTATGTGGACGCAGGCGAGGGCTCTTTAGCATTGCTCAAATCCCCAAAACCTCAGCTAAACCTCAGCATTAAGCACCAAGTATCCCTAAAAATCAATGACTTATGCAGACGTCAACCCTGCTAATAATGTACTTTTTCCTCAGCCATTTATCAGCATTCATGCTGATCTTATGCTTAGTTTAGGCTGATATTCCTAACCGGAATATGCTTAGATCTTCTCAAAATTACCGGCTTCAATCCAGCCCACTTTGCCATCGCAAAGGCGGATCTTATTCCAGTTGCCAACCTTATCCAGCAACTCAAAGGTGATGCCTTCGTGGATCAAAAAGGCGTTGTTACCGGCAGCATCCGGCGAACTTTTAGCGTAGGTGCTTTCAGCAAGCAACACAGCTCTGCCGCTGTCGCTAACCTTGCTGCTTTGCATATGACCAAACCATGCACTGCCCAGCGATAACAGAAGCAGTGAAATGCCTACACCGCGTAGCGACGATTTAAAGGCCGTAATAAACAGCGAAGCAGAAAGTAGTATTGCTGCCAACCAGATAAAAGCAAGGGCCGCTGTGCGCCAGCCATTACAACTATGCGCCGAAATAAAATCGCTGCAGGCCTTTACAACTGCCAATTGCGGTACGGGTTGCACTTTATCAAGTAAATGTGCATTGGCTATGCGCAGGTTAGCGCTTATATCTTCATCACCGGGGGCTAATGCTTTGGCACGCTCGTAGTTTAAAATAGCCTTGCCTAATTTGTTCTGCTTGTAGTAACAGTTACCCAGGTTAAAGTAAACTTCTGCCGTGGCCTGCTTGGCAGCTACCAACTTTTCATAATCTGCTGCCGCAGGCTCAAACTGGTTTTGCTTATACAAGGCTGCTGCAGCAGCATAAAGCTCCTTGTTTGTTTGGGTATACGCAAAGGCTGTAACCAGCAACAGCGCTGCCAACATTATAAAACGCAACCCCGATAATTGGTTGATGTGGCTCCGTTTCATGTTACACCATTTTTATTTCGTTCTCCAAATCGGCAATTAAATTCATGGCCGCATCAAAATGCTGCTTCATGCCGCCTTCTACCGCCGAAGGTGCATACAAGGCAAGATCGCAGGTGTGCAGCAGGTCCTTCAACTTTGCGATAGTTTCCGGTTTGGCGTTGCGCACAGTTAATTTCTCCTCCACATTGTCCTTGTTCAACTCGGCCATATCAATGGTAAGTTTATCGCCCAGGTAGCCCCAAATAGAACGGCTAACTTCATCATAGAAAAGTTTGCCCGCACCCGAGGCCAGATGTTTTTCAGCCGTACTTAAACGCTGCCGTGCAAGTTTCAATGCCTTACGGCGCTTGCTGCCTACTATATCAGCTTCCAGGTTTTCGTTGCGGCGTTTGTAAACAACCAAACCCAGGAACAATAAAGCCGGTGTGGCATATAAGGTTACATAACCTGCAGTGGAGCCAATCATGCCGCCCTCAAAATCAGGCGTGCCTGTTTTAATGTAGCGGATGTCCTGGTTTAACAAGGCTACCTCCTGTTTATCGTTACCGGCAACAGGTGCTGCCTTCGATGGCTCACCGGTAACCTTTACAGCAAACTCGGGGGATTTAATGGTAATGTATTTAGCGCTTGACGGATCGAAGTAGGAGAACGACTGTGCTTGAATCGTATAATCACCGGGCTGCCGCGGCACTAACAGATAGTCATACTGCTTTGTTCCGCTCATGCCATCTATACTGTTCGTAATCGTTTCCTTGGTTTTAGGGTCATACACTTCAAACTCTTTAGGAAAACTGGTAACCGGCGCTTCTACAAACTTTAAATTGCCTACACCCGAAATCTTCATGCTGTAAGTGATCGGCTCATCGGTTTTAGCATCCTTAGCCGATAAGGTGGTTTCGTATTTAAACTTACCTACGGCACCTGCAAAATCTACAGGCTTATCTGCTTCGGGCCACTCTTTTACCGCCACAGCTTCCGCATTGGTTTTCAAATTCAAGTCAACCGGTTGCACACTCCGCATACTAAAGATATCGAACGGATTGCCCGAGTTAACCATCACCTGCAAATTAACCGTTGCTTCGGCAGCAGGAACGCTCAGGCTGCCTGCGCGTTGAGGGTACAGGTTATAGCGCAGAAATTCTATTACGTTGTATTGCTTGCCATTTAAGGTTTCTGTTTTGGGCCGGCGGTTTTGATCAAGCTCAACTTCCTGACTCCAAAATCCATCAAAGGCAGGCGCCTTGGTAACATTAAAGCCCGCAATGTTTTGGCGATAGTAAAGTTTATAAGTAGCGGTAAGCATTTCGCCCTTATACACCGGCGATTTATTGACTACCAGTTTTATTACCACATCATCCTTTAGTTTCTTCTGCAACTCTTCTTTACTCATCTGAGGCGCCTGCTGCCGCTGGCGCGGTTGAAAAAAGGGATCCTCAAACGGATCATCCTGCATCATGCCGAAAGGATCATAAGGGTCATAGTTCCGCTGCCGTTGTGCCTGTTGCTGCACTGCCTGCGTAACGGTAATGGTAAGCTCGTTACTTTCCATGGTTACGCCGCTTACCGTAATGCTACCCTTGCCTATGGTAAACGTGCCTTCGCTCTTTGGCTTTAAAATATAGCTGTAAGTAATCGATTGCGTGGTTACACCATTTACCCACTGCATACTGGTACTAGTGCTGGGCCCGCCCAATAACTGAAAATCAGGAAAGGCCGGCGGCTTCATGCCGCTACCGTTCGCATTCTCCAGCGTATAACTAAGTTGAAACGTTTGGTTAACCCCTACCGACTTAGGTGCACTGGCATAAAATTTAGCCTGGGCTGTAACCTGTTGCACAAAAAACAACAGCAATACAGCCACTGCGCCTGTCATAAGGCCCTTCGCTTTTCTATTGCTTGTGATGTTGCTTTTCATATCCGCTACAAAATTCCTTTATCCTTTACGTATGGTCAATGCGCTTAGCGCCCGGTTAAAAATTTTTCACAACAAATAACGCCAAAAACCTATGGCGGGCAAGCAGCACCCCGCTTACCAATCCTTTTGGGTTTTCATATTCAGCACCTTCACCTGCTTTTGCTGCACCTTCTGGTTGGTTTTCTGCTCCTCATTCTGCAAGGCCTGCATCAGTTGCTCCGCTTCCTGTTTAGATAGCTTCGGCTGTTGCTTTTGCTGATTACCCTGCTGCTGTTGTTGTTTCTGTTGCTGCTGGTTCTGTTGTTTATTTTGTTGGTTCTTATCCTGCTGTTGCTTGTCGTCTTTTTTCTGTTGCTGGTTGCTTTGTCCGCCCCCACCGCCCTGGTTTTTATTGCGCAGTTTTTCGTTACACCAGGCCAGGTTGTACTTGGTATCAGCATCGTGCGGATTCAATTTCAATGCATCCTTATATGCCTTCACCGCCTCTTCGTATTTCTTTGCTTGCGCATAAGCATTACCCAGGTTATGTAATGCCTTTGCCTTACCTAAACTGTCCGGAACAATAGTAGCCGCCAATTTAAAATGGTTCGCAGCAGTGTCGTAGCGCCCTTGTTGATATTCCGCATCGCCCAGGTTAAAAACAGCCTCCGGTGCGTTGTTCTTTTCTTCCAATGCCTTTTTATAATGCACTTCGGCATCAGGCGCACTGCTAAAGCTATCAGCCACAAACAACTGGTTACCCTTGCGTATTTCGGTTTTATAAGGCACCGAAGTAAATGGCATCTGCGCAAGCGCTTGCAACACCGGCAGCAACGTAACGGTAAGCAGTATCAATCGTATATAAATCGCGCTCCTCTTCATGCTTAGTTAAATTTGAATTGGAGTTTAAACCTGCGTTCCGAAATAAACCATTCCAGCAGCAGCAAAACGGCTGCAATACCAAGGCACCATTGAAAGCGGTCGTCAAAATCGGTAAACACTACATCTTCAATATCCTTTCCCCCAATACCGCCCAACTCATTCAAGATGGCCTCAATTTGCCGGTCGCCGTTTTGCATGGTGTAGTATTTACCGCCGCCTTTGTTAGCTACCTCTTCCAGCATCTCCTGGTTAATTTTCGATAGCACAATGTTGCCCTGTTCGTCGCGCTTGTAATCACCATTGCCCATTGGTATCGGACTGCCTTTATCACTGCCTACCCCAACGGTAAATATTTTTATGCCTGCTTTTCGCGCTTCCGCTATCGCATCTTCGGTGCCGCCTTCGTTGTCCTCTCCATCGCTGATTATCACCAACGCCTTGTGCTCGGTTTCTTCCTGCACAAAAGATTGCTTTGCCAGATTAATAGCCTCGGCCAAATTGGTGCCCTGCGAAGGAATTAAACTGGTGTTCACCGATTTTAAATACATACGCGCAGCACTGTAATCCACCGTCAATGGCATCTGTAAGTAACCGCGGCCAGCAAACACCACCATTCCTAAACGGTCGTTGTGCAGCTTATCAATAAAATTGCTTACAAAGTTTTTGGTGCGTGCCAGCCTCGAGATTTTTACATCATCTTCGCTCAGCATGGAGTTAGATACGTCCATGGCAATTACCAGATCAATGCCCTGGCGTTTTACCTTCTCCTGCTTGCTGCCTATCTGCGGGTTGGCAAAACCCAGTATAATAAACTCAAGCGCCAACACAGCCAGTATAAACTTTAACAAGGGCATCTGGTGACTGTAATCCGGCATCAAGCGCTGCACCAGTTGAAGGTCGCCTATCTGCTTAATTTTCCGGGTGCGCCAAATCTGATACCACACAAACACCAACTGCAGCGGAATAATCACTCCTAATCCCCATAGATACGTACGGTGTTCAAAACGAAACGCCGTTTCGCGCATCAGTATCAATGCAGCAGCCACCGGCACTAACAGCACCAGCAACCAGAGATAAGAAAGGTATCCTCGCTTCTGCATATGTTTTTTATGGTATTGACCTCGCCACCAGGTAGCGCAACAATAATTCAATCAACAACAGCACAGCCGCCGCTAAAGCAAACGCATAAAACTTTTCGGTTTTGCGTTCGTAGGCGCTTACTTCTGTTTTTGTTTTTTCTAACTTATCAATCTGCTGATATACTTCCTTCAGCTTTCTATCATCATTGGCACGGAAATACTGTCCGCCCGTTTTTTTAGCGATCTCTTTCAGCAAGGGTTCATCAATCTGCACCGGTGCCCGGTCAAATATCAATTGACCGTTAGCCGTCATGGCCACAGGTGTTAAGGCATCGCCATTGGTGCCCACCCCAATGGTATACACCCGCACACCATATTGCACGGCAATATCCGAGGCGGTCATTGGATCAATTAAGCCGCGGTTGTTTACCCCATCCGTCATTAATATCACCACCCGGCTCTTGGTATCCAGTTCTTTCAATCGCTGTACGGATGTGGCCAGCCCCATACCTATAGCGGTGCCATCCTCCAGCAAACCGTTCTTTATTTCTTTCAGCTGGGTTCGTACAATGTTATGGTCAATAGTAACCGGGCACTGGGTAAAGCTTTCGCCGGAGAATACCACTAAACCTATCCGGTCGTGCTGACGGCCATCAATAAAGGCAGCGGCCTCCCGCTTGGCTGCTTCCAAACGGTTAGGTTCAAAATCTTTTGATAGCATCGAGGTAGAAACGTCTACCGCAATAACAATGTCAATGCCTTCCGTGGTCTGCTTCTCTTCATCATACGAAGTTTGCGGACGGGCCAACGCCACTAACAACAATGCAAGTGTTACTAATCTGAAAGCAGGCAATATCCATTTAATAACTGCTTTAAAGGAATGATCCCAACCTTTCAATGGGGCAATGGTACTAATGCGCAAAGCAGGATAATAACGGCGCAGCAAAAAATACCACCACAGCCCTGCCAACAGGCATACCAGCGGTATAAGTGCCAGCACCCATCCGTTCTCAAACGATACCTGTGAGAGATGCTTAAACATCTTTTTGCTGTTTTGAATTGGTTTCCGTAGGCGTTGTTAACTCCACAAAAGCATACGCCTTCTCCATGCTTTTCATATTCTCATCGGGTGGCGGCAGTAACTTGGCAAACTTAACCAGGTCGGCTTGTTGTAAAACCGACAAGAACTTTTCCGCCGCATCCATCTTTATCTTGTATTTATCAAGGTCACGTTCTATCTCGGCTGTAGTGGCTTCCATAGCATACCAACCAAATTGATATTCTACATACAAGCGCAACACTTCGGTTAAGCGGGTATAGTATTGTTTACCATCGCCCTGCTGCCAAATTTTCTCGTCTTCCAGCTTTTTCAATTCACGCTTAGCCCAAATGTGTGCCGGCTCTTTTGGTTTAGGCCTTGCCACAACTACCGGCTTATGATTTTTGCGATAACGGATATACCACCACAGAGCAATCAGCAGCAGCAGCAGAATACCACCTGCTATGTAGTAATACAAAAATTCATCCCAGGTATAAGGCATAGCCAATGGCGCCTTCAGCGGCTTAATTGGTTTGCTTGTATCCGCTGCTATCGTACTTACATCAACAAATAATTCATTGCTCAATATGGTATCAACTTTACCAGTAGGACTAACAAAGTGCAACTCCTGCCGTCCGGTACTAAACTGGCCCGAGTCGTATGCACTCACTACATAGGTAATGTGCTGGGTTATAAGGTCACCATCACGAACGGTATCATGCTTGCCTTCTTTAATTATCTCCAACTGGCCTATCGTATCGCGGAACTGTGGAATTACCGGCGTCAACCCTCGGGTATAACGCACATTTAAACGCAGGTTCAGGTAATCGCCAATTTCAATGTGGTTAGAATCAGCAACAAAAGTGGCCGACATATTTTGAGCACGCAGACTCACCATCAACAACACCAAAAGCATCAGTACGGCAAGGCGTTTTAAGCCTGCACTTACTATATGTTTTATGTGCTTCGTGTTTCTCATGCCTTTCTATCGCTTCGATTCTCTTTTCTTAAACATGTTCATCAGGGCAATTACATAATTGTCCTCGGTCTTTATGCTCTCCATTTGTGCACCGCTCTTGCCCAATAGCTCCTTGGTGGCACGTTGGTTTTCTATAAACTGTTTGGTATAGTTATCGCGCATGGTTTTGTTGCCGGTATCAATCCACATCATGTTACCGGTTTCAGCATCCACCACGTGCAACAAGCCCACGTCGGGAAGGCGCACTTCGCGTTCATCGTAAATGTGCAGGCCAATCAAATCATGCCTCCGGGCCGCTACGCGTAAAGCGCTCTTCAATCCTTCTTCCTTTTGTATAAAGTCCGACACCACAAATGCAATGCACTTCTTCTTAATCACGTTGTTGAAATACTTCAATGCCTCGGTAAGGTTGGTGCCCTTGTTTTTCGGACTGAAATCGTAGATCTCGGAGATAATGCGCAGAATGTGTGTCTTCCCTTTCTTAGGTGGAATGAATTTTTCGATGACATCACTAAAGAACAGCACCCCTACTTTATCGTTGTTGGATATGGCCGAAAAGGCCAGCACAGCGCTTATCTCCGCTATAATGTGATTCTTAAAATCATTCTGCGTACCGAAGAAAGCACTCTGGCTCACATCAATCAGCAACATTACGGTCAACTCGCGCTCTTCTTCAAACACCTTAATGAAAGGTTTGCGGTTACGCGCTGTCACGTTCCAGTCAATCATCCGTATATCATCACCATACTGATACTCGCGTACCTCGCTGAACGATATGCCACGGCCCTTAAACGCAGAGTGATAACTACCCGAAAAAATCTGATTGGTCAGCTTTCGGGTCTTTATCTCAATACGGCGAAGCTTCTTGCGCTTGTCGTCGCTGCTATTTGAAATTTTTGTGGCCACAGTTTTACAAAATGATTACTGAAGATTCCCTCGTCCCTCGCTCTCGTCCCCTGTCCCTCACTAAGGCACTTCTACAGCATTAAGGATTTCGCTAATCACTTCTTCGCTGGTTATGTTTTCAGCCTCCGCTTCATAGGTTAAGCCTACCCGGTGGCGCATTACATCGTAGCACACAGCGCGTACATCCTCCGGTATTACATAACCGCGGCGTTTTATAAAGGCATAACCTTTGGCAGCAATCGCCAGGTTAATACTGGCACGAGGCGAACCACCATAGCTGATGAACGGCTTAATCTTATTTAGTTTATAATCTTCCGGCTTGCGGGTAGCAAACACAATGTCAAGTATGTAGCGCTCAATCTTTTCATCCATATATACCTCACGCACCGTTTTGCGCGCGTTCAGTATATCCTCCTTCTTCACCACCGCATTAATCGGTTTATCGCTCAGGTTCATGTTCTGGCGGATGATCAGTTGCTCCTCTTCTTTCTTAGGATAAGTGATTACCACCTTCAGCATAAAACGGTCTACCTGTGCTTCGGGCAGCGGGTAGGTACCTTCCTGCTCAATAGGGTTCTGCGTGGCTAATACTAAAAACGGTTCTTCCAGCTTGTAAGTGCTGTCGCCAATGGTTACCTGTTTTTCCTGCATGGCTTCCAGCAGGGCGCTTTGTACTTTGGCTGGGGCACGGTTAATTTCATCGGCTAATACAAAGTTGGCAAACACAGGTCCCTTCTTAACCGCAAAGTCGTTTTCCTTTTGGTTATAGATCATGGTACCAACCAAATCCGCCGGCAGCAAATCGGGCGTAAATTGTATCCTCGAAAATTTGCCGTGTATAGCCGACGCCAGCGACTTAATCGCCAGGGTCTTGGCCAATCCCGGCACACCTTCCAGCAGAATGTGTCCGTTCGATAGCAGGGCCAACAGCAAGCGCTCGGTCATGTATTTCTGACCCACAATGCTTTTACCAAGCTCCATGTTCAGCACATCTACAAAGGCGCTTTCGTTCTTTATCCGTTCGTTTAAGGAGGCGATATCCACCCCGGTATTGCTTGATACAGAATCCATAGCAGTTTTTTTAGAGGACCACAAAAGTAGCCCTTAGTCGATTTGTTAAAATTCAATTTTTGTTAAGCGTTTCACGGTTTTATGAGCGCTCCTTTATAAAAAAGCTACCGCCGCAAAACCACTGTTCTGCGGCGGTAGCCTGCAAAGTAGCAATAGAATAACGGTTGCTTTTAGAATTTAAGCGCCAGGCCTATGCCAAATTGTTCAAAAATCTGCAGTTTGTTATAACTAACAATAGGCTTGCCCACCTTGTCCAGGTCGGTAATGCCATCAGGTGTTTTTTCACCGGTTTTATTGTTGCGGCGGTCCACCGGGGTTTGAGCGTTGTATTGATACACAAAGCGGCACGATAAAGTAGCGCTCAAAAATTTGTTGATCTTAAACACAAGGTCATTATCCCATTTAATAACCGGTATATGCTTGGTTTTATCGCTGATGTTCTGCACCACCATCGAATCTATATCGGTTAAATAGGTGGGCACCTGAGTATTGTAGTTAGCATTCAGATACGAGGCAAAAACATTCAGATGGCTTTTCCAGTTTACATTCTTTACAATGTCCTTCTGAAATACCGCATCCAGCTCTAAACCCAGTTCACCCATAAAACTGCTGCCGCGTTTTAATCCAAATCGGGTTTCGTCCACATCGCTATAATAACGGTCAGTAAAGGTGCCATCTGCAACCGTGGTGGTATCACGGCCATCATCGTCAGGGGTTACAAAGGTCATTTTACCTTCTACAGGCGAGAAGAACAACGAGAAATAGTCTTTCGGTTTCCACGTTAAACCCGGACCAATAGTTAGTACCGCAGGCGCTGCAAATTTCGATACAGTGTACTTACGGTAGCGGCCATTGCTGGTATCGGTTAAGGTATAATCATAGCTGCGGCTAAACTGGCTCTCGAAACCCAGCTTGGCCGAGGCATACAACGATTTAGTGATCTGATAACCAAAGTTTGACTTTAAAGCAAACAGGTCAATGTTCTTCTGAAAATTACGCTTTGCCAGAGCGGCTTTACGGATTAAGCCATTGGCCACCATGCCCCATTTTACGTCAAGGCTGTTTTCCCATAAAAGTGGCCCCTTCTTAAAATTGGCATACCCACCGGCACTTATCAAAAACGAGAAGTTATTGCTGCCACCCGGCGCCCATTGGTATAAGGCGGTTTGGCTAACAGTTACACCGGCAAAGCCACCAATCTTCCAGGTGCTGTCGCGCAGGTAAATGCCATCACCACCCAAAACAGGCTTCACTTTGGCCTTTGGTTTAATCGTATCGGTTTGACTATAGGTGGCCATACTAAAGCACAGGGCCAGCATCATCACGGGTAAAAACTTTTTCATATCACGGTAGATTTTGCGCAAAAATAGAGTTTATAAAAAGCTACAGATTATGACTTCCAACATACGTAATGCCTATTTGGCCATTTTAGACAACACCTCTTAAAAAAATTTTCTCACTGATTATCAATTACTTATTCAATTCTAAGAAAAAAATATAGTATTATGTATTGCATAATACCTTCCGATGGATATATCTTTGCATCGTCAATTAGATGGTAAAACATAAAAGCATAAACAATGAAAAACATCACAACCTTTTTAACCCTTGCAGCCTTAACCTTTACAACCGTAAAGTCTGCAAACGCCGCCGGCTCGGCAAACCTTGAAGCCTTTAACAAAAAGTATGCGCAACAGGAAACGGTAGCTGAAGAACCTACACAGGTGGTTTACATCAGCTTGGTTACCGAACAACCAGTTCCAAAAGCCAATGCCGAAAAAAGCCTGACCGCTAAGGAATTATTGCGCCGCGAGTTAAGCCGCAGCATTACCTGCCCTTCTTTTATTACCGAAAACAGCGAACTGAATGTGGTAAAAGCCCTGGTATCGGTTAGCGATGAAGGTGCGGTAACCATTTACGAGATCAACACCGGTAACCCAAAATTGAAGCAGTATGTGCAACAAACCCTGCAAACCGTTAAAGTGGACAACCCCGGCTATAACGAAAAATTTGTGCTGGTAATCAACTTCCGTGTTGAATAAGCACTCCCCGAAAAACAATTTACAGAAACAAAAAGGAGGGAATTATGAATATCGAAAATACAAAGGCGCAGATGCGGAAAGGGGTGTTAGAGTTTTGCATCCTATCCATTTTATCGGATGGCGAACATTACCCAACCGAGATAATTGAGAAAATGAAGAATGCCCGCTTACTGGTGGTGGAAGGAACCCTGTATCCACTGCTAACACGCCTTAAAAATGATGGACTGCTCAGCTACCGCTGGGTAGAAAGTCAAAGCGGCCCACCCCGCAAATACTTTACACTTACCGATGATGGTAAGGTTTTTCTGAAAGAACTAATAGACGGGTGGAAGGAATTGACCGACTCAGTAAATCAAATAATTGAACAAAACGCAAAAACCAACTGAAATGAAAAAGACCATAAATGTTAACCTTGGCGGCATGGCCTTTATAATGGATGAGAACGCCTTTGAAGCCCTGCATACGTACCTGGAAACCCTGAAGCGCAAATTCAGCAACCAGGCCGAACGCGACGAAATAATTAGCGACATCGAGAGCCGTATCGGCGAAATGCTTAACCAACGCCTAAACGGACGTAAAGAAGTAATAAGCGCCGAGGACGTAGAGGCTGTTATAGCTATAATGGGCAAACCCGAAGACATAGCCGGCGATGACGAACCTGCAACACAGGCTGCGAAAGAAGAAGCGCAGACAACTACAACCGGCAGCACCAGTTATGCTTATGCAACTGATGGTACTGTTAAGAAGCGTTTATTCCGTGACCCTGATGATAAGCGTGTTGCCGGTGTAATAGCTGGTTTGTGCCACTATTTTGGTATCGATGATCCTACCTGGTTACGTTTAGCAGTTATTCTGCTTTGCTTTGTAAGTTTTGGAACGATCTTACTGATTTACTTCCTGCTGATGATTGTAATTCCAACGGCCGAAACGCCTTCGGAAAAACTACAGATGCGCGGTGAACCCGTTAACATCAAAACTATCGAGAAGGAAGTAAAGGAAGCCGCCAACCGCGCAGCCGACAGCATGCGCGGCATTGTTAAGGACAAAACGTTCTTTGAAAGACTGGGAGAAGTAGCAGTAGCTATCATAAAGGTATTTGGTAAAATAATTCTTGCCTTCTTCATCGTTATTGGCCTCATAATATTATTCGCCTTGTTGGCCGGCTTATTTGGAGTTTCTATTGCCGGTAACATGTTTTTAACCGAAGCGCCGGAACTTATCGTTGCCAATCCGGGAACTGTAACACTGCTCAAAATTGGCTTAATGCTGTTTGTAACAGCACCAATAATAGGTTTACTGTACACAGCCCTGCGCTTAATATTCGGTAAACGCACGCATGTGCGCTGGTTAAGCGGAACGCTATCTTTAGTATGGTTGGTTGGCACCATTATGCTATTGGTTGCCGGTGTGCGCATCTTCCGCGAATACAAGGTTGGCACAACTACTACCGAACGGGTGGCCCTTACTACACCGGCAAATAATAATCTGTTAGTAGTATTAACCGACTCTTCGGGCTTAAAAGCTCCTGCAGAAGATGACGGCTTTAACTACGACGTAAGCTGGGATGGCATTATGTTTAATGATGAAGACATCAGCAACATGAACAGCATTCCGGTGGATGAGCCTAACCTGGAATTAGGCGTATCGCCTGATAGCAGCTTTTATCTGCAAACATCTATCTCTGCCCGTGGCCGCAACAAGCGCGACGCTTTACAAAACACAGCTTTAACCCCTTACCACGGGGTGCAGAAAGATTCCGTGCTGAACCTGCCGGCCTACCTGGAAATGGCTAAAACAGGCAAGCTTCGCTTTCAGCGCGCTAAATTGTTACTGCTGATACCCGAAGGCAAGAAAATAAGCTTTGCTGATAATATTGATCGCTGGTATGCTGTTGTGCGCGGCAACAGCGCTTACAACGATACCCGTTTTGCCAATACCACCTGGACCGTTGAAAATGGCGCGGTAAAATGCATAAAAGGTGAAAACCATTTCCGTACCGATGACGAAAGCAAGCTGGAAGACAAACAGGATAAGTTAGAGCGCAAAATGGAAGAACAGCAGGAAAAATTGGAACGTAAAATGGAGCGCATGCAGGATAAAATAGATGCCGCTCAGGATAAACTGGATAATTAAATAACTGCCCGGCTGCGCTTCTTGCGCGAAGCACGCCGAGTTTGCGTTAAGTGGTTATCGCACACGCAGTTGGTTGGTCCCGCCCCATTTAGGGGCGGGATTTTTTTATCTCATTACATCAAAGCGCTGGGTATCGAGGCGAATGAAGATAAAGAGAAGCAACGTGAACGAGAGCAACGCCGTTCCCCCATAGCTAACAAAAGGTAACGGAATACCGATTACAGGCGCTACACCAATGGCCATGCCGATGTTTACCATAAAGTGGAAAAACAAAATAGAAGCAACACTATAGCCATAGATACGACTGAATTTCGAACGCTGTCGTTCTGCCAGAAAAAGCAGACGATAGAACAACCCGATATACAATAGAATTAGAAAAGCACTACCTAAAAAGCCAAACTCCTCGCCAATAGAACTAAAGATAAAGTCGGTACTTTGTTCAGGTACATATTTTAGGCGGGTTTGTGTGCCTTGCAAATATCCCTTACCAATTACTCCACCTGAGCCGATGGCTATTATAGATTGCTTTACATTCCAGTCTGCCCCTTCTTCTACCTGCCTGCCTAATAATACATTGATACGATCGCGTTGGTGCGGTTTTAATTTTTGGAAAACATAATCAACCGAAAAGATATAAGCCACTGAGAACATAAGAACTGCAGCTACCACTACTACCGTTTTCCTGCTTTTGAAATTGAAATAAATAAGGGCCAACGCTACAACTGCCAGGGCTGCTACCAGCACAAATTTAGATTGCACACCGAAGAGCAGGGTGCCAGAGGCCAACAGGGCCAAAACCGACAATACTGCTAAGGCAGCTCCTATAATTAAAAAGTAGCTTTCCAATCCATCGCGAAACAATACCAGCACAAAGGCAACAAACACAATAGCCTGTCCGGTATCGCCTTGTGCCAGTACAATTACCATAGGCAAACCGATGATGGCAAATGCCTTCCACTTATCCCGCCACCTACGGATATCTACATTAAGCGTAGAAAGATATTTAGACATAGCAAGCGCCACGCCCAACTTAGCCAATTCACTGGGCTGCATCTGAAAACCTCCGAAACGTATCCAGTTAGCCTGCCCTTTTACTTTAGCGCCAAGCACAAAAACTGACATTACAAACAACAGAATGACTAAAAACAGAATGTAGGCAAACGTGGTATAAAAACGCGAATCAACTATCAGTACTACAAAGGCCAAAACACCCGATGCAATCATCCAGCGAAATTGTTTGCCTGCATTTATTGAGGAATCAAAAAGCGATTGGCTTTCTTCGGAGTAGGCAGAGCTATAAATGGCCAGCCAGCCGATGAATACCAGCAGCATATAGATAAACACCGTTATCCAGTCAATTTTACCCGCTATGCTTTCCTGTCTTGCCATTATTCTTCGCCGCTGCTGTTTAACAAAGCCGACTTATTTACGCTTATACCGTATTTCTTCAACAGATTACCATCGTACATCTTTTGCTGTATAGGTAATCGCTTAGTTTGAATGGTGTCATTCAAATATTTCTCTACCATCAAAGTAGCAATTGGGGCGGCAAACTCCGCTCCATATCCGCCGTTTTCAACCACCACGGCTATGGCTATTTTAGGATCGTCTTTGGGGGCAAACCCTGCAAACATCGAGTGGTTATCGCCATGGGGGTTCTGGGCAGTACCGGTTTTACCGCACATGGTAATACCATCTACATGCGCTGACCGTGCCGTACCGGCCTCCACCACCTGAAAAAGACCCTGAATTACCGGGTCAAAATATTGCTTGTCAATTAAACTCTCGTGGCGTGCGTACTCATGGGTTACATCTTTACCGGTTACAGGGTCGGTAATTTTTTTCACCACATGCGGCGTTATCCAATAACCCTTATTGGCAATAGTTGCATAAATGTTTGCCATCTGTAAAGGTGTAGTCAGGATCTCGCCCTGGCCAATCCCTAATGAGATGATGGTGGAAGAGTGCCATCCGGTTTTACCATACATTTTATCAAAGTACTTAATTGACGGAATGTTGCCCGACGATTCGCTGGGTAAATCAATTCCTGTTTTAACGCCTAAACCAAAACTGTTGCAATAGGTTATCCATTTTGAGTAAATCTCATGTATGTCTTTATATTGCCGGCTTTCGATTGTATTACGGAAAGTTTGCCAGAAATACGGGTTGCAGGATTGCTGCAATGCATACATAATGTTTGTAGGGGTAGGGTGGTGGTGCGAGCAATGTAACACCAGGCCTGCGAACAAATAAACCCCGTTACAAGGCACGGTATATTCCACCCCTTGCACACCCTCGGTTAATGCTATCAAACCAACTACCGGTTTAAAAGATGAGCCGGGTGGATAGGTGGCCAGCGTAGGACGTGAATACAAAGGCAGTAATGAATCGGTAAGCAGGGCTTTAAAGTTCTCTCCCCGCACCGCTCCGCAAAGCAAATTCGGGTCGTAGGACGGACTGCTGATCATGGCCAAAATTTCGCCGGTATGCGGTTCTATTGCCACCACACTACCTTTTTTATTAGCCATTAACCTTTCACCATACTCCTGTAAATCAATATCCAGCGTAGTAATCAGTTTGTCTCCGGCAACGGCCGGTGTATCTAATTCCCCATTAGCAAAACTACCTGCCTCCTTATTATAAACGTCAAAGAAAACCAACCGCTTGCCGCGTTTGCCACCCAATTCCTTTTCGTATACTTTTTCAATTCCACTCTTGCCCACATAATCGCCGGGCTTATAATACCCGCTGCTTTCCTTAATCTGCCTGTCATCCACCTCGCCGATATCACCTAAAATTGTAGCGGCCACTTTATGCGGGTATTTGCGAACACTACGCACCTGCCCATAAAAACCCGGGAACAAATGCATAAATTCCTGTAAGCGTGAAAAATCCTTTTGCGAAAGCTGCTTGTAAAAAACATTGGGCACCCTTCCATAGCCAGGGCCTTTTTGGCGTTCCATTTCTACGAAACGCTTTTTAAAATCATCGAGTGTAATGCCCAGTAGCTCACATAGCTTGGCTGTGTCGCAACCCTTTGCCTGTCGCGGTATAACAACCAAATCATAAATAGATTCGTTAAACACGATAGGTTCGCCGTTGCGGTCGTAAACAGGCCCCCTTGTTGGATACACATCAACTTCCTTAATGGCATTGTTTTTAGCCATGTTGGCGTATTTGTTGCTAACCACCTGCAAAAAAAACAAGCGTGCTACAAACACCGCCGCAAATGAAACGATGATGATTTGAATTACCCGGTAACGGTTTTTATAGAGGTCCTTTGAACTCACAACAACTCCTTAAACTGAACTTACGCAAATCTTCTCTTCTTTTTCGATGATAGGATGAAGAGAAAAACAATCATTAACAAAACCGATAGCACCGTGCTACTAAATATGCGCAGCAATAGCCACAGAAAGTTGTGAAATGTGCCGGCCTCTATCAAAAAGTAAAAACCCAGGTAAATTAAACTTGCTACGCTGGTATAAATTAAAAACCAGGTTGGCCCCTGCGCAAAAATGTTCGGACTGATTTCAAACTCACTGCCCTTTGGTGTAATAACCGAAATAACTAATGGCCGAACATACCCCAATAACAAGCCTGCAGCAGCGTGCATACCCATGCTGCCTAAAAAGAAATCGAGCACCAAACCGGCAGCCATGCCCAATACCATTAACAACCAGCGGGGTGTTTCAAAAGGTAGCAACAACACAAATAATGGAAAAATGTAAAGGTTGATAAACGGACTAACCTGGATGTTACTGAACACCATTACCTGCGCCATTAACAGCAGCATGAACCGAAAGAGATTAATGGGTATTTGGCTGATCATTTTTCTTTAATTACGAGCGTATCAAACTGTTGCATTTCGGCACGCTTCATGTTGTTCACTATATATACATAATTCAGGTTCCCAAAGTCAGTTGAAAGCCTCACTCGAACATCCAGGAAATTACGCTCGGGTATAGCCCCCACCTTATCTACTATTCCTACCATGATGTTTTTCGGGAAAAGCAATGAGTAGCCTGAAGTTACAACCGTATCGCCCACCTTAACCGTAGCATGTTTAGGTATGTTCTCGAGCACAGCAGTAGTTACGTTTCCGCCGGTCCAGTGCAGGTTGCCAAAGTAATCGCTGTTTTTGAACTTAGCACTTACCTTAAACTGGTCGCTTAATACACTCATTACAGAGGCATAATTTTCAGTAACGCCTACCACTTGACCCACTATGCCGTTAGGGCATATCACCCCCATCTGCTTCATGATGCCCTGTTTGCTGCCACGGTCAAGGAAAAGATAGTTGGTGGTTTGACTTACCGAGTTGCGGATAACATGTGCCGATATGTAATTGTAAGTTTGTACATACCGCCCTATAGTGTCAAATAGCCTTCCCGAATCAATCCTGTTATCATATTTTGAATCGAGCAGTTGTGCCCGCAAGGCTGCATTTTCTGCTGCCAGACTATCATTTACACTGCGCAGATGCAAATACCCTGAAGTTTCGCTGTAAACTGTAAACACTTTTCCGTTTACATTATTAGCTGCCGTTACAAACATTACTTCATGATACTTACTGTTTCGGTAAATCAGGTAAAAGCAGAACCCCTCCAGCGCCAGAAACAGCAGGAGCAGGTAATACCTTAATAAAAATCGAAACAGGTTATACATAACATTGCAACACTAAAGCGAAATTAAACGGAACCGGCCTGCATCCGGCGCCTGCTGTTTTTTGTATGCTATGGTTTACTCGTCCATTAAGAAAGTAAACTTGCCGATATTTTTTAATGCAATACCGGTACCACGTACCACTGCACGCAATGGATCCTCAGCCACATGCACAGGCAATTTCGTTTTTTGGCTGATACGCTTATCCAGGCCACGCAGCAATGCACCACCACCGGTTAAATACAAGCCGGTTTTGAAGATGTCGGCCGCCAATTCGGGAGGAGTAGTTTCAAGGGCCTTTAATATCGCTTCTTCAATCTTCGAAATGCTTTTATCAATGGCATGCGCAATCTCGGAATACGATACGATGATCTGTTTGGGAATACCGGTCATCAGGTCTCGGCCATTTACCGGAAAGTCATCCGGTGGAATATCAATATCGGTAAGCGCAGAGCCCACGTTGATCTTGATTAACTCTGCCGTACGTTCACCAATCAACATATTATGCTGCCGGCGCATATAATCTACAATATCCAGGGTGAATTCATCACCGGCTACGCGGATACTCTGGTCGCACACAATACCGCTAAGCGCTATTACGGCAATCTCCGTTGTACCACCGCCAATGTCGATGATCATGTTACCGTTCGGTTCTTCTACGTCGATTCCGATACCAATTGCCGCAGCCATGGGTTCGTGAATCATCTTCACTTCCTGACCACCGGCCTGTTCGGCCGAATCTTTTACCGCACGTTTCTCTACTTCGGTAATGCCTGATGGGATACAGATAACCATGCGATATCGGGGAGGAAATAGGGGCTTCTTTTTGTCGTAGATCATTTGAATCATCTCCCGTATCATGCTCTCGGCTGCTTTAAAGTCGGCAATTACACCGTCTTTAAGCGGACGAACGGTTTTGATGTTCTCGTGTGTTTTCTCGTGCATTTGCATCGCACGTTTACCTACGGCAATTACCTTATCGGTACGACGATCGATGGCCACGATACTCGGCTCATCAACCACCACTTTATCTCCGTGAATAATTAATGTATTTGCAGTGCCAAGGTCAATGGCAATTTCTTGTGTAAGGAAGTTAAATAAGGCCATGTGGCTATTTAGATTCTAAATGGTTCGGCAATTAGCGGGCAAAGTAGATAAAATCCCGAGAGAATAAACGCATGTTTTTCAACAAAAATTGCGAAAAACCGAAACGATTTTTTCCGGCCTAATTAACCCCTTATTAGCGCGGTTATTCCCCGTGCTTGCGGTACCCTAAAAAATACTAATGTTTGAAGTGGCGAACGCCTGTAAACACCATGGCCTGGCCCAGTTGATTTGCGGCATCAATGCTATCCTGATCTTTGATGCTGCCGCCCGGTTGCGATATGGCCGTAATGCCTGCTTCAGCTGAAATGTTTACGCAATCCGGGAACGGGAAAAATGCATCGCTGGCCATTACCGCACCTTTGGTGTCAAAACCAAATTCAGCCGCCTTGCGGATAGCATTTTGCAGGGCATCAACCCGGCTGGTTTGGCCGCAGTTGCTGCCGATTAACTGTTTGTTTTTAACAAGTGCTATACCGTTGCTTTTCAGGTGTTTAACAGCAATAATGGCAAATTCCAGGTCAGCCAGCTCGGCTTCGGTTGGTGCCTTTGTAGTAACTGTTTTAAAGTCGGCGCGCACTTCAGTCTTGTTATCTATGTCCTGTGCTAAAACGCCATTCAACAGGCTCTTGTATTGCAGTGTAGGCTTAGGGCCTTTGGCCGGTTTTTGTTCCAGGATAATGCGGTTCTTTTTGCTCTTTAAAATAGCTAATGCTTCAGGCTCATAACCGGGGGCAATCAGCACCTCAAAAAACAGGGTATTCATTTCGTTTGCTGCAGCTACATCAATGGTGCGGTTAGCAGCAATAATACCTCCAAACGCCGAGGTAGTATCGCAGGCAAAAGCAGCCTTGTAAGCCTCGGCAATGTTTGCGCGCGAAGCCAGGCCGCAACTGTTTGTATGCTTAATGATGGCAATTGTTGGTTCGCTAAACTCCGCAACCAGGTTTACAGCAGCTTCTACATCCACCAGGTTGTTATAGCTAAGCTCCTTACCGTTAAGGGTGGTGAAAACCTCCTCCAGGTTACCGAAGAACACGCCACGTTGATGCGGATTTTCGCCATAGCGCAACACTTTGCCGCTAAGCTCACTTTTCTTAAACACCTCAAAGTTGAAGTCGCGGTTAAAGTATTCAAAAATCAGGGTGTCGTAATGCGAACTCAGCATAAAGCCACGCGCAGCAAAACGCTTGCGGTCCTCCAGGTCGGTTTCGCCTTTTTTACTTTGCAGCAGGCTCAATAACTCTTCGTATTCGCCCTTGCTGGAAACAATCAGTGTATCGTTAAAGTTTTTGGCCGCGGCGCGGATTAACGATATACCACCAATGTCTATCTTCTCAATGATGTCTTCTTCGCTTTTACCCGCCTTTACGGTCTCTTCAAACGGGTATAAGTCTACAATTACCAGGTCCAGATCGGGAATGCCATACTGGGCCATTTCCTTTTGGTCGCTTTCATTATCGCGACGGCCTAAAATGCCCCCAAACACCTTCGGGTGCAGGGTTTTAACACGGCCACCCAAAATTGATGGGTAAGAGGTGAGTTCTTCCACCGGGGTAACCTTTATACCCAGGCCTTCAATAAAACTTTGGGTGCCTCCCGTGCTGTAAATCTGCACGCCCAGGGCGTCTAATTCTTTAGCAATCAGGTCCAGTTTATCCTTATAGTAAACCGAAATAAGAGCAGATTTGATTTTGCGACGCATGGGTTAAAATTTGCGCGCAAAAATAAACGCAGCAGCGGTGAAATAGGCTGCGATTACTAACGGATGTTGATTTATAACAATTGTTCTATCGCTTGGGGATAACAGGTGTGTTCCAATTCCAATACGCGGGCAGCCAGAGTTTCCGGGGTTTCGCCCGGACTTATTGCCAGCCGCTTCTGCGCAATTACTTCTCCTTCGTCGTATCTGTCGTTTACATAGTGTATGGTGCAGCCCGTTTCCGTTTCACCGGCAGCTAATACCGCTTCATGCACCCTTAGGCCATACATACCGGCTCCGCCAAATTTCGGCAACAATGCAGGATGAATGTTTACGATACGGTTGGGGTATTTCTTAAGCAGGTAAGCAGGTACCATCTGCAGGAAACCGGCCAATGCTATGAAGTCTACATTCAGTGCGCCCAGCAACTTATTCATCACTTCTTCGTTCTGCAGTGCTTCCTTTGATACAATGGTGGAGATAACCTTATGCTGATGAGCGATTTTAAGCACGCCTGCCTTGGGGTTGCCGGTAAGCACTAACACCACTTTTACATTGGGCTTATCCTTAAAATATTCAATAATAGCTTCGGCGTTCGAGCCATTACCCGATGCAAAGATGGCAAGGTTCTTCATGCCGCTAAAGAACACAGAGCGTCCTGCACTTTTTAGCAAGATGTTGAAACACCCAATGTGGATAGTAAGCGCAGTAATACACCCGATGGATTTTAGAACGGGGAATGGAGATTTTTGAAATTTGGTGCTGTCCTATGGCACAGGATCATACCCGCTGCCGCCGAGCGGATGGCAGCGCGAAATACGCTTAATTGTTAACCAGCCCCCCTTAAACGGACCGTATTTGGTGATGGCCTGAATTCCATACTCGCTGCAGGTAGGTGTATACCGGCAAGAAGGCGGCAGAATGGGCGAAATAAACAACCGGTAGAATTTGATGATGCCGATAAACAGCAGACTTAGCGGGTTTTTCATGGTTTCAGTTTATGCAAACAAAATTGTACGGCTTCCAGGGTTTGCTCGTAAGTAGCCAGGGCACGGCCCTTATACACCCACATCATAGCCAGTTGCTTTTCTGCCTCCTTTAATTTGGCATATAGGTCCAGCTTATTGGCACGGTAGGCTTCACGCATCAGCCGTTTCATACGGTTCCGGTCAACCGCATGTTTAAAGTTGCGCTTAGGTACCGAAAAGCCGGCCTGGGCCGGGTACATTACCTGCAAAGAGGTGGCTAAATAAACAAGGGTAAACCCGTTCTTAGAAACAGATTTACCCTCTTTAAAAAGCTGTTCAATCAGCTTTCTGCTTTTTAATTTCTCGGACCTTCCGAATGTGCTTTTTCCTGCCAGTTTGCTTAAGTCAAACGAGGCAAAAGACACAGAACGGGAAAGACTACTTAAGTCTTTTCTCGTCTGATACCGTGAGCTTCTTTCTTCCCCGGCCTCTTCTGCGTGCAAGAACTTTTCTTCCATTTTTGGTGCTCATTCTTTCTCTAAAGCCGTGTTTGTTCTTTCTCTTTCTGCGGCTAGGTTGAAATGTCCGTTTCATCTTTGTATTTTAATTTTAAATGGCCGGATGCAATTCGCCTATGGCTTATTTCACCCGCTAAACTTATTTCTTTTCCGTTTAAGGGACGGCAAAAGTATACCAATTTCCCACAAAACCAAGCTTAAAAGCGCGCTGATATTGGGTTTTAGCGCCTTAAAACCGGTTTTTCGGGCCAACCGGGGTTTTTAGTTGTTCATGGCAACTAAAAACTCCTCATTGCTCTTGGTGCCCTTCATGTTCTGCATCAGGAAGTTCATGGCCTCTTCAGCAGTCATATCGGCAATGTGGTTACGCAGCACATACATACGGCTGATTACCTCTTTGCTCAACAACAGGTCGTCGCGGCGGGTGCTGGACGATACGATATCGATAGCCGGGTAAACACGCTTGTTGCTGAGTTTGCGGTCCAACTGCAATTCCATGTTGCCGGTGCCTTTAAATTCTTCAAAGATCACCTCATCCATTTTCGAACCGGTATCAATCAGCGCAGTAGCCAGAATAGTTAAGGAGCCTCCGTTTTCGATTTTACGTGCCGCACCAAAGAACTGCTTCGGCTTTTGCATAGCGTTGGCTTCCACACCACCCGATAATACCTTGCCTGATGCAGGTGCTACCGTGTTGTGCGCACGGGCTAAACGCGTAATCGAGTCAAGAAGGATTACCACGTCATGGCCGCATTCTACCAAACGCTTAGCCTTTTGCAGCACTACGTTTGAAACTTTTACGTGCTTTTCGGCAGGTTCGTCGAAAGTAGAAGCGATAACTTCTGCTTTAACGCTACGCTCCATATCGGTAACTTCCTCCGGACGTTCGTCAATCAGCAACACAATTAAATACACTTCAGGGTGATTAGTAGCAATAGCATTGGCTATTTCCTTTAGGATGGTGGTTTTACCGGTTTTAGGTTGCGCCACAATCATACCCCGTTGACCTTTGCCTATTGGTGTAAACAAGTCGATAATACGCGTGGTGATATTAGATGGAGTGGTAAATAAATTCAGTTTCTCGTGCGGGAACAGGGGTGTTAAGTAGTCAAACGAAACACGGTCGCGGATATCTTCAGGCAAACGGCCGTTGATAGTATCTACTTTTAGCAGGGCGAAATATTTTTCGCCTTGTTTTGGAGGGCGGATATAGCCCTTTACGGTATCGCCGGTTTTTAACCCGAACAATTTGATCTGTGATGGGGATACATAAATATCATCCGGAGAAGACAGGTAGCTATAATCCGAAGAGCGCAGGAAGCCATAGCCGTCGGGCATCATTTCCAGCACACCTTCACCTTCAATAGTAGCGTCAGATTCTACGCTAAAGATTTCTTTCTTCCGGAAATCCTCGTGCTGACGGCCACCGCCCTGGTTTTCCTGTTCGCGGTTTTCGTTATTGTTCTCGTTGTATTCCTGTTGTTGTTCTTCAGCAACAACGGGAGCAACTTCTTTTTTAACGGGAGCTTGTATTATTTCTTCTACTTCCTCTTCGGCAGGTTCCGCTTCGGTGGTTGCGGGCTTATCACCTTTTTTCTTTAAGTCCGGGTCAATTGGTTTCCGTGCGCGTGGTTTCTTCTTGTCCTTTTCTTTTGGAGCTTCTTCTGCAGCGGCCTGTAATTCGGGGCTCAGGGCTTGTGCGTCAAGAATTTTAAGGATGAGGGATTGTTTGTCGAGTTTATCGGTGCCCTTAATTTTTAGTTTTTCGGCAATCTCCTTAAGTTCAGGCAGGATCATGTCATTCAACTGCAAAATGTCGTACATGCTTGGCGTGTTTGTTGTTAAAACGTTGTATTAAATAATAACCAGAGTTTATTTGTTCAGCGCAGGCGGCACAATGTGGCCTTATAAAATCATTTTATGCGTTCGGAACTTCGGTAACAGTAAAGTTTTCAGAGAATAAAACGACTACCTGCGGGAATTATCGTTTGCGATAACAATGCAATGTTAGGCAATGTTTTTAAAACTCCAAATTTTTTTTCCCTGCTAACCGGTCAGACTCACAAAAGGTTTGTTAAACCTGCAAGCGGGCACTTGTACTCCCCTTCTCGGGAAAAATTGGCCACGCCTTTGCTATTTTTACCGACATGAAGAAATACATAGCGCTGTTTTTTATTTTTTCTGTTTTTACTGCATTTGGTCAAAGCAGTTTTCAAACACAGCTAACCAGGCTTGTTGAAGGCTATCCTGCCAACTTTGAACAACTAAAGGGTGAAAAGGAAGTTTCGAAGAAGGATACCAGCCGGGTTTCATGGAAATGCAAATTCAGCATTGATAGTGCCGCCGAAACGTATATCGCTAAAATTTATCCGAACGATAGGCTGCCCGCTTTGTTGGTGCGCTACGAGAATACGGAGGTAAAAAGTGTAGCTGATGCACAATATAAGGCGATGGTGCAAAAACTTAAGGCATTTAAAGTGAAAGGTGTTTCGCTTGTTGCCGCCGAAGGTAAAGACGCCTACAAAACATACACCAATTTTACCTTCCCTGCGGGCAAGGCACCAAAAGGTTATCAAAATATGGTAATACAGGTAAAATTTACCGACCATGCCTTTAGCGGCGATTTTCATTTTTATTCGATAGGCATCGCCATTTTCCGAAATGGTTGAGTATTATGAAATGAAAAAGGCGTCAACAAGGACGCCTCTCTCTGCACATGAAAAAAGGATCTTTCAAGGCTATTCCGCCTTTATAAATTTGAATTTCTTGTTGTTGGTAACAATAAAATAATTGCCTGCAGCCAACTGCGAAATGTTAAGGCTAACCTGACCTTGCGGTGTTGTACTGGTTTCAGTAAGCAGCGTTTGGCCCAGCATATCTATTACGTCAACACGAGTTAATGCTTGCTGTTCATCAGCTACAACAATATAGTTGTGCGCAGGGTTAGGATATACATTAATTCCTGACGTTAGCAATTCATTAATACCTGTGCAGGTTTCCACAAAAACCGTGTCGGCCTTGTAAGCTTCACAGCCGTTTGCGGCTTCATATACATAAGTAACAATCACATTGCTGTTACTGTACTGCGATGGATCAACTTCAGTAGCTACCCAACCATTTACGAAGAAGGTACCGCCAGCCGGACTGGCATTTGTAAGCTGAATGATGCCGGATGTATTGCAAATACGGTCTGCCGGCAAACTATAAGAGATGGCAGGCACTGGTTTAATAGTTATAGTTACCGGAGAGGTTACCGCCATACAGTGTGTAATTGCATCGCTAACAGTGGCGCGGTAAGTACCCGCTGCCGAAACAGTTATACTTTGACTACCGAAACCGTTGCTCCAGTTATAACTGAAACCTGAGCCTGAACCGGCAGAAATCGTTACTGTTTCACCATCACATATTTCTGTAGCACCCGATAACATAACGGTTGTATCGGGCCCGTTTAATGCGGTAATAACCTGTGTTGCCGATGCTGTGCAATTGTTGCCATCGGTTATAGTTAATGCATAGCTTCCGGGACCAACAACCAGCGATGACGTTATTGCGCCATTGTTCCAGTGGTAGCTCATATTAGCCGGTCCGCTTAAAGTTGTAAGCGCAGCAGGGCAAATGGCCGTGGCAGTTGCGCTGATAGATGCTGTAGGAGCAGGTTTAACAACAACATTTACCGGGTTAGACGCTGCCGAACAATTGGTGCCGATGTCGGTAACGGTAACTTTATAGCTACCGCTGGCGCTGGCGCTGATAGTTTGCGATGTTGCGCCGTTGCTCCACAAGTAATTTAAACCCGGCGCTGCCGTAAGCAACAGGCTATTGCCCTGACAGATAGTAGTAGCGCCTCCGGCAGTAACTGTGTTGCTGGGCAAAGGAACACCTGTAATTGTTTTTGACGAAGAGGCGGTGCAACCATTGTTATCGGTAACTGAAAGTGTATACAAGCCGGCCGTATTGATGGTAATGCTGGCGGTGCTTGCGCCGGTGCTCCAGGAATAAGTCAATCCGTTGACAGCATTTAACTGGGCCGAGTTGCCCGGACATAATTGTGTTGTGCTGGCTGAAATTGTGCTGTTAGGTGCGCTATTCACCGTAACTGCAACTATAGTTGAAGTGGCAGAACAACTACCATCAGTAACAGTTACCTTGTAATTGCCGGAACTGCTGACTGTTATAGATTGGGTGGTTTGGTTATTACTCCATGAGTAGCTTAAACCCGGTAGTGACGTTAGTATTACACTCTGGCCGGGGCAAAGCGAAGTTGGACCGTTGGCAACTATTAAATTTCCTGACAGATTATACGGGTTTACCGTAATGGAAGAATCGGATTTACAGCCGAAGCTATTGGTTAAAAGCAAACTGTAAGTACCTGCTGCGTTTACTGCAATAGAAGAAGTAGTAGCGCCTGTACTCCATTGATAATTTAACCCCGGAGCAGCTTGTAACTGAACAGCATTACCGCATAAGTTAGCCGAGGCAATACTGATCGAAGAATCCGGTGCGGCATACACCGTTACATTCAAAGGTGCCGACACAGCCTGGCATCCATAGGCGTAAGTAGCAGTAACCACGTAACTTCCGGTGTTGCCGGTAGTTAATGAAGCTGTGGTAACTCCGGTGTTCCATTGGTAGCTAAGCGCTGCCGGGCAGGTTATGCTAACGTTGCTCCCAGCACAAAAGGAGGTAGCGCCCGAAGCAGTAACAACCGGCGAAGGAAGGGTACGTATAGCAAATGGAGCGGTACAATAACTGGTATCCGCCGATGCCGTTGAAATTACACGCAGGCGATAATTGCTGCCTTCCGGAGTGATAGCCGGAATGGTTATTAATACAGAGTCGATGGATGCCGTAGAAGTTTTAACACCTACGGTAACAGGATTTGAAAAAAATCCGGTTGAATCAGAAAGTTGTATTTTGTAACTATTGCCCGCGGTTAAGTTGTTTGTTGTTTTAGTTGGTATATAAAACTGTGCGCCGGGGCAAAGAGTTTCCGATGTCCATAAAAGATCGAGGTTGGCAGCATTTATCCTGGCCAGTTTAATGGCCAAAGCGCCGTCATAGTCGTTGCCTGTTCCGCCTAACAAAATGCGTTTTTCAACAGTGTTATTTGTCATCGATATAAAATAACCTGTAGTAGTGCCTTTTGTATAGGCAAACGTTACCGTGTCCAAACGGCCCGTTTGTTCAAAATAAGCAATATGGTTCCGGGTAATGTTGTTTGCAGTAGCAAACTGGCCAATTGCAAGAATTCCATCTTTAATATACATTAAATCCAGCACGGCTCCGTTAGCTGAAGCAGCATAGGTTGAGTCCAGAGATCCGTCTGAATTCAAACGCGCTATCCTTGTTTTTGTATAGCCGTTAAACGATGTAAATGAACCTCCAACCACAATTTTCCCATCTGTTTGCAAAGCCAATGACTGTACGTGATTATTAAATCCTGCTGACGTATTGAAGGTGTTGTCCGCCGAGCCATTTGGATTTAAGCGACTAATACGATTGGCCAAAACATTATTAAAAGTGGTATATGCGCCACCCGCAACAACTTTTCCATCGGGTTGCAATAAGAGCTTAACCACTGCATTATTAAACCCTGATCCGGTATTAAAAGTCGCATCAATAGTGCCATTTGTATTCAGCCTAACAATTCTAGTGGCCGGGGTTCCTGCAAAAGAAGTAAAGTTACCCCCAATAATTACCTTTCCGTCTGGTTGAAGCACAACGCTATAAGCCGATGCATTAAAACCGCTACCAACGGTAAATGTAGCATCCAGCGTGCCATCTGCATTCAGCCTGCAAATGCGGTTACAACTTACATTGTTATATTTTGTAAAGTCGCCTACCAGTACAATTTTATCATCAGGCTGTACCAAAAGGGCACGGATAAGGTCATTGGCACCTATACCCGCAGCGTTAAAGGTAGGGTCCATTTCGCCGCTTAAATCAAGGCGCGCGATACGACCAACCACCACTTTGTTATGTGTGGTCATATTGCCGGCCACAATGGCCAAACCGTTCGATTGAAACCCTGTAGCCCAAATGGCGCCGTTAAATTGCGACTTAGATACAAAGGTGCGGTCGGTAGTACCGTTCGGATTTAAACGTGCTATGCGGATGCGCGCAAATGAATCTATAGAAGTAAATGTTCCGCCCAGATAAATCTTGCCATCGGGGTTCAAAAACACAGCGTTCAGACTTAAATCCGCTCCTGCGCCGATTTTAAATGATGCATCCCGCACGCCATTGCTATCTAAACGTGCAATACGGTTAAGCGTGGTGCCATTATAAGAGGTGAACCCGCCAACGGCTAAAATCTTTCCGTCAGGCTGCACCGCAATATCATTTACATTGTTATTAAAACCTGCTGAAGTAGCAGCAAATGTACTATCAAATAAGCCATCAGGCATTATACGTGCAATGCGCTTACTGGTGGTGCCATTATAGGTTGAAAAATAGCCCCCAAGAATAATTTGCTGATTAGGTAAAACAACAGCAGAAGTAATTATGCTGTTAGTGCCGGTGCCGGGGTTAAAGGATCCATCTACCGTCCCTGTACTATTCAAACGCACAATGCGGTTTATACTGTTGCCGTTTATACTGGTAAAGTCGCCAGCTACTATGTATTGGTCATTCATAGTATGATCAATAGCATACACGGCAGCACTGGCGCCCGGTACGCAGATAAAAGAATTATCGCGCGTGCCGTCCGAATTTAAACGGATGATGCGTCCGGCACTGGCACCATTAAAGGTGGTAAACATACCACCAGCCAAAATTTTGCCATCAGCTTGCAGATTTAGGGTATAAATAGAATTATTAAAACCGGTGCCGGTCAAAAAAGTGGCATCCATGCTACCATCCGGATTCAATCGGGCAATGCGGTTAACGGTTGTTCCGTTAAACACGGTAAAGTCGCCGGCAATTAGCAGTTTCCCATCAGGCTGACGAACAATTACGTTTACGTGATCATTAGCCCCCGTGCCTACATTAAAGGAGTTATCAATGCTACCATCCGCAAACAATTTCACCAAACCATTTACCCGGGTTTGGTTTACATAAGCAAACTTACCGGTTATAATAATGGAGCTATCAGGCAGTACTAATCCCCCGGTGCACTTAAAATCTACGCCCTGCCCTTTGTAATACTGCCGATCAGGCGCACCCATTTGTGCATTTGCCGATAGCGTAAACAACGCGAAGAGCACCAGTGCTATACTTGTTACTTGTTTTGTAAATTCCTTTTTCATGGCTTCTTTATTGTGTGCTTTAATTGCTACATTCATGTAGCGATAGTCAGTAAGGCGTATTTGTTAAGGTTTATTTTGCCTAAACTTGACAGCTATTAATACGCAAGCCCGCTATGCGCCGGATATTGTTACTACTGCTAATCTTACAAGTGCCTTTATGGGAAATACAAGCTGCCGCTTGTATGGGCTGCATTAACTTTAAGGAAAACAAGGGCCAATGGGAGTCAAACATCTTGTACAAGGGAGAGTTAAAGAACGGAGCCGTGTTTTTCGAGAAACAAGGCTTAACCTTTAATTTATTCGACACCCGTGATATTCTCCGCATTAAAGGCGACCACCACAAGCTCGAAAACTATCAGCCAACCATCGATTACACCATGCACTGGCATGCGTTTAAAATCACCTTCTCCGGTGCTTCGGCAAGTGTAGAGCAGCAAGGCCAACAGGCCATAAAAGAATACTTCAACTACTTTATAGGTAGCGATCGCTCTAAATGGGCAGGCCATGTTCAAGCCTACCAGCAGGTTAACTATAACCGCCTTTACCCGGGCATTAACCTGCAGGTAAACGCCGATGGTGGTGGCTTAAAATATCAATATGTAGTAAGCCCGGGAGCTGATCCTGCACTTGTAAAAATGCAGTTTAACGGTGCCGATAGCCTATTTATAAACAAGGAAGGAGCGCTGGTAATTAAGACGACAGTTGGAGATATAACCGACATGCAACCCTTTGCTTACCAGGAAGTAAATGGCCTCAGATTGATAGTAGATTGCAAATTCGTAATAAGCGGAAATAACGTAACTTTTAAGCTGGGTGCATATAACAGCAAGCAAGAACTGATTATAGACCCCACCCTGGTATTTTCAACCTACTCCGGTTCTACCGCCGATAACTTTGGCTATTCCGCCACCTACGATTCTAAAGGCAACGGTTTTGCCGCAGGTTCGGTTTTTGGTGCAGGCTATCCTTTGGTGATTGGTCATTATATAATGAATTATGTTGGCGGCCCTATCATTACCTTCAGCAATGGCGGCACCTATCCCGGCGATGATATCGGTATTACCAAATACAATGCTACAGGAACACAACGCATCTACTCTACTTATCTTGGTGGCTACGGACAGGACCTTCCACATAGCCTAATCGTAAACAGTAACGACGAGTTGTATATGCTTGGCACTACCGATTGCAACAACTATCCGGTTACAAGTTCAGCCTACGATACAACGTTCAACGGGGGCAACGATCCCGGTGTATTCGATGGTATAGCCGCACACTACGTGCACGGCTCCGACATTGTCATTTCTAAAATTAGCGCCGATGGTTCGCAACTATTGGCATCTACTTATGTGGGCGGCAGCGATAACGATGGATTGAACTATCGCGCCGGCCAGCCTTACAGTTCACCGGGGTTCCTTCGCCACAACTATGCCGATGAAGTACGGGGTGAAATTGACATTGATAAATCCGACAATGTCTACGTGGTATCCAGCACCCGTTCAGCTAACTTTCCGCGCTCTACAGGCACCTTCCAAAATAATTTTGGTGGCGGATTGGATGCCTGCGTATTTAAAATGGATGCCAACCTTACCAGCATGGTTTGGAGCACCACCTTTGGCGGCTCGGATGATGATGCTGCCTATTCGGTGTCTATTGACAATAATGAAAACCTATTTGTGGCCGGCGGTACCCGTTCTAACAATTTTCCGGTTTCTTCCGGTGCATTGCAATCCTCTTTCGGTGGTGGCGATGCGGATGGTTTTGTAACACACATCAATAAAAACGGGCAACAAATTCTCAGTTCTACCTATTTAGGTTATAACGATTACGACCAGATCTATTTTGTAGAACTCGACAAAGGCAACAATGTTTTTGTACTTGGCCAGGCGGATAATGCTGGAACCAACTTTATTAAAAACGCACTCTATAACAAACCGAACGGCGGCCAATTCATCGCTAAAATTACACCACAACTGGATAGCCTTATCTGGAGCACCAGCTGGGGACGTGGCTTAGGTGTAACTGATATCTCGCCAACAGCCTTCCTGGTTGACGTTTGCAACAGCGTCTATTCATGCGGATGGGGTAGCCAGGGCGTAAATAATATTGTAGGCGGTACCGGCGGCACTACAGGCCTTGACGTTACCTCCAATGCATTAAAAGGCACTACCGATGGCCAGGATTTCTACCTGATGGTATTAAAGGACGACGCCTCTTCATTAACCTATGCTACGTTTATCGGCGGTAACATCAGCGAAGAGCACGTGGATGGCGGTACCAGCCGTTTTGATAAGCAGGGCATAGTATATCAATCGGTGTGCGCGGGCTGTGGCAGTAACGACGATTTCCCTACTACCCCGGGTGCCGTAAGCCCTACCAACCATAGCAACAATTGCAATAACGCTATTTTTAAATTCGATTTGAATGTACCATTGTGCTTGGCCGACTTTCAATTCCCCAACGCTTGTACCAATGTACCGGTAAGTTTTACCAATAAAAGCGATACGGTTTTGCAGCCCGCATACAAGTGGTTCTTTGGCGATAGCACCACCTCCACGCAGGTTAACCCAACGCATACCTATACACTTACCGGCGTTTACGATGTCACGCTTATAGTAAGCGATCCCGGCAGTTGCAACTCCAGCGATACGATTACCAAAAAGGTATTGGTAATTGGCAATAATGGGAACGATAGCCTTCCGGCCTTGAGCATCTGCACCACGCAAAGCATTCAAATAGGTATTCCTCCGGTTATTGATTCGGCAACTACTTATCTCTGGTCGCCCGGTGCTACCTTAAGCGATGTAACTGTATCCAATCCTTTTGCTACTCCCACGCAAACAACTACTTACCGGTTGCTGGTTTCAAACGGGCTTTGCACCGATACTGTCTTCCAAACCGTGTATGTAACCAAGGATACACTCCATTTACAGGGCAGCGATGTATTATGCCCCGGCGATACCTTAACCTTAAGTGTTACAAACAGCCTACCCAATCAGCAGCTTACCTATGCATGGGCCCCGGCCAGTTCTATACTAAGTGGCGGCAATACCGCTAACCCGCAGGTTAGCCCTTCGCAAAACACATTATACACTGTAACCGCAACCAATCAGTTCGGTTGCTCCAACACCGCATCCATTCAAATAAATGTATTGTCGGGTATACCTAATGTAAATGCCTTTGCCACACCCGATACCATCACCTTTGGTGATACAACACAATTAGGTTTAACGCTTAGTGGCGGTGTAGCTACCATACAATGGACTGCAGACCCCACGCTTAGCGAAACACAAATTGCTAATCCTTTGGCTTGGCCAACAAATACCCATACCTATTATGTAGAAGTAGCCGATACCCAGGGCTGTAAGAAACGCGATTCGGTGGTAGTAATAGTATTGAACAAACCATGTGCAGAAGGTAACATTTATATCCCCAACGCATTTACACCTAACAACGATGGCAAGAACGATGTGCTTTATGTGCGGGGCAATTATCTCACTAACTTATACTTCGCTGTTTACGACCGCTGGGGCCAAAAGGTATTCGAAACAAAGGATATCAGTAAAGGTTGGGATGGCACCTTTAAGGGCGCGCGTTTAGATCCTGCCGTATTTGGTTATTATGCCGAAGGCCTGTGCCCTTCGGGAGAAAAATTTTTTAAGAAAGGCAACGTAACCTTATTAAGATAATGATGAGACCTATAATAGCCATCAGAAATCAGATAACAGATACTAAGCAGCCGCCAGCTTACCGGTTACTTAGTATGTTGCTTGTGTTCTCTTGTCTGTTGCCTTTTAATCACCTTTCAGCACAGGACATTCACTTTTCTCAGTTCAACTTTTCCCCCTTAAACCAAAACCCGGCTAACACTAACTTTTTCGACGGTGATTTTCGTTTTGTTGGTAATTATAAAAATCAGTGGCCTACCGTTCCTGTGCGCTTTAACACTTTCTCAGCCTCTGCCGAAATGAATTTTGTTACGCTTAACAACGGCGACCGTGTAGGCGGTGGTTTTGTTTTCTTCTTCGACCGCGCAGGCGATTCGCGCTTTACAGCCCTTAACGCAGCATTATCAGTAGCTTACATGAAAACGCTGGATAAGCAGCAACATCATGCGCTTTCACTTGGCATTCAGTTTGGCATTGTAAACCGAAGTTTTAGTTATAATAAACTGTATTTCGATAATCAGTGGAACGGCGATACCTATGATCCTACAATCGCCATAGACGAAAATTTCACCCGCACCAAATTCAATTTTTTCGATTTAAACCTGGGTATTGCCTATCGCTGGAAAAAAACCGACCGCACCAATGTAACTGTCGGCTTTTCAGTAGCACACCTTAGCCAGCCAAGTCAAACTTACTTTAACGATCAAAGCGTAAAATTAAACCTGCGCTATACCGCACATGTACGTGCTCAAGTTAAAGTAAGCAAACGGGTCGATCTGGTTCCTGAGCTAATGTTCCAGCGCCAGGATGTAAAACAGGAAGTAGACTTTGGCCTGCATGCCAAATACTACCTGCCTGTAAAAATTGCCCATACCATTGCGCTTAACTTAGGTGCTTATGGCCGTATGGTAGATGCCGGCTGGCTATTTGCCGGTATGGATTTCGATAACCTGCAGGTAAACCTTAGCTACGATATAAACTTTACCAAACTAACGGCTGCCAGCCGCTACAATGGTGGGTTTGAAGCCAGCGTAATTTATATACTGGCCCGTGTAAAGAAAATTAATAAGCCGGGCGCTGTATGCCCTACATTCTTGTAAGCCGATGCGTAAAGCTTCTCTACATATTTTATTGGCGTTTCTTTTGTCTATTGTCGTGCCAGCAACGCTGCAAGCCCAAACAGTAAATCAATTACTAAAGGCCGGCGACAAAAAGTATTCCGATGGCGAATACTTTGCTGCCGCGCAGTATTATGAGGACGCCGCTAAAAAAGACCCGGAGAACCCTGAGCTATATTACAAGTTGGGCGAAGCCTCGCGCATGTTTAACGACTATGCCGGTGCCGCAGCCGCATATCGTATGGTGGCCAAATACGATAAAAGCAACCAATTCCCTTTAACCCAATTTTGGTTAGGCCTTACTTTACGCAGCATTTGCGAATGCAAAACGGAGGATGCTTTGGCGGCCTTCAAAAAATTCAGGAACAAATACAAGAAGAAAGACTACTTCAGTGCTAAAGCCCAACAGGAAATGGAGTCATGTTCCTGGGTTATCGACCACCAACAACCGGTTGATAGCATTAAAATAGAACACCTGGGCAAGGAGGTAAACAGTACGAAGTCCGAATTCAATCCCATCCCGGTATTCCCCGATAAACTTCAATTCTCTTCGTTGCGTAACATAACAGGCGATGAAAAGAACGAGAAATACCTAACACGCATTTATAATCAGCAACCTAATCCCGCACCGGTATATACGCCAAACGGCGCTAACGAAAGTTTGCACGTGGGTAATGGCGCTTATTCGCCTGATAGTAAACGATTCTTTTTTACCGAATGCGAGCAGAAGGATGCCACACATACCCGTTGCGATATTTATGTTACCCGCTACGAAGATTTTAAATGGACGCCTGCCGAAAAGCTCAGCGACCATGTGAATGACCCTTCTGCCACCAATACACAGCCTGTAGTAGGCTACGATAAACAGGGCAACGAAGTACTCTTCTTTGCTTCCGACCGCACTGGTGGGCTTGGCAATATGGATATATGGATGGCGCGTTTGAAGACTGACGGCACTTATGAGCATGCCGTAAATGCAGGTGCAAGCCTTAATACACAAGGCAATGAGATAACGCCGTTTTACGATGTAAACAACAAGAAACTGTTCTTCAGCAGCGATTGGTATTATGGCTACGGCGCTTACGACATTTTTGAAACTACCGGAGAATACACCACCTGGAGCAGGCCCCAAAACCTGATGCAGCCAATTAACTCGCCCCAAAACGATTTGTATTATGCGTTAAGTGGTGATAATGCCAAAGCCTACCTAACCAGCAATCGCAAAGGCAGTTACTTTATTGAGGCCGAAACCTGCTGCAACGATATTTATGCCTACAAAACCAACCGGAAAATTAACCGGCCCGATACACCTATTGTAGCACTGGTAGTGCCGGTTGATACACCTCACTCTATTCCGCCAATTGTAAAGATTGATACACCGGTTGGCACAGCTCCGGTAACTACTGCACTAACAACCACCACAACCTCTGAACCCCGGAAGTTTATTGACGAAACCGCGCGAAAAATCAAACAGTTGTTGCCGGTAACACTTTATTTCCATAACGATGAGCCCGATGCTAAAACCCTTAGCGACACCACCAAACTGGATTATCGGCAAACGTACGAGGCCTATTCGTTGTTGCGCAATGAGTATGCACGTGAGTATCCAAAAACAGTAACAAAGGATAATCGCACTTCGGCAGAAAAAGAGATTGCTGATCTGTTTGCCGATAAGGTAGATAAAGGGTATTACAACCTGGTAGCTTTCACTTCGCAATTACTTGATCTTTTACAGGCAGGCAATAAGGTGGAGGTAACCATCAAAGGCTATTGTTCTCCCTTGAACTTCAATGAGTACAACATTAAACTCGGCTACCGCCGTGTAGCGTCCCTACGCAACTATTTCTTTCATTACCGCGATGGCATCCTGCTGCCTTATGTAGCAAGTGGCGCCTTAACGCTTAAGAACGAATCGCTTGGTGAAGAAACCGCGGCTAAAACCATCAGCGATAACCGCGAGGATAAACCCAACTCGGTATACAATCCTGCAGCTGCTGTTGAACGCCGTGTGGAAATTGTATCAGTTGAATTGAAATAACCATTCATTACCTGCATACTAAGTATGGGTAAAGCTTTCAAAATCTTTAAAGCGCAACTTTAGCCCGAAAGTTTATCTTTGACGCGTGCGAAAAGATTTTTCTGATAATTCCGGAGACAAGCCTTCCAAGCCCCGCTTTAAAAAGACGGTTGCGAAAACCGACATGAAGGAAGGTGACAAAAAATTCAGCAAGCCCAAGAAGGCGTATGCAAAATTTGATGAGGGTGCTCCTAAAAAGTTTGTAAAGAAAAAAGCAGCGGCTGGTAGCGACGAAGCACCTGCGCGCGAGTTTCCTAAGAAGTCGTTCTCTAAGTTTGGTGACAAGCCTGCTAAAAAGTTCGGTAAAAAGCCGGGCGGATTTTCAGAAGGTGGTCCGGAAAAAAAATTCCGTAAAAAAGCCGATGGCGATTTCGCACCTGCAAAAAAAGCATCAGGCATTCCTTATAAAAAGAAACGCAAGTTCGACGGCGTTGTAGAGGAAGCTAAGGAATACTTTACCAAGAAGTTTCATAAAGGCAAAAAAGAACGCGTTGAAGAGGAAGAGGACGGCATTTATAGTCCCGATGCAGTACAAAGCAACGAGATTCGCCTGAATAAATACTTGAGCCATGCCGGAATCGCCTCGCGCCGCAAAGCCGATGAGTTGATTAAAGAAGGAAAAGTAAAAGTGAACGGCAAAGTTGTAACCGAAATGGGTTACAAGGTAACTGCTACCGATAAAGTAGAATTTGAAGGCAAGAACCTGAGCCTCGAAAAAAAGTTCTACATTCTGCTAAACAAGCCAAAGGACTTTATCACTACCGTAAACGATGAACGCGGACGTAAAACAGTAATGGATCTTATCCGTACTGCCTATCCGCAAATGAAAACACCTATCAAGCCACGCTTGTATCCCGTAGGCCGTTTGGATCGTAACACTACAGGAGTTCTGCTGATTACCAACGATGGTGAACTGGCCCAAAAGCTTACCCACCCAAGCAGCGAGGTGCAGAAAATCTATCACGTAATTCTCGATAAGAAATTACTGATGGAAGATTTTGAAAAAATTGCCGAAGGTGGTGTGGTGTTAGAAGATGGGATTGCCGAGGTAGACGAAATAGCCTACCCGAACCCTAAGAACAAAGCAGAGATTGGCATACAAATACATACCGGTAAAAACCGTTTTGTACGCCGCATATTCGAAGCGCTTGGCTACGAAGTAATGAAGCTGGATCGTGTGTTTTTTGCAGGCCTTACCAAAAAGGACCTGGCACGTGGCCGCTGGCGTTTTCTGGATGAGTCAGAGGTGCGCAACCTCAAGCACTTCTCAAAGTAAGGCTTTTTATTTCCACTCAAATGTTTTCAGCATCTGGTGCAGGTCTTCTTTTACAAAGGCCAGTACCGGCGCCATGCTATCGCTGTTCGGCGGATTATAGAAATACACCGCCCCGCGGATAAAATGTTTCGAACTGTCCGTTAAAAAGAATTGCAGGTTGCTGGCCGCATCGCCGCTAACTTCATAAAGCAATCCTCCTACGCCATGCTCGTTTGCTATGCGTATCTCATCAATGTAATCAGCCTTTTTTGTGTGCTTGTACGAAAGCGTGTGCGCATCCTCTATCAGCCGCGCAATATTGGTTGTATCGTCAATATCCTTGTACGTAATATTTACAGTGCCGTTAAATGGAGGGAATACCAGATTTATCCAGCAACGCTCATCAATCTTATGGCCTTGGTACATGGTGTCTAAAACCACTTCGCTGTAAACAGGTTTTTCAAATCTAAACGGGCAATTAGCAGGGTCGTATAACTCATACTTGCGCTCAGGAAAAGCAATACGCGGATAGGCCTTAGGCTTCGGCGTATAATCATGGTTGCCGCAGCCAATCAGCAGCAAAGCAATAACTGCAATAAGCGGTAAAAACTTAAGGTGCTTCATTGGTTACTTTAACCCGCTCAATACGGTTATTAGCCACATTTAGTATGGTGAATTTATAATGGCCCGAACGCACTTCGAAACCGTTGCGCGGAATGCGGCCTGTTAATTCAAGGATCAATCCGCCAAGTGTTTCTGCCTCGCCCCTGGCTTCATCAAAAGCGCTGGGGTCAACCTCCATCAGGCGGCACACATCGTTCATAGATGTTTTTCCTTCAAAAATAAAATTGCGATCGTCCAGCTTTTTAAAATCACCGTCTGTGTTTTCGTCAAACTCATCTTTAATATCACCTACTACTTCTTCAATAATATCTTCCAATGTAATTATCCCGCTGGTGCCGCCGTACTCATCTACCACAATCGCCAGGTGTTTACGGTTAGCCTGTATTTCGCGCAGCAGGTCATCAATCATTTTGTTCTCGGGCACAAAAAACGGCTTGCGTATCAAACTCTGCCAGCCAAAAGTTTCATCCTGGTTCAGGTGCTCCAGCAAATCCTTTACATTCAACACACCGGCTATGCTATCCAGCGTTTCCTTGTAAACCGGAAAGCGCGAATAGCCCAACTCCTTTACTTTCTCCATTACCTCGGTAAAGTTTAGGTCGTAGTCAAGAGCAGCCACTTCCGTGCGCGGACGCATAACCTGCTTTACGGTAGTATTGCCAAAATGCACAATACCCTTCAATAATCTTGCGTCCTGCTTGCTTTCCTTCTTTTCAACTGTAATTTCAATGGCCTTGTTTATCTCGTCGCGGTCAATTTCAGTATTGTGGCGTTTCAGGCGCTTCTCCAAACCCTTTGTGCTATTCACCAACAAATAATTAACCGGTGCCAACACGCGCACTAATACCTGAAACACACCCACCATTAAACGTGCAATCTTTAGCTTGTTGTGGGTAGCATATACTTTAGGGGTAGCCTCGCCGAATAATACCAGGAAGAAAGTAACGATAATAACGTTCCACAAAAACTCAATGGCGTAGTCATGTATTACAAAACCGCCAATAGCGATGTCGTGGAAGTTGAACATCTCGCGTGTAATAAAATACGAAATGATAACCACCCCAATGTTGGCCAGGTTGTTTGACACCAGCATGGTTGAAAGAAGGTAACGTGGTTTCTCCAGCAAGGCTGCTATGCGCTGGTCGGCAGTGTTATCGCTTTCATGCAAGGCATCTACCTCCGGGCGTGTAAGCGAAAAGAAAGCCACTTCGCTGGCACTCATCAGCGCCGAGCAAAAGATAAGTACCAGTACAATTACATTCGCAATTATCACTGCGGTAGTTGGCGGGTTCACCAGCGACTGCAATAAAATAAACAGGGGTAAGGGGCTACTGTCCAACGTACAGAAAATTTATTCCGCTAAAACTTCCGTTACTACTAAAACGGAAGATCGTCATCAATCTGGCTGTTTGACTGCGACGAGCTTTCGCTCATGCCTGACGAAGAATTTGAAGAGCTGTAGCCACCGCCGCTGTTGCTATCCGAGCCGCCATCACCACGCTTGTCCAGCATACGGAATGTCTCAGCTATAATTTCGGTTACATAGCGCTTGTTGCCATCCTTATCGTCGTACGAACGCGTGCGTATTTTGCCTTCAACGTAGATGCTGCTACCCTTCTTCAGGTATTTTTCTGCACGCTCTGCCATGTATTTGTTAGGCAGTTTTATGTTGTGCCAATCGGTAATATCATTCCACTTACCTTCTTTGTCGCGATACGATTCGGTAGTTGCTAAAGAAAATTCGGCAATGGCGCTGTCGTTCTGAAAGTGCTTTACTACCGGGTCTTTACCTAATCGGCCTATCAATATTACTTTGTTAACCATGATTGCTTGTTCTTACTGTTTTTTGAGAAATGTGTCACGCTTTCGCGGGCTGCAATTATATACCTAAAGTAGCGACTTTCGATGCAAAAACAAATGAATAGTTCGCGGAAAGGCAAACGATTTCAATTTTTTAAATTCAACAGGCTGAAATTCATCCTTTTTTACATTAGTGATACTTTTGCAGCGTAGTGTTATAAACCGGAAGTGAATTTTTTGATGCGAAAGCAGTTGCACTTCCGTGTATTCATCGGTTTGTACCTTAAAATCGTCCGTGCCCAACAACTTACGCATTGCAGCTTTGGTAACAGCTGCAAATTTCGTTTCTCCCTCTAACAACGGCAATTGATACAAGTTTTTCCAAATATCGTTTCCCTGGCGTTTTTGAACCAAAAGTTGTTTGCCGTCGGTTACCAGCAAATAAGTAAAGTAGCGCTCCCTGATTTTGGTTCGCTTGGCACGTACCGGTAATTCCTCTACCAGGTTGCCTTTATAGGCTATGCACAAAGTCTGCAACACACAATCAGGGCAATCAGGGTTTTGCGGAGTACAAACAATGGCCCCAAAGTCCATAATGGCCTGATTATACTCACCGGCTTGTTTAGCCGGTAACTGTTCAGTAGCCAGTGCGGTAAATAGTTTTTTGCCCGCCGTGGTATCCCAGGCGGTGCTAATCCCAAACACGCGGGCTAATACTCTGATAACATTGCCATCTACTACGGCTTTTGCCTCGCCGAATACAAAAGATGCTATAGCAGCAGCGGTATAATCACCCACTCCTTTCAGTGTTTTAATAGCATGAAAGTTGTCAGGAAACCGGCCTTTTAACACATATGCAATGTATTTTGCTGTGGTATGCAGGTTGCGGGCACGCGAATAATAGCCCAGGCCTTGCCACAATTTCATTACCTCATCCTCCGGTGCATCAGCAAGTTTCTTAACATCCGGATACTTTTTCTTAAACCTCAGATAGTACGGCAAACCCTGTTCTACTCTTGTTTGCTGCAGTATGATCTCTGATAGCCATACCAGGTAGGGGTCCTTTTCCCCTTTCCAGGGCATCTGCCGGTTATTAACGTTTCTGTTCCAGTGTAATAAAAAACCGGAAAAATCATTATTCATATCTTATTTTAACTCAGCAAAGAGGATAAATACCGGTTCGGAATTACGGCACATATTTTGTTTTCTGGAATATTTTCTATATTTATGAAAACCATCGTATTGCACTGAACCACATTTTTTAAGTTTAAAATTAACCATTATGAGAAAAGCCGACATTGTTACAAAGGTAGCCGACCTGACCGGTGTTCCCAAAGTAGATGTGCTGGTTGCCCTGGAAGCCTTTTTTCGCGAGGTAAAGAATTCGCTTAAAGCGGGTGAGAACGTTTACGTAAGAGGTTTTGGGAGCTTTATCACAAAAAAGAGAGCAAAAAAGATCGGTCGTATCATAAAACGCAACGAAGCGATTGTGATTCCGGAACATTACATCCCGGCATTTAAACCGGCAAAAACTTTTGTGGATGCCGTTAAAAAAGGCCGCAAACCCGAAGAAGCAAAATAACCCTTCCTCCCTAACAAAATTTTAAGCCCGGAGCTACCCTCTCCGGGCTTTTTTCTGCCAAAATCAAGGACCCATGCAACTTAAATCCTTTTATATGACATTTACGTATATACTGTAAGTGCTTCAAAATTATAGGGCTGAGTAAGAATTTCGTGTTTTTAGGGCTGCCTTATTATCCGTTGCCCCAGGGGAAAAAAGGATTGTTATTTTCGCGCCGCATGTCACGCAATCAAATTATTGTAATTGCAGTTTGTGCCCTCATCGGGGCAGGCATTTACCTCTTTGCTCCAACCCATAAGGCGCCCGAGGCTAAGCCCGGTGTACAAGGCCCGATGTCCGGCGGAGGTATGCAGGCGCAAATGAGTGTAGAAAAGCTTGATATTGAAGCCTATATAACTGATTTAGAGGCACAAACAACCGATGCTGAAGTAAAGGATAAGGTTAAAAAACTGAAGGATATTAATTCCTTTAACGAACTGGCCGAAGAATACAAAAAGCTGGATAAACCTATCGCTGCAGCTTATTACCTGGTAAAAGGCGCCGAGCAATCCAATACCGCTAAAACCTGGGTAGCCGCAGGCGATTACAATGCCATGCTATTGCAAACAGCCCCTGACGAGAAAGCATTGCATTATCTAACCGACAATGCCATCCACTGTTACGAACAGGCCTCTAACCTCGATCCCGCAAACAACGAAATTAAGCTCCGCCTCGCCGAAGCCTATATCGAAGGCGGCAGCAATCCTATGCAGGGGGTTACAATCCTGCGCGATATGGTGGCTAAAGATTCAACCAACATCGATGCACAGCTAATGTTGGCCCGTTTTGGCCTGGTTTCAGGTCAATTTGATAAAACCATTGCTCGTTGCGAAAAAGTTCTATATTTGTCGCCCCAAAATCCTGACGCCCTGCTAATGATGGCACAAGCGTACGAAGGAATGGGAAATACCGAAAAAGCCATTGAAGCGCTAACCCGCTGCGTGGCCGTAGTAAAGGAGCCGGAGGCCAAAAAAGCCATAAACGCTCATATTGACGAGCTTAAGAAACAAAGAATTCAATAAACATAAACTAAAACAAGAGCCATGCCTTGCGGAAAAAAGAGAAAGCGTCATAAGATTGCGACACACAAGCGCAAAAAGAGACTGAGAAAAAACCGTCATAAGAAGAAGTAATACCTGATAGCGCCGGTATTTCCTTCCGGCGCTATTTCTTTTCCTCCTTTCCTTTCCTACTTCGGGTTTACCTTACTTGATTCCAAACAGGTCCTCCAACGGGGACCTCTAAACTATTTGTGTGGTTAAAGAACTAATAATTCATTCCAACGCCCATGGTGTAGATATCGCCTTGCTGGAAGATAAGCGCCTGGTGGAACTACACCAGGAAAGGCTGAACAACCAGTTTAACGTAGGCGATGTTTATCTTGGTAAAATAAAAAAGGTAATGCCCGGCTTAAATGCCGCCTTTGTTGATGTAGGGCACGAGAAGGATGCCTTTCTGCATTATACTGACCTTAGCCCTGATATCCGCTCGCTGATGAAGTTTACCGGTAACTGCATTGCCGGCAACGTAAGCCCCGAGCAGATGCTCAACAACTTCGAAATTCAGAAGCAGATTGTAAAAACCGGGAATGTTAAAGAGGTGCTTACCAACAAAAACAGCATCCTCGTTCAAATATTAAAAGAACCCATCAGCACCAAAGGCCCCCGCTTAACCTGCGAAATATCTTTGGCAGGTCGTTATCTGGTGCTTACGCCGTTCAATGATACGGTGGGCGTTTCGAAAAAAATTGACAGTGCCGAAGAGCGCAAGCGCTTAAAAGTATTGGTTGAAAGTTTAAAGCCGCGCAACTTCGGTGTAATAGTACGCACGGTTGCTGCGGGCAAAGGCGCTGCTGAACTGCACCAGGATTTACTTGCCCTGCAGGAGAAGTGGCAGCAAATGATGCGTAACCTGAAACACGCCCAGCCTGTAACCAAGGTGCTTAGCGAGTTGGATAAAACACAAAGTATTCTGCGCGATTTGTTGAGCGCAGAGTTTCATAAGATTGTTACCGATGATGTTACAGTTGCTAAGGACATCGAGGGCTATCTGGCTCGTATTGCTCCCGATAAAAAGGACATCGTGCAACGCTATCAGGGTAAGGTGCCTATCTATGATCAGTTTGGTATTACCCGCCAGGTAAAAGCCGGCTTCGGTAAAACTGTTAACATGCAAAATGGTTGCTACCTGATATTGGAAAAAACCGAAGCCATGCACGTTATCGACGTCAACAGTGGCCACCGCAGCACTATGGAAGGCGACCAGGAAAGCAATGCACTAAAGGTAAATACCGAAGCAGCAGAAGAAATTGCCCGCCAGTTGCGATTGCGCGATATGGGTGGTATTGTGGTGATCGACTTCATTGACATGAAGAATCCCGAGAACAAAAAGATCCTTCAGAACAAGATGAAGGAGTTTATGGACCTCGACCGCGCTACACACACTATCCTTCCGCTCAGTAAGTTTAATCTGATGCAGATCACCCGTGAGCGTGTGCGCCCCGAAATTAATATCAGCACTACCGAAGCCTGCCCTACTTGCGGTGGTACCGGCCAAATCAATGCCTCCTTGTTGTTGATTGATGAAATGGAGAGCGATCTGGATCATCTGCTCAACACGCATAAAAAGCTCAAGCTTTACTGCCATCCAATTATCGGTGCTTACCTGCGTAAGGGTTTCCCTTCGTTACGTATGCGCTGGTTTATGAAATACAAACGCTGGATCAGCATTGTTACGAATGAAGATTTTGGAATCACCGATTACAAGTTCTTCGATGATAACGATGAAGAGATAAAGCTGGAGTGATAAAGTGCGCTATTTAACGGCGCTTGCTAACCCGGCTTAACCAAAGGTTAAACTGTATTAGCTTATTCATAGTGGCAAACTTTCCTGCCTGTTCGGCCTCCAACATCTTGCTCCAGTCGGGTTTGCGGTTTAAAGCCTTACCTGCAAGCGCTGCGGCATGGGTTAAAAATGTGCTGAACTCCTCGTACTTCACACCTTGCTTTTTCAACCACCATCGTGTTGTTTTAATCAGGTGCGGCATTAACCGGTAGTTGCCCAAATCCAGTTGTATCATCACGCTCATCATTTGGGCATACGGCTGCATATCCGATCGTACTTCGGCCTTAAAGCGTTTTAATCCCTCCAGCTTATCCGCCGCTTCTGCAGCCCTACCGGCCAGCAATAGGGTCAAGGTGTGTTCAAAAAGTACATTATATCTATCCGGGTCGCTGCGGTGGGCAACTTGTGCTTCTAACACATCGCTTAACTTTAAAACCTCCGCATAACGCCGCAAGTGCCGTAGTGGCCAAAGCTTAAACATGCCTGCATTAAATTGCATGGATAACAACTGTTGCGGACTTAAATCCAACTCGCCCGCCTGTAAATCATTTTCAACTTGTTCTAACACAGCAATAGCAGCCTCATAGTTGCCCAACCATACTTCCGAGCTGCCCAGCCGCAATCCATTGCCTACATAACCTACCGGCGAAATAACCTTTAATGCCGGATGCTGATCAAAAAGCGATCGCTCATCGCGGTTAACCTGCACCACGGCCTGCTGATTAAAACAGCATTGGTGATAACACAAAAACACCTCGTAATACAGCAGTTTCGAACGAAGACTCAAAAGGTCGTTAACATCACCCTTTAATAGCGGATTCTTTAAGAGTTTATCAAACATGGCCGGCTTAGCGCCTTGTCCGCTTAGTTTGCGCGCTTCATTCGAAAGCTCAAGCATGGCAAACAACTCCTGCAGGCGTTCATTATTTTTTTGGCGCAGTTTGGCAATGTTTAAGTCCCGCGCATAGCGCGACATTACTATCTGGCAACGGCTATGCAGCATCAACAAGTCATCCACTATTTCAAAGGCCTCCAGGTAAGTAGCACGTTCCAGGGCCTTGTCGGCAAAGTCAAGTGCCAGATCAAAACACCTCCGCCTAAACAAAATGCGGACGTTTTCCCGGTCGTTCATCAACTGCATCAGTTGCGTCGATTCACTATCATAGTTCCGTAAACTCTGCAACAGGTTCTTTGTCAGGTAGTATTTGTCATCGGTAATTTGCCGCTTGGTTCGTTTAAGCTCCTTGCTAAGTTCAGCAGCATCGTAGCGCTCTTTATTTTCCAGCGCATCAAACAATTGCAGATAATTTTTGTCGCCGGGTTGTATATTGCTGTACAGCTTAAAATAACGCCGTTCATTCGGCGTTAAACTTTGAATCAAAAACAACAGCGAATCCTGCTTTCTCAATGTATAGCTATCAGATACCAAACATACTGGTTAATGAACGATAAATGAAAAAGCGCCCATCTAATATGTGCTGTATTTTAGTACCACCATGCAATTTAAACCAACAGAAAAATCCGAAACAGGTATCTATGCGTATGCGCATTAACCTGCTATTAGTCTTTTGCCTTTGCAGCACACTTTGGCTCGGTGCCAAACCTCTACATCCCGGTACACCGCCTATCATGATATCCGGTGTGCCCGTTCTTACTGATACACTTATGCCTCCGGGCATGTATAATATCACCTATCGGGTGCCGGCTGATACACAACAAATAAATGCGTATACACAATTGCTTCAATCCGAGTACAACAAATATCCAACTGCTTATGTGGCACACTTAGGCATAAAACAAATTGTGCTCTGCTCTAAATTGCAATTAAACACACAAGCCCGCACCGCCATTCCCGATGTTTCCACACAAACTTTATACCTTGAAATTGATGGCTCATACGGCCTGCAAAATCCCGCTTACCTCAACCATGTAATGCATCACGAGCTACACCATTATGCCGAATACGCCTTATGGCACGATATGTATCACCGCTGGCCTAAATGGAAACTCGCTAATGGCATCTGCCGTAAATACCTTGGCGCCGGTACCATGGCCTATGCCGACCCCACTATTGATTGGTATTCATTTACCCACCCTAAAAAGGGCTTTATGAATAACTACAGCACCACGGCTGCCGAGGAAGATCGTTGCGAACTGGTTGGCTTATTGATGACTGAGGAGGGCGTAAACGCTTTAAAGCAATACTACTTACAAGATGCCCGGTTGCGTCGCAAAGTAAAAACCATAGCGGCATTATTGAATAAAATAAGTCTTTCCAAACAAAATTATTGGAGCCAACAACTAAAATGGCTGAATAGAAAACCTTATTAGAAACGCGGGCAAACCACCGAGCGGTAGTAACTGTAATCTTTACGCTTTATCGTATAACCCAGGTGTAATTCAAGGGCTCCAACACCACTGCCTGCGCTCTTCAACTTGCTGATAGTAGCATCATAACTTACACCTATTTTAAAACCCGCAATTACAAATCCTGCATACGGTATAATGGCATCGGTGGTAACACCGGTGGTCATGTTGTGTATACGGTTATAAATACCAAACGTAACCGAACTGTTATCATCGCCGCGGTTGTCTTTAAAGTCGTAGCCAAAGCCTAAGCCAACGTTCAACTGGTCGTTAACACCCTGGCGGGTAAACATACCCGAAGGCAGAATGTGCATTTTCTTGTTGATGGTAATATCCAGGCCGCTGTGTACATTCCAGCGCCAGTATAAGCGCTTGTTTTGATTTTCAAGAATATCATACTTAGGCAGCGTAACATTGTAAACGCTGGCACCGGCATACATGCCGATAATATCGGTTAGCTTGCTGTACCAAAACATGCCCGCATTCAGGTTCAGATAGCCCACACTATTACGGCCAATCAACTCGTTGTTTGGCATGGTGCTTACAAACTGGTTATCCTGAAACTGGTTGGCGAATTGAAAGTCCTGCGTTTTAATGCTTTGAAACGTATACCCTGCCTGGAAACCGGCCGATAACCGGTGATTCGATTTTTTGCCTAATGCTTTGATATACGATACCGATGCCATGGCAATAACACCGTTAAAAGTGCCCGCACCCTGCTGGTCATTAGCTAAAAATAAGCCAACCCCTATCGCATCATTATTAATCTTAATAGGCATGTCTGCCGCAAGCGCGGTAGTCATAAACGGGGCCTTAAAGAAACCATTGCTGCCGGTAGCCGAAGCCCACTGATTACGATATGTGGCCCCTACACGCGCTACTCCCGGTGTAAAGCCTGTTAGCGCGGGATTTAGCCAAAGCGGCGCATTAAACACCTGCGAAAAGTGCACGTCCTGCGCAAATACACCTACCACAAGCAGGTTAAGCAGTACGATGGTGTATAGTTTTTTCATGCCTTATGCTCGCTTATAATTACCACAATAACGACAGATTACCCTTTGCCGGCTGTATAGCACCGGTAGCCAGTATTTTTACACTGGCCATGTAAACGTAATTACCCATAGGCTGTAATTTGCCCTGGTAAAAACCATTCCAATCCTTTGCGCCGTCGCGCTCGCTGTCAAACACTGGTTCGCCCCAGCGGTTATATACTTTCAAATCTTCCAATTCTACCAGGCCTAATTGGTTTATAATGCCAAACAGATCGTTCGTGCCATCATTGTTAGGCGAAAACACGTTCGGGAAGTTGTACAGATTGGTTATCTCCTTGGCATTGATCAGCACATGCGGCTCCTGCCCGTTATCTGCCCACAACTTACGGGTATTGCGGAACATGGTACCGCTATTGGTAACGGTAACATTGGTTAAATCCTGCCATTCCGGCACTATCTGCCAACGGCCGATTGAATTCCAAAGGCTATCCTGTTGCGGAAAGTAGTAGATGGATAAATCAGCCGGCTCCACAGAACCATACTGCTTAATCAGGTGAAAGAACTTATTATTCACCGCAGTTACGTTACCTGCCTTTTGCGAAATATCATACCCCTCTGCAGTAGCATCGCCAAAGCCCATGCGTACGGCAAAGTTCTGCGCGTCGGCAACGGTTGGGGCCATATCAACCGGACGATACCAAATAGTGCCATTGTCGTTCCAACCGGTAGGAAATAAATAAGAATTAGTAGAGTTCGTATAACGAACAAAGCGGCCTGCGCCGGTGCTGCTTACAAAACCACCCTGCCGGGTAACCGAAGCAAACGAAGGGTTTGTAACCGTCATTAAATTTCCTGCCGTAGCTAATTCAGCATTATTAAAGTCCAGACGATGCGCAGTAAACGCATCCAGTGTTTGCGTTTTTACCGAGTTACCCCCCTCCAGCGAAAGGTCATAAAACGTGGTTACGCTGCTACCTGTAATTAACTGCGCATTGCCACGCAGGCGCACTATGCTTTGATCGGCAGTAAAAGTTTGGTTGTTTTCCCAATCGCCGTGTACAATGTATTCGCCGTTGGTGCCACCGCCTGTTGCCAGGCTACCATTCCTGAAATAACCCTTAACGGTTGTTTGTCCTGCATTGCTGAACAAACCTCCGGCTGCATTTTCTACAGCACCATCCACATACATTACACCACCACCGGTAACTGCTACATCGGCACCGTTGTTATACATCAACTGGCTATAGCCGCTCAGCGAACAAAAAGAAAGCAGTAAAAGGTAAAGTTTACGCAAGTGCACAGGTTTTAAGTGTGTTTCCAAATATAATAGTTTGACCTTAAATCAGGTTAACCGAGGGTTATTTTTTCCTATAGTTGATTACCGCTGCCCAATTTTTTTAAAACGCTTTCTTTTTCAGGCATTTATAAAATGGTTTTGTGCACTAAACTATACTACCCACAAATGCATAGTTGAGTTTCGTCCGCATAGGGTTGCAGCATGGGGTAATTTAGCGGCAAATAGTTTAACATGAAGAAGTGTCTTTTGTGGTCAGTAGCTATTGCTTTTGTGCTTAGCCAAAGCAGTTGCCTGGTTTTAAAGAAAAAATATGATGAACAGGTTGCTATGGCCGATAAAATGCGTGCCGAACGCGACGACTGTAACGATAAACTTAATCAGGCCAACGGCACTATCGATGACCTGAATAAGCAGATTGCAGGCTTAAAGGATGAAATTGAAAAGTTAAAGGACAGCAATGCCTCGCTGGATGAAAAACTAAAAAAGGCGAAGGACCTGAAGGATCAGAGTGATGCTATTTGCGAACGGGTAAAGGAGCAATTGGACAAGCTTACCAATTCTTCGGCAGCCGAAAAAGACAAGCTAATGAAGGACCTGGCCCAGAAGGAAAAGGAACTGATGGAAAAGGCTGCTGAACTGAATAAGCTGAGCGCAGCCCTTAACGACCGCGATGCAAAGGTACGCGAGCTTGAATCGCTGATTGCGCGTAAAGATTCTGCTGTGCAGGCTTTAAAACAAAAAATGCTGGCTGCACTTACCGGTTTCGGCTCCGGCGATTTAACTGTCTATGAAAAAGACGGTAAGGTATATGTTGCCCTTAGCGATAAGCTGTTATTTAAAACCGGCAGCTATGTGGTGGAAGAACGCGGTAAGGATGCACTGAAAAAAATTGCTGAAGTGTTGAACAAGCAAAGCGATATCAATATCGCCATTGAAGGGCATACCGATAGCATTCCTTATGTAAGCAGCACTTCCGGCCCAATAAACAGCAACTGGGATTTAAGCGTAATGCGCGCCAGCAGCGTTACCAAGTTAATGGTAGATGATTATAAAGTAGACCCCCTACGCGTTACCCCTATGGGTCGCAGCAAGTATGCTCCTGTTAGCGATAACACAACGCCCGATGGCCGTAGCAAAAACCGCCGTATCGAAGTAGTGCTGGAACCGGATATGCGCGCCATCTTTAATATACTCAATACAACGAACTAGTCTGTTATTGTTTTTAAATAGAAAAAGCCCCGTGGTTACCTTGGGGCTTTTCTTTTTTAGTTTATCGCATTTACGATTTTATACAAACGTTTTTGGCTTCGGTAAAAAAGCGCATAGCTTCCCACCCGCCTTCGCGGCCAACACCGCTGGCCTTTACACCGCCAAAAGGTGTGCGCAAATCGCGCAGTAGCCAGCAATTAATCCAGACTATACCTGCTTCAATTTTCTCTGCCACACGGTGCGCACGCTTTAAATCGCTGGTCCATACCGACGAAGCCAGGCCATACTTAACGCTGTTAGTCATAGCTAATGCCTCTTCTTCTGTATCAAAAGGTGTGAGCGTAACCACCGGACCAAATATTTCTTCCTGCTGCGTACGGCATTGGTAATGCAATCCTTCAATTACAGTAGGTGCAATGAAGTAGCCCCCTTCACACCGGCCGCTGCCTTTTACTTCTTCGCCACCACACAATACGGTGCCCCCTTCTTCTTTTGCCAACTGCACATAGCTTAACACCTTCTGCTTATGCGCTAATGAAACAATGGCACCCAGGTTGCTGCTGTCCTCATTCGGGTCACCCACTTTCAAAGCCTTCACCCGTTCAACAAAAGCAGCCTTATATTTTTCGTAAATGCTTCGTTCCACAAATATCCGCGAGCCGCAAAGGCAAATCTCGCCCTGGTTGGCAAAGGAGGCTGTCACGGTTTGTTTTACGGTTTCATCAAAGTCGCAATCAGCAAAAACTACGGTCGGATTCTTGCCTCCTAATTCCAGCGACAACTTCTTAAACATCGGCGCTGCTGTTGCAGCAATGCGCTTGCCTGTTTCTGTACCACCTGTAAAGGAAATGGCCTTTATCTCCGGATGCTCAATAATAGCTTGTCCGGCTTTTCCGCCTAAACCATGCACAATGTTCAGCACACCTTTCGGCAGTCCGGCCTCTATACAAACCTTCGACAGCAGGTACGCTGTATACGGTGTTATCTCACTCGGTTTGGCCACTACGCAGTTGCCTGTAGCCAGTGCCGGTGCAATTTTCCAGCTGAACAAATAGATGGGCAAATTCCAGGGAGAGATACAACCTACCACACCTATGGGCTGGCGCAGGGTATAGTTTACCGCCACCCCCGGCATGTGGTGGCTCTCGCTGGCAAAATGCTGTAGGGCCGTAGCAAAAAAACGGAAGTTGGAAACCGCCCTTGGTATATCAACTGCACGCGCCAGCTTCAAAGGCTTACCGTTGTCCTTGCTTTCCGCCGCTACAAATTCCTCCATACGCTTTTCAATACCATCAGCAACACGCAGCAATAACAGCATGCGCTGCTCATGGGCCATCGTGCTCCAAGTCGGGAAGGCAGCTTTCGCCGCTTCTACCGCCTCTTGTACATCCGTCGCTTCACTATCCGGCACCAGCGAGTATACCTTACCTGTAGCAGGTTCGTAATTATCTATATAAGAACCACTGGCAGGCACTTTTAATTCGCCGTTTATATAGTTTAATAATTTTTCCAATTTATCTTCGTTTATACAGTAAGCTAAAATAACAATATGCGCCTCTGTTTACTATTGCTTTTAACAGTCTGCGGGCTTCCCGCTTACACACAGCAAAACTGCTTTCAGAAGGAACTGGTGGACATAGCCGATTGGTTCCACGAAGAGCCAGCCGAACGTGAATACTGCGTAGAAACCTATGTAAACTCGGTGGTTGGCTGCAAAATTCCCGCTATCACCGCCACCACCCAACAAGGCGCTATCATTAATACCGATAGTCTGTTAGGTAAAGTAGTAGTGCTCAATTTCTGGTTTACCATGTGTAAACCCTGCCTAACCGAATTCCCCTCACTCAACAAACTGGCTACCGAATTTGCCGATAGCGGGGTGGTGTTCCTGTCCTTTGCCTGGGATAAAAAAGAAAAGCTTGATACCTTTTTACTAACCCACCAGTTGGCCTACCAGGTTATCCCCAACGCTAAAGCCCTGGCCGATACTTTTCGCATTTTACCTTATCCCACCAATATGATCGTTAGCCGGCAAGGTCGCGTTACGGCCGTTCAGCATGGTGGCGCCATTACACCCGATAAAGCCTTAGAAAATTACGACAAACTAAAACCCCTTCTGCTGGCGGCCCTGCAACAAAGGCCGTGATTACAAGATATAGCGGAAGGTAAGATTGATACGCTCACCTACAGGCCTTGCCGTTTTGGGCACGCTGTGTTTCCAGTAATGTTGCAACGTGCCGCCCATTACCAGCAAACTGCCGTTGCTTAACTCAATACTCAATTTTTGAGCCTTGTGCTGCTTGTGTTGCAATTTAAACGTGCGGGTGGCACCTAAATTAACGGAGGCAATTACAGGGTGGCGGCCCAGCTCAGGCTCGTCATCGCTGTGCCAGCCCATGCTATCATTACCATCTCGGTACAAATTGCAAAGGCAACTGTTAAACGTTTGTTTACTGTAAGCTTCCACCTTCTCTTTTATTATTTGCAAGGGTTCATTCCAGGATTCCGGCGTATTGGTTCTCCCTGAATAGGTGTATACCTTCCCCGCATCGCCATACCAGGCCACCAAACGCGGTTGCATCACCTCCTTCCCGAAAATGGTGATGGTTTCTTCCTTCCATTTTACCTGCGTGCGCAGTTGTTCAAAAAGCAGGGCCGCTTCCTGTTCGCTAAAAAAGTGGGGTTCAAATTGTAAGGTGCCGTCGTTAATGCGCAGCTGCATAACTTATAAGCTTGCCGTTCTGCCTCCGTCAACCGGCACATTAATGCCATTAATGTAAGCCGCGGCAGGCGAACACAAAAAGGCAACCGCATTCGCTACCTCCTCGGGTTTCCCAAAACGCTTTAAAGGAATGGTTCGCAACATATCGGCTTCAATGGCTTCTTTGCTTTGTCCGGTCTTTTCAGCTTTGGCATTTATCAGCGCAAAATGCCGGTCGGTTTCGGTAGCGCCGGGTAACACATTATTTACGGTAATACCAAACTCGCCCAGTTCATTGGCCATGGTTTTAGCCCAGTTAGCCACTGCTCCGCGTATGGTATTGCTTACTCCTAAATTGGCCAGCGGTTGTTTTACCGAAGTTGAAATAACATTTACTATTCTTCCGTAACCGCTTTGTTTCATGCCTTCCATAAACATGGTAGTAAGCGCATGATTAACCAGCAGATGCTGTTCAAAGGCTTTTACAAACTCATCTTCTTTGGCGTCCTGCACACGGCCGGCTGCAGGTCCCCCGGTATTATTAACCAGAATATGGTACGTACGGGCGTTTTTCTTCATGTGTCGCTCTACGGCAGCGCGCACTTTATCGGCATTACTGAAATCAACAGCTATATAATCAAATCGTTGCTCGCTGTTGGCAATAAAACTTAAATCAATCAGGTTTTGCATCAGGGCTTGTTCATCGCGCCCTACCATGGTAACATTGGCACCAAGCCTGGCCAGTTCAAAGGCAACCGCCTTGCCTATACCTTTACTGCTGCCGCCTACAAATGCATTTTTACCACTTAAATCCAGATTCATTTTGCCAAATTTTATACCGCTGAAAATTACTATTTTTGAGTAAAGCACCAACGATGATTCTTACCGAAGAAAAAAAGAAGGTGACCCCCGCCGAATTTATGCAGCTTAACGAGGTGAATGTAGAGCTGATAGACGGGGAAATTGTGCGCGAACCCACGCCAGATTATGGTCATCAGTTCCTGTCAGGTAATCTCTATTTCAAAATTCTACAGGCCTTACATGCCAACGGTAAAGGGCAGTCCGTTTGTGCTCCAATGGATGTTGTTTTGGGAGAGTACGTGGTTCAGCCGGATATACTTTTTATAAGCACTGAACGGCTGCATATAATTGTGGATGGCAAAATTACTGAAGCGCCCGACGTGGTCTTTGAACTCGTATCGCCTTCCAACGCCTTTAACGACACCAAACGCAAATTCGATATTTACGAACGCTACGGCGTTAAGGAATATTTTTTGGTGTACCCCGAAGACAAGACCGTGGTAAAATATGCCCTGCAGAACAACCGTTATCATGAGGTTTACCGCGAAAAGGGAATGGTAACGAGCGAGGCCATGGACTGCTCATTTAATTTCTAATATTACTTACAAAACCGTGTTATGATAACCAGACCGATAAATTTTAAGAAGTGGATTGACGAGCACCGCCATTTGCTGAAACCACCTGTAATGAATCAGGTAGTTTACAAAGGCAATGATGATTTTGTGGTGATGGTGGTGGGCGGCCCCAATAAACGTAAGGACTACCACTTTAACGAAACCGAAGAGTTCTTCTACCAACTGGAAGGCGATATTACGGTTAAGATTATCGAGGAGGGCAAACCGGTTGACATAAACATCAAAGAAGGTGAGATCTTCCTACTACCAGCCCGTACACCGCACAGTCCACGACGGCCAGAGAACACTGTTGGCCTGGTGATGGAAGTAAACCGCCCTTCGGGCATGCTCGATGCATTCCAGTGGTATTGCGAAAACTGCGGCAACAAACTGTACGAAGAAAAAATGCAGGTAACCGATATTGTGCAGGACCTGCCCGGTGTTATGGAGAAATTTTACGCCAACGAGGAACTGCGCACCTGCAAAAAATGCGGCACGGTGCTGGATCCGCCGAAATAACTTAACATTAATCTATTCATCCTTACAATTTCCGATATGTGGGCTGGCCTTCGCCCTGCGTTTACTTGACGCATGTATGTTAACGCATTTTTTTCGCTGCATTCCAAAATCACAAGCCCCTTATTTCCAATAGGTTTCTTACTTTCGGCACATGCTGGTTAAGTTGTATGGCAGTGCGTTATATGGTGTTGATGCCGCTACTATTACAGTAGAAGTAAGTGTAATGGGTGGCACAAAGTTCTTCATGGTGGGTTTGCCGGATAATGCCGTTAAGGAAAGTTGGCACCGCATGGAAACCGCCATGCGCCACAATGGTTATTCATTTCCAAGGCAAAAGGTAGTAATCAACCTTTCTCCGGCTGATATCCGTAAGGAAGGCACTGCATATGACCTGCCTATGGCATTGGGCATTCTTGCTGCCGATGGTCAGATAAGCAGTGAGCAGTTTGATAAGTATGTAATCATGGGCGAGCTTTCGCTGGATGGTAACATACTACCTATTAAAGGGGCTTTACCCATTGCTATACAAGCGCGCAAAGAAAAATTCAAAGGCTTCATCCTTCCCAAACAAAACGCCCGGGAAGCTGCCATCGTAAATCAATTAGATGTAATAGGTGTCGAAAATCTTGCCGAAGTAATTGGCTTTTTAGAAGGCACGCAACCCATTACACCAACCGTAATTGACACCCGCGCCGAGTTCAACGATAACCTGCTGAAGAGCGAATACGACTTCGCCGATGTAAAGGGTCAGGAGAATATCAAGCGTGCGCTTGAAATTGCCGCCGCAGGCGGACATAACGTTATCCTCATCGGCCCGCCGGGTGCCGGTAAAACCATGCTGGCCAAGCGCATGCCCACCATTTTGCCTCCGCTTAGTTTACAGGAAGCATTAGAAACAACTAAAATACATTCCGTGGCAGGCAAGCTGGGCAAAAACGGCTCGCTTATTTATCAGCGACCTTTCCGCTCACCGCATCACACCGTTAGCGACGTAGCTCTGGTGGGCGGCGGCAGCTATCCTCAACCCGGCGAAATATCCTTAGCACACAATGGTGTTTTGTTTTTAGATGAATTGCCGGAATTTAAACGCACCGTGCTGGAGGTAATGCGTCAGCCTATGGAAGAACGCCGCGTTACTATCTCGCGCAGCAAGTTCAGCATTACCTACCCCAGCAACTTTATGCTGGTAGCCAGTATGAACCCCTGCCCCTGTGGTTATTTTAACCACCCCGAGAAGGAATGTGTATGTGCGCCGGGGGTTGTACAAAAATATCTCAACAAAATAAGCGGGCCGCTTTTAGACCGTATCGACCTGCATGTAGAAGTAACTCCCGTATCGTTTAACGAACTAAGCAGCGAACGCAAAACCGATAATAGTACCAGCATCCGTGAACGGGTAATGCGTGCGAGGGAAATACAGGCCAAACGTTTTGAAGGCCGCGAAGGCTTACACGCCAATGCGCAAATGGAAGCACAGATGGTGCAGGAGATTTGTAAGATCACCGAGGTAGGCAAAAACCTGCTGAACCGCGCCATGACCAAACTAAACCTCAGTGCCCGCGCCTACGACCGCATCATAAAAGTAAGCCGCACCATTGCCGACCTCGCCGCCAGCGACGACATCAAAACCGAACACCTCGCCGAAGCCATCCAATTCCGCAGTTTGGATAGAGAAGATTGGGGAGCGTAAAGATTTTAGAAGGAAGATTTTTGATTTTAGATTAATTAGGCAGCCCCCAGTAACGGCAGCCTTGCGATGTCCCCTTCTGATTTCTCGGAAAGGGTAGGCATGCGTGGCCAAAATATTTTATCAATTGTATAAGCGATCTCACTTGGATGCTGCCTTTGCGTTGCCTCCATTGGCGCAAGAATTGAAGCCATGCCATTGCTATGCTTCTTGTGCCAAGCGTTAGGGCAGATTCAATTCTTAATTGTGCTTATAACAAATTCCCTTACGGCCTTCAAACCCTTAAAATTAAGTTAAGTTGAAAGGCCTAAAAACAAAACGCCGCTCTTTGCAGGAGCGGCGTTTTGCTTTTAGGCATAACCTATTTATTCTTTCACCACCTTAAATATGGCGGTGCCATCGGTAGTGGTTACTTTTACAAAATATATACCTGCAGCAGCCTGAATAAACTCCTCGGCCGTGTTGCTGTTGTAGTGTTGGTGGATGCTTACCAGGCGGCCATCCATATCCAATACCTCTATTTTTATAGCGTTAGTCAGCCCGGTGGTTTCAATTACAAAGCGGCCTGTTGTAGGGTTCGGATATAGCTTCAGCCTTGCCGTAATATCGGTACCGGCAATATCGTTTTTAATTACCTGGTAGCATTGCGAGGTGTCGGAACAATTATTGGAGGTAACTACTACCGCATAACTACCGTTTGATGAAGCAATATACGTAGCGCTTATAGCACCACCAATAACTGTATATCCATTGCCCGTGCACGTTAACCACTGAAAGGAATCGCCTGTTGCAGTCAGCGTGTCATTGTTTTGAACTACAGTTGTGTTTACAGTTGCTACATCCACCGTAGTTACAATTACGCTATCGCAGCCATTTATCGTTTGCAGGTGACTGGTATAAACTACCTGAGCCGTGATGTTGCTCTGGGTAGTGCCGTCGGCAAAGGTATAGCTACCACCGCTGCAAATAGTAGCGCTGGTGGTTTGGCTGTACGTTGGGTTTACATTAACCGTGGTTACAATAATGCTGTCGCAGCCGTTTACCGTTTGCAAGGTGCTGGTGTAAACAGTCTGTGCAGTTATGTTGTTTTGGGTAGTTCCATCAGCAAAGGTATAGCTACCGCCACTGCAAATAGTAGCGCTGGTGGTTTGGTTGTAAGTAGGGTTTACATCTACCGTGGTCACAATAATGCTATCGCAGCCGTTAACCGTTTGCAGGTGACTGGTATAAACTACCTGAGCCGTGATGTTGCTTTGTGTAGTGCCGTCGGCAAAGGTATAGCTACCGCCACTGCAAATAGTAGCGCTGGTGGTTTGGTTATAGGTAGGGTTTACATTAACCGTGGTTACAATAATGCTGTCACAACCGTTAACCGTTTGCAGGTGACTGGTATAAACTACCTGAGCCGTGATGTTGCTTTGTGCAGTGCCGTCGGCAAAGGTGTAGCTACTGCCGCTGCAAATAGTAGCACTGTTGGCTTGGTTGTAGGTAGGGTTTACATTAACCGTGGTTACAATTACACTATCACAACCATTTATCGTTTGAAGGTGACTGGTATAAACTACCTGAGCCGTGATGTTGCTCTGGGTAGTGCCGTCAGCAAAGGTATAGCTACCACCACTGCAAATAGTAGCGCTGGTAGTTTGGTTATAGGTAGGGTTTACATTAACCGTGGTTACAATTACACTATCACAACCATTTATCGTTTGCAGGTGACTGGTATATACTACCTGGCTGGTGATGTTGCTCTGCGTGGTTCCATCAGCAAAGGTATAGCTACCACCGCTGCAAATAGTAGCGCTGGTGGTTTGGTTGTAAGTAGGGTTTACGTTAACCGTGGTTACAATAATGCTATCGCAGCCGTTTATAGTTTGCAGGTGACTTGTATAAACTACCTGGGCCGTGATGTTGCTCTGGGTAGTTCCGTCAGCAAAGGTATAGCTACCGCCGCTGCAAATAGTAGCGCTGGTGGTTTGGTTATAAGTAGGGTTTACGTTAACGGTGGTTACAACTACACTATCGCAGCCATTTCCATTAATTAAATGACTGGCATGTATTAGTTGTGCAGTAATATTGGTTGCCGAAGTTGCATCGGGGAACGTATAATCTTCGCCCTTACAAACAAAAACGTTTTGCAATGTTGTATCAGCATCCTGTAGGCCCAATGTATTGCGCACGGCACCAGAAGTAACCCAATTGCTGGCACCGCCATTTAAGGTGAAGCCGTTAAGCGTGCCGTTATTCCCCCCGGCGAAATCAACAAGGGTTGTTACACCCGTATTGTTGCCTCCTGCCACGCCATGGTCAAATGTATAATAAGCTGCCAGGTTGGTTTCAGTGCCGTTTAGTGCGGTCCGGTAATTAGCTTGCAACTCGCAAGCCGTGCGCGCTTCACTCCATATCCTGATTTCATCAAGCTTACCTGAGAAATACTGCGCCCCTCCCGGCCGTGCACCAATACTCAGCATGCCCGCCGTTCCGGTAGATGATGCACCACCATTTACAGAGGGCTGTAATATGCCGTTAAAATAACATTTCACTGTATTGGTACTGGCTTCCCAGGTACAGGCAACGTGGGTCCAGCTGTTTTGTGGAATGGTAGTAGTAGTTCCCAGGCTATACGTAGTACCGTTTTTAATTACATAAAAGTAAATCACGTTACCGGTTGACGTTCCCATCGACATAAAATTGGTCGTACTGGGTTCGGCAAAAACAATCCGTTGAAAGGCCGAACCCGCAGGGTTTACCCAGGCCTCTATGGTAATATCATTGCCCGGAATATTATTGAAAACCGCAGGTAACGAAGTATTAACAACGTCATTCGCACCATCAAAATCAAGTGCGTTATTAGTACCACACAACCCAACATTAATATTAGTGATGGTAAAGCTATCGCATCCGGCAGCGGTTAATGATCGGATCGTATCCTTTACCGGCGCAATTACATGATTCAGTAAGCTGCCGTCGGGTAGTGTATAACCCGAGCCATAGCATATTGTTGTATCAGTTACCACCCGCGAAGCTACCTGTAGACCCTGCACATTTAAATTTGCCCCCGAAGCAACCCAGTTGCTGCTGTTGCCGGTTAAGCTAAAATTAATTAAGGTGCCATCGCTATTACCGGCATTATCCGTTAGCGTGGTAACACCACTATTGGTTCCACCTGCAGTGCCCTGGTTAAACGGATAGAAAGCCTGCAGGTTTGGTTCCGAACCGGTTAGGTTGGCGTTCATGTTAGCTTGCAGCTGGCAAGCCGTGCGCGCTTCGCTCCAAATTCTTATATCATCCAGCGCACCGTTAAAAAACTGGGCTCCATCCGGACGTGCACCTATACTTAGCAAGCCCGCAGTTCCGTTGGAAGAAGAACCACCGGCTACCGATGGCTGCAAAATTCCATTAAAATAACAGTTAATAGTATTAGTGCTTGCCTTCCAGGTACAGGCAACATGGGTCCAGCTGTTTTGGGGAATGGTGGTAGTAGTTCCAAGGCTGTACGTAGTGCCATTCTTAATTACATAAAAATAAATTACGTTACCGGTTGATGTTCCCATCGACATAAAGTTAGTCGTACTGGGTTCGGCGAAAACAATCCGCTGAAAGGCCGATCCGGAAGGGTTAACCCAGGCTTCTATGGTAATATCATTATTCGGTATATCGCTAAATACGGCGGGTAGCGGAGCATTAATCCTGTCGTCAACGCCATCAAAATTAAGGGCATTGCCCGGCTGGGCAAACAGATTGGTTAGAAAACAAAGGGTAAACAGGGTTGTAAAAATATTTCTCATCTATTCAGGGTTTAACAAAATGCGCGTACGAAGGTAGGTAATAAAACTATCAAACCGATTACATATATAGCTTGCGACGAGAAAATAATGGAAAAAAACAGCAGCCCTTTGATGATCCATCCTGCTTTGTCTAAACTATGCTTATAGCTTCCGGGATACAGTATTGCATCTTCAAGAATCACTACCAACGTTATTCAGGTATGGACTTGCGGTGAACTGTGGACCGTAAACCGTGCACCCCTTTCCGATTTTTCGAAAAGGTCAGGGTTGCGTGGCCCTTCCTCGCCGAGACCATCCAATTCCGCAGTTAGGATAGAGAAGATTGGGGAGCGTAGGGGTTCAGAAACTACTACCTGCTGGATTATATGTCATCATGGGCAAGCTATCGCTCGATTGCACCATATTGCCAATTAAAGGCGCCTTGACTATCGCTATACAAGCACACAAAGAAAAACTTAAAGGCATCATTCTCCCCAAACAAAACTGCCGTGAAGCAGCCATTGTAAATCAACTGGATGTTATCGATGTTGAGAATCTGGCTGAAGTAATCGGGTTTCTTGAAGGCACCCAACCCATTGTTCCTACAGTTATTGACTCCCATGCGGAGTTTAACGACAACCTGTTGAAAAACGAGTACGATTTTGCCGATGTAAAAGGACAGGAGAATAAAAAGCGCGCCTTGGAAATTGCCGCCGCGGGGTGTCATAACGTTATCCTCTTCGGCCCTCCCGGTGCCGGTAAAACCATGCTGGCCAAGCGCATGCCCACCATTTTGCCCCCGCTTAGTTTACAGGAAGCATTAGAAACAACTAAAATACATTCCGTGGCAGGCAAGCTGGGCAAAAACGGCTCGCTTATTTATCAGCGTCCTTTCCGTTCGCCGCATCACACCGTTAGCGACGTCGCTATACATGAAAGGGGGTTATCAGCTAATAATGCGTGGTGAACTTAAAAATGGCGAAAAAGAAGGTTTAATTTTAAACGCTGATGCTGCATTTTAACTCTTAACTTAGTTTTAACCTGCGCCGCAACAGCACCATATCTCAACTGCATACTCCATTCTAATATTATCGTCATTGTTATAAATCTTGACTACTCTCGCCGATTTTATTTCTGAAATGGCATTTATTGGCGTACCAGTACACATCCTTGGTGTATATCCTCCGATTTGTACCATTCTTGAGTCCTTAACATTAACTGCTTTAACCGGCAAACACAGGTTAGCAGATATTATTTTGTTAATCTGGTCTTTGACCTCATTATTAGCTAATTCAATGAGACCTGCAAATTCTACAAACGAACTGGTAGAACTTTGAAAGTTATTAATTGGCCTCAACGGTAACGATAATGATTCTATCGCAATACCTGTTATCCAAAGCCCAACAGTATTAATTGATGAATTCAGTCTGCGCAAGTCAGAAAATATCGACATAGCAATTACACTGCCAACTTTAAGACCGGGTATGGGCAAATCTAAGTAATGCTTTAGCGCGTTATTTACACTTGCAGTTTCCAGGATTTTGGCTATATGCTTACCAAATGATATGAGTCCTGTATCGGGTTGTTGACTCGTACTGCCTCCAAAGAATATTGTTACATCTGGTATAACAAAGAAACCTTTGTCATCCGACCCGTAATCGGAGATTGAGGCTAACGTGGCCCAACAGTTAGTGTCGCTATTATATTTTAACTCTGTACCGGTCATTGTTAAGATTGAATATTAAATCGACTAAGCCGTGGCTTCGGCAAATCAATTACTATCGCAGGAATACCCTATTCTAATAATGTCTTTACTCACTTTTAGCTTTGTGATGTTCAATACCGGTATTTCATTTAACCTGGTAACATGCGTGCCACCGCACCCCATTGGAAAAAAGTCCTGAATGTTAACAACGCGCAGGGGCTTATCCTCCGGCAACCCTGGCTGGACAAATGGACATTTCATTTTTAATTCTTCCAACGTTACCATTTGATAAGAAACCGCCTTTTCGGTTTGGATTTCTTCATTTAAAATGTACTGTAGGTGTGATTTTACGTCATCAAGGTTAGTCTTAACGGTACCCGATAGTTCAATATAGCTACCATCGCTAAAATGATGCCCCTTAACTGGGATAACTTGAGGGATATTTTTAAATGCTACCGAGGCAATCAAATGGCCAGCCGTGTGTAAAATACTATTGCGTTTTCTACGGTTTTCGTCCACTATAATATTAACGTGAGCCCCTACATTGATTTTTTCCCAGCCTATTTCGATGTAATGTTTTACTTGACCTTCAAAATACCTAACAGCGTTGTAGTGAAGTTCATGGGACTCGCAGGTAACAACACCAGTATCCGATTCCTGACCACCGCCCTGCGGATATGCAGGCGTTACATCAGTTATAAAATACAGGCCCTTTTCATCTGTTCCTTTGCCAGTAACTACGGCTACCTGGTTGTAAACGGCTGGATTTATTAAGTAGCTTAACTTTGTTGTGTTTGTCATGGTAATATTAGTTATAGTAATAAAAAATATTAGGCTCATCTTCGAAAACAACGAAGAACATACTGAAGCTGATTCTTTCTGCTCCAGTTTCTAAACAGGGTTTTACCATGTGATAGTTATGGGTAGAGAGAAAAACTAAATCGCCAGTAATACAGGGGACTTCCGCCTTAACTATACCATCAAGCATTTCTGGGTTATAAGTCCATCCATCACCATTTAAATATTGCGAATCACCATCTTGCGCCTTTCGGTTAGCCATAATTGTTTCGCCGCCCTTTGCTGGCGTTATTATGTGCAAAACTCCCGAGCCCTGAAAAATCGCCTTGCGCGTGCTAAACACATCACTGTCGCGTGTTACGTCATCAAGATGCCAACCCGCACCCGTGTTTATTTGACGAAATAAGCCGTAAAAGCATTCTACTCCGTCTTTTTGAAGTGGCTTAAACTGAAAGCCCGTATTGCGAATCAGAAATCCTACAACTTTGTCTACAAGTTCTAATCTATGGGGTATCGAAATGTTTGGGTCTTTTAATATAGCAGCATACTCGGCATATTCATCAAAATCGTGTGAGTGTTCAACCAGTGTTTCGCCAGCCTTGCCAACACCGGGTGCGGTTTTATACTCCTCAACAAAACCTCTGATGGCAGTACCAATTTTTGCAGCATCGTTAGGTTCAATAAAGTTTCTAAAGCGAAAACCCGGCAGTAGCCCGTGCATAAACCCTTTAAATATTTGAGGATTGATACTGGCTGCAACCTTATTGGTAATCCATTTTGCCGTTTTGTTTTCCGGGGTCGGGTGTGGGTCGGGAAGATTTTCATTAACCATCCTATGCAACTCTTTAGTTACCTCGCTTTCCTCTTTAGGGGTTAGCGTAAGTTCTAATTCAGGATTGCTTAATGGTTTTGCGTTTAGGTTAGGAACCTCAAACTTAAACAACTGGTTAAACAGTTGCTTTAAATAACTAAAGAAGTGAATTGAGTATACCTGCTCCATGGTGTTTTTTTTTATTGGTTAGGTAATAACAAGGATGAAATTGTACTTTAAGAATTTGCCTATTTTATTATTAAAAACCTTAGTTAAAGCCCCGGCATTATCACATCAATCAATCAGTTCGCCCACCAAAATTAAAAAGCATTTTTCATTTGTCCAAATTTATTAGACAAACTTGTATGGTTTCGTTTTATGTGTGTGTTTGTATTATTATTTGCTTTCGTTACCTTGCAGCCGTACAATTAACATAATGGGCGTAAAAAGGCAGTTAAGCAAAAAGGTGAAGAAAAAACCCGGTGCGAGAAACTCCTCTCTTTCAGAGGTTTATAAAAACCCTTTATCACAAGCTTTAGGCATGGTACTTAGAAAGTTTCGTTTGAAACTACATCCGGAACCTAACGCCGTTGCAGATGCTCTTGATGTTCAGCCGTCATATTACAGGGCGGTAGAAGCAGGCACTTACAACCTGCACATAAGTAACTCCCTAAAACTCTATAACGCATTTTCCGGTAAGTTTTCTTACGAAGCGATTCAAAAGATGCTTTCAACGATGGCAATAATTGATTCGATGACTAAACAGGTGTCAAATAGTGGAGAAAATTATTACTCTAATTTTTATCAATCATTTAAGGAGTTAGGCGAGAATGATGAAAGAATAGAAGAATTATTTCAAAAATTTACGGCTAACGATTTTCTTACACTTATTCGTGGTCTATCCCATGATGAGGTTAGTCAGGCAATAATAAAAAACGGATTGGACCTGGTGGTTGAAAATTTCTTAACTAATTATAAGTCGTTTGGCAAATCTCCCATAACCATTCAAGATTCTTTTCCTAATGTATTTTTTAGCAATGTGCCCACGGATAAAATTGACTTGTTCAAAAAAATCAAAGAATATACCCTACTTCAACCGAGTTCATACGATTACAGAATGTCATGGGATTGGGAGGATAAAAATAAAGAACAGTTTAAAAACTGTTACATACTTGATTCTAATCCTGAAATTTTAACCAGCTATGCCAACCTATCCAAATATCAGTATGAATACCTTTGGGAAGTTACTTTTGAAAAACTACACATCTTGCTAATAAGTGAAAATAGTCCTGAAAGCTGGATGGCTAAGTTTAGTGCTAACCTTAAGAAAGCCCTTAACGATTCGAAAAAGCAAACCCATCTAACGCATTTTAAAAGCGCTATGCAAAAGGTTGAAATTAAGTGCATTTCTTCCTTGCCTGAAATACGAAGTGCAGAAGAAATATTAAATCCTGATGGTGGCGTTAAATATAATGCTACATGGGTCTTCGCACTTACGGATAATTTCAATGTTGGAGTAAGGGCCTTTATTAACAACAGTGATGCTCGTTTGACTGTCGGTGATTATTTAAAATTTGGTGAAACTCTAAAAATGCTGAGGGGCTTTTTGCCGCTATGGAATAGACTATGAAATACAAGATTAAAAAAATTGATTCTGCTCCTAATATTTCGGTATTGGATTTAGCCGTACATAGAAAATGCTATTTAGGAATTTCAGTAAATAATCCATTTTTCCGGGACAAGCATCTGGGGCTGCTATTAAAGTGGATTGCGAATCACTTCGATGAATGTGTTATTATAATAGGTGACTATCTGCACAGGATAAATGAGTCCATCTTACATGGCGAAAGCGGTGAAAGTGCAATCGCATCCAGTATAAATCGCGGAAACCAAATTTATGAGATATTGGATGTAACACTATCTATCCTTCCTCAAAACAAATTTAAACTTTATAGATGGAAACAATTTCTGGATGAAAATCCAAATGCTTTGATTGAAAAAGAAAAGCTGAACCAGCTATACAATTCGAATAATAATTTTCGCCAGGACATATTGCAATCCTGCGCCGATTTTATTGACCGATTAATAGAAAGGGGGGAACGCCTTTACCTTACGAAAGAAGAAGCAATAAACCAATCAAAGGAATATTTATTAGAAGAAATGGGGGTTTTCAGTGTATTAATTGCACAAGGTTATAATGTACAGGTTTATCCAGGTACGCAGTTGAAAATTTTAAAAGATTTAGCCAATAACAAATTCCCAGAGATAAAATCGAATTTAACCTCAGGCGTTTATATTGACCTAACCGTAAAAAAGATTAAATAATGGAAGCAGTTGTCATCTCAGCTTTATTGCTGTCAGCAGTCATCTATTTAGCGATTGGCTTTTCTTTAGGGAAACATAACAAAACACTGGGTGATTTATTCCCAATTATCTTTGGTCGAAATGCCAAGGTTCAAACGGTTGATGAATTTAGTACCAGCACAGTTGCAACAACGGTTTCACTTGCAACCATAGTTTTGGCTTATTTTGAATTGGCCGGCTACTTTGGTGTCTGGCTATTATGGACAGCATTAACAACTGCTATAGGTATGCTTATAGTAAGTTTTGCTTCTCGACGAATTTGGACCAAAATGAACGCATACCAGCACCGCCCCTCAATGCACGAATTCATCGGGGTAGAATTTAATTCAAAGACGGTGGCATTGATAGCTTCAGCATGTACCAGCATTGGCTTTTTGCTGATTTTCGCGACAGAGTTAGTTGTCGGCTCAAAATTTTTAGCGGGATTAGTTCCAAGTATACCACAATGGGCGACCGTAGGCTTTCTCTCCTTAATAGGATTCACCTATACACTTTTTGGCGGGTTCCGTGCCGTTATAAAAACAGACCAATTTCAAATGAAATTTATTTGGGCGCTGATTATTGTGTTAGGGGGGTACTACATTTATTACATTATTCAACATGGAGGGCTCCATGCCAATCTTAATAAAATGCCAGTGGGCCTATTGGATTTCTCAGCTAAACAGGGGTTAGGTTTTTTTCTTTTAGGAATAGCTGTAATGAACATTCCAACCCACCTGTCGAACATGGCCTTATGGCAACGAATCAGTGGCGCGCAAAATGTGGAGGTTGTAGAAGCTGGAATCAGAAGAAGTGTTTGGGGTATAGCACTATCATGGAGTTTTTTATCACTGCTTGCCTGTTTTGCCTACATGATTGTTACTCCAACCAGTAGCCAAACATTACTAACGGATTTACTCACTTCAATAGGCAACGCACCATTAGGAAAAGCTGTTGTTTTTATAGTTGTTATAGGCCTATATGGAGCTATGCTTTCAACAGCATCTACCAACCTTATCGTTGTGGCGCATACAATTTCAGAAGATATTTTTGCGAAATTACGAAGACATTCCATTGAAGAAAGATTAAATTCCAAAAAGGAATTTTTAATATCCCGATTAATTCTTGTGGGAGCTACTTTCATTGCAATTTTTTTAGTTGAGGGGCTGAAGTATTTTGGATTTTCAATTGCAGATTTAGTTTTCGCCATTTACGGCGGCGCATTAGCCTTATTTCCGCCGATACTCGCAGCGCTCTTTAGTAATAGAAATCGATTAAGTTCTATTTCTGGCTTTGCCACCGCTGCGGTAATTGCAGGATTTATAGCGGGGTGGGGCGCAGCAATTTATGGTAAGGCGATTAAAGATGGGAATTTGATTTTCCTCTCACCAGGTCTTAGCATTATGGTATCGGGGTTGATTATTAGTTTTGCATTTATATTAACCGAGGCGAGAAGATTAAAATATGAAAAACCCAATTAAAGGGGTTGTGCAAGTGGCCCAGGCTCATATCGAAAGGGGTATAATTTAAATATGCCGGTTACTTATGAAAATATTATTGTCTATTTTTCTTGCAGTTACGTATTCATTTACAGCCCCCGCATGGGGTTCAGCCGGCCACATGCAGGGAGGAGTGATTGCGTACTACTACCTTAAAGAACATAATCCAGCAACAATCGCCAAGGTGGTAAAAGCGCTCGAGCAACACCCCTGGTATAACACCGAATGGAAAGAAAAGCTTGAGGGGCTGGCCGGCGAGGACAGAGATGTTACCCTGTTCATGCTGGCATCTACCTTCCCCATCCGGCGCAAGAATTGTAGCCAAGCCTTTGCAATGCTTCTTGTGCCTTATTGATCACTATCCTACCGTGTTGTAAAATTTATCGCCCAGCAACAGGCGCAGGGTTAATGCGCTTTTTGTGTGCGGCATCGTTTACTGCAGTATTTTACTTCATTCCAGTTCCTGGCCCACTTCTTCCTCCAGTTAAAAGGCCTGTTACACACCGGGCATATTTTACGGGGTAAATAAGATTTAGGATACGCGGTCATATACAATCAAACACGCAGGGCCTCAATAGGTTCGCAGCAATTACCTGCACCAAATGCATGTATGCTTCTACATATATTATAATAAAATCCATGATAACCGTCATCGTTATTGCTATAGCAAGCTGTAATTTTGTAGCAATACACCCTTGTATTTATACCGTTCATCAAAATCTTAGTTATGAAAAGATTATCCGCATTGCTTGTGTTCTTAGTGATTGTTGGACTTCAGCTTATGGCACAGGTGTAAGCACCCCCTTTTTAAGATAGGGGTAAATTAGACTTTGGCTGTTTAATAATATTCGAAGTTAAATTATTTATATCAGAGCTATTATTACTAGAACCGCTGTTGCATGTGGTAAACTCCTGCGGAGCCTGAGTGGGGCGGAGTTTTCCACTTTCAACAGCCTGGCGATAGCCAATGGGACTGTAGCCTTGTAAAGACTGATGTGGATGATAGGCATTGTAATCGACCACCCATTCCTCGCTGATTGCTCTTACCTGTTTAATGTTATTGAATAGATAAGCATCAAGAACGTCCTCCCGGTAAGTCCGGTTCAACCTTTCCACAAAGCCGTTTTGCATAGGTTTGCCGGGCTTAATAAACTGCAAGGTAATCCCTTGATCCTTGCAGAATGCTTCCAATGTGCTGCTGATAAATTCAGGCCCGTTATCTACTCTGATGAAAGAGGGTTTACCCCGTTCCCATATCACGCGTTCCAGTACCCTTACCACACGTTTAGCCGGCAATGAAGTATCTGCTTCAACAGCTAATACTTCGCGGTTAAAATCATCTAGAAGATTGAAGGTGCGGAACTTTCTTCCGTCTGTCAGTGCATCACTCATAAAATCCATGCTCCATTTTTGATTTATGCTTGTCGGTTGTTCAAGAGGCAGTTTTTCCCGGTTAGGTAACCTACGCTTATGTTTCCTGCGGATATTGAGTTTTAGCAGGTCGTACACGCGCTTAACCCGTTTATGATTCCATTCCAGACCTTCATTGCGGATACGCCCGTAATACACCCCAAAACCGCGTGTAGGCAGTTTCTCTGCCAGGCTTTGCAGTTTGGCTATTACTTCGCTGTCGTCCTTGCGGCTTTTGTAATAAACGGCGGATGTAGATAGTCCTACTATCCGGCAGGCTCTGACGGTGCTGATGGATTGTTCTGATTTAACTTCTTCCACCAGTTGCCGCTTCCGGCAGGGCCTTAAAGCTTTTTTTCAATGATATCTTTCAGGATGCGATGGTCAAGTGCCAGGTCGGCATACATCGCCTTTAGTTTGCGATTTTCTTCCTGCAACTCTTTAAGCTGCTTGACCTGGTTTACTTCCATACCGGCATATTTGCTCTTCCAGTTGTAAAAAGTAGCCCGGCTGATACCCATTTCCCGGCAAATATCTTCCGCTTTGCGGCCAGCAGCTTCTTCCTGGATGGCTTTTACAATCTGTGTTTCGGTGTACTTGGTCTTTTTCATAAAGATGAAATTTAGCGCTTCTGTCTAATTTCATCCTATCCTATTTTCAGGGGGGCTTACACAGGCACCTCACCAGTTTAATTATCAGGCGGTAGCCCGCAACAACAGCGGTGCTGTTTTACAAAATCAGTCGGTTAGCATCCGATTCACCATTCACGATGGTTCGGCTGGTGGTAATATAGTTTACCGCGAAACACATGCGCTTACAACTAATCAGTTTGGCCTGTTCTCCACAGCCATAGGCACCGGAACGGTAATTTCGGGCTCCTTCTCCTCCATAGCATGGGGCAGTGGCGATAAATATTTGCAGGTTGAATTAGACCCATCGGGAGGTTCCTCTTACACCGATATGGGCACCACACAATTACTAAGTGTACCATATGCCTTGTATGCCGAAACCTCCGGTAATGGAGGCGTAACCGGACCTACCGGACCAACGGGTGAACAGGGTGTTGCCGGCAGCCAGGGCATTCAAGGGGTGCAGGGTAATACCGGCGCCCAGGGTAACACAGGTGCAACCGGGCCACAAGGCTCCCAGGGTATTGCCGGCGCTACCGGCCCCACCGGTAAAACAGGACCAACAGGGCCTACAGGTGCAGGTGGTGGTGCTACAGGCGCTACCGGACCAACAGGTGCTACAGGACCAATAGGTGCTACAGGACCAATAGGTGCCACCGGACCCACTGGAGTTGGGGTTGCGGGTGCAACAGGCGCTACCGGTGCTACCGGACCTGCAGGTACGGGAACAGTAAGCGGCACCTTAAACTACGTTGCCAAGTTTACGCCTAATGGAACTACTGTGGGCAACTCGGCCATTTTCGATAACGGAACCTCGGTAGGCATTGGCACCGTATCACCTCCCGCGGTCGATAAACTACAGGTAATTCAAAGTTCTGTTTCCAATTCGTATGCCATCCATGCCATTAGTGGTACAAATGCCGGCACATCTGTGGCTACCTCTGCCGCCGTGTTGGCAAGTTCACAGTCCAACGTGGGCATTGTAGCTATAAGCGATGCAAGTCATGCCGGCTTCTTTATTTCAGGGGCAACAAGTTATGCAGGGGTTTCGGCTAATAACACCAATGGTGGTAAAGGTATCTGGGCCAGCGTAATCGGTACCGGTACAGCCGGCTACTTCGATGGAGGCGGCACAGGTTATGCCATTATTGCCGCAGCCGGCAACACCGGCTTGGGAACAACAACACCGGCAAGAAAACTCGATGTGGTGGATAATACCTCCCTCTCAAGTAGCGATCAAATCCGGTTAAGCGGTAGCGGTACCTATTTGGGTATTGGCATACAGCCAACAACTGCCAGCCAAATTACTACGCTTGCCTTCCGCAATAGTACGGGTAGTGCTAATGCGCAAGTCTTCTTTGCAGCTACGGGTGGCTATAACAACCACTTTATTATCAGCACCGATAATTCGGGCAATACAGCCGACTTTTCCATTAACAAAACCACACATAACGTGGGCATCGGTATCATAAACGCTGCCGCTACACTCGAAGTTAACGGACAGATAAAAATCAATGGTGGCAACCCGGGTAACGGCAAAGTGCTCACGTCCGATGCCAATGGCCTGGCCCATTGGAAAACTACCGCCGTTGCATTTATGGCAACCCGCAACACTAATGTAGTCTTAGCAAACGGCGGTTTCAGCAATCCCATTCATGGAACAGTGCTGTTTAATGATGGCAATGCTTACAACAGCACTACCGGTGTATTTACAGCACCGGATTCAGGTGTCTATCATTTTGATGTAGTTGTTGAATTTACCCAGGCCAATACCATAAACAACTACATTGCTGTGGGTTTTAACAGCACTGCAGCGGGACAAACATACATTGCCTTAACAGATGTTACACCCAGTTCAACCATGTATTTTTCGGGCCATGCAGCCTGCACCATTAAATTAAATGCCGGCGAAACAGTGGTCCCTTATTTCTACAACGGCTCAGGAGTAAGCATAACAGCCGATAACTATGCCAATTACAATCAATTCAGCGGCTATAAGGTCTATTAACGGATAAACTGTATACCATAAAAGGGCTGTTATTCATGTAGCAGCCCTTTTTTAGCTCCACCCCCAGGCAAAGAAACAGTTTTAACAATACTTATTTTAAAATTGTTTCCTTATTTATTACTTTAGTATTGCAAATGAACCTACCCATGTACACTAAACGGTTTAACCAAACAACCTGTAGCCCGCTTACAAAATCAGCGAATGCGCCTATTAATCCTTGGCTCGCTTATCGATGTGCTGTTCAATGCAGTATAAATGCCATAATCGATAATATGTTAAAAGTTTACACCTGTTTTACGCTAACGCATTGTTTATCAATAACATAAACCTAAACTTCACTGTTCAATGTAACCTTTTGTTACCTTTTTGCTCCCCGCCGGGGCTTGATATGGTTTGATAGGTATATGCGTGCGGCCTATCATTTCCTATCAATACGTATCAAACCTTATCAATACCTATCCTCAATGATAAAAGATCTCCGGCCACCTGACGAAAAGCAGGTAATTGTGGGAGCTTATGTCCTTAAACTTGTAATCTAAATCAACCCGAATATGTTTAAGCCTTCAACTTTAGTAGTAGCTGTTTTAGTACTCATCGGCATGGCCGCCTGTAAAAAGGAAGAAACCAAAGTAACCTTACGCGATAAATTAACTGCCAAAATCTGGAAATCAACCGGCTTCAAAGTGGATGGCTCTGTCGAAACTTCCTGGTGTTGGTTAAACTCGCTTAACGAGTATACCACTTCCGGCACCTGGTATTATACGCAAGGCGATAACCTGGGTGCATGCGGAGGAGATACGATCGGTACGGTTTACAAAAGTAAATACGTGTTAAGCGCTGATGATAGATATATCATTCGCCAAAGACCCTCCGGCGATCAACCTATGTCTGCCGATACCGCCGAAGTAATCAGCATTACCGAAACCACGTTGCAAACTAAGCGCATAGCTAACGCCCGTACCGTATGGGAATCAGTATGGGAAGATACCTATACAGCACAATAGGTTGAAACAAGCATTTATTAAATTCTAATTTTTAGAAGGGCCGGGCAGTTAAAAGCTAACCGGCCTCATACGTCTATATGGCCTAAACTCATATAAACGCTTGAGGTGGGTCACAAGGCGAGCGCTGTTAATGGCGTAGGTTTGTATCGTGAACAGAATACTGGTAATAGAAGACAACATGGCTATCCGCGAGAATACCGAGGAGTTGCTGTTGCTATATAATTACCAGGTTATAACCGCCAGTAATGGTGCTGAAGGTATGCAGAAGATCAGTCAGTCATATCCTGATATTGTACTATGCGATATTATGATGCCTGAGCTAAATGGTATTGAAGTGCTAAAACGTACCAAGCAAAATACGGCCACTGCCAAAATACCGTTCATCTTTCTTTCGGCCGCTGTATCCAACGAGTTCCTCAGCAGCGCGCTCCCCTATCGCCCCGATGCCTGGCTGGAAAAACCCTTCACTGAGCGCTCACTCATCTCCACCATCCAACACGTGCTTAAGGCTGCTTAATAAGCACAGCACTAAAAATTGAAGCCGCTACCTTTCAGTAACGGCCCCGGTTTTAAGGGTATAAGTTATTCCTAATATACACGCAGGCCAGTAACACTTCCATTGCTTATAGTTACCTCTCCGTTAGTTGAGGTTTGCGTATCGGCATAATCAAAGGTGCCACTAAAAGTGGCAAGGCTAATCTGGCCCAGCCCGCCCAACTGTGTTAACTGAAAGGTACCCGAGGTGCTGGTAAAGGAAGTATAGTTGCCTCCGCCCCGCGAAATTTGCATAGTGGCATTGGCACTGCCCATGTTATCCAGGTTGTTGCTTAAGTTGTAAGTGCCGGTTTGGGTACCCTTAAAGCTTACAATAAGCTGCATGGTGCCCCCGTTGTTAGGTAGTTCTCCGCTGGTGTTAAACACAAACGTAGTATCTGCCGGCGAAAAGATCACCTGCGCCATACCACTCTTCGAAAGATCATAACGGAACACTTCATTTACCAGGCCCAATCCATTAGCTGTAAAATGTATAAGCGACAGGTCTGCTGTATTGTTGCCACCACCGGCGCAGGTTGGTATATCACCAAGGTCTATAACCGTCGGACTGCCCGGTGTGGTAAAAGAAGTTGGTGTGCTGAACGTCTGGCTTTCCATACAGTAAGGGTAAAGCGTATATGTTTTATTGAACGCCAGCGTAAATTCAAACTCACCATTCCATACGTTGGCCGCCAGCGATACCGGCAGACTTTCTAAGCGCAGCATACCACTTACCGGTAAGCCTGCATCATCAACTAATCTGCCCTTTACAGTTACACCACAAGGTAATACTAATGTGCCCAGGTTCCTGTCTTCATTGGTATTAAGCGGTCCCACCGTAGCAAGCACCGGTGCTGTTGAAGCATCCATACCAACAGGCACCGCCTTAATGGTAAACGTAACATTAGCCATAACCGTGGCACTAAACTGGCCCTGCTCATCACAGCTCACCGAAATCTGACTTCCTCCATTAGAGTTGTCTACCATAAACAAATCAGCACTGCGTATCGGTTTGTTGTTGCAGTCAACAAGCAGGCCATGCACCTTGGCCTTCTGTTCGGGCCTGTCGCAATTCCAGGTACTAAAGTGGCTTACTGTACCAACATAGTTGTTGCCCTGCTTGGTGGCAGTACCTTCCTCTTCCCATACGCCTGTTTGCTCATCAAGGTGCCAAAGTGCTATGGTAGCAGGCGCACTTGCTAACTGGTCGGTACTAATAGGTAAGGTAACTGTAGCAGTTTTGCCTGTGGCCAATTGCAAAGCATTACCGGAGGCGTCCTCCATTTCAACGCGTACCATACCATAAGTTGAAAGCACACGATCACTTCCATTTACATCCTTGGCAAGCAAATCACCTCCGGGTATCATGTTGCGGAAGTTGGAGGCCATGGGGTCATAATACTTCGAATACACAGTTACATCGCCGGTATAAGCCGAACCCGATAAGGTGGCAAAGCCGCTCGCTGGTAACTGCACGGCCACACTGCCGTTGGTAACAGTACCACCGGCACTGGCTTGCACTACTGAACTAACATTCCTTTCTACCAGCGTAATAGCAATTCTTTTACTGGTGCCGGTAGTGGTTTCAAAGCCCACAATAGCATCGTAATAACCATTCATACGGGCCTTAATAATTTGCCGGCCTCCGGGCACTGCAACCTGGTCAAACACGTACAAGCCATTATCCGATACTGTAGAGTTGCCGTTAAACGTAATAGTAGCACCGCTTATCGGGTTGCCGTTCTCATCATTCACTGTACCATACACCTTAATGGTATTGGTTAAGGTATTGCCATGCGGCTTTTCCTTTTTACAAGCGCTAAAGGTTAGCAACGCCAATAAAATAACCGATAGTAGTCCGATTTTCTTCATATAGCATGATTGTATGTTAAAGGCAATATTACAGTTGCAATTACACCGCACAACTAACAATTATCAGTTCTAAGCAGGATATTAAACAGTAGATACATGAACACTCCAACATCGCAGCCCTAAGCGCTTAAGACCCGCAACCCCGTACCATGTAAAAACAAAAATGGTATGAACGGTGCAACCTTTTTTCATGAGCGCCATTCTTATAGTAACTTATAATCATACCCTATGACCCAAAAATTTACCCTTGCTATCATAACCATTTTAGCCGCGCTGCGTGTAACTGCGCAAACCTTTACCCAAGGCGATGTAACGGTAACTCTGATGCCTTCAGCCAGCCACGATTCCACTATGTGCGCCAGTACCGGGCAATTGTTTTACACTATCACCATTCAAAATTCTTTCATCGGCGACTCAGTTAAGGTCGTTGACCCGTCCTGGGGAATGGTATTGTATGCCGAGGGAAATACTACCGGCCAAAATCCATGGCAGGTATTTGCACCTGTGTTTCCGCAAATGCCTATTGTAAGCGATTTAGACATCATAGGGAACATGGCCCTTTTTTACACTTCCGAAACAAAAGTGATTTCCGGATCCGATACTGTCTACAATATTGTTAATGCCTTTACCTGGCCGGTAACCGACCCTTGCCTAACCGATACGTTTAGCGGCCGTGTGTATGCCGACCTCGACAATAATTGCAACTATGGCAATAACGATATTCCATTAACCAGCATAGTAGTTACTGCCATGCCCACCTACACGCAGGGCAATGTATTTATAGCGGGCAACCCGGGTTATTCCGATCCTACAGGGCATTACACAACAAAAGTTATCAAGTCGTGGTTGTCGTCAGTAGATGCGTCGCTGCCCAACCAATACCAATTCATTTTCCCTACAAGCAGCTGTTCGCCAACCAGCTATCACATTACCTCTTTACCTCAAAATAACATCGATTTTGCACTACAGTGTAGTGGCAATATTGACTTACAGGCTTTCGGCGGTGCACCTGCTTTTGTTCGCCCGCTAATTCCTTTTTACCTTCATGCAGGTGCAAGCAATGTGGGTTGCAATATTGCTTCAGGGCAACTCCGTCTTGTGTTAGATCCTCGTGTTACCTATTCCGCTGCCAACAGCTACAACTTACCCGCTTCCATCAGTGGCGATACCTTGATTTGGAACTTCAGTAATCTTAGTAGTCTTGCCAATCCGCAATACTGGAACGATTTCATCTCTTCCGTGCACTTAACGCCTTCTAACACAGTTGGCATTGGAGACTCACTCTGCTTTGAAATTTTTACTGATGTGCCGGCAAACGACGTCAACATTTATAATAACTATCTCTCCTTTTGTATTCGCGTAGTAAACTCCTTCGACCCAAATATTAAAGAGGTAAGCCCTAAAGGTGAAGGTGCCACAGGCAACATTCCTGCCAACACACCCGAACTCACCTATACCATCCACTTCCAAAACACCGGTAATGCACCTGCCATCCACGTACTTGTTTACGACACACTCGATGCCGATCTTCAACCAAATGTTATGCAAATAGTTGGTAGCAGCCATACTATGCAGGCCGAGTGGATCAGCCCAACAATTGTGCGTTTCAGTTTCTACAACATCAATTTACCTGATAGCAGCTCTAACCAGGCCGGCAGTCAGGGTCAGGTTACATTTAAAGTTAAACCCAAAGCAGGCCTTAACATAGGCACACAAATTACAAACAAGGCATCTATCTATTTTGATAGCAATGCGCCTATCGTAACTAACACCGTGCTAAACACCATTGCCGAACCATTAGCAGTGGTTAATGAAACACCTGCCGTTAAGCTGCAGGTGTTCCCTAACCCTACCGACGGCACGGTGAATGTGGTAGCAGAAAATGCAGGTTCCGAAGCGATGGTTAGAATACTGAATGCCACCGGACAGTTAATCAGCACAACACCGCTTACCGGCGCAAGCATGCAGTTAAACCTTACTGCGCTGCCCGCTGGACTGTATGTAGTTGAATTACAAACCAAAGCCGGCAGCACACATACCAGGCTTATGAAAACAGGTTTGTAAGCCTCGTGCACCTGAACGCCACAACATATTTTATTCTATTCAAGTGTAATATGTTATGACGAGGGTCATTCTTTAAAAGCTACCACTACCTACACCTTTGGGTAAACTAAAATTTAACCCATGGCTAACACCGCTATTAAAGATGACCTGATGACACCGGAAGTAATTGCTGACCCCCACGGTTACTACCGCATGTTACGCGAGAATGATCGCATCCACTGGAACGAGAAATGGAAAGGCTGGGTGCTTACCGGTTATAAAGAATGTGTGGATGTATTACGCGATCCGGATCATTTCTCATCGGACCGCATGGGTTACCTGGCCAATGAGTTAAGCGATCAGGAACGCGAAGAGATTGCACCGATATTCCGGGTATTAAAATACTGGATGGTGTTCCGCGACCCGCCAAGCCACACGGTATTGCGCATGTTGCTTAATAAGTTGTTTACACCTGTTGCTATTGAACGCTACCGCCCCATGGTGCGCAAGATCGTTCAAAAGACCTTGGACAAGTTAGTTGCCAAAGGTAAAATGGAAGTAATTCACGACTTCGCCTACGAGATACCGATGTCCGTTATTCTCGAATTAATTGGCGCACCCGATCTGGACCGCGAGAAGATTAAAGAATGGAGCGAAGCTATAGGTGTATTCTTCTTTATTAAAGCGGATGAACCACGCCGCCGCGAAATTGCCTGCGAGGGTATTACAGCGTTGGTTAATTACATCGAACCTTTGATTGCGCACCGTCGTGAACATCCCGGTATCGATTTGATAAGTTTGCTCATCTCTGCTGAAGAAGCCGGACAAATTACCTATGATGATGTGCTGGCTACCTGCGTACTGTTAATCTTCGGCGGACACGAAACCACCATGAACCTTATCGCTAACGGTATTAAAGCAATGATCGATCATACCGCACAATGGGATATGCTGCGCGATAATCCCACCTTGATGAAAAAGGCAGTGGAAGAAATGCTGCGTTACGATGGTTCGGTTAAAACCACCGTGCGTTGGGCGAAGGAAGATGTAAAAGTTGGTGACAAACTGATTAAGAAAGGCGAACGCCTATTGGTAAGCCTTTCAGGTGCTAACCGCGATCCGCTTCAGTTCGCTGATCCTGATAAGTTGGATATCACCCGCGACCCGAACCTGCATGTTGCCTTTGCGCATGGTATTCACGTTTGTTTAGGTGCATCGCTGGCGCGCATGGAAGCCGAGGAAGCTTTTGCCGGTTTAATCAAGCGTATCAGCAATCCTAAGTTGGAAGAAGAGGCCTACTTAACCTATTACCCATCGGTTATTCACCGTGCCCTCAAAAATTTACCTATCACATTTAACGCACTTTAAATCGGCGGCCATGAGCAAATTAAAAGTAACCATCAACACCAATCGCTGCGTTGGTTCGCGGTTGTGTGTTGGCTTTTTGCCTGATGTATTCGAAATGAATGCCGAAGGGCAATCAACTATCGTACAGCTTGGCGACACAAGTGCGTTAGAGTTGGTCCAAACAGCCGAGCAATGCCCACAGTGCGCCATCAGGGTAGAGGATGAGGAAACAGGCGAAGTGCTGTTCCCCCCCAGCGAACTGGAGATGTAAAACGGTAGCGGTGGCATTTTAAAAATCTACCTGCTCCAAAATAAAGTTGGTACCTACATGTGTTAGTATGGTATCTATATGCCGCTGGTGCAATGGTTTTTCAAAGTAGCCGCTTATCAAGCCGGTACTTACAAACTTCTCCATCTCCCATTCAATAATGGCGGTGGTTAATATGTATATACGTGTATGCTTATGCTGTAGGCCTTCGTGCTTATAGGCCATTAAAAATTCAAAGCCGCCCATGCGCGGCATGTTTATATCAAGCAGCACTACGTCTGGCGTAGCAACCGAGGTAACCATTTTTAATGCATCACGGCCGTCATATACCTCAAAAATCGAGCATTGAAGTTGTGCTCGTTCAATGGCTATTCGGCTTAAGTAATTCATTCCGTAATCATCATCAACAAGCAAAATTGCAAGCTTACTTGAACTGGTTTTCATGTGTTTTTCGGGTTTAATCAGGCTGCTAAACTATTGTGCCTTAAGTAGTAAGCACGGAAATATGCGTTCGTCGTTACCATTTTGAGGGAATTTAAATAATACGTTAAGCACAGGTTTTTAAACACTTAGCTGCTATCCGAAGTACATTTCAGGAATGCAGTCAGTGGCGTTTAAAGGACAAAAAGACCCTTTTAAACACCATTTAACAGCTACTGAAATTTTTGGATAGATTTTCTATTTCTAAGCTTTTTGTAGGCAGCAGCAAATTATTGGCATACAGCTTGTTATATAACGCACCGGAAACATTTCGGGAAAAATTTCATCTGTGCGCTTGTTCTAAATTTGCCCTTGACCATGATAAGAAAGACTGATAAGCTGTTCGATTTTATACAATCGATGACAGCCCACGAGCGGGGTTATTTTAAGCAAAACACTAACAAAAACTCATATTACGTTATTTTATTCGATGCCATCTGCAAGCAGCGCGAATACAACGAGCGGGAGTTGGCCCGGGTGCTCAAAAAACATGGGTGCGCCCGTAAAATATCTGCCATTAAAGAGTATCTGTGGCGCGAATTAACCCAGGCCATGGCGCCCTATCATTTAATTAAAACGCCCATCGGCGAAGCCATTTCGCAGATGCAGCGCCTGCACCTGATGTATAGCAAAGGTTTAAGTAAGCACATTCACCGTGAACTGGAATCGTTAAAGAAATTTTGCCTGCGTTACGAATTGTTCGATACCCTGCTGCATGCTTTACACTTTGAGTTTCGTTTCGGTTTTCATCAGTTATCGCTGAATGAAAATTTCTGGTCGCAATTTCACGATGCGGTTTATTCCAACATGGTGCACATGCAGCTTTCCGAAATTCAACACCACATCTATGTAAAGCTGATGTTGCACCCGGGCCGCCGGAATAAAATCCATTATCTTAAGCAGGTAGAAGGTATGGTGCAACATGCCGCCATGAACGACCCGATTATTAAATCGAGCGTGCGGCTTCAAATTATCCGCGAAGGCATACTGGATCTATACGCCGATTTGCTCGGCAATTATGAGGGTATTATCCGCCACAACATGAACATCATTGCGCTGTTGGAAAGCAAACCCCACATGATTAAAGACGGACGGGAAATTTCCCTTATATGTGCCAATATCGCTACCGCCCTGGCCAATGCCGGCCAACAAGAACAACTGGCCCGCTGGATTGATGAAATCATTCAACGTTTTCATAAAATCCCTGACCATCATATGGAAACCATCGGCCACGAAATGGAAGTGCATGTGCTAAAAACATTGGCAACCAACAATTTTGCATCACTACCCAAATTATTGCAACGCTTTAATACGCCACACCTGCGCATTCCTGCATCTATCAAGCAAAAGCTGTATTACTACTTTACAGTAGCACTGGTTAAAAGCGGCATGGAAGAAGATGCTCTTGATTGCATCAACGAAGCGCTGAATTTTTACCGGAAGCATAAAGCTTTGGGCCATTCGTATTCCGATCAACTAAGGCTGATACACCTTTTGCTGCATTATCAGAAAGGAAACTTTGTATATGTAAGCAACCAGCTCGAAAGCTTTATGCGCGGCTATAAAACAATAGCCGGCGAACGGGAAAGTATAATTGTAATTGCCCGTCATTTAGCCCGCGCAGTTAAAACCGCCCAGGGTCATGCTGCATTAAAAAGCCTGAAAGCCACCTTGCTTTCCGAATTTCCCGAAACAGTTAACCAGGTATTTCTTGATATGCCTTTATGGATCGATGCTATACTTAAAAAACAAAGCTATGCGCATCTGCATGTTAATGCAAAAGCGCAAAACGCATAAATAAAAAAGGCGGCAGGTTAAACACCTCCGCCCTTTAGTAGTCTTTATTTACACCTTATTACTTCTGATCAAAAATTCCGTACGAAGTTTCCAGCGAGGCCGAAGTTTTAGGCAATTGATCAAATATCACTGCAGGAACTTCAACACGCAGTTTTTCTATTTTACCCTTAATGTTTAGTATTGGGGTATTGCCATCATTGGCAAACATCTGCTTAACCTTCGCATCAAACTCCGCCGTAAGCGCAAAGCTTTTATGGTCGTTGGCCCAGTTGATTTCTTTAACCGTAAAAGTAGTTTCGGTCGGCAGCATAAAGTATTTCTGCTTATTAAATTCAAACTGTACTTTTTGCAGGCTCACATTGCCGGGCGCACCTTCTGCATAAGCATAGGCAATATCTATGCGTTGCGGGTTATAGCTGCCGTTCTTAGTGCGCACGCTATTTCCGTAAAATGTAAGATTGGTTATTACCGTTCCGTTCGATTGCGAAAGGCTGGCACTTGAGCTGCTTTGGTCGCGTGCATCAAAGCGGAAACCATCTATACGAATGGCATAACCATTCTTTATTTGAAACAAAACGGCTTCATCTGTAATTATCTCTTCTTCTTCAAACGACGAAAAAGCTACAAATGAGAGGGCTAAAAGCAGGAAAAGGGGTAATTTTCTCATAAACTCGGGTTTTATCCGCTAAGGTCCGCGGGACTTTATTCTACGGGCTAACCGAATTAAGGTTACAGTGTTTTGTGCACGGAGGGTTTAAAACCAGTGTTTTACTGATTTTAAAAGAATACATGTATTAATAGAGTATGTAGGGCTGCAGCTTAAACTTAAGGTAGCTTAACGTAAGCGGTCTACACTGCGTAACAGGGCCTCATCCTTACGGATATTGTAGATGGCCAACAGTTGAAACACAATAGCTATGGCACTTAGCGCATTCCAAACGGTTAATTTAACCGTACAGGCATACGTGCTATGCAAAAATTCGTTGTAAACGCAAGGTTTGGTTTGGTATTTATAAAACACAAAAGCCTCGGCTGCTATGGTAAACAGTATAGCAAACCAACCAAACAACACCTGTAAACTGCGTTTTTTGTAAAGAAATATGGCAATCAGGGAAAATCCCGCAGCAGTGCCTGCAAATATCAGGGTAATAAAATACAAGTAGCCCTCAAAGAATTGATATACCTCCCAGGCCCGGGTAATATTGGTGAATTTGTCCTGCTTAAACTCAATAGCCGGCATATATAAAAACAAGCCTAAGGCAATGATGGACAGAATGAAAAATACCGTCTGTATTCTTTGGATCATAGAATGCGTTTTATAAAAATTACATTTGGCCCACAAACCTACATTTTTTAACCGCTCAAAAAAGCAAATCCGGCCGTAGGCAAATGCGCCGGTAAAATAAAATGGAAGTGTATATAATTGATGCTCTGCGCACTCCGATTGGAAAATTTAACGGAACCTTGAGCAACATCCGCCCCGATGATTTGGCTGCGCTGGTAATAAAAAAGCTGGTGGAACGCAATAAAAATTGGCTAAATCCGGCAGAGATAGAGGAAGTAGTATTAGGTGCAGCCAACCAAAGCGGCGAAGATAACCGCAACGTAGCCCGTATGGCGGCCCTGCTGGCTGGATTACCCGTTACCGTGGCGGGTGTAACAGTAAACCGCCTTTGTGCTTCTGGTTTGCAGGCTATTGCAGATGCAAGCCGGGCCATTAAAGCAGGTGATGGTGAGATTTTTATAGCCGGGGGGGTGGAGAGCATGACCCGCGCACCGTACGTTTTAGCAAAAGCTTCTTCCGCTTTTGATAGGGCACAGCAAATGTTCGATACAACCATCGGTTGGCGTTTTACCAATAAGGCCTTTTCTAAAGAAATAACCTACAGCATGGGCGAAACCGCTGAGAACGTAGCCCAAAAGTGGAACATCAGCCGGGCCGACCAGGATGCCTTTGCGCACCAATCGCAGATTAAATACAAACAGGCGCATGACGCCGGTAAGTTTAACGACGAAATGGTTCCTGTGGAGATCGCTAAAGGTAAAGGCGAGAAAGTGTTTTTTGAAAAGGATGAGCATCCCCGTTTATCCAGCGTAGAAGATTTGGCAAAGCTGAAGCCCGCATTCACCAAAGACGGCAGCGTTACAGCAGGCAATTCTTCGGGCATTAACGATGGAGCAGCAGTATTACTACTGGTAAGTGGCGATGTGGTGAAGAAATATAACCTGCAGCCCATGGCAAGAATAGTTTCGGTAGCAGCAGCCGGCGTTGAGCCCGCTTACATGGGTATTGGTCCGGTGCCCGCTACTCAAAAAGCGCTGAAAAGAGCTGGTTTAACCGTTGCCGATTTAGGGTTGGTAGAATTAAATGAGGCTTTTGCCTCGCAATCGTTAGCATGCATGCGCGATTTAAACTTAAACCCCGCAATTGTAAATGTTAACGGCGGTTCTATTGCCCTGGGTCATCCGCTGGGTTGTTCCGGAGCAAGAATTAGCACCACGTTATTATACGAAATGAAACGCCGCAACGTTAGATACGGCCTGGCCACCATGTGTATTGGTGTGGGGCAAGGCGAAGCTATTATATACGAGAAGTGTTAAACCTTAAATATTATCCCTTATTCGTGAAACTGATTAATTGGTGCAGATGCAATTAAACCTTACTGATCCGGTATACGTTCCTAAGGAACAATACAATTTTGTAGAACGCTTTTTTTTAAAGCTTATCCGTGATGAACGCGACCTGCCCTTTGTCTGGCTTTCGTTGCGCATTCTGTTCATCATTATACCCTTATCGGTTTTAATGTTCTTTTACTTCCGGTGGTGGATTGCTTTGCCTTTAATGGCATTGAACCTGGCTACCGGTTTAGGCCCCTATATCCTGATGTTGCACAACACATCTCACCGCAAGCTTTACAAGGAGGAATACAGCGCCTTAAACTACCTCATTCCGTGGGTGCTGGGCCCGTTTTATGGCGAAACGCCCGAAACCTATTTCGGCCACCATATTATGATGCATCATGCCGAGAATAATCAAATCGATGATCTCAGCTGTACCATGAACTATCAGCGCGATAGCTTTATAGATTTCCTGAAGTACTTTTTCATTTTCTTCTTCTTCGGTATGAGCGATCTTACTTTTTACTTTAAGCGTAAGAACCGCTGGAAGTTTGTGCGCAAAGTGCTGTTGGGCGAAATCGGTTTCATCGTAATGTGCATTTTATTGTGGCAATTCAACTGGGCCGCAACGCTTACTGTTTTCATCATCCCTTTTATTGTAGCACGCTTTGGTATGATGGCCGGCAACTGGGCGCAACATGCATTTATTGACGCCAGCGACCCTGAAAGCCCATATAAAAACAGCTTAACCTGCATTAATACAGGCTACAACCGTACTTGTTTTAATGATGGTTACCACATCGGCCACCACGTACGCCCTAACATGCACTGGACCGATATGCCCGGCGAACTGCAAAAAAATATCGAAAAGTACAAGCAAAACAACGCGATCATTTTCCAGGGTATCGACTTCTTTGTCGTGTGGTTCCTGCTGGTTACTAAAAGCTATAAAACACTTGCATCTAAATACGTTGACATACGCGAAGAGTTCACTACACAGGAAGAAATCATCGCCATGCTTAAAACAAGGATTGCACGCTTTGAAATGAAACGGGTGCATGTTAATGCTAACGTGGTATTCAATAGAATTAATTGAACCAATTGCACAAATTGGACAAATTGAACTAATGAAGGCCATAACCAAAGCACATGCTTTCTTTTTCATAAATTAGGACTCAAACCCTTTTTATGAAAAACTATAACCGAAACGATAACCCCATATTAAAACTAACTTTCGAGTTCTCGCTGGAGATTATTAAGTATTGCGAGGCATTGGAGGAACAAAGGAAGTTCAATATGGCTCGTCAATTATTCCGTTCGGGCACATCTATTGGTGCTAATGCTACAGAAGCTCAACATGCCGAAAGTAAAGCAGACTTCATTCATAAATTTAAAATAGCCGCCAAGGAGATGAACGAAACGGAGTATTGGTTGCTACTCTGCCAACATGCTCAAAATTATCCCGACTGCAACCACCTTCTAACCAGCTTAGAGGAAATCAAAAAGGTACTCAATAAAATTATCGCATCCTCCATCCGTAAAAATCCATTTAGCTACATTCTTTCCTTATTCTTGCTCTAACATTCGTTCAATTTGTCCAATTCGTCCAATTCGTCCAATTAAACAATTCTCTCCATGCGCTACTTCCTTCACCTCAGCTACGATGGAACCCGGTATTGCGGGTGGCAGGTGCAGGCAGGCGTTCCTTCGGTACAACAAACCATCAACGAAGCACTCTTTAAATTGCTCCGTCATGAAATTAAGTCATTAGGGTGCGGACGAACAGACACCGGTGTGCATGCCAAGGATTTTTACATGCATGTTGATTTAGAAAAAGAGATAGACATTCCCGATATCCTTTTCCGCCTGAACTGCGTGTTGCCTGAAGATATTACCATTTACCGCATTATACCGGTTGAAGAAAAAGCCCATGCCCGTTTCGATGCTACCGAGCGTACCTACGAATACTACGTGTATTTCGACAAGTCCAATTTTATCCGCCGTTATGCTTTTTTCCAGGGCTTCTATCGCATCAATTGGGACAAGGTAATTGAGGCCGCTGCCTTCTTGCCCTCCATCCAGGATTTCACATCGCTTTGTTTGCCCAGCGAAGACTTTAAAACCAACATCTGCTATTTAAAGCAGGTACGTTGGGATGTGTTGCCCTCTCATCATTTGGTATTAAAGCCCTACGATGCCGATACTCAATATGAGTTACTTACGCCCGGCCGCATAGCAAAGCCTTACGAGGCTTTCCGGCTCACCATAACCTCTAACCGCTTCCTGCGCGGCATGATCCGCAAAATTGTGGGCACCACCTTAATGGTAGGTAAAGGCAAAATAAGTGTCGATCAGTTTAAAGAAACGGTAGCCGCTAAAAAGGATTTTAAGATTCACTACCTGGCACCGCCAAACGGTTTGTTTCTATCAGAAATCAAATACCCCTACATCACTAAGTTTCCTTAGTGTTACTGATTAATGGTAATGGCCGAAGTAGTAACGTGGTTGCTTTCGTTGCCCGCGCGATCCTTCACATACACCGTATAAGTAGCGCTTTCACTGCTATGGTTATCATCTACAAAACTCTGCGGGGGCAAAACCACATCCAGCGTACCACGAATAATTACCTTACTATCCGGCCCTAACTGACTAATGCGAAACTGACTGGTAACATTGTTTCTGCTATCGGTTACAAACAGGTTTTTTACATCAGGGGTGTTCTCTCCAAGGTCTCCGTCTCCATCGGTATACTCTACTTTAATTACCACCTCGTCCTGATATTTTACTGCAGGATTGGGTGATATGGATAGAAACTTTAAAGAAGGTGTATTAGAAATAGCCTCTTCCTTCTTGCATCCCGTTACACACAGCAATAAGCAAAAACCAAACAGTAGTAAAGTGGCACGTAATTGATTCATGGTTATGGTTTTCTTATAAAGCTCCAATACGATTTATAGGGAAACGGCAATTCATTCCTCGGAAACTCCGTATTGTTTACATGGTCGCCATCATTCACATAATAGCGCATAAACAACGTGTCGTTTAAAGGCAAAGAAGCGGTATTAACCGGAACAAGCCATCCCTGCTGCCCACCCAAACTAAAATAGGTGCCGGTAAAAACAGTTGCTGCTCCAAAGTTGTCGGCGTTGGTCGAAATTTTAAGCTTATTGTATTGCAACTGGTTCATGGCTGTGCTATCATCACTTACCAATACTGCCACATAAAAAGAGGCAATGCTATCGGGCAGTACGAATGGATTGTAATACACCGAATCAAGTCGTTTATCGCCGTAGTTAGTTTGATAATTGGTGCTTACAGCAATATACCCTTGTATAACAGGTTCGCTGTTGGGGTACTGGGGAATGTGCCCAAACATATCGCGTGCACCATGCATTATCCAATCGGCAATCAGGTGCAAACTGCTATCGGGCAAGGGCTCACCTATATTGTCTTGCGGCATGCGGTCGTTGGTGTTTACAAAACAGCAGTTGGTGATGCGTTCATACAAAACACTCCAGGTGGTATCAAACGGTATTACCCGGTATTTAAACTGGTTGGTTGCGTTATTCTTAAGTACCGGGGCATACACCAGCGTTGAGTACGAAGACTGCGGCGTGCGGAAATCCGGCTCAAAGTTGCCTACGTGGCAGCCCGGCAAGGCACAACGCGTGCTTAGCACCATTTTATGTACGTAAGTAATAGTTAACGAATCAATAGGAATACCATTTGCCGTAGTATCAGCATGCACAATGTCATCATACGGATTGTGCGGAGGGGGTGTATCCTTTTTACAGGCATGCAGCATGGTCATCAACAGAACCATGGCCGCCGTGCAAGTGGTTATATACAGTAGCTTCTTCATGGTTACTAATTGAATGCTTCATTTAAATGGCGGCCATCCACAATAGGCGGCATATCGGTATCAAAGCCCAGCAGGTTTGCAATAGTCGGCACCACATCCACCGATTCGCCCGTTATGCTCGTTATCACTTGGTTTTGTTTTACCACACCCGGAGGCCCTACTATCAGGCAGAAAATCTCACGGCTCATCTGGTCGCTATTATGGTCCAGCGCATACCGCCCATAGGTGTCAATTACACTATTCGGTAATTGATTGCGTCCGTGCTCCGGCGCAACAATCAGCACCGTATCATTTGCCAGGCCGGGCGTGCTTTGTATAGCATCCCACAGTTTATATAAAGCAAAGTCCGCCAGCCGCATGTTGTTTACGTACTTGGTAAAGTCAAAGTGGCCTATATCAACGCCTTGCATATTTATCACCATCAACTCCGGCTTAAACTCCTGTAGTATCTTAGTGCCAAAGTGGATATTAAGCATATCGTTATTCATGCCGCCCACACCCCAGGGGTTATCATGTAAACCCTGCGACACCTCTGTCATAATTCCGCGCATAAAGGTTTGCAGGTGCTCCGCATCTTCAGCTGTATTTTTAATACCGGTTGATACCGCCTCCGTTGCAGCTTTAAACTGTCCGTCCATAAACCCGCGCATCATATCGCACTTGGTTTTGGCATTAGCATCCAGCTGCAGCGGGTTTGCTAATACTGAATTCGTGTTATACGAGAAAATCGAAGAGGGCTGAATCATATTGGCGCCATACATAGCACCATACCCTTCGTACGAACTATAGTTTAAAAAGGGATACGGCCCTAACGAATCACTTACCCACCAGGCATTCAGCGCACTGTTGCTCGGCGAATTATGTTTTCTGTAGTATTCAAAAATAGTAGGATACTTCGGCGGTTGTTTTAATTGTATGGCCTCATCAGTATACTTACCGGTAATGGCCGTAGTGTGCCCGTTGTAATGCCCTGTGGGACCAAACGGATAACGAAACTCCTTATATAAAGTACCCAATGTTTGCAGCCGTGTGCTGGCCGGGGCAGGCAGGGCCGTCATGCCTCCTATTATGTCAGCGGAGATGGACTCATTACCTGTTAGCGTATTCAGCATCAGGTTGCCTTCACTTTTCTGCATACTTTCCAGGTTGCGCACACCACCTGCAAACAGGCAGAACACCACATGGTTCACCTTCCGCGAACCGGTAGCAGCAAACAACCTGCCCGATGGAAGAATATACGGGGCTACCAGCGCACCGGCGGCTGTAAGAGCTGCATTTTTTATAAACTGCTTTCTTTTCATAAGGGCCGGTTTAATAGTATTTATATTCTTCGCTAGTCATAAAACTGTAATACACCTGCTGGGCGGTTATATCCGTATTGGTCTCAATCAGGTTCTTCATCTTCCACATTTCGGTTTCGGTAGGCTGCCGGTTATAAAACCGCAAATAGCAGCCCTGCACAAACGTGGGTATATCGTTGCGCATAACGGTGTTGCTTACTATCTGCACGCCGCTGCGGTTAATAAACGTTTTAACAATCATATCCTGCACTACACTTTTATCGCCAACAGCTTGCAGGGCTACATCCAGTTTGTTCAATTCGGCAGTAGTAATGTTGCTGCCGAATAAATCATTATAAGCAATGGTTATAAACTGCGTAGTGGTTTTCAGGTTGCGTTTATCATTAGCGCTTTGGTAAAGCTGCTGTTCCTGCACCTCGTACACATAGCGCTTCTCCTTATTGCAGGAAGTGGCCAGCAGCACAAAGCCCGATAACCATAAAAAAACAATTCGTTTCATGCTAAGTGGTTTTAATTAATGGATACCGGCATATTCATCCAGCGAAAACACTTCTTTCTGCAATTCCTGATAACTGTTGCTGTTTTGGTATAGCGCTGCATAAAAAGCTATCTCTGCCGAACTTGGCTCGCGGAACAGATACTTCGTAAACAAATACCGCACCTGTCCTTCATAAAAATCGGCACTGTTAAAAAAGATACTAATGTAATCGCCTTTGGTTTTACCCTGTTGCAAAAACACAATAGCTACCGCTCCATCCACCATGGTTTTACCCGCCAGCAATTCAGCATCGGTGGGGTAGCGATACAGAAAATTCTGATAGGTGCTTACCACAAAATTTTCGGTGCCCATGTTTATCTGATCATAGAAGTAGTTGTTCACACAACGCTTCAGCATTCCCCGGTAATCAAGCGTACCGGCAAGCAGATCGTTCATACAATTCTGATACTCGTACAACCGCGCCAGTTCAGCATTTATTAAATCGTAGAAAGGCGCATACTGTGGCTGGGTTAGCAAATTCTGGAAAAGCGCTATTTGCCCTACCACTTCCATACTGTCCAAATTGCGCAGCAACTCATTGCGCGCGATGTTATACAAATTGCGCTTGTATTCCGTTGAACTGAAGAACTGCTCCACAAATTCTCCGCGCCTTGCTTTGCTGAAATCCCCCTGCTTTAAAAAGGTAATTCCATCCTGCTTTTCGTTGCCAACCGGCTCGCGGCCTAACAAATTTATATACGCCTTGTTGACGTAGATTTCGATTGTAGTGGAATCGATGGTGTGGTCATCAGGCGGAACATTGTTCTTTACTACTACATCCTCACTTTTATTACAGGCCATTAATGCCATTAGTGGTATAGCCCAAATAAGTAGTTTTTTAATGCCGGAATAAGACATGCACCAGGGGTTGTTTAGCTAATTTATATATTAAACTCACTTCAACAAAACACGGCAAAGAGCGCGCTTTACTGCACTGTTAACTTAATATTAATGCTCATGCCCTTGCTTGCAATAAGACCGCCATACATGAACCGGCATTGAAGAGCATTCCTTTTAACAAGCGTACATATAGGCAAATCATACATTTATAACCGTTTACCAAAACCAATTAAATCAACTATGTACAAAAAGTTTTCGTTTGCGGCAGTTGCAGTTGTTGCACTGCTTTTTTTCGCTGCATCCTGTTCTAAGGAAAAGGACAACAGCAAGTATTTCGACCAGGTTAGTTGTAACGAAGCTGATGATACGCTAAACCATTACGATGGTAAAATAAAAACCATTTTAAACATGAACTGTGCCAAGGGCGGTTGCCATGATGCTGCATCGCACGAAGAAGGAATTAACCTTAGCAATTATGCAAGCGCAGTTACAGGCTTTAAGGATAACGCTCTTTGCACCATTTATCAGGATGCCGGCTGTAAACCAATGCCCGAAGGTTCTCCTAAAATGTCGGATGCTACCATCCACGACCTTACCTGCTGGGCCAAGAACGGCTACCCGCAATAGTTTACCATCCCTAAACCATCTATACCAAAAAGGAAATACAGATGCTCCTCATTTGTATTTCCTTTTATTTTTAGCCCGTGTCAATACCCTTCGATAAAGGCTTTTATAACTATCTGTGCACCTTTGTAAGCGAACAACGCCTGCAACGCTTTCAACAGGTGGCCAACAGCCGCCTTACCAACCTTACCGTTGTGTTAGCCGAGCTGCACGACATACAAAATGTAAATGCCATAATACGCACAGCCGAGTGTTGTGGCTTACATGAACTGCATGTGATTGAATCGCAAACACGCATGAAGCGCGCCAAATCCATTGCACGCGGTTCGTACAAATGGCTAAAGCCTACCATGCACCCCGAAGGCTTAACGCCTTGCCTTTTAGATTTAAAAGCGAAAGGTTTTTCAATTGTAGCAGCCGATTTACAGCCTAACGCTGCCACACCTGCCACATTGGATATTAGTAAACCCGTTGCCTTGCTAATGGGCCGGGAAAAGCAGGGTGTAGCCCCCGAAGCGCTGGCCCTTTGCGATGCTGTTATTACTATTCCTAATTATGGTTTTACCGAAAGTTACAATGTATCGGTTGCCGCCGGTATTTGCCTGTATACACTAAGCAATCGTATGCGGCAGGAAGGTAAAGCTGCGGGGTTGCCCCGGTCTATACAGGAGCAATTACTATATAACTGGGTGCTTAAAACCGTACGTGCACCGGAGCTACTCTATAAACGTTGGAAGGCTGAACAAGCTTAATGCTGCTGCACAAACTTACGTGTAATACGGCCCGTGGCAGTTTGCAATGCTGCCAGGTAAGTGCCGGCCGGTAATTCGCCTACAGCAATAGTGCTATTTCCTGCTTGTAATGGCTGATTAATCAGCACCTGACCGCTTAGGCTATACACGTATAATGTAGTAGGCTGATCGGCCTTAATTTGCAACTGATCGTTAGCTATCACCAGCGTGTTGTTTGTAGCTGCATCCTCTTCAATGCCGGTGGCTGTGTTAGGGTCAAGCACTACAATACTTACCGCCTGTGTATCCTGACAACCGAAACTGTTTGAACAGGTTAACAGCACCGTGTAATTGCCCGGCGTAGAATAATAGATATCGGGGTTGGCTACACCGAACACTGCTGTGCCATCCCCAAACTCCCAAAAAATATTGGTGGTGTTGGTAGCGCTGGCCGAAAAGTAAACGGTTTGCCCGGGCACAACGGTATCAGCACTCATACTTATACCGGCAGTTACCTGGTTGCCATCCAATGCTACTGGTACTGAGGTGGCATACGCATTGTACGAAAAGGCCATGGTGTAATTTCCTTCGGCCAACAGGGTAAACTCAAAATTACCCGAGATATTATAGAAGGTATTTACAAGGGTGTTACTGGCATTATATAATTGCACGCTCGACCATTTAATAGAGGTATCCTGCGCGCACATTATTTTTCCGTTGTTATTGGCGCAGCCGGCCGCAACCGTACTAATAACCGTAGGGTACGAAATGTGCAGAAAAAACCGGTCGTTTACCTGCATAGCCTGGTTTACAATAAACGAGTACAAGCCCATACGTAAATCATGAAACACACCCAGCTGACGGTCCTCTAAACGCACAACCGTAGTCGATTCAAAGTTTTCGAGCAGGTTAGCCGAAATACGGTAAATACTGCTGTCGCCTACTTTAAAACCTACCGGAATTATTACCTCCTGTGTAAAAGGCCCATTTTCGTTAAATAAGCAAGCTACCGAATCGCTTGTAAGTGTGTAGATCTGCGGAATAGCGGTATTGGCGTTTAATACTTTCTGCACATCCTCACTATACAAGTAACCGGTAGAAACTCCTGCATCCAGGTAAACGGTCGCGTCATCGGCAAAGCCGCTGAGACCATCCTGGATGCGAAGGCGAACCTGCTTAGCGCTTGTTGAAGCAAACGCATAGCAGAAATTTAAGAGAAAAGAAAGCAGAACGAACGTCGTTCTCATTTATCAGGGAATTTTAAGTGCTCGTTATCAATTACACCTGTAAGATATATGCTACTCGCCCTTAAATCAAGAGCTAAGGCTATATTTCTTACAAATTGGCGCTTGTTGCTTAACAAATTACGTGCCCGAATTAGGTTAATTAGCCCTTCTGCTTTAATAGACTGCCATAAACCCTAAAGTGTTGCGCGTAAATCTGAATGCTGATTAGTGCCCGGTTAGGGTGCAAATTTCGTTATTATAAGGCAAAACAACAAAATTTGATATGTGTGGCCCGATGAGGTAAATCAGGTAGCAATAAACCGGTATACATTATTTTAAAAGCGCTATTAGGCTTTGAATATCAACGCGTTGCTCTTCCCTGGTTTGGGTATTCTTAACACGTAGTAAGCCGCCGGTCATCTCGTCGCCACCAACCTCCGAAATAAATAAGATCCCCTTCTGCTCAGCATACCCGTATTGTTTCTGCTTTTTAACGTTGCCCAGGAATATCTCGGCTGCCAATCCTGCTGCACGTACCTGTTGCACCAGGCCAAAGGCAAAATCCTCCACGGCCGTTTCGCGGGGCACAAACAGAATTTTGGCGCTGTTCTGCACACCAGCCGGAAACAGGTTCAACTCTTCCATTATATCAAAAATGCGCTCCACCCCAAACGAAATACCTACGCCGCTCATATTCTGCCCACCAAACAATTCCGTCAGGTTGTCATATCGGCCACCCGAGGCTATAGAGCCAATTTTTACATCGTCGCAAACCACTTCCCAAATTACACCGGTATAGTAGTTAAGCCCACGTGCCAGGGTAACGTCAAATTTCACATTCGTGGCACCGCACTTCTGCATTACAAAATCTACTTCTGCTAATCCGGCTTTGCCCATATCGGTACTTCCAATAAGTGCTGCTAAATCGGCGGTGCTTTTGACTGTTAGCGTTTGCAACAATCCCTTTTGCTGTGCTTCGCTTAAGCCCAACTTTGCCAATTCATTTCCTACACCTTCCAATCCTATTTTATCAAACTTATCTACGGCAACAGTAATAGCAGCAAACTGTTCCTGTGCTTGTTGTGCAACAGCAATGGCTTCCAACACCTTCCGGCTGTTTATGCGCACCGTTGCGTTAATGCCCAGGGTTTTAAATACCTCCACAAAAATGCAGGTTAACTCTACTTCATTCAGCAGCGAGGTGCTGCCTATAATATCTGCATCGCACTGGTAAAATTCCTGGTAACGGCCCTTCTGCGGACGGTCGGCACGCCATACCGGCCCTAAATGGTAGCGCTTAAAAGGGAAAGCAATTTTATCCTGATGTTGCACCACAAAGCGTGCTAATGGCACGGTTAAATCGTAGCGCAAACCTTTTTCGGCTATATGTTTCGTTAAGCTTTTCGAGTTACGGTCCGCTAATTCAGCAGCCGGCGCATCTTTCAAAAAATCGCCGCTGTTCAAAATCTTAAATAACAGGTTGTCCCCCTCTTCACCGTATTTGCCGGTAAGTGTTTCCAGCCTTTCCATGGCCGGTGTTTCAATCTGCTCAAAGCCATATTTAGCAAATACCGATTTAATTATGCCAAACAGGTAATTACGCTTCGCTACTTCAGCCGGTAAAAAATCGCGGGTGCCCTTTGGGTTTTGGGGCTTTACCCTTTTCACTTCACTCATGGCTCAAAAATAAACGGATGCAGGGCTTATTCCAATTTTAGCGGGTAGATTGAAGATTTTGAAATTAAACCACCGGCTTGCGCACCATTATAAAGTCGTTCATAAAATATCCGCCGCCAATGTCAAAATCACCAACACTTTCAATTACAAAACCGCTGCGGAAGTAAAAGTTCACCGCCTTAAAATTCTGCCGGTTTACCTGTAAGCGTATTGGTAGCTTAGCATCCATTTGCTGCAGCAGGTAATTAAAAAAGGCAGTGCCTATACCACCGCGGTGCTTACTTACATCTACATAAAACTTATGCAGGTAATAATCCTTTTCCCGTTTTTGTATATCGGCCAAAGCCACCGGCTCATCGCCCGCATAAGCTAAAAAGTACTGCTCGCCATGCTGCATGCCTTCAATAATGGCATCCTTCGAATAACGGTCGCCTAACATAAAATCAATCTGTTCAACGGTAATAATAGAAGGATAATGCTCGTGCCAAATCTTATGGGCCAGTGCAGCAATTACCGGTATATCGGCTTCGGTAGCCTTACGAAAGTTTAAGTGCATGCCTGCAAAGTAAGGGGTTTAGCGCAACCCCTATAGCAGTAGCTTAATTTACCTTGCGGCCTTTGGCAAAGCGCTGTTTTACGTCCAGCTTTTGCAGGCGGCGCAAATCCACCATCAGGTACGCGTATTTGCTGTCGGGGTCGGTGGTAAAGGTTTCGCCGGCGTAATGCACAGTGCCCATGCCGTTATTCCAGTTGCTGGCCAGCAGCACATATTTATCACCACCGGGGCTTAAGCCAAAGCTCAGATTGTGTGCATCGTCCACTTCAAAACTAACCAGCATCTTGCCTTCTTTGGGCATTTCGGTTAATACGCCCTTCGTACCTTCGCGGATAATGATCTCCTCCACCTGCTTTCCGTTCATGGTCTTAATCTTACCCGAAACAATCTTGGTATTACCTTCCGATAACTCGCGGTGCAGCACAATTTCGTGCGATACATAAAACTGTATACGGCGTACCTGATCGGCGCTCCAGTTATGTTGCTGGCGCATACTATCGGTATAAGGCACCAGATTTTTGCACGATGAAAGGGCGGTTACTACAAAAAGGAGCAGAAGTATATTTCTCATTGCCGGGTTTTTAGGTTGCTATCCAATTACAATGCCAATTAAGTTATTGGATGGAGGCAAAATCAAAAAGTTTAGCGCTGTAAACAGAATTTTAAAGTTTTTTCAGAATCGCCGTTGCTAACGGTTACAAAGTAAATACCCTGCGGTTGTGCACTTAAATCAACCTGCAACGCCTGGCCGTTAGTTTGTTGTTGCGGCAGTTCGGTAACCAAAGCACCTACCATATTGGTAATGCGGATGTTTACCAACTGCTGCGCCGGCAAGGCAATATGTAACAAGCCTGTACCGGGGTTCGGATACAGTTGAACACCTTCCAGCGTCTTTGTTTCATTTACACCCAGGGCGCCGGCTTCCAGCACTTCAAACATATCAAGCCCGCCTTCTACAATATTCGTGTTACCAGTTGCCAGGTCGCTAACATCAACTATAAAACGCATGGTAGCCGATGGCTGTACAAAATCAGCAATACGGAATTCTTTGGCTGTCCACGCATTATCAGTGGTCGTTACATTCTCCACTACCACGGTCGAGCTGCCGTTGTTTAAGCGAAAGCGCATATTATCATCCGGCTGCGAACCGCTTTCCGACCCATCGTAAAACCAACGCTTATACCGGATATACGGATCGGTATAACCGCTTAAATCAAATTGCGGAGAAGTTAGCGTTACTGTACCTGCATCAACATCATTGCCGCTTGGCAAGGTTGTGCCATTGCCTGTTACGTAGCACTTGTTACCGTAATCACTCTGATAATCCTGCGATGGGTTGCAGGCGGCGCTTTGGTAATACGTACCTTGTGGCACATCGCGTACCCACTGTCCGCTACTGGCTGTGGATGAAACCTGCCAGTTAAAGTTCATCAAAAAGTCATCGTAATAATGATGGTTCTGAATGGGAATGGTAGCTGCGGGCGAACCGGCAATTAGTACTTCATTCACTTTATATTGCTTGGTTCTATAGCCCCACTTGCCGGCATAAATATCGTATGGACCTTCGTACACCCCTGTAAGGGTAAAGTTGCCGTTTGCATCAGCAGTCGTTTCATAATCCTGCGATCCATCCAATAATACCTTGGCATTGGCCACGGGTTGATTGGTAGCTTCATCTACTACTGTGCCCGAATAACTAAAGGCGGTAGTAGTATCCGTACAGCCCAGGCTTAATTGAATGCTTAGGCGGCTGGTGTTCAACACACCACGAATGATATCCTTCTGGCCGGTAGTAAACATTTGCAGGTTCTCGTCGTTCACATAATCCATGTAATCCATCCACATGTCCAGTTCATCCACAGGTGTTTCGGTGCAGGTATTCTGGTTTAAGCTGGGTGAACCATAATTGGCTTCCTTGGTTGGCGGCGTATCGCAAACACGGTCGCCAAATATATTGCAGGTAAGTGGGTCGGTGCCGCTACAGCTATCCTGAAAGGTGTGGAACAAGCCCAGCCAGTGGCCGGCCTCGTGCACACAGGTTTTACCCAGGGTGTAGTTGCTTGGAAAGGGATTAGCCGGCGCCTTGCCTACATAGCGGTAATCCAGCACTATACCATCTTCGTTCAGCGGACCACCATTCGGAAAAGTGGCATAACCCAAAATCTGACCGTTTAATACCGTCGTCCAAACGTTCATATAATAAGCAGGGTTCCATTGGGTAACCGGCTTAATGTTGGTGTCGAAATTGTTCGATGCATTCGGGAAATTATGGCGGGTAATACCGGTGCTGGGGTTACCATTCGGGTCGCGGCGGGCCAGGCAAAACTCTACTTCAATATCCGCAATACGGCTCTTAAACCACGATGGCACTAAGGCGGTATCAGCATTGCGTTTGCGGTAGCATTCGTTCAGCACATCAATCTGCGATTGTATCTGCGCATCGCTAATATTTAAACCGGTACCTACAGCTTGTCCGCTATGTATTACGTGAAACACAACCGGTATGGTTATGATAACACTGCGCGATTGATTGGCAGCAGGGCTATTGTTGTAGCTTTCTATTTCCTGCCAGCCCTGCTCAAAACGGGCCAGATTAGCGGGGTCAGCCAAAAAAGTACGCAGGTGCTTATCGGCACCGCAATGCTCAGGTTGCTGAGCCAGCACATTTCCTACACACAGCACCAGGGCTACTGCAACAGATAAAACAAACTTCATGGTTATCGCATTCAATTAGTGTGTCAAAAGTAGCAGAATGCCCGAGAGTGCCGAGGGGGGGCCTTATAGAACGCTGATGAACACAGATGGATAGGAGGAATTATGATTTTAGAAGGCAGAATTTATGCTCTACTGCTTTATTAGTCTATGTATAGCTTTAAAGCCATTCTCAGCTATTTCCAAAAAGTAAACGCCTGATGGTAATTGGTTTGTGGACCAGGTAGTGCTTACTTCAGTCCCTCGCGATGCACTAAAGACGATCTCTCCCAATATATTTTTTAGGGTTATCATGGTCTCGGTTGTAAACGTTCCCAGAGTAGCAATTGTTAACTCCTCATTGAATGGATTGGGATATACATTAATTTTCGTCGGTTCATCATCGCCGCTTACAGCCGTAGGGCGGTAATCAACTACCAGTTTCGGCCGCAGTTCCGCTGTTTCATTTTCGCTGGCATAAGCAGCAATGCTACCTAACCTGTTAGCAATCGTATAGCTTAACAGAAATCCGAAGGAAGTTGCCGGAGTTGTCAATTGCGCCCTAAGTAATTCCGCAATATTTATACTTATCGAATCACTCATTCCGGGTTTGATGGTAAATGTCTGCGAAAGAGAGGAGTCAACTGCCGGCTGATTGGCCCATAAAACCGAGTCTTCCTTCCAGGGCTGGATAATCCGCAAGATTCGGAAAACCGTAGAGTCAATTACAGGACTTGGATTGATAGCATAAGTATGAAGCACCAATTGTGCACGACTAAAGGAAGTATCGCCATTAAGGCTACTTAGATCAAAACCAATTAAAATCCGTTTCCAACAAAGTTCATTAAAACCGTCCGGATAGCATTCATCCACGCCCAATCCCAGGGCGAAGTAATTGCCGTGGTTTATAAAATTGCTCCCCGGGTTAAGCGTGTAAAATGTATCAATGTAAGCGTCCTTTCCGCCATTGCCGTCGGGCTGAATAATTACCTGCGCATTTGTGGGGGTCAATAAAAACAATGATAAAACTAATAGCAGATGCTTTACGGCTTTCATAGTCAGACCACTAAAATAGCAAGCCCAAAACTTAATATGTCATTTAGTTGTAAATTTTACTGCGATGTAAAACAATGTTGTAAATTAGGCGTCAAACCCGATAGAATGCGCATTTTGTTGATTTGTGTTGTGCTATTTGCCGCAATCTGTTGCAGAGGGCAAGCTCCATATCCTAAAAGCATCCTGCAGAAAAGTCAGCGCATAATAAACTTAATTGAAGAAAATGAGATAGACAGTCTGGCAAACCTGATGCCTTACCCGTTCAGAAACGGATATTTTAAATTGATCAGCAACAAGGCTGAATTTGTACATGATTACAAACCGTTTTTCGACTCTCTTTCTATAGTCTTTAAAAAAAGCAAGGTGAGTATTAACGACACTACCTTGTATTTTTTAGGTGGTCATCTTTATCTCTTAGGATTATTTACCCTATGCGATGAAGGCACAATCCAAACAGTGTTAATTTCTACGCACAACCTGCCGGCAGAACGGGCAGCTTGGGTAGTGGAGGATACCCTTCATCTGTATCCTAAACTTAGAAGCATTTTACAAAACAATGTTCGTTGTTCAACAGATTCGTTCCTGCTGCGTTTGGACATGACGGAAGCCGGCATGCGGCTCACCCTTTGGGAGCGAAATAAAAGTATGCTTCAAAAGCCCACAGTAATGGCCTATACAAACGCTGCTTCTGGCGGTTTGGGTAGTTTAGGCCTCTATACCTATGCCTTTATAGAAGGCACCGCCACATATAAAATTTATAACAAACTTACTTGTGGTAAAAACAATGGCGAGGAACTATGGCTGAGCGTAACAAAGCCCAATATGCCCGTCAAAAAATATCGCTGTAAGGATTTGATCTATTAGGCTTCCTTGTTGATATAATAGCCAACCTAAAAAATAGCAGCGCAGCGTCATCCACTATCAGCACAAAATCTGCCACTTAGGGCCCGTTAATTCCTTTCCTACTGCAATTACCATAAGCAAATAAATTGTCCCCCTTTGCAATGCCATTTTTTTGCGTCGCTAAGGGGGACGAGAAAAAGCCAGCGCCTAACAAATTATTGCTATAAAGGCTTAACCAAAAGGCGCTTGCTTTTTCGGAGGGGGTCGGCACACCTACCCTGAACAAGCATCCTAACACCCACTCCTTATATTCTTAGTGCCTTTGTGGCGATAAATTTTGCCCTTATAGCGCGGAGCCCTGCGTTGCGGTTCTCCCTTTAGGGAGTTAGTGGGCAGCAAAGCCTTGCTTTTTCGGAGGGGGTCGGCACACCTACCCTGAACAAGCATCCTAACACCCACGCCTTATATGCTTCGTGCCTCTGTAGCAATAAATTTTGCCGTAACTACTGATACTTATTTCCCATAATCCAATTCACCACCATTTCGCGATGTAGCATAGGCCCCAGTACACGGTATTTAGAGTCGTTCAACGGATTATGCCCCTGTAGCTCTTCACTCATTACGCCGATGTCAGGCTGGTAATAACTGCTGTGCGTAAACAACAGTTTGCCTTTTACCTTACTTACAAAACCAACATGACAATCCAGCCCAACGATATACAACCCGTCGGATTTACTTTTAACATAGGCTTCAAACTCTTCAATGGTTTTGTTAGAGAACTTCTTAACCGCAGGATTCAGTTTTTTGATCATGGTTTCGGAGGCCAATTGTGCCCAGGCCAGTCGAGGTATGTTAAAGCCTGCATCAGCCAAAACAGACGTTACGAAATAACCGCAAGCCAGCTTGCCTTTGCCGGGTGTGTTGGTAATGCCATTAAAATCCCAGGGGGTGTTATACCATTGCTGAAACAGATCGGTAGTAATAATGCGTAGCAGATACTGCTGTGTAACGGTTACGAGCGAATCCCGCATAATCGTATCGGCCTGCAAATACGCTGCGCGGATAGCGGCTTGCTGTTGTCTTATATTGGCCTTCAACGTATCGTAGTTAGGCAAAGGTTGCGCTGACTGCGCAGCAACAGTTTGCAACTTACTGTTGCAGGATACCAATAAGGCAAAACCGATTAATAGCAGATAAAGGGTCTTAGGCATAGGTTAGCAGGTTACATTAAACGCCGGCAGGTGAATCGATATTGTCTTAATCCTTAAAACCTGCTACACTTTTGCCATTGCTGGTGTTATAGCATCCCGTAGAAATTAACCAAGCTGTGCCACTAACAAGCACCATCCCTACTACGTAGGGCTAGATAATTCCTTTCCAACTGCAATCACTTTAAGCAAACAAATGTCAGCGCGAAGCCCTGCGTGGCGGTTCTCCCTTTAGGGAGTTAGTGGGTAGCGAAGCAATGAGCAGAGCTTTCGTCGTCAAGGGGGACGAGAAAAAGCAAGTGGTGGGTAGCCTTGTGTAGCGGTTCTCCCTTTAGGGAGTTAGTGGGTAGCAAAGCCATAGCGCGGCGCTTGCTTTTTTGGAGGGGGTCGGCACACCTACCCTGGCAAACATCCTAACACCCACACCTTATATGCTTAGTGCCTTTGCGGCGATAAATTTTGCCTTCATGTTATTATTCTCTCCGCCCCCCCTTCGTGCAACTTTGTGTCTTCGCGTCTTAGTGGCTATGTATTTGTAGTCTTTTGCCTTAGGGGCAAAAATATTTTGTTAATAAAGCAACTAAATAAGAAACAAAACGTCTTTTATTATATCTTTACAACACCATAGTTCCTTGACATACTTATGAACCACTAAACCGCAGGAAAAATAGCGCCGGGCGAAAGGCTTCTCCATGTCCCATCGGACGTGTGCCTCCCAACGAGCACCAAGCACGTCACCACTATGCCAGTCCAGACACATATTATTCTTTTGGCAATTTGTGCACGCAAAATCAACTGCACAAATCTGCACAAATGGAAACTTTCGTAATACAACAGGTTTCCAAAGGCACCGAAAAGTGTAAAGGAGTGTAAAGTTGAAAGGCTAATGCGCCAGCTTGTCTGATTTCTGATCTCTGTCTTCTGCTATCCGCTTCAAAAAAGTGTAAAGGAGTGTAAAGTTAGAGTGTGATTGGACTGGCCATTCCATACTTCCAATCAATCGCCGTGAACAGAGAACCGTGAACCGTGAACTTTTTAATGTGTAAAGGAGTGTAAAGTTCAATGCCTCGCCTTCTTCGCGCCTTTGTGTAAACCCATTCGTTTTTGATGGATTTAACACAAAAAATCATCACATGAAAATTTCTGTAACTTGTGCACAAGCAAAAACTTGCACAAGCATGCACAAGCAGTGTGGATAACCCTCTGTTTTTTGATCCCTAAAACATAGCGCCACCGTCTATGGCCCCACAGACGGTCCAGAGTATTTAAGGAACAGTGAACTCATAACTCAGCACCCCTAACTCAAAACTAATTAAGTGTAACCTTTTTACTGATTGCAGCTGGCCTTAACCCCAAATACTGCGTAAATCATAAAAATCAGTGTGTTGTCACCCTGAGCCTGTCGAAGGGAGCGTTCTATTTGAGTTCGATAACTGTAACCCTAAATTTCAATGTAACCTTTTGTAACCTTTTTCAGAGTAAGAACTGCCTAAACCCAATAAAACTGAGTAAATCATAAAAATCAGTGTTCATCAGTGTTCTATTATAAAGTCGCCGTGAACGGTGAACCGCGAACCTTTCCCCGTTAAAAGTTCTTCCCTTTTCCTGCATCCTCCGGTTTCTTAAAAACCTTAAGGGTATAGGTAACGGTAAGCATCAGGTAACGTTTTAACACCTGCGTTTGCGAATCCTCTACATAGGTTTCGGTAACGGTACGGCTGATGCCGGTGTTCTGGTTAAGGATATCGTAAGCCCCGAATTTTACTTCCAGGCTCTTATCCTTCAGGAACTTGTAACCCAGGGAAGCATTCCACTGGAAAACGTTTTGGTTATACCCCTGCGAAATACCGGCATACAAGGTATTCTGTAGCGTGGTGTTAAACACAAACCCTTTCCAGAATAGCCAGTTAAAGCGCAGGCTGGCATTGTGCGTGTAGTAGTTGTTGTCGCTGCTGGTTTGCAGCGTATTTTTTACAATGTTGTAAGTGCCCATGTAGCTCAGCGTAAAATCAATTTTATCGCTTATGTTGCTGCTAAGCGTTACTCCACCGTTTACACCATACGTGTTCGACCAGTTTTTGCGTGTATTAATAAAGCTGGGCGTACGCGTATAGCTTAAGCCCGTGTTAAAGTTGATGTTGCACTTAATTTTGTTGATAGGCAGGCCATAGTTAAAGAAGCTGTTTACGTTCAGGCTGCCATTAACATTGGTAGGCATCGTTAACTGCGAACCTTTATACAACATCACGCTGTTATTAATAAGTGTATCGGTGGTAGCAATAAGCGTTGAATTAGCCACGTAGTTCTGCGTATAGTTAACCGAAGTAAAGGCAAAGAAGTTGCTACCCTTTTTAACATTGGTTAATCCATAACGGATCATACCAAAGTGCGTATAGGTTTGTTTTAGATTAGGATTGCCGGTGCTTAATAAAAGCGGATTGCTGTTGTCTATCACATTCTGCAATTGCGCAATAGTTGGCGCTGCGGTAGAAGTGCGGTAGAAGATGCGAAGATTGCTGTTGTTTTTAAACTTGTAAGTAAACTGTGCCGTTGGCAACACGTTAAAGAACCAACGGTTGGTGTTATAAGCATAGGGGAATTCACTCTTGCCGGTCAGTAATGCATATTGTGCGTTTATGCCCAGCATAAAGTTAAAGTCCTTTTGCTTAAACCGATAGCTAAGGCCACCGTTCTGTTTCATATACTGGTTATCATATTTATTCGATAGTAAAGTATCGCGGCGCGTATAATCAGCAGTAGTTGAATCGTAATTATAGGTTTGCTTATCAGCAATGTTCCATGTATACGATGGCACATAGCTAATTTGTATCATACCTGTTTTGCCGGCAGGTTCGGTGTAGGCAATGTTGCCGTTTAGCGTATAGCTATTGCTCAGGTTGTTGCCATGCTGGTTAAGTGTAGAAGAATCGCTGCCCGATGAAAAACTGTTTTGCGCTAACTGCGAGGTAGTGCCATTCTTAATGCTGATAGTTGTTCCGGCGCTGATTTGTAAGGTGCGGTATTGCTTTTTAAAGCGGTGTTGCCACAACAGGTCGCCGCTTGTATTATAACCCGTGTTCTTTGAATTATAGAGGCTCGAAGTGCCGCTCAGTAGTTCACTTCCTATACTGTTTTGTCCCAAAATGTTATTGGTTTGGTTGTTGAATTGCGTACTGAACTTGGGTGTAAAAATCAGGTTGTTCATACTGTCAATAGCCCACTCAATACGCATATTAATCCGGTGGTTAATGTTGCGCGAGTTGTTGCTATTGCTTTCATTATAAGTGGTAGAACTATCACCCGCATTAAAATAGCGGCGTTGTAAGGTGCTGTTGCTGTTGTTGTCAGCCAGGTTAAAGAAGTAGCTGCCTGTAAACTTTACATTCTTCTTTTTGCCCCACACATCGCTGTAATTAAAACCCGCGCTGTGCGTGGTTGAAATACCGCCTTGCTGACCCACCATAAAGTTATCGATGGTTGAGTTCCCCGGAGGGCCACCGCCACGGCGAAAGCCACCACCACCCATTCTACCTCCACCGCCACCACTCTGGCCGTTTAAGCCAAGGATATCCTGGAAGGAAAAGTTCTGTTGATTGATGTTGTTGGATAAGCCGATGAACGAAAGCCGGCGGTTACCATTAAACCAGTTAATGCTGCCACCCGCCGAAAAACGATGATCGTATAAGTAGCCGTAACCCGCATATAGCTTACCAAACCAGCCGTTGTTCATATTACCTTTGGTAACAATGTTCATGCTCTTTTGGCTGTTGCCGTCATCAAAGCCTGTAAAACTGCTTTGGTCATTCATACGGTCATACACCTGCACGCGGTCTACCACATCAGCCGGTATGTTCTTTAAAGCGGCTGAGGCATCATCGCCAAAGTACTCCTTACCGTCAATGGTCACTTTTTTTACTTGCTCGCCATGCGCTTTAATGGTGCCGTTTTCATTGGTAATGCCGGGCATTTTGGTTACCAGGTCCTCCGCATTGGCATCGGGGTTCGTTTTATACGACTTCGCATTGTACTCGCTGGTGTCACCCTTCTGCTCAACCCGTACAGCATTCTCGGTAATTTGTATGCCGCGCAGGTTGGTGGCACCTTTTGCCATTAGCAGGGTGCCCAGGTTTTTATCAGCATCCATGCGCACCATTTGTTCCAATGGCTCATTGCCCACATAGGTTATACGCAGTTTGTAAAAGCCCTTGGCAATATTGCTAATAGTAAAGTTGCCATCTATATCGGTAACAGCCCCATACCATTGGGTGCTGTCGCGCATTTGGGTAAGCTTAATGTTAGCGCCTATTATGGTAGTAGTGTCATCCTTATCAATCAACTTGCCGCTAAGGCCAAAGGTTTGCGCAGGCAACTGCAACACCACACACCAACATAGTAACAACAGGTAACCTGCTTTTTTCATTCAACCTACATTTTAAATAGGACTGCAAACTATTTCAATTGCCTAAAACGCACCTTGCTTTTTAGGATTTATTATCAAGAATCGGCCTGCTAAAATCCCGTATTTACCTCAAATCTTTAAAACACCTCATTTAAGTTAAATGCCAAACCCTTCGAACCACCGGCCCCAAAAGCATAATCAATCGCCGAATTGGTATTGGTGCGCTTATTCAATTTAATACGCAAGCCAATACCACCGGCAGGCTGCACGGGCCCAAAGTTGCCATCCGGCCACTGCGAGAAGGTTTGCAGATTACCAAATACCACTGCACCTAATAACCCGTTCCGCATTAGTGATACACGAATCTCCGTTTCAAAATACAGCATGTTCAGCCCCCTGAAACGGCCCACCGCATAACCCCGCCCGGTGTTGTTGTAGGTGTCCCAACCGGTACTTGGCAAGTCAAGGTAGGGCGGTTTGCCAAAGGTGGTTAGCCAGGCATAAGCCCAAAAGGCAATACCGGCATCCCACTTGCGGGTAAAGGGCACATACTTGCGGGCATCAACAATTAAGGCCTGGTAATTGCTGCTGCCGCCCATACCTTTTAAAAACGTACGCAACGACATATTGAAGTAAAAGCCCCGCCTGGCATTATTGATGTTATCGCGGTCGTCGTACAAAAAGTTAAGCGAGAAGCCTGAAGAACGGCTTTCTTTAGTATAGCCATACCGGTGGAAATCGGTGGTTATACCCTGTTCAGCCGCCATATCGCGAATGTTGATGCGGTAGTCCAGGTGGTAGCCAATGCCCATATCAATATGCGGGGCAATGCGGTGCATCAATTGTTCGTAAAAGCGAAAGTGCGAATAATCAATCTGCACGGGCATGTCGGTTTCAAGGCGGCTGCCCAATCCGAACGTGTAGGTAGGATACTTATAAAAACGCCAATCGCCGATAAGCAACCATTTATTATGATGGAAGTATATATTAGACCAGCAGGTAACAATGGCCTGTTTAAACTGAGTATATTGAAAGATGCTATTTACAAATGATTGATGGCTATGGTCAATTTTATCGGTGTAAAAAGCAATATTAATAGGCAGGGCACCTGAAACGCCGGTTGCTATAGTATAGTTGGGGTAAGGAATGCCGGTTATAAATGGTCCGTTCGGCTTTACCTTTTTCGGCGGTCGGGGCTTGCGTGGCACCTTGCGCTTGAAGATAAGCTTTGCTAAGTCCACTACATCCATCTGTTTGCTTAGCGCCACCGAATCGTTGAAGGCTTTCAAATCTTCTGCCTGCGCCAATGCCGGGTGATAAAATATCACCACCGGCAAGGCCAATAACAGTATACGTATAGTCCTTCGCGTAGTCAAAATACTCTATAAACTCTTCACAGACTGCTATTTACAGCCATGGTTTAATGGTGTAACCAAATTGTTCTGTTAAAACACAGTTGTAAAAAGGCTGTACCAAAACACTTAACCTATTTAACCAGTTCGCCTTGTAAGCGCATTAGTTCAGTTTCGGCTGTTTTGGCATTAAAACGGGCGTTTACCAGGCGTGTAAGTGCCTCGGTGTAACTTCTTTCCGCCTCGCGCAATTCTAATGCGGTTGATTGCGCCAAACGGAAGCGTTCCAGCGCAATGCTTGCGTTTTCTTTCGCCAATCCGATATTATCCTCTTCCAGTTTCAATATCTCCTTTGCGTTTAAGAACTCACGTATCGCCTTATAATAATTCACCTTTACCTGCAGTCGCGCACGTTCCAATGTAAACTGGCTGCTTTGCACTTGCACCCCCGCCACTTTATAGTTGTTCCAGTTCACCAATCCGTTAAATAACGGAAGGCTCAGTGTAAAGCCACCGCTTAAACCATACTGCTGATTGTATAAAGCAAAACCACTACTGCTGTTGGTGCGCGTAAACCCATAAGCAGCATTACCCGTAAGGTTTGGTAGAAAGTAGGAGAAGGCTTCCTTCTTGCTATACTTAGCTACATCCAGGTTTTTAAGCGCTGCCTGTAACTGAAAGTTCTTTGTGTCTAACTCAGCAGGGTCGCTAAGTTTAGGTTCGTAGTTTACAGGGATGGTGTCTTGCGTATTAAAGTCAGTTTCGGCGGGGCGCGCCAGTATGCGGTTTAAATCAGCCTTCTTCTGTTCAATCAGTTTGCGTTGATTTAGTAAAGCGCTGCGGCCTGCATTCAAATCTACCTTGGCCTGCAGTAAATCTACCTTTGAGGAACTGCCGATGTTGAAAGAAAGGTCCGCAATCTTTACCCGTTCTTCGGCAATTTTGATGGTTTCGTTAATAGCATTTATCTGTTGCTGTGCACTTACAACATCGTAATACGCTACTATAGTTTGTGCTACTACGTTCTGCAATGTGTCCTTATAGTTCAGTTCGCCTATTTCTTCCAGTTTCTTCAGCCGACCTTTGGTGGCAAACATGCGCAGACCATCAAATAAGGTCCAGTTTAGGTTTACAGAGGCTGCCAGATTATTGCCTGTTGCGTTATTGGTATTCACCTCCAATCCGCTACTATACTTCTGGTTCAGATTATTAAGGGTGGCATTGTCGCTTACCACACCGTTAATGCGCGGTAACATGCCCGCATTGCCCGGCGAATTATTGAGCGCGGCAATGGTGGCACGGTTCTGCGATAACTGAATGTCGTAGTTATTCTTCAGGGCTATTTCTATAGCCTGTTCCACCGTTAGCGTTTCCTGCGCAAAAACAGTAGCAGCACTAAGCAGTAATATCATCCACAGGAACCTGCTCTTCATTTTTCTTTTTGGTTAACGACATAAACGAATACATAGCCGGAATAACAAACAGGGTAAGCAATAGCGAGAACATAATACCGCCAATAATTACAATACCCAATGGCACACGGCTTTGTGCGCCGGCACCTAAGGCTAAAGCAATAGGTAAAGCGCCTAATGCGGTAGCAATGCTGGTCATTAATATCGGACGTAAACGAGCTGCCGCTGCATCAACTACCGCCTGCATTTTTTCTTCTCCCTGTTCACGTTTTTGGTTGGCAAACTCCACAATCAGAATGCCGTTTTTGGTAACCAACCCGATGAGCATAATGATGCCTATTTGCGAGAAGATGTTTAGCGTTTGGTTAAACATCCAAAGACTAAGTAAAGCGCCTGCAAAAGCTAAGGGTACGGTAAACATGATAATCAGCGGGTCAACAAAACTTTCGAATTGCGCAGCCAACACTAAAAAGATAAGCACAAGCGCTAAGCCTAAAGCAAAGCCAATGTTGGAGCTGCTTTCTGCAAAGTCGCGCGATGGACCTGAAAGCGATGTGCTGAAAGTTTCATCGAGTGTACGCTTGGCAATATCGTTCATGGCCTTGATAGCATCGCCCATACTTACACCCGGAGCCATGTTAGCAGACACAGTGGCCGACTTGTAGCGGTTGTAGTGGTACAGTTGCGGAGGATTACTTTGCTCCTCTATTTGTACCAGGTTGTCCAGCTGAATATTCTCTCCCTTGTTATTACGCACATAAAAAGACTTCAGATCAATAGGTTCATCGCGGTCAGCGCGTTCTACCTGGCCCATTACCTGGTACTGCTTGCCATTCATGATAAAGTAACCGAGGCGACGGCCACTTAAAGCTAATTGCAGTGTCTGCGAAATATCCAGCACGCTTACGCCCAGTTCGCTCGCTTTTAAACGGTCGATGCTAACCTGTAACTCGGGCTTGTTGAATTTAAGGTTTACATCAACACCCTGAAAGTGCGGATCCTTATTAGCTTCTTCTAAAAATTTAGGCAGTGCTGTTTTAAGCTTTTCAAAGTTCAGATTCTGCACCACAAATTGTACCGGTAAACCGAAACGGGCACTGCCGCCGGTAGAGATGGTAGGTTCTGCAATCGGGAATGCTTTACCATCATTAAAGCGGCCCATATTTTTAGCCACGTAAGCGATAATCTCCTTTTGCGTACGCTTACGCTTTTCGGGATCACTTAACCGTAAGCGAACAAAACCTGAGTTAACGGAGCCGGAGCCGGCAAAACTTGGGGCAGTAACACTTAGCACTATTTCGTTTTCAGGAACCGAATCCATGATAAATTTTACCACGCCGGTCATGTAATTGTCCATAGCTTCAAAGGAAGTTCCTTCTGGCATTGAAACCGATAAACGGAAAACACTGCGGTCTTCTAACGGGGCTAACTCGCTTGGCAGCGATTTGCCGATAAACCAAATAAGTACAACACATGCCGTTATGATGGGGAAAGCCAGCCACCGGCGGCGCATAAAAGTTTGCAGCACTTCGCGGTAGCCTTCATCCAAAGAGGTGAAGAATGGTTCCGTTTTTTTATAAAACCAACCGTGCTCGTGTTTCTGACGCGTTAATAAAACGTTTAATACAGGTGTTAAGGTAAGTGACACGAATGCCGATATCAATACGGCCCCCGCCAGCACTATGCCAAACTCACGAAACAGGCTGCCTACAAAACCCTGTAAGAAGATGATGGGAAGAAACACCACAGCCAGCGTGATGGACGTTGCAATTACCGCGAAGAAGATCTCATTACTGCCTTTTTCCGCCGCATCGTGTTTGTTCATGCCGGCTTCCAACTTCTTAAAGATGTTCTCTGTTACAACAATACCGTCATCCACTACCAGTCCGGTGGCTAATACGATGGCAAGCAGTGTGAGTACGTTAATGGTGTAACCCATTACATACATAATAAAGAAGGCACCGATCAACGACACCGGAATATCTATCAGCGGGCGAATAGCTATCAGCCAGTCGCGGAAGAACAGGTAGATGATGATTACCACCAGCACGAAAGCGATTGCAATGGTTTCGCCTACTTCAGCTATTGACTTCTTTACAAACTTTGTTTGATCAAGCGCAATGTCCAGTTTGATGTCTTCAGGTACATCCTTTTTAATCTGTTCAAGACGCTTGTAAAACTCGTCGGCAATTTCGATATAGTTAGAGCCCGGTTGCGGCGTTACTGCCAGGGCCACCATCGGCACGCCCGATTCTTTCAGAATTGTCTCCTCATTTTCAGGTCCCAGTTTTGCTTCGGCCACATCGCGCAGGCGAATAATTTGATTATCGCCTGATTTAATGATGAGGTTGTTGAAGTCGTCTTCGGTTACCAAACGGCCAAAGGTTTTAACCGTAAGTTCGGTGGAGTTGCCATACACTTTACCTGCAGGTAATTCTACGTTCTCGCGATTAAGAGCGGCAAGAATGTCGGCAAAGGTTAGCTGATAAGCGGCTAATTGCATGGGCTTAACCCATATGCGCATCGCGTATTTCTTCTCACCCCATATCTGCACCGTACTAACACCGGGTATGGTTTGCAGGCGCTCCTGCAGCACGTTAGTGGCATAGTCGGTAAGCTCCAGAATATTGCGCGTGTTGCTCTGCACCGTCATGGAGATGATGGCGTCTGAGTTGGCATCAGCTTTGGTTACTACCGGTGGGGCATCTATATCTTGCGGTAACTGGCGCACTGCCTGCGATACTTTATCGCGTACATCATTAGCGGCTGCTTCCAGGTTAGCATCCAGGTTAAATTCTACAGTTATGGTGCTGCTACCCTGGTTACTACTGCTGCTAATAGTGCGTATTCCTTCTACACCATTAATGGCCTTTTCTAATGGTTCGGTAATCTGCGATTCAATTACATCGGCATTGGCACCGGTATAATTCGTTCGCACGGTTATTATAGGCGGATCGATGGAGGGATACTCGCGTACCCCCAGGAACTTGTAGCCGATAACGCCAAAGAGCACAATAACAATGCTCATTACAATGGCTAATACCGGACGCCGTAAACTTAAACTCGGAAGGCTCATGCTTCTTATCTTTTGCAATACCGGCTTACTGGGCCAGTTTCACCACTTTTAAATCCATTTTAGGCTTTACATACATAATTGCCGTTGCAACTACTGTATCGCCTGCTTCAATGCCGCTTGTAACCTGTATGTAGCTTTCGTTGCGGATGCCTGTTTCAACCATTCTGAAATCAGCTTTGCCATCCTTTACTACAATAATCTTTTTGTTGCGTGCTTCAGGGATAATGCATTGGGTGGGCACCATTAGTGCATTGTCGATGTTCTTCAATCCCAGGTCTATTTTTGCGAACGCACCGGGGTACAATTTAGCTTTGGCGTTATTTACCTGCGCACGAATCTTTACTGAACGTGTGGCTTCATCAATTCGTGGTTCAATGGCAAACACCTTACCGCTAAAGGTCTCGCCAAAACCATCCACATTAAATTTTACTCCGTCACCCACACTTATCAGCGAGGCATATTTTTCAGGAATAGTAAAGTCCACTTTTAACGGATCAATTTGCTGCAGGGTGGCAATGGTAGTAGTTGGCGATACATAAGCACCTAAGCTCACATTCTTTAAACCAACAATGCCGTTAAACGGTGCGCGAATCTCGGTCTTTGAAATTTGGGCTTGAATTAAATCAATATCAGCCTGGTAGCTGTTTACCTGGGTAAGGGCCACATCGTATTCTTGCTGGCCTACACCGTTAATTGCTAATAACTGCTTTAACCGCGCTTCGGTTTTTTCGGCAGTTGCTTTTTGGGTTTGCAGCTTGCGCAATTGGGCTTGTAAATCAGCATCAAATAATTTAACCAGCAAGGTGCCTTTGGTAACCGGGCGACCCTCGTTTAGATTGAGATCAATGATTTTACCGGCCATTTCGGGATGAAGCTCTACCTCTTCTGAAGCCAGGAGCGAACCTGATGCTAAAATGTTGTTGGCTAACGATTTAGGTTGAACCACAAAGCCGGTAACGCTCATTTCCTTTGTTGCGCCCTTAGGAGGACCCGATGGTGCCGATTCAGCAGGATGTAACACCTTATTATAGACAATGATGCCGGCAATTACGAGCACAATTACCACCAAAAACCAACCGAACTTTGACATTGCTGAAATTTAACGGGCACAAAAATGTAAAATTTTAAATGGTCAACCCGGTTGATTATCTGTTATAACGCTCATTTTTTATTAAAAAATCAAAAACCATTCATCTTCAATTTCATGTCTCTAAAAGAGTATTCAATTTTCAGCAGAGCTTATTAGAATATCATTAGTAAGTGCAGCTAAGATAAGTTGTTTAACCTCCAACTTAACACGTATATCCTTTTTACCGTTTAGCCGGTAATTATAATTGCGAAACTGGCCCTGCAACTTTGCCGAAACAAGTAAAGTGCTGTTACCGGGTAGTTCAAATTGCGTTACATCCAGGGTGCTGCTGTCGCGGAGTACATAATAATATTCGCCCTGATACAAGAGGCTTGCAAAGTACTTGGTATCCACTGCGCCCTCGTTAAAGCCAAGTAAAAGCTGCAGGTTTTCCGCGAACTGCTTCTGGTTACGTAAAGTATATACAGGACCGGGGAAATTAAGTTTAAATATCGTGTGGCTGTTATCTCCTACGCTTACCGAGTTTGTTTCGGCTTTGGTGAAATAAGGTCTGCTGCGCACATGAAACAGCTCATCATTAACCGATATGTAATAAACGTTATACTCCTTATCGCGTTGATCGACAGTAAATGAACACAATGCCAGCAGCAGCAAAAAGAGAGCAGATTTCATACAGAAGCTTTACAGCTGCCATACAACCCATGTGCCAGGCTAAGCAATATCTAATAATAGCTCAGCGCACCGCTGAAACGGGGAATTAGAAGTAATGCTGCTACTATTTTGCCACGAAATGGCGATTGTTCTTACTCGCTAAAGAAGTCCTTCATGCGATCGAAGAAGCCTTTTTCGGTTTTTGCACCGGGCTTGGGTTTAAAATTGGGACTCTCGCGCAATTTTTCCAGCAGTTTCTTTTCGTCGGGAGTAAGTTCAGTTGGTGTGTATACGTTAAGCAGTATCAGTTGATCGCCACGTCCATAACCATTCACACTTGGCAAGCCCTTGCCACTAAGGCGGAAAATTTTACCCGCCTGGGTGCCTGCAGGCACCTTAAATTTGGCCTTACCTTCAATGGTTGGAACTTCAACACTGGTGCCCAATACGGCATCGATAAAGCTGATATGCAGATTATATATAACGTTTTGACCGTCGATTTCCAGGTCGGGGTTATTTTCTACTTCAATCTGAATGATCAGATCACCTGCAGGACCGCCTTGCTCTCCGGCGTTGCCCTTGCCTCCCATGCTTAACTGCATGCCATCCTGCACGCCTGCAGGTATATCTATGTTCAAGGTTTCTTCGCCATATTCCACACCCAGCCCGTTACAGGTTGGGCACTTCTTGGTAATTTGCTGTCCGCTACCATTACAGTTATAACAGGTTGATTGCGTTTGCATTTGACCCAGTATAGTATTGGTAACCTTACGCACCACACCGCTACCACCGCAAACCGTGCACTTACCCACGCTGCTGGCATCTTTTGCACCGCTGCCATGGCAGGTATGGCACTGCACTTGCTTTTTAACCTTTATAGTTTTACGGGCACCATTGGCTACTTCCTGCAAGCTCATTTTTACGCGGATGCGCAGATTGCTGCCGCGCTTACCGCGGGTACGCGAACGGCCGCCACCACCACCGCCGCCGAAGAAACTTTCAAACGGATCAAAGCCGCCTCCGCCACTGCCGCCGCCAAAAATGTCGCCGAAGTTGCGGAAGATGTCTTCCATATCCATATGGTGACCCTGACCACCCGCATATCCTCCACCATTAACGCCTGCATGACCATATTGATCGTACATTTTGCGTTTCTGCTCATCACCTAAAACTTCGTAGGCCTCGGCCGCTTCTTTAAACTTGTCTTCCGCGGCTTTATCACCCTGGTTTCTGTCGGGGTGATATTTCAGCGCCACCTTGCGGTAGGCCTTTTTCACCTCTTCGGCAGTAGCCGTTTTAGGCACTCCCAATACTTCGTATAAATCTTTCTTGCTCATGATGGCTTCGGGCGGTATTTCAACCGTTGTTCTTCACTAAATCGTTTCGGCTTATTGGGCTTTACCCACTACTACTTTGGCAAAGCGGATAATTTTATCATTCAGGTAATATCCTTTTTCTACCTCGTCAATTACCTTACCTGCAAGGTCGGGGGTGGGAGCAGGTATTTCTGTAATAGCTTCGTGCTTATCGGCATCAAAAACTTCGCCGATAGTTTGCATAGGTTTAAGGCCTTTTGCGCTAAGGGTATTCAGCAATTTATTATGGATCAACTGTAAACCTTCCCTGCCTGTATTATCGCCGGCCAGCTTCAGGGCGCGCTCAAAATCATCCAGGGTAGGCAACAGATCCTTTATAACATCCTTACCGGCAGTTTGTACCAACTCAAGATTTTGCTTTGCAGTGCGCTTTTTAAAATTGTCGAAATCGGCATACAGGCGCACGTACTTATCACGCAGTTCATCCGCTTCACGCTTCAGCTCCGCAATTTCTACATCCTTCGGGTCAATTTTTTCCTCCTCGTAGTTCACGTCCTCCGGCTTTTTGCCCAACAGATCGTTCACCAGCTTCTCTGCCGCATCAATGGTTTTACCTGCAAAACTCTCTGCCTTTTCCTTGGCTTCTTTTCCAAGTTCTTCGGCCTTGTGTTTCAGGTCTTCCATTTTATCCTTCAGGTTCTCTTTTTCGTTATTGGTATTCTCCTCCATGGGTACTGCAATTTTTGGCGGGCAAATATGCACAAACATTTTGCCACAGTGTTAAAACGGCAATTTTGACACTCAAACACAGGTTTTTCGGGCAAAATGATGATTTGCAGTACTTTACTTGGCAGATATTGACAGAAGGCGCAGACGGGTAATGGCAGAAATACGGCGAACTTAATAAGGGGCCCGCTTAAGTTCCTCCCACTTCTTATTATTCATATTCTCATCAAGGTTGGGGTTGTAGGTACTGTTGTTGGTGCCTATATAATCACCATCCTGATTCATCCAATACTGGTTGTGGTGGCTTTCTACCTTGTATTGATTTCCCGATTCGGTGCTTTGTACTTTGGTTTGTTCATTTATCATATCTACAAACTGCTCCTGTTGCTTATCACTCGCAGCATCCTGCGCTTTGTAATTACTCATGATAGCATTATTAATGGCTTCCGATTTATTTACAAATGCCCGCTGTTGCGCTTCAAAGTTGGCCTGGTTTTGTGCCATCCGTTGATTGAAAGCGGCCCAGCTTTGCCCTGCACGCTGTGCTTCTTGTTTGTTATATTCCATTATCGGCTCAAGCGCATACCGTGCATTTGCCAGGCTAAAGATTAACTGCTTGCGGGCACGTTCAAAATATTCTTTGTCCGATTGCAAACCGCTACTGTAATAGCCCCACGATTGGGTGTTGTACGTAGCACTTACACTGAAATGTATGAGCAAAAAATAAGGATCGCCATTGGCCTTTTGCCATTCCACCCCTACCGCCATATACTGGTTTTCGGAAGGCATAGCTTTATAAAGTTGGTCGCCATACCACTTATCCATCTTGCTTACTTCAGGTATCTCATAATACTTTACAAAACTAAGCCCGTTAGCTTCGCCCGAGGGCTTGATCTCTTCCTCTATTGCCTGCTTTAAACCCGGCCAGGGCCGTAACTGCATACCGCTCTGGTAATACGATTGTTGTAGTTGCGGGTCGTTAGTGTACATATACGACTTTAAGGCAAAATCAACTACCTGTAGCCCATTAGGACCTTCAATAGTAGGTTCACCTTGCTTGCGCGTCATTTTAATTTTCCAATCGGCAGGGTAAGGCATTTCTACAATTAGGTTGCCTTGTGCATCTTTAAAAGAAACCATTTCCAGCTTTTGCCATCCTCCGGATGTCCCCCCTTCTGTGGTAGCAATTGTAGTTCCTCCTGTAGCCGCATTTTCTTTTACACCCGAGCCATTACCTGCAGGCTGCGCCGAGCCATTAGAGTTGTTACAACTTATGCATAGCAAAAGGGTGCCGATTAAAGCTGTATCAAATAGTTTCATAAGTAATGTTTACAGTTTCAATATAAGCAACAAGTGCATTCCACGGCACCGAAAGGGTCGGTAAATTGTTAAACCGGCATGCATTTAACGAAATAAAAAACCCGGAGGCACTTAGCTGTGCTCCGGGTTTACAATCAGATTTTGCTGAACCATTACTCCATTTTAATCACCAGCGGATTAAACGGATCGTCGTTCATTTCGTACTTAATTTTAGCTGTGCTCTTTTCGTTGCTTTCCATAGGCTCCAGATATACATCTACATCTACGTAATTGCTTTTAACCTTACCCAGGTTTTTAACTACGTAGCGCTTATAGCCTGCAACTTTAAATACCAGACGGATAGGTTCTCCGAGGGCTTTTTTATCAAGCGCAATGGCATAATGCCCCTGCTCGTTAACCGAAGCCTGCAGCACTTCATCGCCTAACTTATCGAAGTTAAGTTTGGCATTTGAGATAGCCGTATGCGTTCCGGCATCAAAAATTCGCCCGGTTACTACTAAAATGTCCCGGTTTGCCGTGGTTGTAGCCGCCTGTGGTGCAGCTGTTGTTACGGAATCTCCTGTTTGTTGCGTGTTCTGGGCACTAAGGTTTCCACACACGAGGGCTAACAGGAAGCCCAGCGATAAAATGTACGCTGTTTTGGTTTTCATAACCGACCTCCTTTTTTATGATATTGTTTTAAAATCTTGTTTGTCAGCAAGTTAGACCTCAAATCCTCTTCTCAATCCCACTTTGTCCGCTATCCGCGAAAATCCCGTTCCGGCGAATTTTCGCAGCAAATATACGTATAAGAAAACGAACTGATGTGGAGAAAATTGTAAGAAATTCGTAAAAAAGTATTAAAAATATTTCGCCTTGGTTTTCCGGGCAGCAATTACACCACCAATTACCATGTTTCCCGGTTGCCGGAAATAAAAAAGGCCCTCCCGGTTGGGGAGGGCCTTTTACTTTGGCAAAGGGCGTTTAGTGACTGATCACAAACCGGCGAATAGCCGTGGAGCCTTCTACTTTAATTTTAGCATAGTAAATGCCGCTTGCTTCAGCACCCATATTCATGGCATACTTGGCAGCAACAACTTTTCTATCGGTCAGGGTTTGAATCAACTGGCCGCTTACGCTGTAAATTTCGATAGCTACATCCTGTTCTGCAGGCAGATTCACTTCAATAAAGAATTGATCTTGTGCAGGGTTAGGATACAGGCTAACGTTCATGTTAGATGACAGGTCATCGATACCAATGATCAACTTAACGGTATCGCGCTCAATTTTAGTGCAACCATTTGCATCACTGATGGTGCAACTGTATACACCAGCGTTTAAGCCGGTAAGGTCTTCGGTAGTAGCTCCATTACTCCAGTTATAGGTATAAGGTGGAGTTCCGCCATTGGCAGTAAGATCGATAGCGCCAGTGCTTTGACCTTGCACTTCATCGGTAACAACAGCGTGCGAACTAACACCGGCTGCCGGAGTAGTTACAGTAGCAGAAGCTGAAGCAGAACAACCGTTGGCATCGGTAGCACTGATGGTATAAGTACCACCCGGAACGCCATTCAAATCTTCAGTTGTCTGGCCGCTGCTCCATACAAAGCTGTAAGGTGTAGTACCGCCGGTTGTGGTGGCAAATACATCGCCTGTGCTTTCGCTGAAACAAGCTACATTATGAACTGAGTCAACAACGGCTGCCAGAGCAGTTGGTTCGGTAACTGTAAAGCTGGCCATGCTGCTGCAGTTATTGGCATCTGTAGCGGTAATAGTGTAGCTGCCTGCTGCTAAACCGGTAATGTCATCGGTAGTGGCAGTAGTGGTCCAGGCGTAAGTAAAGTTGCCTGCGCCGCCTGTTGTAGTAGTAGAAATAGAGCCATTGCTACCACCGTTACAGCTTACATTTACGGTAGCATCGGCAGTAATTACAATAGCAGCCGGATCGGTTAATGTGCCCGATACAGGTGTAGCGCTGCAACCGTTTGCATCAGCAACAGTTACAGTGTAAGTGCCGCCAACAACACCCGAAAGGTCTTCGTTGGTTGAACCATTGCTCCAGGTGTAGCTGAAAGGCGCCGTACCATTTGAAGCAGTAATGTAAACGCGGCCGTTCTGGTCGCCGTTACAAGCATTGTCCATAACCGAGTCAACAGTTACAACGATAGCCGCAGGCTCTGTAATAGACACTTGAGGGCTTTCGAAAGTACATCCGTGGCTATCGGTAACAGTTCCGGTGTAGATACCTGCAGTAAGACCTGTAGCATCCTCATTCGTGCTGCCATTACTCCATAAGTAGGTATAAGGAGCAGTGCCGCCGGCTACAGAGATATAAATACCACCGTTTGAGCCGCCGTTACAGCTAACATTAATAATCGAATCGGGTGTTGGAGTAATTGCCGTAGGTTCAGTAACACTTAAGTTGCTGAGTGTTGCCATACAGTTGTAAGCATCCATTACCATAGCGCTATAAGTACCTGCAGCGGCACCGGTAAGGTCTTCGTTGGTAGAATTATCACTCCAGCTGTAGGTAAACGGACCGTTACCTGTAGCTGTGATATCAATAGCACCGTTTGATTCGCCAAAGCAATTAGCGTTTGTAATGCCGGCTACAGTAGCAACAGGCAATGAATCAATCTCTACTGTATCGGTTGATTGGTAACAAGCCCAGAATTGATAGTAAACCACAAATGAGCCTTGACCTTGTAATTGCTGGTAAGCCTGGGCAGGATCCAGTGTGTTGCTGGTAATACCATAACCGTAGAAAGAACCACCTGCGGTGGTTGGGTTCAGGTTGATAGCAGCAGCATCAGCACAGATATGATCAGGCAAGTTGGTGAACGAAGCATCAGGACCTGCGCCCAGATCGGTAATAATTACGGTAGTGGTTCCGAAACCGCTGTAGGCATCTAACTGGATATAGTACGTTTTGCCGGGAGTTAAGCAGGTAACTGAGTCGATATAAGAAGAGTATTGAGCACCGTTGTGCAGGGTATAGTTAGCATCATCATCCACAGCAGCTAACAAGGTAGCTCCACCGGTTAAGATGTCGCCACAGCTTGGTGCGTCCCACAGGGCTAATTGTGTATCAAAGCCCGGAGACTGCAGGCTAACACGGCCTGAAGCAGGAGCCACAAAGCTAAACCACAGGGTGCCGTCAAGCGTGCTGTTACACCAGCTCATCGGACCAGAGCATGAGCTATTGCCTGGCGCAGGTTCGCCTACCTCAACTGTAGCACCTTCCGTGCTGTATGGGCCGTTAACACCTAAGTTTAAGGCCACAGCATCGCAAACATTGTCGCCTGCCAGAATCACTGTAGTAGCTACGAAGTTAGATGAATCGGGGTCGCAACCCGGAGAAGAAAGCAACGCACGCAGGTAGTAAACACCCGGAGAGCCAAAGGTGATACCAACGGTATCGTTATTAGTTCCTGCAATGTTACTCCATGGTCCTGTTGCGTCAAGCGCATACTGCCAGGTAATAGTGCTGCCGGTATAACCGGTAACAATATATTGAGCAGCAGAAGGCATGTAAACAGTATCGCTGCCGGTTGCAGAACCACCAACTGAAGGGGTAACACAAGCAGGAGCATCCAACAGGGTAATGATATAATCTTCTGTTTCGCCCGAACCGAAGTTAGAGCAGGCATCCGTAGCACCGTTATTGTTGCCTTCGTTACGGCTGCGGATACGCATGCCAGTTGGACCAGGAAGCGCACCAAGAGGTACAGTAACTGTAGCCACTGCCGGAGTGCCGGTAACACTCAACTGTGTCCACTCATTCGCATCAAACGTACCGCTGTGGTCCCAGTCTATCCAAACCGAAGTAATACTGCCTTCAGATAAGGTAACGGTAAAATCGTAAGGTACACTGATATATAATGAACCAGTAGCAACACCGGTATCAGGGAAGGATGTGTAAACGCCACCATCCTGCAGTTCATTACAATCGCTGTTGCTATTGTTAATCGTAGTATTATCTACATATACATTAGTGATTACCGAAGAGTTGCAGAAACCACCCAAATCGGTAGTGCAATAGCAGTTATAGAACGGATTCAGGTCAATTTCAATAGCGCTGGTATAAGAGGTATCAGCGCAAATAACCATTACACGATAGAATACTGTATCGTTAATAGCCGGTGTAGCATAAGCGCCATTGGTAGCGCCGTTTACATCCGCCCAGGTACTGCCATCGGTAGAAGTTTGCCATTGTAGCGTAGTGCCTAAGGTGTAGCCTGTATCAACCAGGGTAACAGTATTGCCGGGGCAAACCGGAGCAACACCCATAATATTACCGGCAACCGGAGGGTTTGTGCAAGCGCCGGCAGCCACAACAGTAATCAGGTAATCCTCTGCTTCGCCCGAACCGAAGTTATCGCAGGCAGAAGTAGCGCCATTGGTATTACCGGGCAAGCGTGTACGGATACGCATACCGGTTAAGCCCAGGTTTGCGTTGTTAGGTACTGTAAATGAGATTGTGCCGCTTGTTGCGTTGGTTGTAATTTGTGTCCATTCAGAAGCATCGAAAGTGCCGCTTTGATCCCAATCGAACCATACGGATGAAATACCCGCAGCATCCATGTTAAGGGTAAGGGTATAAGTTGAGCCTGCAACCAGGGTAGCAGTAGTAGTGCCAACTGCAGGGAATGCCTGATAAGCATCGAAGTTGGCAGTAGTAACGCAGCTTGGGCTGTTGTTTAAGGTTGTTCCCAAAATCGTCAGGTTAGCTACATCCGCGTCACCGCAGGCACCACCTAATGATGCAGTGCAATAACATAGTGCAGGATTATTAACTGTAACCTGAATTGGTGCAGTAGTATCGCTTAATCCGCTACCGGTGCAGGTAGCAATGGCGCGATACCAGGTGCTGGTTGTAATATTAGTAGTGTAACTGCTGGCAGTACCGTTAGCTTCATCGGCATAGGTAATGCCGTCGGTTGAAGAAATCCATTGGTAGGTAATACCCGGAGCTACCGTGTTACCGGTTAAGCTAAGGGTAAAATCGTTGCCCGCGCAAATAGAAGGGTTGTCGGATGAAGCGGTGCCGGCAACCGGTTGGCCGGTGCAGGCTGCAGCAGGTGTCCATGTAAAAGTTAAGCCTAAAGCAGGAACTACCGTGTTGGTTAAGGCAACATAGTCGGTTATAGAATTGCCTGCAGTTGTGGCGGACCAATTGGTGTTCGATTCGCGATTGTTGTAATCGCTGCCGGTACCGTAAAGACCAACCTCAACAGTGCTGGTAGTAGTGTTGTTCACTACAGTGCCATATACCACATCAACCGAACCGTTTTCGTTCAGGCGGATTTGCCAGTTGAACAGGTCGTTCGCCTCGCCGTATTTACGTACATTTTTCCACTGCATCACCAGGGTTTGGTTAGGTGAAGTGCCAATGGTTTCGTAACGCATTTCGCCGTTTGCGAAGTTGATTGTTGCCGAAGAGCTGCTTGAAGTAGCGTTTGCCGACATGGTTATGGTGTTACCGGCAATAGCAGTAACAGTTGTGCCGGCAGGTATGCCGGTGCCGGTTACCACATCGCCAACGTTTACACCGATAGTTGAGGATAATCCGGTTAACTGATTGCTGCCGGAAGTGCGAACACCGGTTGCGCGGAAGCCCAACATCATGTCCTGACTCAGAGCAGAAACCACATCATCGTTATAGCCATCGCTGATACCGTAATAAGAAGAGGTAGGTGTGGTTGAGCCCATCATCAGCCAACCGTTAACATTGATGCCAAAGGTTGTATAGGGGGTGCCATTAAAATTGAAGGTAAAACCGATAGGCAAATTGCCATAAACCGCGTCATCATCGATGGGGCCACCAACAACAGTACCACCGGTAATTGGGGTGTATGTGCCACTGGATTGCGAAAAGATGTAGGTAGAAACCTGTGCCTGCACGCTTAGCGTACACCACAGTACGGCTGCCAACAGGCAACACTTTTGGGTAATTGTTCGTAAACTTTTTTCCATATATGCCCTTTTAATTAGAAGAATTCCGGTTCGATCTGCTGGGTAAACCGGAGGAACAAAAATAACATGTTTGCCGACTTAGCCCTCAAAAAACTAATTTCGAGCGTTAAAATTTAATTAGAGCAATGCTTCAGGAGACGATAGATGTACTATATGAGGACAACCACTTGCTTATAGTAAATAAGCCGGCCGGTGTGTTGGTACAACCCGATAAAAAGGGCGATAGGGCTCTGGAAGAAATACTTAAGGATTATATCAAACAGAAATACAATAAGCCCGGTGAAGTATTTTTGGGGGTATGCCACCGTATTGACAGGCCTGTTAGCGGTGTGGTGGTTTTTGCCCGTACAAGTAAAGCCTTAATACGTATGAACGAGTTGTTCAAGGGCCGCGATGTGCATAAAACCTATTGGGCAGTTGTCGAAAATCAGCCGAAAGAAACCGAAGGTACCCTGATTAACTGGATGAAGAAGGACGAACAGAAGAACCTTTCGCGCGCTTATGATAAAGAAGTGTCCGGTTCCTCGCGCTGCGAATTGCACTACCGCCTGTTAGGCGCCAGTGATAAATACTTTTTACTGGAAGTAAACCCGGTTACCGGTCGCCATCATCAAATTCGTGTACAATTGTCAAAAATTGGCTGCTCTATTAAAGGCGATATTAAATACGGCGCCAAACGCACTAATAAGGACGGCAGCATCCATCTGCATGCGCGTAAAATAGAATTTGTGCATCCGGTAAAAAATGAGCCGCTTACAATAACAGCACCGGTGCCGGATGAAGTGATTTGGAAATTCTTCGAAAAACAACTCGGTTCTTAGTTCAATTTCTCAATCGTGTAGCTCAGGAAGTATCTGCCTTTTAAAGGATACTCGCTAAACGGACAGGGGTCATCGTTTTTGCCACTCTTCGGCGAATTGGTAAACACATTTAGCTTACCCAAATTGCTATAACTGTGCACCTCACTAATATCGCCATACTGGTCATCCATACAACCTTTCATCACCATGTTACGCAGGCTAAAGGCTCTGTCCTTAATAAAGCGTTTTGTTTTGCGGTTACAGGGCGAGCCGGGGTCCATCAAATCGCCGCTAAGCAAGTCCACACCATCTACCTCCCATCCGGCCATATAAACCCGGAACACTTTGCCCCGTGGCACTGCAACGGTAAACTCGTTATTCAGGTCCCATTTCTTTTTACGGGTTTTGCCTAATCCCCTTGTCAATATCTTGCCCTTCTTCGGGAAAAAGTCATTCAAAAAAATCCAGTCGTTACCCACGTTGGCAAACAGGCGTATTTCTGCTTTCGAGAAGTAATCGCTTAGTTTTTTAATGTTCAGGTTGGTAAAGCGCACTTTATACAAATCTACCGGTGTGTTGGCGGCAGTGCCTCGTCCTTCATCCCAAAACACATACAAGGTGCGGGCATAAATCTCCAGGTCGTTTGCGTTGGTAGTTTTCCAGGGTATGGTAATGTGTACGGTGCCCTCATTATCATTAGTTTCTATCAGCTCATACTGACTGAAATTGTCCGGCTTCCTGCGCAGCAATTCGTAGCGCAGTACAGCATTAGGCGAAGGGCGGGGCAGGTTTACATGCACAGTAACTTCATAGTCCTTGCTGCTCATGTTTACACGCTGAACAAAAGCCGGGGCGTTGTAGCGGTTATTAACCAGGGCACCGCCATCGCCGCTGGCAAACAGGTCTACCCGCATGGCAAACTTGGCCGAGCTATCGCCTATAATAAGTTGCTCCGGCAGTTCCCGGCGAATGGCTACAAACCGCGGTGGATGAATTTCGGCCTGGGCCGGCGGATGGCCACGGTCCCATACATAGTTTCCTTCTACATGCACCCAGTCGTTAATGGTTGGGAAGTTCCATATCACATCAGTGCGTTCATGCCCTGCGGTATAAAAACCGCCGCTCCTGCCGGCATCGTTATCTGCCTTTAAAGGATTAATGGGGTTACACATGCCAATGCCGCTTTCCCATTCAATGTGTATATGGGTTTGTAAAACGGTATCTGCTTTATTTTTCTGACCCGGGTATACCAGGTAGGGCAGCATATTTACATACCGGTTATCATCGGCAGAGTCAGGCAACACATCGAAATTGAAATCGTGCGAGTAATGGTAAAAGGGAAGGTCCTCATAACTCATGTGCGGCCCTTCGGTACCTTCCGAATAATTATTGGTTACCCGGCCCTCAAGCACGGCCAGATAATTCTTGCTTACGATAGGTGGCCACGAAGGCAGGATTACACCTATATCGTAGGTTTCGCGGCGCTTAAAAAATGCTATGGTGTCGCGGCAGGCATCGTGGCCTTCCTCGGCCAGGGTGCAGTAGGGATGGCACAGTTGTACCTGCCCGAAAACGGTTGATAATGAGGCAGAAAAAAGCAATAGAAGCAGAATCGGGGTAGATTTCATTGCGTGCTTAAAGATAGGACAGGAAATACAAGTGACGAAATTTTGAAACAAATTTTCGGTGCCCTGCGTAAAGAAATGCAGAACATAACCCCCTTTATGGAACAGTTTGACAATACGCCGCATTGGCCGTTACCTGAAGAAAACAACAAGTAAACATTGCTAACCTTATGCCGGGCAACCGGTAATTGAAATCCCGCTCACGATGGTGAGGGGATTTCGCTTTTTAGGGCTAAGCCACCGTTTTGAGCTTTTCCAGATCGCGGTAGTAATACAGCAGTATACCAGCTCCCAACAAACATATAACCGACATAATGCCTGTGGCGTAAACAATGTTGTTGTTTTGGTGGAAGAAGGGCAGGGTAAACAGCGCAATTAAACATAAGCGCTGCGCCACATTCATTACAAAGAAGATACTGTTGGCACGGCCTATTACATGATTGGGTACGTGATGGAACAGGAAGGTAATTCGCTGAATGCGGATGGCGGCATTGCACGCCCCGATAATAAACTGTGCTAAAAAGAAAATGGCCAGCACCGTATTAAATATCATAAGGGCATACATCAAACCGGCAAGGGCGCTTAGGATGATTATACCCCCAACCACATTGCGCTCGCCGAACAAACGGGTAGTAAGCAGGCCCGCCAGCAACGCGCCAAACGAAAACGACATATCGGCAACGGCATATACATCGCCATCCATTTTTAAAAACTGCTTTACATAAACAGCCATTACATACGTACCAAAAACGATGATGGTTAAAAAGATAAGCAGCGAAGCGTTACCGAAGTGCAACAGTAGCGGATGTTTGCGTAAAAAGCTAAACCCAACCTTCACGCGCTCGCGCAGGCTGCTGGTATCAATATTGCGTTCCACCACCGGCAGCGATTTAATGCGAAGGATAATAGCAAAGGCCACCAGGTAGGTAACTGCATTAACAGCAAATATTTCGTAGATCTGCCAGGCGCGGATATGAAACGGCAGGTTAAGTTCCATACCGAAAAGGTGGAGTTGTCCGTCGATACCTTTCAGCAATACGGCAGCAAAAGCACCGGCCAGTGTAAAGGTAAGTTGCCCCTGTATTTCGAGCATACTGGTAATGCGGCCGTATTGTTCTTTAGGTGTAATCTCCTGCGCATAGGCATACAGGTTGGGGAAGTGAATGTTGTAGATAAGGGCTGTTACGCCAAACACGCTAATAACCAAAGGCCAGGGCAAACCCTGCTGCCAATAACCCGTAATAGCAATGGAAGATATAACTGCTAACCCTACCATGTTGATGCCAAGAAAAATGCGGCGGCGGTTGTAGCGGTCAATAATGGCACCTGCATATAGGCCCCACAATAGCGATAAGGTGGTTACTACAAAATAGGCTTTGCCAAACAACTCCTCGCGGTGGATAATGCCGGTAAAATACCAGGGCACCGCCAGCATAGAAATGCCCTGCGCTACCCCGCTTATGGAGTTGGCCAGTAACAATAATCCTATCGCCCTTTTGTTTTGCATAGCGCGGGCACAAAGTAAAAAGAATGGCGAAGTTTAGTTGAACAGCAAGAAGCTAACACTAAGACCCGAAGACACAAAGGGTTAGTTTAAAGTGATACCCTTCTTGCGTGTTTTCCCTTTTTCTACTTTGGCCTTTGTGTGAAACCATTTTGTATTTATTAGTTACTTTGAGGCACATGGAAATTGATAAGGACCTGTACGAAAAACTATGCCGCTACTGCGCCTATCAGGACCGCTGCGAAAGCGAGGTGCGCAGCAAGCTGTATGCCCTAAAGGTGCCTAAAGAGGAATATCCGCCTTACATAACCCTGCTGAAACAGGATAAATACCTGGATGAAACGCGCTATGTAAAAGCGTTTGTGGCAGGGCATGTGCGCAAGAAATGGGGCAAGGTAAAAATTAAGGCGGCCTTACAGATGAAGGGTTTAAAGCCCGAGTTGATTAAACGTTTTTTAGCGGAAGTTGAAGATGATAACTACGAAGAGAAGTTACTGGAAGTGGCGCAGAAAAAAGCGCGCACAATTAAAGCAGCAACACCTTCTCTGGCGCGCACCAAACTAATGCAATACTTAATGGGTAAAGGCTACGAAATGGATAAGATTAAAGTGGTGCTGAAGAAATTAAAAGTGACTTAATTATCTCTAGTAACGACCACCTCTATTTTGTATGGCACGCCCTTGTTTTCTGAGTCATTATCAGCCCATGCGTATAATTTGCAAAATTTGAAACCGCCCAAAGGCAATGTGTTGATCACCTGCTGTATTTGCGCTCCAGCCCAAATTGCGATTTGGACTCCGTCATTAGAAGCAGAAAGTTTAATTCGAATTTTTTGATTTGTCACAAAAGAAATATCATTTAGTTGCTTGTTTGTGGCTTGAATATTACTCTTATTATAAAAGGTAGCTCTCACATTTTCTCTATCCCTCATTTCCCCATTTCCATGGTCGCGCCCTAAATGGAATAGAGGGAACCCGGGGACTAATCTAAATCCAGTACAGATGGGAAAGATATCATTGGGGGAAAACTTGAATCCAAGTCGCCAATGCAGTACCTCTGGTTGCAAAAACTCAATCGTATAACTGTATCGACTAAGGTCAAATACTTTATTGAAGGATGAGTCGTCGTCATCTGGCTTATGCTTAAGATTACGGGAAACATTGGTGGTAAGAATAATTTTGTGTGGATCGACGTTAGGGTTGAAAAAATCAAATTTCATTGGCCATGAAAACAACGACTCACGTATGGTTTGGATAATCGCAATTTGCTCAGAGGGTCTGTTTTTTTCAATTTCAGACAATCGGTGCCAATAGAAAATTAAGGCTGAGCTAACATCCGCCTCCTCGTTATCCGATAAACCAAGAAGTATCCTACCAAAATAAGATTTAAAATCGTCACGAATATTGTAATAAACATGCGTTCTTTTGTCCAGCAATTCTTCATTTTCTATAACATCTACAAACTTTTCCAGGAACCCCAAAAACAATTTTACCAGAAGCTGTTTTTGCCAATACCCCTCAATTATCTGCCACCTCTCCACACTGTTGCTTTTGACCAAATAGTTAACATCTGCACCACTAAAGCCAGCACTGTTGAAATAAGAGAAATAAGTTTCTAAAGTGCTTTTTTGGAAAATAGGAAGTAGTCCCAGAAGTGCTGCACTAAAAGCTCTGCTGATTGCCTTGAAACTTTCATCCGTAATAGGTTCTAGCAACCGTCTAAAATCTGAACTGTGAGGATCTTGGCTGTGCGCAACAACTTCATCAACTAGTGAGTATAGTAACTCATATTTTCCCTTTAGTTTGTAAAAAATCAATTCCAAAAGCATAACCCTTTTAAAGTCTATCTTGTTGGACTTGCTTAATGAAATATATCTCCAAACAAGAGCATTGCAAAACCTCTTCGCATCTCTCAATGTTGGCAGAAACACTTTATAAAACCTTAAGGCGCTAATCTCCGCCACTTGATTTACGAAATCCTCTTCTCTCAAATCTGATCGCGTTTCTAAAAATTTTTTAGCGTTCAACGATATTATATCATGGACAATATTCGCAATTGCTTCTTCAGTAACATGTGGCAGTCTGAGTTCAAATTGCACAACCTTATCGAAATAAGATGATGCTTTGTGCCCATATCCCTCATTGTGCTCTAAAACCTCATCAATATAGGCTCTGTCGTAACCGAGAAGATATATAGTGTTAGGGAAATCAGCAATTATTCTACAAAGTCGGCCAACTTCCAAAATCTCTTTAGCCTCAAGTCGATCAAGATCATCTATAATGATCAAATAAGTTTTACGCGGCGACTTGATGTTTTCGCCGATCTTTGCTTTTATCTTTTCTAAGTCTTCAGGAGGAAAAAAGAAGCGCTTTGCCATTCCTACAAAACTAGAGTCCTCTCCTACTACCAAATCAACGTATTGGTCCAAATCAAAATGGCCTTGCTCGCCACTTATGTGTTTCTCCAATTGGCGGAAAAAAGCACGCACTAAAGAGTTTTGATCTGGATAAAGCCAAGGAGAAAATGTAATTACAACTATCTCCTTTTTAGTTTCGTCTAATTTTTCGTTATGCTGTGGAATCAGTGCATACTGTAGGATATCAAAAAGAGAACTTTTCCCGGAGCCCCAGACAGCGTCTATTCCAATCGAAAATGCTCGTTGCGTTTCGGCACTTTTAATCACTTCTAATAACTCCGTTGCCAAGTCATAATAACGTAGTTTATCCGCTTCTTTTAAGACCAGAGGGGTCTTTTCATGTAATAAGGCTAACGGATGGTCCCGTGACAGGTGAATATTATTAGTGCTAGCTATTGTGGATGGTACGGTTGCGCCTTTTTTGTGTTGCTCCCAGAAGTTGCAGATAACACTAATAACGGGTACGATGACCAGCGCTACAATATACGGTATTCCGAATAAGCCACTTAAAGGGTAGAAAACATATCTGAAAGATCCATAAAAAAGAGTGATGGTAAACAACAAAAGTATTGAGAGGTCTATCAATGACAAAAGGCTAGACTTTCGCTTACCAATAATTACCCCTAAGATTATTGCTGAAAAGAAAAAAAAGCAGAAGAACACAACTGGGGAGTTGTTTAAAAATGATAGCTGCCCGGTTTTAATTATAGTTTGAAAAATAACAGGCTCAGCTATAATAATATAGAGAACGCTTAGAAGAACTAACTTAGCCATTAGAGCTATAGGCCTCTCCTCAGTCCAAATTACACTTCCTAACTTTCGTGTCAAACTAGCATGGTAGCCCTTATTCTTCGTAAACATTAATCTAATATACCATTTCTTTATAGCTAGATTGTGCTATGCGTATATATTATATTTTTGACAGTTTCTCCATCACCAGTTTTTCATCAGCATTAATCTCCAGCGTTTTAAACTGGTTGGTTTCGCCCTTCAATAACTCTACCTGCGATTTGGAGAGGCCTAATACACCGGCCAGATATTCTACTAAATACTTATTGGCTTTGCCTTCCACCGGCTGTGCCTTTATCTTAACCTTTAGCGTACCGTCCGCCTCGCGAATGATCTCATCGGTTTTAGAACCCGGTTTTACTTTAATGCGCAGCTTCATTTTTAGAGGATTACACCGATTTGTTTTTTGATTACACAGATACACACAACTGCCAATTCAACAATTATTTTAATCGGAGTAATCGTTTGGGTTTAATCTGTGTAATCTCCCAATAATTACTCCCGGCTGCACACCCTCGCACTAGTACTTCAACATATAATAGAACCGCTTCAGCCATTCATTATTAACCGCTATCAACCCGTCTTCGCTTTTCCACCAATTCAACTCATCGAAACGTGAACTGGGGGCGCCGCATATCAGCAATTCAATACCGGCTTCTTTAAACTGCCCGCCAAACACCTTATAAACCCTACCGGTATGCAACCGGGACGAAACCACCATCACCTTTTTAAAATGCTGCGCCTTGCAGTAGCCGATAATAGTGTCCGCCTCTTCGCGGGTACTGGTGCCGTATTCAATTTGGCGCAAGGCAGCATCCGGCACGCCTAATCTGGTAAGATTCGCGATGGTCATGTCGCTTTCCAGCGTATCAATGCGCAGGGCGCGCAGTTCAACAAAAGGATTAGCGCCGGTGCAGATAAGCAATGGGGCCATGCCTTGCTTATATAAGTCGGCCGCCTTGTTCCCTCGGTCGTACGCCCCGCCGGAAAGCACAAAAATAGCATCGCACTTTTGCGGTTCATCCTCATGCATTAAAGCCGTGGCACAACTGCGCAATAAAGGGGTGCGGAAGGCATACAGCAATCCGCTCAGCACCAGTATTATCACTAAGCCAATCAGCAGTTTTTTGCGCATGCGGGGTGTACTAGATTGTTTCGGCTACTTCTTCGCCCTTAAACACCGAGGCAATCTTAAGCGAGGTGCTCATTAAAAGTATTTTGGGGTTGCCGTTCCGTTCGATGTAATAATGCAGGCTGTTGATCAACCGGGCAATGGTTTCAAACTGCTCCACCTGCAAGCGCGATGATAAACCCTTGGCAAATTTCAATTCCTCACCATCCAGCCTTTGCGAACTTCCTTCAAAATTTATCTGCAAGCACTCGCGTAAAAAGAACAGGGCATAGCGTAGGAAAATCTTCTGATTCTCTCGCCCGCTTTTGGCCATCTCTTCAATCCAGTCAATTAACTGCGCCGTATTACCCGAGGTTGGTTTTTGTTTTAGGTTAAAACAGCACACCAGCCATTTGTGCAACAACTTATCGTTGGCGTTATCGCTGCCGCCGGCAAGGGTAAGTGCGGCATTAAAGTTGCCATCGGCTATGCGCGCAATATTTTTAGCGCTGGCCTCGTCCATTTCAAAACGGTTCAGTAAGCCCTGTTGCACATCTTCATCCGCAATAGCATTCACCTTCACAATCTGTGTGCGGCTTATAACCGTGTTCAGTACCTGATCGATATTCTCCACCACCAGAATAAAGATGGTGTTGGCCGGTGGCTCTTCAATTACTTTTAAAAGCGTATTGCCGGCTTCGCGCAAAAACTCAGCCAGCCAGATGATCTGTATTTTATAGCCATCCTCATACGTCTTCATGTTAATGTGACGGATGATTTCGTGACATTCATCTACCGTAATATTTCCCTGCTTGTTTTCGGCTTCCAGGGTTTGCATCCAATCGTTATAGCTCATGTATGGCTGCTGCAGCAAAGCCGAGCGCCATTCGGTAATCCAGTCGGAACTTACCGGCGGACCGGTTTTAGGTTCCTTACGGATAACCGGATAAGTAAAGTGCAGATCGGGGTGGATGTACTTTTGGTTCTTGGCACAGCTTGGGCAAGTACCGCAGGAATCTTCCTCCTGTTTGTTTTCGCACTGCACATATTGCGCAAGCGCCAAAGCCATTGGCAAGCTGCCGCAACCTTCAGGCCCCAATAACATCAACGCATGCGGAATGTTGCCGCTGCGCGCCATCTTTATCAGTTTGCCTTTTACCTCGGCTTGTCCTATTACGTCCTTAAAAAACATTATGCCTTAAACGTGTATTTGCGCTTTTTCAATTTAAACTTTTGCTGCTCTGCTTTGGTAACACAAATGCAGGTTAAGTGTAGCGGCGTACCCATCATGCGTACATTTGGTGGTATTTTACCCACCACGCCGCTGATGGTCACTTTCAATCCTTCCTTCTTGTATTCCTCCGGCAACTTAGCCGCCAGGTAGCGTCCGCTCTGGTTGTCATCAGGCACCAAAACTGCCGTGGTGCCATCCGCTAAAATCTGCACGGTTGCCTTTACATTCTTAATGGTTTTGTCAGCCACAAAGTCCTGCGCACGGGTGGCAAAGGCTACCACCAACAACATTACAATAATCGAAAACCGTTTCATAACACAAGGTTTCTAAACACTATTCAAATGGCTTGCCAAAATAGAAATTCAAGCCAAAGACACCGGAAAATACATTTCAAACAAAGACTCGAAGAAACAAAAAAGTTAAAGGCTAACCTGTCAAGCCCTTCTCTTTGCGCCTTAGTGTCTTGGTGTTATTCTTCTTAAGGTTTATGCCATACATCGGCGTATTCGGGAGTTTTTTCGAACACGGCTTTGGCAAAAGGGCAAACTGTAACGATCTTCAGGTTGTTTTTGCGGGCATATTCCACCCCTGCAGCTACCAGCTTTTTACCGGCACCGGTACCTTTCAGGGTTTCCGATACTTCGGTATGTTCTATAATAATCAGGTTGCTACCTGCTTTGCTGAACACCATTTCGCCCAGGCGCGGACCGCCTTCCTGAATAAAGAAGGTGCCTTTAGTGGCAGTTTCTTCAAAATGAATTTGCATACAATCGCTGTTTAGGGGCAAATATCTGCAAATTATGTCTTGTTCCACCAACAGCAATGGGCCGTAATGGGGCACAATTCCGCTTGGCATTCCCCTGTTGTCTTGTATTTTCGCGGCACTATGAGTAAAGAGAATACACAGAACCTGTTTCAGGAGATTATTTCGCATTGTAAGGAGTATGGCTTCATATTCCCGAGTTCGGAGATATATGACGGTTTAAGCGCCGTGTACGATTACGGTCAATATGGTATTGAGCTGAAGAACAACCTGCAGCAATACTGGTGGAAGAGTATGGTGCAACTGCACGGCAATATCGTGGGTTTGGATGCTGCCATTTTTATGCATCCTAAAACCTGGAAGGCCAGCGGACACGTAGATGCCTTCAACGACCCTTTGATTGATAACAAGGACAGCAAAAAACGCTATCGCGCCGATGTGCTGATTGAAGATGCCATGGCCAAGATCGAAGACAAGATCAATAAGGAAGTAGAGAAGGCGCAGAAGAAATTCGGTGAAACCTTTGATAAGGAGATGTTTGTGAAAACGAACCCGAATGTGTTGCGCAACAAAGCCAAGCTGGAGGAAATTGAAAGCCGCTTTAAAAAGGCTTTAGAAGACAACAACCTGGAAGACGTTCGCCAGATAATTATTGACCTGGAGATTGCCTGCCCAATAAGTGGTACCCGTAACTGGACGGATGTTCGTCAGTTTAACCTGATGTTCAGCACCGAGGTAGGTTCTGTTGCCGAAGAAGCCAGCACCATTTACCTGCGCCCCGAAACAGCCCAGGGTATTTTCGTAAACTTTTTAAACGTGCTGAATACCAGCCGCCAGCGCATACCTTTTGGTATTGCCCAGGTTGGTAAGGCCTTCCGTAACGAGATTGTGGCGCGCCAGTTCATTTTCCGTACCCGCGAATTTGAACAGATGGAGATGCAGTTTTTTGTGCGCCCCGGCACCGAAATGGAATGGTATAACAAGTGGAAAGAAAAGCGCTGGCAGTGGCACCGCAGCTTAGGCTTTGCCGAAGCCAACCTGAAATTCTACGACCACCTGAAACTGGCCCACTATGCCAATGCAGCCGTAGACATACAATACAACTTCCCGTTTGGTATCAAGGAAATTGAAGGCATACACAGCCGTACCGACTTTGACCTGAAAAACCACCAGGAACTTTCGGGTAAGAAGCTGCAATACTTCGACCCTGAATTGAACGAAAGCTATATACCATATGTAGTTGAAACCTCTATCGGTTTGAACCGCACCTTCCTGGCGCTGATGTGCAACGGCTATAAGGTAGAGAAACTGGAAGACGGTAGCGAGCGCACCGTGCTGGCTTTGCCGCCATTCCTTGCTCCGGTACAAATTGGGGTGTTCCCGTTAGTGAAGAAGGACGGCCTGCCTGAAAAAGCACAGGAAATTTACGACGAGCTGAAGTGGGACTTTAAATGCTTCTACGAAGAGAAAGACTCTATCGGTAAGCGTTACCGCCGTATGGATGCCATAGGCACGCCGTACAGCATTACTATCGATCACCAAACGCTGGAAGATAACACCGTTACTATCCGCGAGCGCGATACCATGAAACAGGACCGCGTGAATATCGAGCAATTAAAAGCTGTGGTTGCCGACCGTGTTGACTGGAAAAAAGGCCTGCGCGGATAAGAGCCGATGCAGGATAAGTACTACAAGCCCCGGAACTACGCCGGGGCTTTTTTATTGGTGAATTTTTCGCTGCGATAGAAACATAATTTTAATGTGCAGTTGATGGCGTTTTGCTTTTCTTTAAGCAACTAATCCCAATCCTTTCCCCTATGCTTCGTTTACAATTTCTGCTGCTTTTGCTGCTTGCATCTGTAAGTTTCTCTTCGGCACAAAACACTATACAAGTTGCCATTGCCGAAAGCGTACCTGTTGAGTATCGCTTGCTGCGAGCAAAAAATGACAGCATTGGCGCTAACAACATAGTAAACGAAAAGCTTATTGATTTAGTAGAAGTAAATGAGCGTGACCCCAAAGTGCCTACCTGGTACACCACGCACCAGGGCGGTGGCTTCGGTTGGTTTATCCGCATGATTGGGTACTGGTGGCAGGCAGTAGATAAACACCGCTACAAATTTGTAGGCACAGCCAAAGGCGGTGTATCGCTGCCCGAAGAAGACCAGCTAACAGAGCACGACATTAATTTTAACCTGGTACCGCACTTAGATAATTACTTAAACTTTGTGTATCGCGGCCGTACGGAACAGCGCAAACACAAATACAATTTTAAGCGCGCCCGCCATGCCGATGTTACCAAGCCACCTTATGTAGAGCCAACGCTAACTACTGCAGAAGCTTATGACCTGCATTGCGAGCTAACCCCACCCAAACGCTTACGCGATTCGTTGAACAGTTTGTTTTACCCTTGTTTACCCGGACCCAATTTAGGCGAGCACCCCAACTTTTGCGATGCCCACCCAACCGTAGGCATGTATGGTGTGTTTGTGCTGGATTGCAACCACAGTTGCCACCCCGAGATACACCCTTACGAATGGTTGTGGTGGTTAGACCTGGGTACTAAAGGCGGTGAGGTTGATCCTAAAGCCTGGATGTTTGGCTTTATGAAAGAATCGAGCGACCGGTTTGTGCTGTGGACACGGGCACCACGGGTTGGCTCCATCAGCATACCGTTCCTTTTTAAAACAAGCGAGGTAAATAGCTCCTTAAACATTCAACACCTGGTAACAGGCAAGTTTATGCCGCGTGGCTTAAAGCGGTTAAAGACCGTGCCTGCCGAAACAAGCACCTTCAACTTTACCGATAGCGTAGTGCAAATGCAATTACCCGACGGCCAGATATTTCCGTTGCAATTGCACAGCAGCAAACCTGTTCGTTCGCAAGCTTTGCGCTGGTGGTTCAGCAATGTGCAAACCGATGCCAACAAAGAATGGATATGGGGTAATTTGAATATTGCAGTAAGCGTACGCAATGCCTATGCCGCACGCGTTACTGCCGTTACACGTTAAGGCTGTTGTAGAACTCTTCCATATACCCGTTAACGGCCAGGGGCTCTTCTATACAGGAGGTATGGCCTGCACCGTCGATATATTTTAGCAACGATTGCGGCACATGGCGATGGATACATTCTGCTTTTGCCGGCACAGTGGCTTTATCCTGATTGCCTACGATAACCAATGTTGGGCAAGTGATATTGGCCAGCTCTGCCACTACTCCTTTGCGCCACACTACACCGCTTACGGCATGGGTAATATCCTTAGAGTTTTTCTGTAACTCACGTACCCAAAAGTTGCGCTCTTCGGTACGACCGTTGTCTTTTAGGAATTTATCGCCAAACATAACATCCATTACCGGGCCCGTTACACTCTTTACACCAAACAGCTTTACTACACCAACCAATAAGGAATACTTTACTTTGTTAGGCTCGTGCTGTGCACTGGTTTCCATTAACACCAGGCTCTTTACCAAATCGGGCCTGCGGGCAGCGAGGCGCATGCCTACAAAACCGCCCATGCTTAAGCCTGCAAAATGTACGGGGCCTAACTTTAAGGTTTCAATCAATGTAACAGCGTCTTTATAAATATCATCCAGGTCGTAGCCGCTATCGGTTACTTCACTCTGGCCCTGCCCGCGGTGGTCGTAGGTGATAATGCGAAAACGGTTATTAAAATGATCGACCTGCTTATGAAACATTTTACCGCTCCATAAAAGTCCGTGTGCAAACAATAAGGTTTCCTTTGAATTTGGATTGCCGTGTTCCTCGTAGTAGAGGTTACAGCCGTTGATGTTGATGTGGGGCATTCTCTAAACAAGAACAAATCTGTGATGCAAACAAATGAGGTTTTTTACATCTACCAAATCCGCTCCGCCTCTTTCCAGGCTTGTTTCCTGTACCCCGGTATACCATGCGCCTGCATAAAGCTTTCAAACGGCTGTTTATGATGGCTGGCGTAATGCATAAAATTAAGGCACTTCATGCCCGGCAGTTCGGTTTTAAGCAAATAACTGTTCGCTGTTACCTGCTTTACTTCTTTTATGTGTTGAATGCTATGCCAATGTATATGATGATGCCCCCAACGGCGACGGTACACACAAAAGTTATGATCGGTTATAAATACATAGCGCTCGAAGCCTGAAAGAAAGATGGCAAGTAATCCCGTGGCGGGAATTACAAGGGCTGCCCATTGATTAAGTTGCTTCTCCAACAAAGGCGCACAAACCCAAAAGCACCCTGCGCCAAAAGCCACCAGCAACATCCAGGTCAACAATTCAAACTTGGTGTAATACAAGGGATGAACAGCACGGATTACACGGGCGTTGCGGGCATCCAGGTAAATGCCCGCCACAAACATAACTGCCAGCGTACAAACAAATGAAACAAATGTCCAATGGCTCATGCAGCGAATATATCAGCGCCGTCCTTTTCGTATTATGATTTTATTCATGCCATTATCTAAAACAAAAACGGCCCCATGTATATGGAGCCGTTTTGATATAAGCGTTCGTTGTAATTATTATCCGATCAGTTCAACACCGCCGCTGGTAGTTTCTACCTTCTTCTCGGCCTTGTCTAACTCTTCTTTGTTGGTAACAATGATGTTGCTGAAGGTGCGTAAGCCGGTACCTGCAGGAATGCGGTGACCTACGATTACGTTCTCTTTCAAGCCTTCCAGGTAGTCGCGCTTGGCAGCGATAGACGCTGTGCTGAGCACCTTGGTAGTTTCCTGGAACGACGCAGCCGAAATCCATGAGTGGGTGGCTAACGAAGCACGTGTGATACCTTTTAACTGCGGAGCAGCGGTAGCAGGTATAGCATCGCGGTATTCCAGTAACTTTTTGTCGGAGCGTTTCAGCAACGAGTTCTCTTCGCGGATCTGACGCAGGGTAGCGATCTGACCGGCGCGCATGTTTTCTGATTCACCGGCTTCAACGATAACCTTCTTATCGAACAGTTCGTCGTTAGCGCCCAGTAATTCAAACTTGTCAACTGCTTCGCCTTCCAGGAAGCGGGTGTCGCCCGGATCGTTCACCACCATCTTGTTCATCATCTGACGAACAATTACCTCAATGTGCTTATCGTTGATCTTAATACCCTGTAAGCGGTATACTTCCTGAATTTCATTCACTAAGTATTCCTGCACGGCAAAAGGTCCTTTAATAGCTAAGATGTCGGTAGGTGTAACAGCACCGTCGGACAGTGGTGTGCCGGCGCGAACGAAATCCTGCTCCTGAACCAGGATGTGACGGCTTAGCGGCACCAGGTATTTCTTGATATCGCCTTCGCGGCTTTCAACAATTACTTCGCGGTTACCACGCTTAACACCACCAAAGCGTACTACACCGTCAATTTCGCTAACGGTAGCAGGGTTGCTCGGGTTACGTGCTTCAAACAATTCCGTTACACGTGGCAGACCACCCGTGATATCCTTCACTTTACCCATCACACGAGGGATCTTGGCAAGTATCTGACCGTGTTTCACTTCTTCACCGTTATCGATAACGATGTGTGCGCCCACAGGCAGGTTGTAGATCTTACCTTCTTTACCGTGTTCAACCACGATAGAAGGGATCTTGGTTTTATCCTTGCTTTCGATGATCACCTTCTCGCGGTGGCCGGTTTGTTCATCCATCTCATCGCGGAACGTTACGTTCTCGATCAAGTGTTCGAACTTCACTTTACCGTTGTATTCGCTGATGATAACGTTGTTATATGGATCCCACTTACAGATCAGGTCGCCCTTCTTCACATGCTTACCATCTTTTACGCTGATGATAGAACCGTAAGGAATGTGGTGGCTGATCAATACTTTGTCGGCGTTATCTTCTTTCACAATACGTAATTCGCCGGTACGGCCGATAACCACGTTTGTTTTTTCGCCGTTCTCGTCAACCGCTGTAGTTGTACGAACACCGTCGAATTGAATAACACCTTCGAAACGGGCAGTGATTTGCGATTCGCTGCTACCCAGGTTAGCGATACCACCCACGTGGAAGGTACGGAGGGTAAGCTGTGTACCAGGTTCACCGATACTCTGTGCGGCAATGATACCTACTGCATCGCCGGTTTCGGCTAAGCGGTTGGTGGCCAGGTTACGGCCGTAACACTTCACACATACACCTTTGCGGCTTTCGCAGGTAAGCACCGAACGGATTTCCACTGTTTCGATACCGGCCTTTTCAATCTGGCGGGCTGTATCTTCCATAATGTCCTGTCCGGCAACTACCAGCAGTTCATCAGTTTCAGGATGGTAAATATCGTTCAGCGAGGTGCGGCCCAGGATACGATCGAACAACGGTTCAACGATGTCCTCGTTATCTTTCAGCGCACTGATGCTGATACCACGCAGTGTTCCGCAATCTTCTTCAGTAATTACCACGTCCTGTGCAACGTCAACCAAACGACGGGTTAAGTAACCGGCATCTGCCGTTTTCAACGCCGTATCCGACAGACCTTTACGGGCACCGTGGGTAGAGATGAAGTATTCCAATACCGACAGACCTTCTTTAAAGTTCGCCAGAATCGGGTTCTCGATAACCTCAGATCCGGTAGAACCTGATTTACGAGGCTTGGCCATCAGACCCCGCATACCCGAAAGCTGCTTGATCTGCTGTTTAGAACCCCTCGCACCCGAGTCGAGCATCATGAACACCGAGTTAAAGCCCTGCTTGTCTTCGCTGATTTGTTTCATCAGCGTGTTGGTTAAGCGGTTATCGGTTGCTGTCCAGATATCCACCACCTGGTTAAAGCGTTCTTTATCGGTGATAAAGCCCATCTGGTAGCTGTCGTGAATTTCGTCTACACGGGTTTGTGCTTCCTGAACCAGTTTTTCTTTGGTTGTAGGCACTACCACATCGCGCAGGTTAAAGCTCAAGCCGCCTTTGAATGAGTAGAAGAAGCCTAACTTCTTGATATCATCCAGGAACTTAGAGGTTGTAGGGATGTCGGTTTCAGCCAAAATCTGACCGATAACATCCTTCAGGGTTTTCTTACCCAACATTTTGTTTACGTAACCTACGTTCTCGGGCACCACCTGGTTAAAGATGATACGGCCGATAGTGGTTTCGATAACTTTATAGAACAGCTTGCCGCCTTCTTTTACACGCACGCGGCATTTTACCACAGTGTGCAGTTCGGCTTTGCCTTCGTTCAGTGCAATCAACGCTTCCTCGGCACCGTAAAGTGTTAGGCCCTGGCCTTTTACTTTTTCGGTTTCGGTGCTGCGCTTCTCTTTGGTCATGTAGTACAGGCCCAACACCATGTCCTGAGAAGGAAGGGTGATTGGTGTACCGTTTTGCGGGTTCAAAATGTTGTGCGACGACAGCATCAGCATTTGCGCCTCCAGGATAGAAGCGTTGCTCAGCGGCACGTGCACGGCCATCTGGTCACCGTCAAAGTCAGCGTTGAACGCCGTACAAACCAGCGGGTGTAACTGAATGGCCTTACCTTCAATCAACTTAGGTAAGAAAGCCTGGATAGATAAACGGTGCAGGGTTGGAGCACGGTTTAATAATACCGGGTGGCCTTTCAGTACGTTTTCCAGGATATCCCAAATCACCGGTTCTTTTTTGTCAACCAGTTTCTTGGCGCTCTTAACGGTTTTAACGATACCTCTTTCAATCAGCTTACGGATAATAAACGGCTTAAATAATTCAGCCGCCATATCTTTTGGTAAACCGCACTCGTGCAATTTCAATTCAGGACCTACCACGATAACCGAACGGCCTGAGTAGTCAACACGCTTACCTAACAGGTTCTGACGGAAACGGCCTTGCTTACCTTTCAGCACATCGCTCAGCGATTTTAACTGACGACCGCCTTCGGCTTTCACGGCGTTTGACTTACGGCTGTTATCAAACAAGCTATCGATAGCTTCCTGCAACATACGTTTTTCGTTACGCAGAATTACTTCAGGTGCTTTAATTTCAACCAGACGCTTCAAACGGTTGTTACGGATGATAACACGACGGTATAAGTCGTTCAGATCCGAAGAAGCGAAACGGCCGCCATCCAATGGCACTAACGGACGTAATTCAGGCGGAATAACAGGCAGGTATTGGATTACCATCCACTCCGGCTTGTTTTCGATGTGGGCGTTACCGGCACGGAACGCTTCTACCACGCTCAAACGCTTTAACGCTTCTGATTTACGCTGACGAGAAGTTTCGTTAGCGGCATCGTGGCGCAATTGGTAGCTCAGTTCATCGAGCTTAATGCGCGAAAGCAGATCCTTGATCGCTTCGGCACCCATGCGGGCAATAAATTTATTAGGATCGGTATCCTCCAGCAGGTGGTTACCTTTCATTTCTTCGTTATCGAATACCGACAGGTATTCTTCTTCGCTCAGCAGGTCGAGGTAGTTCAGTTTTTTGCGCTCCTCGCCTTTTTCGGTCATTACGGTAATTTCGTTACCGGCTTTACCGGGCTGGATAACTACGTATTTTTCGTAGTAAACAATGCTCTCCAGCTTCTTAGAGCTAACACCTAACAGGTAACCGATTTTATTCGGTAAGCTCTTAAAGTACCAAATGTGCACTACAGGCACGGTCAGTTTAATGTGACCCATGCGCTCGCGGCGTACTTTCTTTTCGGTTACTTCAACACCACAACGGTCGCACACAATACCCTTGTAACGGATACGCTTGTACTTACCGCAGTAACATTCATAATCTTTTGTTGGGCCGAAAACGCGCTCGCAGAACAAACCTTCCATTTCGGGCTTGTAGGTACGGTAGTTAATGGTTTCGGGCTTTTTGATTTCGCCGTTACTTCTCGAAAGGATCGAGTCGGGCGAAGCCAGCATGATGGTGATTTTCGAGAAATCGGACCGTTGCTTGTTTTCTTTCTTAAATGCCATTTGTTACAATTGGATTAAGCATTAATAAATACGAAAAAACCTGCGTAGAAAGGGTTTTGTTATTGCCTGGTTTCGCGCCTGCCGGCTTGCATACTCCCATGCTGAAGGTAGACCCCTACGCTTAAAAAGAGGCGCAAAGATAATATAGAAGGGGCTTATGTGCAAGGTACACGTGGTACTATTTGTTAAAAATAGTTGGGAATGCCTGGGTGAGGGCTGAGAGTAGGTCGTAGCGGCTTTCAAGTTTAAAATTTAAAGTTTCAAGTTGGGGAAGGGGGGTGTCCTAAAACTATGGGGGGTCAAATTTTTTTGGGGTGGGGTTACACGCGGTCGGGTTACAAAGTTTTTTGTGACCCATGCTAAGTAGCTGATAATCAATGCCTGTTTTTGGCCATGGGTTACACGACGGGTTACAAATTAGATTTTAACATATAAATGTGCTGGAGGGAAAGTGGCATTTAGCGGGAGTAAATTTCTAAGAAGGTTCACCACAGATTACGCAGATGAACACAGATTAAAGACAAGTATATTGCTGGCATTCAGGCCTCGCAACCTACTGACTTCCGACCGGAAGAACCGCTGCCCAGGTTAATCTCCAATTATCATTCTGCTGGCCACGCGGGCTTTTCTTCAATCAGCATTCCGCATTCTAAAATCTAAAATCCGCCAACGCTACCTACTAAATTCCTAAAGGAAGGACCGCTACCCAATTCACCAATCCACCAATCACCAATCACCAATCACCAATCCACCAATCACCAATTCACTGATTTACAGGCTTAAAGGAAGCCAGAAAGGCCTTCCATTCCTGTTCGGAAGGGAGGGAGTTATTGCGCTCCAGTTGCAGGGTGTAAAAGCGGTGGCCCACCTGAATATCGGCACAGCGGGCGTAGCGTTTTGGGCCGGTTAGCGTATTAAGCTGAAAACCGTAGATAAAGCCGGGGTATTGGCCCTGATGCATATAAGGCTGCACATTCAGCAGGTCGCCGGTATTGTAAATGTCCTGTTCAAATTGCAGGGCCTGAAAAACGGTTTGGCTGATCTGTAACAGCGGATCAGGGTTGGCGATCTCTTCATCGCTATAGGTTTTGTAGCGTACAAAATAGCCGGTAACAGCCAGCGGTAAACTCAGCAGTTCGCTGGGGTGGTGGCCTTTCAGCAATTTATCGCGACTATCATTCAGCGCGGGTTTAAGCGGGAAACCAACCTGAAAAGAATCGCCCTGCCAGGTGTAGCTAAGTGCAGGTAAGGCGCTGGCGGTATCGCTTTTAATGCAGCGCACCTGTAACATGGTTGTTTTAAATATTTCGCCGGGTACCGAATCTGGTGGCGACATGTTATAGGCTAACGCCCGTAAGGAGTCGGATTGATCAGCGCTCCAGAAATAAGCGCCGATAGCTTTGGTCCAGTCGCCGGGCTGTACGTTCCAGTCGCTCAACTTTTTTGCGTTCTCCTTTGGTATATCGCGGTTATAATCAAAGGCTTCGGCTTTTTGATACATGGCACGCACCAGTGCTTCCCAATCGGCGCGTAAGGGAATGTGATAACCTTCGGGCGCTAAGCCACGCGGATCCGTTACGGCATACCAGTTATAAAGTTTGGTAGTTCCATCAGGCGCATAACACCATCCACCGGTTTTAAGTGCAGCAAATTGCATGGCGTCCTTTATCTCGGGTATAGCATCGCCGTTACGGTACCTTGTAACAGCTAAACTACTACCCATCCAGGTTTGGGTGTTGGCCCACAACCACGTTTTGTGCGGTATTTTTACTTCGTTGTAAGCGTTGCCATCGGCGTCTTTTACTTTTTGTGCCTGCAGTTGCAAACCAAGCAGTGCAAGCAGTACCGGCAATAGGTATTTATGCTTCCATGTTTTCATATGGCAAAGTAAGGGAGTTGTTAGCTTCAATGAAAGTGATAGAGGTCAGGTTGTGGAGTTTAAAGTTTTGGGGTTAAAATTTGGCGCGGCGTCAATACAGGTTCACCACAGATTATGCAGATGAACACAGATTAAATATAAGATATAGGATGCAGTATCGGGGGCAACTTTTTTAAGATAAGTATCGTTACCCGTTGGCCGCGCCACCCACTAACTCCCTTTCCGACGCCTCGGAAGGGAGAACCGCTACCCAGGGCCTCGCAACCTACTGACTTCCGACCGGAAGAACCGCTGCCCAAGTTACTCTCCAATTATCATTTTCTGGCTATGCTGGCTTTTCTTCAATCAGCATTCTACATTCTAAAATCTAAAATCAGGCAACGCAACCTACTAACTTCCTAAAGGAAGAACCGCAACCCAGCTCACCAATCACCAATCCACCGTTTACCGTTCACCAACTCCCATCGGTGTAATCGTTTTGTATTAATCTGTGTAATCACAAAAAAGTAACCACAAGGCAAATAGAGCCACGCCTTCAATCAGCGGCCACGCAACCCCAACCCTAAAGGGAGGGCTACGCAGTTCACAGATCAGCACAAAACACATGTGACGACTATCATGTATAAGGCTGATAAAGAAATTTATTTTCGCCGCCTTAAAACCAGCCAACATGAGTTTAGAGAATACCCTGCGCGCCCGTGCCAATAACCAGTGCGAACTTTGCAAAAGCACCGAAAATCTGACGGTTTACAATATACCCCCTAACTCGGATGAACGTCCGGAAGATAGCTTGCTGGTTTGCGAAAAATGCAGCAAGCAGCTAAACAAAAAAGAGGAACTGGATGCTGCCCATTGGGCTTGCTTAACCGAAAGCATGTGGAGCGAGGTGCCTGCCGTGCAGGTAGTAAGCTGGCGTATGCTGAACCGCCTGCGTAACGAAACCTGGGCGGCTGATGCTATTGATCAACTGTATTTGGATGATGATAACCTGGCCTGGGCCAAAGCCACCGGCGATCATGAGAATAGCAGCGAAGTAGAGTTGCACCGCGATAGCAACGGCACGGTGTTACAGGACGGCGATAATGTGGTATTAATTAAAACCCTGGATGTAAAAGGCAGTACCTTGAAGGCTACCTTAGGCACCGTGGTTAAAGGCATTCGCTTAGTGCAGGACAATGTTGAACAGATTGAAGGCAAGATCGAAGGGCAAACGATTGTAATACTTACGAAGTATTTGAGGAAGAATTAGGAAGGGATTTTCGATTAACCCAAGTTACAACCTTGGGAGCAAACGTACTCTCCAAACTTTACACGAACCCCAAAGCATAACGTCATTCCGGCGCAGGTCGGAATCTGTCTGTTTTGTGGAGATTGGCGCAACTGCATCAAACAGTCAGATCCTGAATCGGGTTCAGGATGACGCACTCCTTTTTGTGTCGTTAAATCCTGTGGGCACGCGCACCCTCCATAATTTGCACCACCCCAAAGCACGACGTCATTCCGGCGCAGGCCGGAATCTGTCTGTTGTGTGGAGATAGGCGCAACTGCATCAAACAGTCAGATCCTGAATCGAGTTCAGGATGACGCACTCCTTTTGGTATTCGCTAAACCCCGGGAGAAAGCGCACTTTCCATACTTTACACAAACCCCAAAGCATAACGTCATTCCGGCGCAGGCCGGAATCTGTCTGTTGAAATAATGCCCGGACAAAGAGCCTTTACGCTACAGGAGAGATCGTAACATACCACCGCAATTTTGTTATATAAGCAATCTTTTTTGAAACTTTCTGTCCTTTTATTTACCTTTACTGTACAGTTCTTTGACATATCCGCCTGCCACACGAAAGCGCAGCGGGGTTTTACCGGTATGCCCGGCCATTCCGGAGCATCTTTTGAACAACATTTTGCCGCGAACGGTTAAGGTGTAACCTTCCGTTCAATGTAACCTTTTGTAACCTTTTTCAGGATGGTAGGAGATTTAGGCAATCATTCCTATCAAACCCTATCATTTCTGTTAAAGCGGATAGTGCTTGTGCACGAAAAGTGTAAAGGAGTGTAAAGTTCCAAAACGGCCCTAACCTGAAAAGTGTAAAGGAGTGTAAAGTTGCCGGCCTTGCTGATCTTCCGGTATTTGTGTGAAAGCATGGAGTTGCCCCCGTTTTAACACAAAAATCCATCATATGAAAATTTCTGTTACTTGTGCACAAGCAAAAAACTTGCACAAGCATGCACAAGCAGTGTGGATAACCCGGCCTTGGTTGCCCTTCTAAGGCTCGATAAAATAATCTGCGGGGTAGTAACGCATATTTTTAAAACTATCGGTAGGCGTATTGGTAACCAAAGCTACCGCAGGCGCGGCATAACACCAGTAACCCATGTAGTTGTAGTCCTCCAGCATATGCTTGCCAAATAAAGGATGGCCCTTCATTTTGGTCATAAAGCTTTTTATGTAAGCTGCTATCAATTCCGCACGCTTGTCGGCATCAGTTTCGGTTACTGCGGCATATAAAGGCTCCAGTTTGTTAGCATAGTTAACCGGTCCGCTTACCGGCCAGTCGGGCAGTTTATAGTTTATCAGTTTGTCTATCAGCAAATCGGTGCCTGGCTTAATGGTATCTTTTAAAAACTGCCGGAATAAGTCATCATCAATATGCAACAAAATACTTTTGCTTACCAGTAACAACACATCATAATAGCTTTCAAAAAGCCCTTTGTAAGCTTTGCTGAACATCACATACTCTTTATCCTTCGGCGGTTTGCTGAACGATTCGATAGGCGAAGTGCTTGATTTCCGATGCCAGGCCATCATGGGTTTTTGCAGTTCCAGCACCCTCGTAAAAACGGGTACAATGTCCTTCATAGCATCACCGCGGCTATACATAATGTCTGCTACCTCGTTGTATTTATATTGGATGCTGTAGTCAAGTTCGCCCCGGCCCGGCAATACATTTGCTTCTTCAAATTTTTTAGCCCAGCCGAGTTTATCTTCCAGGTGTGCCGTATAAACGTCGTAGGTTTTAGTAGTGTCTCTAACAGGGTTCATATATTAAATTTATGCAAATATGAATATACTGCGCAAGCTATCAAAACACATCTGTTAAGTGCTCCCAAATTAGCATCCTCAGCCGCCTGGTTGCTGCTTAAAAGGTTGACACCTGTATCTAAAAACAGAATGACTGCCATGATACGATGGAGAACATAGCCCCTTATAAAAACCTTTATTGCCTTGTGCCTTTGTAGCGGAAAAAATCTTTTGCCACTAAGCAATAAAGACACAAGGCTACACGAAGATGATTGACAGCTTTAACCCATAACTTATATTCTTTGGGCCTTTGTGGCAAAAAAATCTTCTATAATGAGAGACTAATTAAGTTGTAGAAACGCTTTTTCTGGAATGTTTTTTTAGCGGTTACACTGCACCAAAAACTAAGTACATGAAAAAGTTATTACTGCCTACCCTGTGTTGTTTGTTAATGCTGGCAGCCTGTAAGAAAGATCCATCGCTGAATACAGAACCTGTTGTGTTAAATGGTACCGATGAGCAATTAAGCGACCAGGAACAAGTTACCCTTACCGAAGAACAGAGCTACAAATGCTTTTACCAATATCATAACTACTGCGGACCAACTACTACGGTGGACTTGCAGAGCAGCGCTTACGGCAAGGTTGGCGACATTGACATAGCCAACAACGGCCAGTTTTTGTTTGTTACGTTTAACACACAAGGCAGCAACTGGCAACTACGTTCGCTACAGTTGTTTGCCGGCGATTGCAACAACCTGCCCTTGAATAATCAGGGTTGTCCGAACCTTAACCATTTTACGCGGAAGATTTCGTTTTGTGGATACTACTACCCTAATAAGTACACTATTACGATACCCATTAATAGTTTGCCGCAGTGTTTCTGCATCTCAGCACGCGCTACGGTTGTTAAAAGAATTGGCTGGGGTATTTGTGGTAGCTCTACGGCATGGGCACAGGGCACAGCCGTTGGTACCGGTACGAATGCTGGCACCACCATCAACTACTGCAAACAAAGTTGCAACGGCGGCGGCAACACCGACCCCGGTTGTGGTTACCGTGCACCTTACTGGTTTAACGGCGCCAATAACTGGCCAACAAGCAGCTTTACTGTAGCCGGTTACACCTACACACAAACAGAAGGGTTTGAATTAGGCTATTACCAGAATAACGTTCAATACTCAGAAACGCTGTATGCCTACTTTCAGTTAGCGAGTGTTCGCCTGAGCGGCAACAGCATAGGCAGCACCGCACCAATATGGGCCGACGTAGCCGTGCTGGAAGCCTGGTTAGTGGGAAAAGGGAAAATTACCACCACGAACCTACCGGCCGTTACGCCTGAAGTAATGAGCGCTGCCAATAATATTGAGCAATGGCTGGATGCCAACGATTGCGATTTTACAAGCTAAACGTTTACTGCATGTCCCTGTAGAGCCCTTCCGCTAAAACGGAGGGGCTTTCATTTGAAAGAAAAAACATTGCCACTAAGAAACAAATACGCAAAGTTGCACGAAGAAGAGCGACAGCGCTTGAACCCGCAACTTACATTCTTGGTGTCTTTGTGGCAAAAGAATTTTTACACTAAGAAATTAAGTCGCGAAGTTGCACGAAGGGTGATATGAGTACGCCCCTTATAGCAGCCTTTTATGTTTTATGCCTTAGTGGCGAAAGAATTTTTGACACCAAGGAACTAAGTCGCAAAGTTGAACGAAGGATGATATGATTACGGCCCTTATAACAACCTTCATTGCCTTGTGCCTTAGTGTGGAAAGAGTTTTTTTGACACTAAGAAACTAAGACGCGAAGTTGGATGGAAAGCATTCACCTTTAATCCTTAACTTTTATGCTTCGTGGCTTAGTGTGATAAAATTTTTTGCTCGTTAAGGAATAACGGTTTCTTAAATTTTGTGAGGAAGGCTGAAGGGAATAATTTCGGGCTATCTTCGTTTATATAAAAAGCAGAGATATGAAAAGCTTAGTTGGATTGCTGTTAACCGGTATGTTTTTATTGTTTGGCACTATCAGCAGCAGTGCGCAGAGTACAACCAACAATAAAGGAGCTACGGTAAAAGGTAATAACGGTGGCAGTGCCACAGCCAACAAACAAAAGGCTGAAATTAAGGGCAGTAACGGCGGCAACACCGAAATGACCAAAAAGCACGCTGAAATTAAAACAGCCGATGGCGGCAGCGCCGAGGCGAACAAGCAGAAGGCAGAAATTAAAGGCACCAACGGCGGCATGGCAAAGGCCGATAAGAATGGCCTGGTTATCAAGGGCCCCAACGGTGGTGGTTTTACCATCCCCGGAGCCAAGAAGAAGAAAAATAACGGAAATTAGTTACCCGCTTGTCCCTTAAAACAGGGATTCATACATATAATAAGTTGTAATTTATTGGCAAGCCGATTTGCGGCGGGTTAAACTTTTGTTCATATTTGTTTAAAAGCAGGACTGGACACCTTGCTTTTACCAAAACCCGAGATGATATGAGGAACCCTGCTTTTACCCTGGAGCAGTGGAGGGATATTTTTGAATCGATAGAAACCCTCCCTGAATATGAGGCCTTCGAAGAGATGTTTCGCAGCGATTGCGTTATTGCCGGCTGGGATGTGCTGGAGTGGAGTACCGTTACCCGTATAGCCAGGCAGAAGATGCGGGAGCTTTATCTAAAGTTCTCGATTTAGCCCGGGGCTGCCCTTCTTCCGATGTTTTATTGTTTAGTGATTACACAGCTTGAATACAACCGATTACACCGATCTTACATTAAATAGTAAAACTATTTTGCATTCATCTGTGTAATCAAAAAAATAATCGGTGAAATCACTTCAAATACCTTAGGCAAAAGTGGCATGCCTTGCAACTCAATCCTAAGGGAGGGCTAAGCAAACTAAATAATATCTAGAGCACTAACAACCCGTTCTCCTTCAATAATGACCAAATGCGCGTTTGCATGAATTGATCGAAACTGCCGAGGTGGGCGTCTTCATAGCTTTGCTTTAGCTGTTGCAGTAATACAGGTGGCTGTTGGCCGATCTTAAGCTTTGGCAGCCATTCAGCTAACCAGGTGCCGATAGGCTCGGTGGTTTGTAGTTGCCAGTCTTGTTTCTTATCGGCCAGTTCCAGTTCAGCAGCAGCAATTGCTTGTTTGCCCTTTTGTGCTACAAAGGCATGTGCTTCGGCCGTGTTACCCAACCATAGTACCATGGTGTTTGGTTTCAGCACGGTTTCCATAGGTTGTTGCAATGCCTTTTCGATATAAGTTTGGGGGATACTGGTTACGGGCAGTTTAAAGTCGAACCACTCCTGCAACTCAAAATCAAAACACAAGCCATGCATATAATTGAAGAGTGCCTTGCGTAAACCTTCGGCATACAGTTCATGATCGGCACCGGTAGGGTCGTCGTGATACAAGTCGTTATCAGCAAAGCCGCCAAAATCAGGCCCTGTACGTACTACTCCATATTTAGCGGGGTTTAAACCCACAGGACTATGGGCCGTCATGGCAAAGCGATGCCAGAAGCCGGATTGTAATACTTCATTTAAAAACAACTGGCGCACCATCTCCAGCGAATCGATTGTTTCCTGCGCTGTTTGTGTAGGGAACCCATACATCAAATAAGCATGCACCATAATGCCGGCTTGCGTAAAGCCTTCGGTAACACGGGCCACCTGTGCAACGCTAACGCCTTTCTCCATAAGCTTCAGCAGGCGGTCGCCGGCCACTTCCAGCCCTCCGGCCACGGCAATGCAGCCTGATGCTTTAAGTAGCTTAGCCAGGTCGGGAGTATAGGTTTTCTCGAACCGGATGTTTGTCCACCACACCACGGTTAATTTGCGGCGCAGGATTTCAATAGCCAATTCGCGTAACAAGGCCGGCGGTGCTGCTTCATCTACAAAGTGGAAGCCATTCTCACCCGTTTGTGCAATTATCTCCTCCATGCGGTCGCAGAGCAGAGATGCGGTTATAGGCTCATAGTTTTTAATGTAATCCAACGAAATATCGCAGAACGAACACTTGCCCCAATAACAACCATGCGCCAATGTCAACTTGTTCCACCGCCCGTTGCTCCACAAGCTGTGCATGGGGTTGGCAATTTCAATTACTGATAAGTAATCCTTCAAAGGTAAATCACTGTAATCGGGCGTACCGGTTTCGCGCTGGGCAATGTCTTTTTCAAGTGCTCCGTTCTGATAAACTACTTTATCATCTACCCGCGAGTACGTGCGTTTAAGCTGCGCTACTGTTCTGTTACCCTGCAAATGTTCTAATAATATGGCCAGCGGAGCTTCGCCATCATCCAGACAGATAAAGTCAAAGTAATCGAAAACCGCAGGATCGCTTAACCTGCGCAGTTCGGTGTTGGCATAACCACCGCCCATTACTGTTTTTATGTGCGGGTGTTTAGCCTTTACATACTGCGCACACTTGAAGGCTCCAAACAAATTGCCGGGGAAGGGAACCGAAACACAAAGTACATTGGGTTGTTCCTTTTCGATCAACTCCTCCAGCAGCTCGCAAAGAATTTCAGTAAGTAGTGTCTCCGGGGCTTGCAGCTCCTGCTGGATAGGTGCAAAATGTGTAGCGGTACGGCCGAGGCGTTCGGCATAACGGCTAAAACCAAAATGCGGGTCAATGGCTTCGCTTATCAAGTCGCCAAGATCTTCCAGATACAAGGTAGCCAGGTGCCGTGCCTTATCCTGCACCCCCATACTGCCAAAAGCCCAATCTGATTCCTCCAGTTGGGCAAAGCGGCTGGCCTCGGGCAGATAGTTGCGCCCGCATATGGCATGCGCTAAGGTTGGGTTCTTATGCTGTAAAAAACGTATGGTTGGCTCGATGGTAGCCAGGTAATCTTCGCGCAGGCTATATACGCGGTAAGCGTTGGGGCTAAGTTCAAGGTCCAGGTTTTCGAATCGTTTGAAAAGACGCTGTAAGCCGCTTTTTGAAAACAGGCGAAGTACTACTTCAATACCCAAATCGGCCTGGTAGCTGGTAATTTGTTTGGTGTTCAGAAAGCCTTTTAAATACGCCGTTGCCGGGTAGGGCGTATTAAGCTGGGTGAAAGGAGGAGTAATTAATAAAAGCTTTGGCCTCAAAACAGTATTGGTTATAAGGGCAAAGTAAAGACTTTATAACTTGTGCAGGAAAGGATGGAAGCGAAGCCCTCTTGCCTAATTTTAACCAAAACATTATACGGTTTGGCATAATTTTGCCTCTTTCCGTTGTTAAACGCTTTTTAGCCGTATGAAGAAATTGATTGCGCCTGTTGCTGTTTTGTTGTTTCTGTTTACAGCACCATTGGCAAACGCTCAGGGTATTGAGTTTATACACGACAAAAAATTTGCCGAGTTATTGCAAATGGCCAAGCAACAGAACCGCCTGATTTTTATGGATTGCTATACCAGTTGGTGTGGCCCCTGCAAACGCCTGAGCAGCATGGTGTTTCCAGATTCGGCGGTAGGTGAGTTTTTTAACGAGAACTTTATTAACGCCAAGTTCGACATGGAGAAGGACGAAGGCCCAACAATCGCCGGTAATTATGCTGTGCGTGCCTATCCCACCTTGCTATGGCTTGATGGCGATGGTAATGTGCGCCACAAAATTGTAGGCGGTTTGGATGTGCCCGGCTTAATTGCCCAGGGCAAAAAAGCCATTGACCCTACCCCCGGTATTTTAACCGGTATGCGCAAGCGCTATGCCGATGGCGACAGAGATGTGAATTTTCTGATGGACTTTGTAAATACCTTACAGGCCAGCGGCGAGAAGTACGAAGAATACTTTAACGAGTATATGAGCAAGCTTAGCCCGAAAGACTTAAGCGATGCCAAACACGCCAAAACCATTTTTAACCTTACGAATGATATTAAATCGCCGGGGGTGGCTTACCTGATTAAAAACAAAGCCTATTACAAAGGCATGCTGGGCGATGATGCTTATAATAACAAGATAGATAAGATTGCCGCAAAAGCAGCGGGCGAAGCACCAAAGGCAAATGACCCTGCTTTGTTTAAAGGTGCATTAGACTTAATAAAGAGCAACAAAGCCCCTAATGCCGCCGAGAAAACCGCACAGCTTTCGCTGGATTATTATGAGCATATGGCCGATTGGAACAACTACGATAAAACCGCCAGCGCTTATATAAAGAAATACGCTTCGAAAAAAGCATCGGTATTGAATGATGTAGCCTGGACCTATTACCTGAACATGAACGACGATGCAAGGCTTAAAAAAGCAAGTAAGTGGGCCTACACCGCCATTAATACCGATAACAAGTACACCTACAACTTAACCTATGCTTACCTATTGTATAAGCTGAATGATTACAAGGAAGCAGAAAAGGCTTGTGATTATGCAATCATTCGTGCTAAGGAAGAGAATGTAAACCCTGGTTCAGCCACCTTTTTAAAGGAAGCAATACAGAAATCGGTAGCCAAAGAGAAACAACCGTAAGCTAAACAATGATAGTTTGCGGTTTTCAGTCTACTGTTTACCGGTAGGTTTCTATTCTAAAGTTTTACATAAAAAAACCTGGTCCGCATTAGGGCCAGGTTTTTGTTTTTATAATCCATTGCGTGGTGGCGGAAGTTTGATGGTGGCAGGTATTTTACCATCCGCAATCAGCTTTTCAATTACCTGCAGGTTGTTGTGTTTACTAACGCAGTAGGAACGCCAATCGCTTTCCGCCTGCTCCTGTTTTAGCCAACGATAACGGGCATACATACTCTGCAATACCGGTTCGGTAAACATTGTACGATCATTTGCCGTTTGCAGTTCCTGCGCATAATATTTAAAGAGGGTACCGAGGGAGGTATGGCTTAACTCCGCCTGATAGTTACGGTCGATGTACTCAAATTGCAAAGATTTGAACCGTTGGTAATTGAAGGTGATGATTAGCTCATCCCAATTAACGGGAAGGGAGAACAGGAACAGTACATAAAAAGCCCAGGCATTTTTACGAAACAGGAACCAATTACTGCGGCGCTGCGCCACTTTAAGAAACGTGATAAACAAACCAATAACACAGAGTAGCAAGTATACATACACACCTATACGGCGGCGGGTGAAGCCACTGCTTTCAATAATCCACCAGTTGCGCTGCGCAGTGGTAAATAGCATTACTACGTTTTGGGCAATCCAGGAATAGCACAGCCAACGCAACGTTTGGGTTTTTGGCGCAAAATTTAGATAACCCCGGAATACAACCAGGATGATAAGTATGGCAAGCAGGATTGAAAACACAAGGGTTTCCGTACCATCGTGCAAATAATCGGCCGCCGATATGCCGGCCGGTAGTCTTTTGGCAATCCAGATATAATAAACATCCAATCCGTTTACACTTAGCAACAGTAAATTCAGCAGACTGAAGAGCAAGGCACCACCAAATATTTCGGTAGCAGGCAAAAGTGCGAACCATTTAGCCGGACTGCTGTGCTGTTCTTCGGTAATTACCGGCAGGTTATCGCTTGACATTCCATCCAGCCTGATTAGTTTTTCGGAGCTGCGGTGACGGAAGAAACCATACATCCATACAAAGCCGAGAAAGGTGAAGAACACCCAGGAGAAGTTAATGAAGTTTAGATTGATGTTGTCGGTAACATTGGCGAACAGCGGGTTTGAATCGCGGTAGAGTAAAAAGAACAGGGTGGTTACAGAAATGGCAATTACGATCATAGGAAAGCGGGCCGGCTTTGTTGTTGTGTCTGTTTCTTCGGCAGGTATCAACGCTTTGGAGAAAAAGCCACGGAAGAAGGAGAAGAACAGCGACAAAAATCCCGTTGCTCCGGCAAGATGCAGGGATGCATTAGGCGTATAACTTAAACCGGCAAGCGCCAGGATAGAGCACCAGTTAGCCAGCACAGGTAATCCGGTGCCATACCAAAACACATAGAACGAGGAAAGTAGGGCACCTGCGGCAACAACTAACCAGGCCGGTTTTGTAAGCAGTGAACGATTGTTGAAGGCCGTTAGTGTTACCAAAAGCAGGTTAAAGAGCAGATAGTTTAGTCCTTCGTTTTGTTCGTAAAAAAGGATGGTAAAGGCAAAGGTGCTAACCAGGATACAGAAGTGGATGAATTTCATACGTGCGGATTTATTGGTTAGAAGAATTGGTTTCGGCAGGAAGGAAGCATTCGAATACTTTAAACACCAGCCAGATGAGCACGGCGCTTATAAGCGTAAATGCATATGCGCGGGGATACATAGCCGGATGCAGTAAGCGCTGCGAGGTATCGGCCATAATATCCAACGGGTTTAACAGGGCATCCCAACTGTTCCAACGCAGATAGCGGCCCATGTAAATGCCGTAGCCTGCCAGCAACATGGCGCTTAATAACATTAAACGCGACAGCGGTTTTGAAAACGAACCTTGCCATCGTTTATAAACAACAAGCAACGAAAATATGCCCAGCATAAAGCCGGCAAAAGCGTAGGCGTATAACATCAGGGTATCGTACCAAAAGGGAAAATCGGTGCGGGGTTTGAGATGGAGCAGATCGGTTGTTATATAGGGTGCGTTGGGGAAAAACAACAGCCAGGCTATACTCAGCAAAAGCATTGCTGTATTGTTTTTTTGCCTGTACACACCTAAAGCAAGGCCGGCTGGTATCCATGCCAATAACAAATTAAATGGCAAAAAAATGTAGTTGAAGTTACCCGTACTGATTAAGCGGGCAGCTTCCAGCGCTACACAAAAAAGTGTAAGCAGCAGAAAGGAACGGAGTATCCCTTGTTGATTGGGCATGTTATTGATTTTTGTTGAAGTAGAAATGGTACATGCGCTATTCGTTATAAATGATGCCGATTAAATGATAGAGTATCGAGAGCCTGGTAAGCCGGGTTTGCAGCTCCTCCTCCGTTAGGTTACCTTGTTGCTTATGCTGTTGCCATTTGCTTTTTGCGCTGTTGGCTAACAGATATACACCCACCACTGCCGCATCGCGGCAAACGGAACATAGGGTATGGCGCTTCTTCTTCATGGCAAGTGATTTAAAAAATGGTGTTCAGGCGGTCCTCAGCCTGCATAGCTTCCAACTGCAACACAGCCTTGCGCGCAAACCATAAAGGGAAGAAGCCAACCACACCAAAGCTGCAATCGATTAAACGCCACCAAAGCGGCAAACCGCGAAATCCGCCCATGATAAGCGCAAAAGGCAGCACCATAACACAGGCTATTAAGCCAAACTCTAATACCCAGATATTACGCACAGGATTACGTAACACACCAACAAAGGCCACTGCAATTACCAGGTGTGCGAAAGCCAACCAATCGAACCCATATTGCAGAAAGCCGAAGCGATTGTTTACCTCCAATAGGGAGTTGCGCACGTTAAACAGTAATTCAGTAAGCTTACCCGAAGAAGGCAGAAGGTCTAAAAGCACATTCAGTTCCTGTAAAACCGGTATGGCTGTTAAACCGCTAAACACAAGGGCTACCATAAAAAATAACACCAGCAGGCGAACACGGCGTTGTAGTAAATCGATTTTCGGGTTCATAAAAAGCACTTTGTATTTCAAAGTAAATGGACAAAAAAATTTATTTGCGGTTCTGTTTCACTAATTTTTCCAGGGCATTCAGGTGTTGCACAAACTCCTTGCGGCCAAGGTTAGTGACCATATAGCTGGTACGTGTTTTCTTGCCTACAAATTCCTTTTTAACGGCTATGTAGTCCAGTTTCTCCAGAGCTGTTACGTGGCTGGCCAGGTTACCATCGGTAACATCCAGCAGTTCTTTTAAAGCTAAAAAGTCGATAGCCTCGTTCACCATCAGGGCACTCATAATGCCCAGGCGCACGCGGTTTTCAAAAGCTTTATTCAGATTTTCAATTACGTTCTTCATGCTACAACTGCAATACTACCAGTACTTTTTCTCTTGTGCACGGCTTTCGTACTTCACATACATTACCAATCCGTAAATAATATGCAATACCCCAAAGCCGATAGCCCATAAAGTAATACCGTAACCAATGTAATTTAACCCTATAAGGCCGAGAACAATTTCGGAGATACCCAGCCACCGAATTTCATCGAGGGTGTACTTACTTGCGTTAAGCAAGGCTAACCCGTAGAAGATAAGTGTTGCGGGTGCAATAATGCCAAACCAGTGATAGTTGAGCATGTATAAGCAGAAGATACCTCCGGTTATTAAAGGAATAAACAAACTAAGCAGCATGTTGCGGGCACTGCTATCCCAAATTTTAAGACCCATGCCTTTAGCACGGCGGGTGGTAAAGAAGATGGCAAACAATAGAGAAAGCACTACAACTGCTGCTGCATCGGCCAGGCAGAACATTACTATTTCGGTGTGGTGGTTTAAATCGATAGGGATGGCCTTGGCAAAGTCGCGGTAGCCTGCACTAAAGCGGTTATTGATATACAGGTTAAATGCCAGCGCCCCTGCCAGGGCAAAGAAGCCTGCAAATACACCGCTTAGTCCGCTTAATGAAATAAAGCGGCTACTGCGCTCCATAATGTTGCGTATCTCCTGTATCTGCTTTAATGGCTCGTGTTCGCTCATAACAAAAGTGCTTTGTGCTGCAAAGTAAACACCATAAAAGGCACATTTCCAAACGCAGGGGCTTGTTATTTTGGCCGTACTAACGTTTTTTTACAATAAACAGCGATACATATGGCCAGCGAAAGATTATACAAAAGCTTCTGGAGTTTTTACCCGTACTACCTAACCGAACATGCCCGCCCTATTAACCGGGCTTTGCACTTTATAGGCACTGGGCTTGTAATTGCTTGCTTTATAGGCGCTTTTGTTACACAAAAATGGTGGTTACTGGCACTAATGCCGGTAGCAGGTTATGGCTTTGCCTGGGTGGGGCATTTTATGCTGGAGAAAAACCGGCCGGCAACCTTTACATATCCCTTGTGGAGCTTAGGCTCAGACTTTGTAATGTTCTGGCATATACTTACAGGCCAGATAAGCACCAAGATGGATGAAGCACACCGCACTATCGGTGTTGTAAATAAGTGGAAGTAGGGCTTAGAACAACACGCCAATCTTCAAATTAACCGAACGCATAACGGTAGGCTCCTTCTTTAGGTCGACACTGTTATCGCGCAGATAATTCAGGAAACCATTGTGGTAGTAGATGCCGGTAGTTAAAGCTACCTTATCGTTAAAGTGATATTCGAAACCACCACCTACGGCAAAGCGCACATCGTAAAAGTTAGCACGGAAATCAGGAATTGACTTTGATACATCGTTGCCCTTGCGCAGGATGTTTTCCTTTTCTATCAAAATTTTAGAAGGGCTGTTGTAATAGTAGACCGAATCGCTGAAGGTTGAGCGGGCCGAAACGGTAAAGAAGTTTTCGAGTAGCACTTCACCGTAGATCCGAAAATTCTTAATGTCGTTTGTGCGCAGCTTTACGCCTATAGGTAATACCAATGAATGGAAGGTGTATTTCTCGGTAATGCTGTTGCCGGTAATGGTATCACGGAAGAATCCGCGATTTTTGATGGAGCCATTTTCCATAGCGCCAAACAAGCCTGTGCTTAAACCAAAGTTTTCGGCAAACCAATATTCCAGCGAAAGCCCGTATTGAAGACCAAAGCCTACTCCACCGCTTTTTAACTCCTTGCCAAATGGCTTGGCCCAACTAATGCCGGGCGACACTGTAAAGCCAAGTTTTATTTTATCGGTTATAGCAAAAGTGCTATGTGCCAGCACCAAAAACAGCAGGAGGGTAAAATATCTTTTCATTTCTTTTCGTTTTTTTGATGCGCTATGCAAAGAGGTTCGATTTTTCTGATAATTCTATCTGTACTGTTCCTGGCCGGGTGCAACGGTTGCAACAAGAGCAACAGCCGTCCTAAGCCTGATGTTTCGAATATAAAGGTTGAAGTGCATTTGTTGCGTTTCGACCGCGATTTTACGGAATTCCGCCAAAAAGATTTCGTAGCGCATCAAAACGAAATGCGTGCCAAATACGGCGATTTCTATGATTTTTATGTAAGTCAGTTTGTAATTGGGCCGCGTTTAGCCGGCGACACAGCAGACCGTAATCAACAGGCCATAACCGATTTTGTAAACGATAGTTATGTGCACCGCTTGCAGGATTCTATCGAGTTCTACTTTAAGGACACCAAAGATGTGGAGGCAGAACTTAGCCAAAGCCTGAAATACTTTAAATACTACTTCCCTAAAATCACAATACCACAAGTGGTTACTGTTTTCTCGAAGTTTAATACAGGCGCCTTTACTTACGGTGCCGAAACACTGGGTATTGGCCTTGATTGTTACCTGGGAGCACAGAATGCCGATTACGACAGTGCTGAAATTTACCAGTATGTGCGCAGGCGTATGAGCAAAGAATACCTGCCGCGTAATTCGATGGAGGTGCTGTATAACCTGTATTTTGGTAAGGAGGAAGGTGAGCGGCAAACCTTCATTAACGCCATGGTTGACAAAGGCAAGAAAATGTATGTGTTAAGCATGCTGTTGCCGGATGCACCAGACTCGTTATTGTTTGTTTACACCCAGCCACAATTGGAGTGGTGCCAGAAGAGCGAAAAGCAGATATGGCAGTTTTTTAACGATAAGGACCTGCTTTACAAGGATGATTATATGGATCAAAAGCGGTATTTGGATGAAGGCCCGATGAGCCAGGGTATGCCTGCCGAGGCACCCGGTAATGTAGGTAGTTGGGTTGGTTTACAGATAGTTCGGAAGTTTATGGAGCAAACCGATAACAAGATATCGCTGGAGGACCTGGTGGTGAAATACGATGCCGGCACCATTTTTAAAAAGAGTAAATACAGACCGTAAATAGCTTTTATTAGAAATTGATTAATTCGTTTTGAGGTCTATCTTTGAAGCATGAACAGTTATTCGGACTTAAAGCGCGGCCAGGAGACCTGGATAAGTAAGGTATTCAGGATTGTTAATTCCATCATCTGCTTTATTCTTGCCTTTATCAGCGTAAACTATCTATCGTGGTTCGCTATGGCCTTTGTAGGCAAGTTCTTTAAATGCGATGCCATAGTGTATTCGTATGGCATTAAATTTATTACCCCTGTTGACCCCGAGCTGTTTTGGAATAAAATAAAGATTATTTTAATCTTCTCTACCCCGGTTCTATTCCCTTTGCTATTTGGGCTGGCCTGCTTATATATTTATGATAAAACCAAGGGGATTAAAAGCGTACTGAATCTTTACCTGGCCTGGGGGTTTATGATAGGCACCATTACATTCGCCACCCAAAACGTTATTGCTTCACTGGGCCTGGGTCAGGTGAACTCGGAATATTACCGGAACTTAGCTGTGGTATATTCCTGGCTGCGTATACCAATTCCATTGGTTTATATTTTGAATATCCCTTTTGCCATTGTATTCCTGTACTTCAGTAAGCATGCAGTGCGACCCTTCCTGCTTTTTGCTTACTCGTTTACCAAGGTTAACAAGCTAAGCCGCCGCCGTAAATATTATATCGAAACCATGGCGCTGCCATTTATACTGGGTTCCATTACTGTTTTGTGCCTTAAGTTTTATGTTGGCCTCATACACGATATGTTCATCATCCTGCTATACTTCGTAGGCATGGGTATTTCGATGCTTTATGGCATTTACAGCCTTGGCGAAACAGAAATTATGAAGGATGAGGTACTTAAATACAAGAGTTTGCAGGAAGCCAATTATTTTTTGCCCGTACTTTTAATTGTAGTCTGTGGCCTGGTATACCTGGCCCGGCAGGGGGTTTATCTTTCGTTTAATTAATTGGCCGCTTGCGGGCCGATGATTTAATTTGTAGGCATGAGCATTGCCGGTTTACTGGATCGCTACTTAAGCAACAAGAGGCTTATACGGCCAATAGAGTTCTTGTTGAAGATGGCGCTGGTATATGCCGGCTGGCGTACTTTCAAATATTTCGGAGAACACTACGATAACTTTTTGTGGGGTGGCTGGCAATGGTTTAAAGATGTAATAGGCCGCATGTTAACCTTTAGTTCCGCTATGATATTAAAGGCGGCAGGCTATCAGTTAAGTTATTTTGAGCGTATTATTATTGTTGACGGCACCCGTGGCATTTATGTTGCCGACCTTTGCCTGGGTATAGCCCCTATGGTAATTTTCACCGGCTTTATAGCTTCGTTTGGCGATAATGCGCGCAACAAGTATTGGTTTATTCCCCTGGGTTTGTTTCTTATTTTTTTAACCAATGTAGCACGGGTGCTGGCATTGGTGCTGGTGCAGGTACACAGCAACAGCCTTTTTGGTTTAGCACACGATTATGTGTACGTGCTACTAACCTACGGACTTATCTTTTTACTGGTAATGTGGTGGATGAACAACCTGGCGTTTAAGGACAATGTTAGTTAACGCGGTCAATTTCATCGAGCTGATGCACGATTTTCTCACTCATCCAGTTTTCGCCATTCGTAGTTTTATATTGTATTTCTAATTGCTTGTTTAAAATATAGGTAGTAGGTACCGTGTAAACCTGTAAATCTTTCAGTGGCTTATTGCAGTGTACAAAAACCAAACTTTCGTTGGCATAGGCTTGTGCTAACTGCTGCAAGCGCTCCGGCGCTTCATCGGATACACAAACAAACTTCCAACCCAACTTGCTATAGTGGTGTGCTATATAGGCAAGCGCGGGCAGTTCCTTTATACAGGGACCGCACCAGGTAGCAAAAAAGTTTACCACGTACACTTTATGTGCATCATCGCGCAGTTCGTATCTGTTACCACTTAAGTCGGTTAAAGGGATAGTGGTTAGCGTAATATCAGGGGCCACACGATACTTTTTGTAAAGAAATCCTCCTGCCACCACCCCCGCCAACAACAGTGCTATTACAATAAGCTTAATGTTCATTTTCTTCAAACCTCCGCTTATAATCGTGCATGCTGCACCTGATAACTTCCAGCGCTTCTTCTCGTCCGTACACAGCACTTATCTCCACCTTGCGTTTCTCGCCGGAACCCGGTAAGTCCTTATAGGTTAGAAAATAATGGCGTAGCCGGTTGAGTATTTTCTCGTCCAGTTGTTCCAGTTCGGTGTACCTGCCATACACGGCATCATCCTTTAAAACAGCAATTATTTTATCATCGGCTTCATTCTTGTCTATCATGCGCAATCCGCCGATGGGAATGGCTTGTGTTATAAACCCGCTATTAGGAAATGTTTTTTCGCTGAGCACCAAAATATCCATAGGATCCTGATCGCCGCCTATACCCGGCCTGCCGGTTTTATCCGAACAGAAACGGCCGACCTCCACATCGCAAAGCGTTTGCGGTATAAAGCCATAAAGTGCGGGAACGATATTCGAGAATTGCTGGGGGCGGTCTACTTTCAACCAACCGCTCTCCTTGTCAATTTCATACTTCACCGTATCGGTTGGTACAATTTCAATAAAAGCAGTAATTACATCCGGTGCCTTATCGCCTATGCGGATGCCGTGCCAGGGATGAGCCGTATATTTTACAAAAGGTTGCATAGGGCAAAGTTACCAACTTCCGCTGGCTCCGCCGCCGCTAAATCCACCGCCGCCAAAACCTCCAAAACCACCACTGCTTCCGCCGCCGCTGCTCCAGCCACCTCCACCGCCACCACTGCTCCAGCCGCCGAAGCCACCTCCCCAATACGTTGGGCCTGTATATCCGCCACGACTATATGTGCCGCCTTTGCCTCCGCCATTGCGGAAGATGATAAGCAGTACAGTAAAAGTGATAAGGATGATTAAGGTAATAACCCAAATAGGAATGCCTTTTACATCCTTAGGCGTATCATCCACATACATGCCGCTAAGGCGGGCGATAATTTCATTCGTAGCTTCATCGAACCCCTGGTAGTAGTCATTGTTTCTGAAATTAGGCTTCAGGCGGTCATCAATAATGTGTTGTACGGTTACCGAACCTAACTTCTCTTCAACACCATAGCCGGTGCGTATGGTCATTTTGTGTTCGGCTTTAGCTACCAGTATTACAATACCATTATGGTTCTTTTTAGTGCCTACACCCCACTTCTCGCCCAGCTCAGCGCCAAAGCTTCCCACTTCAGCACCATCCAGGGTTTCGATAGTTACAATAACTATTTGTGTAGTGGTTGAATCGTTATAGGCCACCAACTTTTTCTCCAACTTCTGCACTTCGGCATCGCTCATTAAATGGGCAAAGTCGTTTACCAGGCGCGGTGGATTGGGTGGCTCGGGAATGTATTGTGCCTTGATAGTAAACGGCAAGGCCAATAGCATTACCATACCGGCCACCAAGGCAGCCAAACGACGCAAATTGCCGGAACGCTTATTCACCTTCACTGATTTCATTTGGCAATTCGTTTTTATCGTCAGCTCCCAACGGGAAATATTGTTTCAGTAATTCGCCGGTTTCGCGAATGGCAAAGGCTACGCCTTCAAAAAATTCATGTTTCTGAAAATGCCCCTGCATTACCTGCCGGGTTCCATCCCAAAAATTAGCGGGCACCACGGCATTAATGCCTTCGTCGCCTATAATGGCAAATTTCTTGTCGTTATACGCTATGTATATAAGCACCCCGTTTTTGCGGACCGTGTTATTCATTCCCAGTTTATGAAATACCTCCAGCGCGCGAAGCATAGGTTCGGTCGCATTACAATGCGGTTCGGTATGCACGCGTATTTCTCCGCTGGTTTGTAATTCGGCCCGGGTAATTTCCTGCACCAGGGCAGCACCCTGTTCAGCCGAAAACAGTTTATGGGAAGCCATAATGATTTATTTAATGGCGTTAGGCGGCGCTTACTTGCCGTCGTTAAACATTTTACCTACCGAAGGTGCCTTGTCGCTACCTTCATCGGCTTTAAAGTAACCTTTGGCATTAAAACCGAACAGTTTGGCGGTTAAAACAGCAGGGAAAGTAGATATGCTGGCGTTGTAGTCCTGCACAATGTCGTTGAATTTTTTGCGCTCGAAAGCGATTTTGTCTTCGGTACTAGTTAACTCGGTGCGCAGATCGGCATAACCTTGTGTAGCCTTCAGATCGGGGTAGTTTTCCATTACCAATAACAAGCGCGACAGGTTGGTTTGTGCCGCCTGGAATTTGTCGATCTCTTCCTGCGAAAGGTTGTTTACATCAACCTTGGTTTGCGTGGCACTTGCACGGGCTTGTACGATTTTATCGAGGGTTTCCTGTTCGTATTTGCCTCCGGCCTTTACCGTTTCCACCAAGTTAGGAATTAGGTCGGAACGGCGCTGATAAGCAGCTTCCACATTGGCCCATTGGCCGGTTACAGCTTCGCGCTTTTTAACCAGGCCGTTATAATTACAGCCGGCAAGTAATACGGTTAATAAAACTACACCCAGTAATATAAAAAGTACGTTTCTCATTTCTGTGATTTTGGTTTGCGGTTTAAAGGTAGAAATTTTAGATATACAAGCAGCACGCGTACAGCCGTATAACTTTCCTACTTTTGACGCAACACGCAAATAAAAATTGTATGAGCAACAGCATTAAAGAGTTTAATGAATACCGCAGCCGGATGAATGAGGTAATTTTAGCTAAGGACAACCTGGTATTGAAACGCTTTTGGAGCCTTGATAATCAGGCGTATGCCGAAGGTGCACTTTCGTCGAAAACCAAAGAGTTGTTGGGGTTGGTAGCCAGCATGGTGTTGCGTTGCGATGATTGTATAAAATATCATTTAGAACAATGCCATAAGCTGGGCTGCACAACGGCAGAAATATATGAGCTGTTTTCGGTAGCCAATTTGGTGGGCGGCTCCATTGTAATACCGCATACACGCCGTGCTGCAGAATTTTGGGAAGAGTTACTGAAGAGTTCAGAAAACTAATAGTAGAAGGTGATACGGCGGTTTTTTCAGTTTTTAAATGTTATTGCTTTACTGGTATTACTTGCCGGTTGCCTGGCGGTATATGTAAATCCCAACACGTTTTGGCAATTGTCGTTTCTTGGCTTTGCCTTTCCGGTAATGCTGTTGTTGAATGTTTTTTTGTTTATAGGATGGCTGTTACTTTGGAGCAGGTTTACCTTTGTTGCCTTAGCGGCTATTTTACTTTGCATTCCGTTTATACGCACCACCTTTGGTTTTCATTATGCTACCGATAAGGAAGAAGGCATTAAGCTGATTACCTGGAACACCAAGAACTTTGATCTATATAACTGGAGCGGCAACCGTGCCAACAGAGCCGAGATGATGAGCCTGCTGCAGAAAGAAAATGCCGATGTGCTTTGCTTGCAGGAATTTTATACCAACAACCAGTTTTTCCATAACCTTGAATATTTGCGCGATACACTTGGGTATAAGTACATGTATTTTCCGCCCGCAGTAGAGCTAAGCAAAGTGCCGAAGAGTAAACTGCAGCAAACGCTTTGGAAAAGCGGTATACTAAAGCAACAGTGGGGCGTAGCCACTTTCTCGAAATACCCCATAATAGATACAGGGCGCATCCGGTTCGATAATTCGCTGGCCAATAACTGTATTTACACCGATATAGATTTTAAAGGCAAAGTGGTGCGTGTATTTAATGTGCATTTTCAGAGTATCCATTTAGGCTATGAGGACTATGCTGCGCTGGATTCGCTGAGCGAAAAACAACAGACCAAGTGGAACTCGTTAAAGAGCATTGTACGAAAGATGAAAACGGCTTACAGCCGCCGTTCGCAACAAGCTAATGCCGTTGCGGAACAATTACAGGCATATAAAGGCGCTAAAATGCTTTGCGGCGATTTTAATGACGTGCCGGTATCGTATACCTACCATACCGCCCGCACAGGTATGCTGGATGCATTTGTAGAAAAAGGCAAAGGATTTTCGCCGACGTATGTAAACCCGCTATCCATTTTCAGGATTGATTATGTGTTGCACGAGGCCGGCATTAAACTGAACAGTTATCGCGTGGTACAGGCACCGTTAAGCGACCATTACCCTGTGGCTGTGACCTTTGACCTGTGAAAATTTGCGTTTTAGTATCCAATACGCCCCTCGCCTGCTTATATTCGCCGCATGCAGGAATTAAAGATTTATAATACCCTTACCCGCGAAAAAGAAGTTTTTAAACCGCTTAACGGCCCCTTTGTGGGCATGTACGTATGCGGTCCTACTTTATACAGCCATGCCCACCTGGGCAACTGCCGCACCTTTATGAGTTTTGATGTGGTGTTCCGTTACCTGCGCCATTTAGGTTACAAAGTGCGTTACATCCGTAATATTACCGACGTAGGCCATTTGGAAAGCGATGGAGATGAAGGCGAAGACAAAATTGCGAAGCGTGCACGTTTGGAAAAACTGGAGCCCATGGAGATCGTTCAACTTTATACGGTTGACTTTCACCAGGTGCTGGAGCAATTTAACCTGTTACCACCAAGCATTGAGCCTACGGCAACCGGACATATCATTGAGCAGATAGAAATGACCCGCCAGATTATTGACAATGGCTTTGGTTATGTAGTAGACGGCACGGTGTACTTTGATGTAGAGAAGTTTGCTAAAACGTATCCTTATACAGCACTGTCGGGTCGCAACCTGGATGATTTATTTGAAAACACCCGCGACCTGGAAGGGCAAACCGAAAAGAAAGGCCGCCTTGATTTTGCACTTTGGAAAAAGGCCAAGCCTGAACATATTATGCGTTGGCCGAGCCCCTGGGGTGATGGTTTCCCCGGTTGGCACATCGAGTGCTCGGCTATGAGTACCAAGTACCTGGGCGATGAATTTGATATCCACGGCGGTGGTATGGATTTAATACCTACGCACCACACCAACGAAATTGCACAACATGCCGCCTGCCATCATAAGAGCCCGGCAAAGGTTTGGATGCATACCAACATGCTAACCGTTAACGGACAAAAGATGTCGAAGAGTTTAGGTAATTCGTTTTTACCGCAGGAACTTTTTGAAGGCCGCCATAAACTACTGGAGCGTGGTTATTCGCCAATGGTTGTGCGTTTCTTTATGATGCAGGCACATTACCGCAGCACCCTCGACTTCTCCAATATTGCATTGCAGGCAGCAGAGAAGGGCTACCAGCGTTTGATGAATGCCTTGAAGTTGATCCCCGGTTTAAAGACCTCCGATAAATCATCATTTAAATTCGAGGATATAAAAGCATCGGTTTATGATGCTATGAATGATGACTTCAATACACCTATGGCGATAGCCGGTTTGTTTGAAGGCGTGCGTGTTATCAATTCGGTAAATGATGGAAAGGACAGTGTTTCGGAAAGCGATAAGGCTTCTATGCAAAAACTGTTTAACGAGATCATCTTTGATGTATTAGGCTTAAAAGAAGAAAGCGCTGCGAGTGATGATAAGGTGGATGGACTGATGAGCCTGATACTTGAATTACGCAAGGATGTGCGCGCCAAGAAGGACTTTGCTGCTTCGGATAAAATACGCGACGAACTGGCAAAGATTGGCATACAAGTAAGGGACGGAAAAGAAGGCGTGAGCTGGACGCTCGGGTAATTGAGCGAAATGCAAAATGTTTCACCACAGATTACACGGATTACACGGATTAAATACAAAAGGTACTGAGTTAGGATTTGCGGTTTGCATGATAGTTTAAACCCTGGATATGGAGCTAAATGATATATCCTTTAAAATTATTGGAAGCGCTTACAAAGTGCATAAAGCTCTTGGCCCCGGGTTATTAGAAAGCACATATGAAGCTTGTCTGGCCCATGACTTGATTAAGGAGGGGCTGAAAGTTGAACAACAAAGACTACTTCCAGTCTATTTTGACGGTCTTACCTTGGATACCGGTTATAGAATAGATTTGTTCGTAGAGGGTTGTGTTATAGTTGAACTAAAATCAGTAGCAGCTATCGAAGCTATCCATAAGGCTCAAGTGTTGACATATCTTAAACTTTCAAATGCGCCATTAGGTTTATTATTGAACTTCAATGTTATGGATATGAAAAAAGGGATAACCCGGCTCGTTCATGGCGATTTAAAAAACATAAGCGATGATTAAAAATCTGTGTTTATCTGTGTTAATCTGTGGTGCATTGTATTCTTCTTCGTGTCAAAAATGCAACTCCGGAAACAACAACGGCACTGACACTACCTCTACAATTACGCCTGAAGTAAAAGTAAGTCCCCCTAAGTTTGATGCGGACACCGCGTTTTACCTGGTGCGCCAACAAGTAGCCATGGGTCCGCGTGCTATGAATTTTAAAGTGCATGATGATTGCGGTCGCTGGATAATAGAAGTGGCTAAGAAGTACGCCGATACCGTATATGTTCAACCATTTGAAGCGAAGGGTTGGGACGGAAAAACATTAAAAGGCACTAACATAATTGCTTCCTTCAATCCTTCAGCCACCAAGCGCATATTAATAAGCACGCACTGGGATAGCCGCCCATGGGCCGACCAGGACACTAAAGATCAGGCCCAACCCATTTTGGCAGCCAATGATGCAGCAAGTGGTGTAGGTGTTATGCTGGAGTTGGCACGTGCTATTCGCAGTCAGCCTAACTATGTAGGTGTTGATCTGTTTTTTAACGATGCTGAAGACTACGGTAAAAGCGAAGGTGGTGAAGACAGCTATTGCTTAGGTGTACAGTACTGGGGCAAACATTTGCATGTGCCCGGTTACCATGCCGACTTCGGCATTCTGTTGGATATGGTTGGTGCGCGTAATTCCGTTTTTGCGCGCGAAGTATATTCATCCTCAACTGCCGGTTGGGTGCAGGATCTGGTATGGGAAAATGCTAAGCGGGCGGGTTATTCCGGTTTCTTTACCGATCAGCAGATGGGCCCAATTACTGACGACCACGTTTATATCAATCGCCTAACCGGCATACCTACTATTGATATCATCCACCACGACCCTAATTCGCGTTCAGGCACGTTTGGTGATTACTGGCATACCCATGCCGACAATATGGATATTATCGACAAAGGCACCCTTCGTGCTGTAGGCGAAACGCTGTTGTATACCATCTACCGTTACGATGCGGAGCAGAAGGTGCAGTAATTAGTTTATACTGAACGAAACGCTTTGTAAAGCCCCTGCATCGGAACTGTTTCCTACATACGCTGTGTAGTTAGCTTTTTCCACTACCCAGCTATCTGTAGCTGTATCAAAGTAGGCGAGTGATTGCACCGGCACCTTTAATGTTATTTCGAGTTGCTCGTTATAAAGCAATGGCACTTTGGCAAAGGCGCGCAATAGCTTTACAGGTCGATCCACTTTTGAGTTATTGCAGCCTACATATAACTGTATCACTTCGCTGCCGGCACGCTTGCCAGTGTTTTTTACCAGCACCTTAACTTCCAAAGAATCGCCTTCGTGTATTTCGTTTTGCTGAATTTTAGGTGCGCCAATTTCGAATGTGGTATAGCTTAAACCATAACCGAAAGGGAACGCCGGTTTTGTGTTCTTCTTATCCAGCAAGGTATAGCCGTGGTAATACCCGTAGGTAATGCTATCCGGGGCAAAAGGCTTTTCGGGTAGGTCGCTTTCTTTTACAGGAATGGTAAAAGGTAATTTACCCGAAGGGTTGGCATCGCCGAATAACAGCTTTGGCATAGCGTAAGCGCCTTCCATGCCATGATACCAGGTCATTAAAATAGCAGGCACTTTATGCTTCCATTCTTCCATAGTTATAGCGCTGCCGCCACTAAGCATTACCGTGGTTTTGGGGTTGGCCGCTACGGCTGTTTCTATTGTTTGTATGTCGCGCTGCGATATCGAAAGAGTTTCACGGTCACCACCCCCTTGCACACGCAAGCCCGACAGATATTTGCTTTTTAATCCCGGCTTTTTGGGTTCGCTGCGCATGGTCATAAACTCACCTTCGTCTTCAAACGATATCCCGGCCACCACTACTACAGCATCGGCTTTAGCACAAACCGCTTTTAGCTCTTCCACATCCTTTCCTGAAGCATGCAGCAATTTGATGTTTGCGGCACCGCAGTATTCTGTAAATGCCTGTAAAGGCGTAAGCACATAGTCGGAGCGCACGAAACTGCTTCCGCGGTCACCGTCGTTTGGTTTATCGCTTAAATAACCAACCAACGCAATAGTTTTAATGCTGTCTGCAGCAAGTGGCAACAGTTGGTTTTCGTTTTTCAAAAGCACAGCACTTTCTTCTGCAGCCTGGTAAGCTAAATCTTCATTCGGTTTATAGTTTACCGGAACAGGGTCACCAACTTGCTTACGGATGTATTGAAAAAGGTATTTGGTGAACAGCGTTGGCCGAACCACGTTATCTATGTCTGCCTCTGCAATCTCGCCTTGAGCAATTGCCTTTTTAATTTTGCTATAAGAGTAATAAACCGGGTTAGGCATCTCTACATTCATACCTGCTTTAATGGCTGCAGCGGTACTGCGCGTACCTAAAATCCAATCGCTGTGCACAAAGCCTTTAAACTGCCATTGTTTGCGCAATATGTTATTCAGCAGTTCAGCATTATCGCTGCAATACAAGCCATTAACCTTATTGTAAGCGCTCATAATACTGCCAATACCTTCGTCTACTACCATTTTAAAATGTGGTAGGTACACTTCGTGTAAGGTGCGTTTGTCAACTTTTACATCTACGGTAAAGCGGGCATTCTCTATGCTGTTTAATGCATAGTGTTTAGCGGTGGCTATTACGCCATACTTTTGTATGCCGTACACCAAAGCCGTTGCCATTTTACCGGTCAGCCAGGGATCTTCGCCATAGGCTTCCTGTGCCCGGCCGTTGAGCGGACTATATAAAATATTCATGCAAGGTGCCCCCACCAAATCGGCACCGGTATGCAGCGCATCAATAGCCATGATCTCGCCAATGCGTTGCTCCAGGTCTGTATTCCAGGTGGCAGCACGTGCCAGGGCACAAGGGAAGTTTGTATGCCCTTTACGTACCACCCCACGTGGACCATCCGTAAACGTAGCGCCTGGTATGTTATGTTTTTTGTTTTCGCCAATGCTCATTAACGGCAGACCTTTACCTGATAGCAATGCGGCTGCCGCCTTTGCAAAAAAGTGTCCGGTCGTATTCATCTGCCCCACCTTTTCTTTAAGCGTTAATTGCTTTAGTACGGAATCAGTTTGTTGGGTAGCATAGGCTACTGCGGCGGCATCCTTAAACGGATTGCCGTTTGGTACAGATTGTGCCATAACAACAGGGTAAGAGGTTAGCAGAAAGAGCACGGTAATCAAACTACGCATGCTGCAATATAACAAAGGTAGGGCTTAGCCCTTGGCGGCTATAGTCTCGCTTTCGCGTTGATAGTATCCAGTGCCATCGTATACACGACGGGCGGGTGATTGCATGCACGCTTTGCTGCAACAGCCTTCCATTTTCCAGCCACAGCTTTCGCACAGCACAAAGTGTTCGTTGCATTCGGCATTTGCACAGTTAACCATATGGGCGCTTGGGGTGCCGCATATTTTGCAGGTAGATACTACCGATGGTGCAATGCTGTTTACATCTACCACCACGCGGTTATCGAATACATACAGCTTACCTTCAAAGTTTTTGCCGCCGGTTTCTTTGGCATATTTCACTACGCCCCCATCTACCTGGTACACATTCTTAAAACCATTCTGTAACAGATAGCCACTGGCCTTTTCGCATTTAATGCCGCCGGTGCAATAGGTTACTACCTTTTTATCCTTCAGGTGTTCCAGTTGCTTTAACTGCTCAGGAAAATCGCGGAAGTTGTCGATATCCAGCTTCAGGGCATTTTTGAAATGGCCCACATTACTTTCGTAGTTCGAGCGAACGTCAACAAACACTACATCGTCCTGTTCAATCATTTCATCCACCTCATGTGGCTTTAAATGTATGCCGGTAGTTTGGTTAGGGTCAACATTTTTAATGCCGCGTAAGCTGCTGTGTACTATCTCCGGTTTCAGGCGCACATACAAACGTTCAAACGAAGGTGTGTCCACCTCGTCAATCTTAAACTCTATGCCTTCAAACAACGGATTGCTGCGTACCTGATCCATGTACTTTTTGCACTGCACAACGGTACCCGAGATGGTGCCGTTCAGGCCCTCTTCGGCTACAATAATGCGGCCTACAACACCAATACGTTCGCAAAACTCCAGGTGCTGCTGCGCAAATTCGGCCGCATTAGGAATGGTGGTGTATTTATAATACAGTAAGGTTTGGTATGGCTTCATAATAACTCACTTTCGCCTACCCCTTAGGGAACAGGCTTTGTCCGAACCGCGAAAATAAGGGTTTTAGCGCATTACCCTATAGTTATGCCTATAGCAAAGGAGTATCGCGGGCCGTTAAAAAACCTTAGGTTTGTAGTATGTATACCATTCAACAGCGATTACAGAAGGAGTTACAGGAAATCCGCGAGGCGGGCTTATATAAAAACGAACGCATTATAACTACGCCACAGGGCGCCGACATACATACTACAGCCGGTAAGGACGTAATTAACTTCTGCGCCAACAACTACCTGGGGCTTAGTTCGCATCCCAAAGTAATTGCCGCCGCCAAACACGCTATTGATACGCATGGCTACGGCATGAGCAGTGTACGATTTATCTGCGGCACGCAGGATATACATAAGGAACTGGAGAAGAAAATTTCGGAGTTTCTTGGCACTGAGGATACTATCCTGTACGCTGCAGCTTTTGATGCCAATGGCGGGGTGTTCGAGCCGCTTTTTGCCGATGAAGACGCCATCATCAGCGATGAATTGAACCATGCTTCTATTATTGACGGCATTCGCCTGTGCAAAGGTTTACGCTATCGTTATAAGAATAATGACATGGCCGACCTGGAAGTAAAACTGCAGGAAACGCAGCATTGTCGCTCGCGCATTATAGTTACCGACGGCGTATTTAGTATGGATGGCACCATTGCGCAACTGGATAAAATTGTAGCCCTGGCCGAAAAGTACAGCGCTATGATAATGGTAGACGAATGCCATGCTACCGGCTTTATAGGCAAAACAGGCCGCGGCACGCACGAGTACCGCGATGTAATGGGAAGGATTGACATAATTACCGGTACACTGGGCAAAGCCTTAGGCGGAGCCAGCGGCGGTTTTACCAGTGGCCGTAAAGAAGTAATTGAATTGCTGCGTCAGCGTTCGCGCCCATACCTGTTTAGCAATACGGTAATGCCTGCTATTGTGGGTGCCAGCATAGCGGTAATGGATATGCTGAGCGAAACCACCGAACTGCGCGATAAGCTGGAGCGCAACACCAAATACTTCCGCGAGAAAATGACAGCCGTAGGCTTCGATATCAAGCCCGGAGAACACCCCATTGTTCCCGTTATGTTATACGATGCCGTACTGGCGCAAAATTTTGCGGCGAGATTATTGGAAGAAGGCATTTACGTGATCGGCTTCTTTTACCCGGTTGTTGCAAAAGGTCTGGCCCGTATTCGCGTACAGGTAAGTGCCGGCCACGAAATCCATCATTTAGATAAGGCTGTAGAAGCCTTTACAAAAGTAGGCAAGGAGTTAGGTGTGCTTAAATAGATGCGCTGCAACTATCAATTCCAGCGCCATTCAAGGTTGGTGGTATAGGTAACGTTTACCCGCGCTGAAATCCCGATCAACAACTGTCTTAATTCTGCTAAATCCTGTATCTGATTTTTGGGAAGGATAATAGCACCTGCTGTTTTTACCGTTATAAAAATCTCATCTGTTATCTCTGCTATTCCTGAAATTTCGGTGATCGGCATTCTTGTTTCGCTATGGCCGTCTGTAATAAATAGCATATCCTCCTGTATTCGAACGCAATTCTGTCTTTCCATGTTCTGGATACATGTTCTTTTTATATGATCTTGATAATGCTGCTTGTAACGGGCACGGTGCCGGTAGGGATAAAACAAAAACCATGTAATAGCCACCGCTACAAAAAACAAGGCAGTCATGTTTAATTCCCAAAGCCGGCAGCAAGCACCCAACACCAAAAACACAAACGTCCAGAGCCACCTGTTATACCAAAGCGCTTTTTTCTGTTGTTGCGAAGTGCTGGCGTAATACAGATAATACTGCAGGTAATCATACTCGCTGTAGGTAAAGGTTAATTGTATGGTGGCCATATTCAATAATACAAAGCATAGCCGAAACCAGCATTATTAAATGCATTTGTTTACATATATTGTAGCGTGATTGTGAAAACCAACCCGCAACTTTTTAGCGAGTCCACCAAACTGTGGAGGTATATCAGCTTCTCTAAATTTGTGTCGCTGCTGCATACCCAAAAACTGCATTTTACGCGTGCCGACCGATTTATTGACACCTTTGAGTCATCGATACCGGTGCGTGATATAGAGGCTGCCCGTAGTTACTATGCCTCTTTGCTGCAGTCGGAAATTGTAAATGTGGGCGGTGTATCGCAGTTCCCCAGATCAGATATCCGAAAGAACCTGCAACACTTTTTAAACCTGAGCGAGGCCGAAGTAAATGCCATAAAAGAGGAAGAACTGCCGCGCTATCTTTTAAAAACCAGTAACCGATACCAGTATGTTAACTGCTGGCATACCAACGAAAATGAGTCGGCAGGTATGTGGCAGATTTACATGAATGTAAACGAAGGAGTAGCCGTGCAAAGTACGCCTGAAGCATTGGCTACCTGTTTAGAGCCCGACCAGAACACTATTTACCTGGGGCCGGTTAAGTATCTTGACTATGCTGCCGATAGTTGGGGCGAACCGCATCCCTTGCATCCTATCTTTCATAAACGCAGCAGCTTTGCGCACGAACGCGAAGTGCGCGCGGTTGTAATTAACCCTATCGGTGTTGATCCGCGCCATAGCACAGGCGTGTTGTTACCGGTTGATTTAAAGAAATTGATTCAGCAGGTTTACGTATCGCCAAATGCCGAACCCTGGTACCGCGATACGGTTTATTCGGTTTGTGAACGCTACGGTTTACCGGTTACGCCGGTACAATCAACCCTGTACGAGCAGCCGATGTTTTAGCCTATAACGCATAGCGACAAAACCAGCCGGTTACGCAGGTTTTCGGTTTCTGCCACAGTAATATTAAATTGGCTTCATAAACCCGTTCCGCTATGAAACACCTGAAGCTTCTTATTCCGGCACTTTTAATGCTAACGTTATACGCATGCAAGAAACACGAGAGCACCGATGTAAATACGGAAACCGCAGAAAAACTGGTAAACATAGCCAGGGTTCAAAATAACGGTGCTGAAGTATATGTAACCGCCTACCAAAACACGCACGATTCGCTTGAAGCCATGAACACCCTTTCACAATGGATGTTAGACCAGGAGGAGGTTGATAACGTATACTGCTATTCGGCAGGTTTGCTGGAGGTAAATTTTAAAAACGGTTTACGCAGCTATATCGATTTTATTCAGGAAGATGCAAACCAACAGGTGCTCACACGTGGTGGCGGGGGCGGTGGCACGTTTACTTCTTCTTATAACACTTATAAAACCGAAGCAACAGCTACCATTAAAATACCTAACAAAAAGGTGCTGATTTTAAATCCCTTCTTTTATTCGATGTACAACGGCGTTTACAACAAAAACCAGTTGTTTGACAGCCGCTTTGATGTTACGGTTATCAATGAAGGTGATGTTACCTATCCCTTGTTAAGCACGCTTGATCAATATGGTTTTGTTATACTGAATACCCACGGGGTGCCGAACGGATTTTTCCTGAAGCACCTATTAAAGATGAAACCTGGTGATTGGGATGGCACCCTTTCGCGCGACATCATCCTCGATTCCATTTCCAACCAATTGCACATACCAATGGCCAAATTTGCAAATGGCGAGCTGGAGTTTGATATGTGCGTAATTCTTGATCAATACCATATTTCTAATAAATGGGCCATGGTGTCTGTAACCGATAAGTTCATTCGCAACTCAAGCCTTAACTTTAATCAGTCTATTCTATTTGGTAATCATTGCTGGAGCGGCTTTACCTATTATGGCCCTGCCGAACGCAATTTACCGGAAGCCTGGCACAGCAAAGGCGTTGTTTCCTATTATGGATATGCACAGGACAACAATAGTTCAGGGCCGGTATTAAACACATATGCCAAACAATGGGAGGATACCTTAATAATCAATTTGGTTGGGGGCGATTCTACCGGCATTGCGCACCTGGCAGGCAATGTTACCAAAATGTCGCACCAGATACAGGTTGAAGCAGCCCCTGAGTTAGTTGCCCGTGGATTACATATTGGCGCTGCCGCCATCAAACCCCTGTACTTTACACAATTCCATAGTCCGTCGTATATCTATAAAGATTGCGGTGATACGCTTACCGATCCCCGGGACGGAAAGAAATATCCAACAGTATGTATAGGAGAGCAGGTGTGGATGGCAAAAAATTTAAACTGGGAAGGTGCCGGTACTTGTTATGATAACGACCCAACCAGCTGTGCTAAGTACGGCCGGTTGTATACCTGGAGCGAGGTTACACATGATTCATCCTCTTCAGCAAACCCCGGAACAGTACAAGGCATTTGCCCTATGGGTTGGCATGTGCCTTCGGCAGCCGAAATGCAGGAATTAATAGATTATGCAGGGGGCGAGATGGTAGCCGGCGCAAAATTAAAAAGCACTTCGGCCCTTTGGGTAGATGCTGACCCAAGTACCGACGATTTTGGTTTCAGCGCATTACCGGCCGGTGAATGCAGCACCTTCCAGGGTCTTTACGATTGCTTTAATGAAGAGAGTAACGCCGATTTTTGGACCAGCACAAAAACATTTGACCCGGTGAGCTTTGAGTTCGGACTGGGCGACTATGTAGGACAGTTCAACAACAACACCGACAATCACTACTCCTGCAGGTGCGTACGCAAAAAATAGTTAGCGGCATTGCAATTGATAGCATTGCAGTAACACAGGAATAAACGGTTTGGCTACTTTTGGAGAAACTTCTGCTAATGCGCCTGCTCGCTTTTTTATTACTCCTTGTGCCAATAGTTAGCCATGCACAAGACACCGCCCGCACCCAAAACATTATACTGGTTACCTGGGATGGCTACCGCTGGCAGGAATTGTTTAAAGGAGCGCAGAAAAAATTGATCCGCAGTAAAAAGCTGAGCAAAGACCCTGAAGCTTTGCAAAACCAATTTTGGGCTAAGGATGCAGAGGCCCGCAGAAAACAGCTTACTCCATTCATCTGGAATACTATAGGTACACAAGGGGCTATTATAGGCAACAAGAGCGCCGGTTGCAGTATGCAGGTAACCAATCCGTATCGTTTCTCTTATCCCGGGTACAACGAAATTTTCAGTGGTTATGGCGATAAACGAGTGAATAGTAACGACTATCCCGATAACCCAAACAACACCATCTTCGATTATTTGCAGGGCACCGATAAGTTTAAAAACAAAATGGCAGCCTTTGCTACCTGGGATGCTTTTCCGCGTATCATTAACAGCAAACGCAACGGGGTTCCTGTTTACGTAAACTACGAAACTAAAAACGGTATCACTGCTTGCAACGGTACCGAGTTTAATGTATGGCAAACCTCGGTGCCGGCCTGCAGCCCTTTTTGCCAGACAGACACCATGACGTATCATTTTGCCAAGGAGTACATGCAGAAAAACCATCCGCGTTTTACGTTTATCGGCTTTGATGAAACAGACCACTTTGGACATGAAGGCGAATACGACGCTTATTTAGGAGCAGCACATACACTGGACGCTTACTTGCAGGACCTCTGGACCTTTGTGCAAAACGATCCGCAATACAAAGACAACACTACACTAATTGTTACCTGCGACCACGGCAGGGGAGTTACGGGCACCACCTTTTGGCGACACCACGGTGTAATTATTTTACCGGCAAAACAAGTGTGGTTGGCGGCTATCGGTCCGGGCATTAAAGCAATAGGCACAGTTAAGAAGGGCAAGTTTTATCAGAAACAAATTGCCGCTACCCTGGCAAAATTGTTAGGCTATAAGTTCAACACCGAAGCTAAAATCGGTGCTCCTATAGACGCTATCCTGAAATAAATGCAACGCTCTACTTCCTCTTAGCATTTCAATTCCAAAATTATAGGGTACCTTCGTGCTATGATGTGGATTAGGCGAGTGTTTTATTTTTTAGCGGCTTTATGTATTCTTTTAGTGGTGTATTACCGGGTGTGGTTTTTGCGCCAACCCGATAGAAAGGTGCCGCACAACGAACATTTGTTTGTTAGCCCTGCCAACGGCACCATTGTGGCCGTTAAGCCATGGAACAGCACAGCCCTGGTAGAAACCAAGGCCAACGACGGTGCTATAAGGGTATGGACAAAGGATGTAGATACAGCCGGATACATAGTAAGCATACAGATGGATGTAACCAATGTGCACTTTCAACGTGCACCTGTAAGCGCAGCTTTGTTGGCAGAAGTGCATACGCCCGGCGATTACAATAATGCTATTGTAATGAGTAATGATTACGGCATACGATTTGAGAACGAGCACAATGAAATGCTGTTTGGCACCGCTGACGGTAAGAAGTTTAAGATTATACAAATAGCTGGTTTTGTAGCCCGCCGTATTGAAGATTATGTGGAACCTAAACAACAGGTAACACAGGGCGATATCATCGGTTTAATAAAGCTGGGAAGTCAGGTTACGGTGATACTTCCGTCAGGCATAAACCTGAAAGCCACGGTGGGAGAAAAAGTAGTAGACGGCGAAAGCGTACTGGCCGAATGGTAGAGCTTACGTTTTATTTACCCGCGAAATCCACTTAGGCAATACAATTGCTCCGATTACCAGGTATAGGTAATAACTGTAGATACGCCACACTAAAGTTAGCGCAGCCGATAAGCCCATGCCGGCCGGAATAAACTCGCAATTAAACACCTGAAAAAACCACTCGGCCAATCCACTGGCGCCCGGTGTGGAAGGGATGATGATAAAAACCCATATAACATACTGCCGTGCAAGCAGCAGTACTTGATCAGCCGGCAGGGTAGCCACCGCATAAATTAATGCGTTTGCCAGCAAGTAGCGCGCCACCCAACTAACCACGGTAGCGCCAAATACCCGGATATAAAAGAAGGCGGAAAAGCTTTTGAACTCTTGCGAGGTAATTTCTATCTCATCACCCAAATGTCGGAGTTTATCAGCAAAACGACTAAACAACGCGCGTTGCGAAAGTGCATGAAAAAAAGCGCGGGCTTTGTGTGGTATTAAAAACAGCGCAATGCCTAAAAACGCCGAGGCACCAAACAATACGGCATATCCTATCCATGCCTTATTAGCAATGTAGCTGATGCTTTGCAACATTTCGTGGCCCTGTAAATCGGCACAATCAGCAGGCACAGCAAACATGCGTTGCCCTACCAGCACGTATAAAACAGAATAGACCACTACATACGCCAGGTTATCTAAAAAAGTGGTGAGCATGATAGTGGCGGTACTTCGTCCGTAACTAATGCCTTCCTTTTTAAGGATAAAAAGCGCCAGTGCAATACCGCCTACTGCCCCCGGTGTAACAGCCGAGCCAAACTCCCACAACATAATAACCTGAAAAGCAGTAAACCAACTAAGCTTGCGGCCTGTTAACTCGCGGATGCGAAAAATGTAAGCGCCATCGCGGATGAAAACGGTAAGTGCGGCCAGTAGCAAACCCGAAACAAATTGTTTGTTGAAAGGTAACTGCAACAACTTAGAAGGTTGCAAACTGCTGATGATAAGGTATAACGATAAACCAATACCCACCGCTAAGGGCAACACAATATTACGCCACTTAATGCCTGGTATTTGTTCGGTTTGATGGGTCATAGCAGAAGCAGAACAAAGAAGTGAAATACAGCGCAAACAAAAAATGAATTAATTTAGGCCACAACTATGAAAACAAGCCAATTACTGCTAATCAGCTTATTTGCCTTAGCAGCCTGCAAGAAAGACAAAACAACACAGCCTGCTTCGCCTGTATCGCGTTGCTTTGTTGGCATCAGTGCCGATTATACCATTCAAAACTACGGGAACGGTCCTACAGATATTGCATACACCTATAATGACACGATTTGCTTTACGCAGTATAATAAAGATAGTATTCAATACGAGGGGTACACGTTTACCAGGGCCTACGATAGTTTGCAAACAGAACGATATATCAACATGAACAATTATCCGCAGGGTACCTGGTTTATCGATTTGTTCGGCACCGATAGTGTACACTATGAGTTATGGGATGTAGGAGCTATTGTATATGCCCAAAAATTCAGTGGCAGGGAGATTTAGTTTTCCTGACCCTCTAAAACAATTTCATCGGGATCAACATTCGGGTCAGCCTTTTCTAACCAGAAATTGTTGTAGCCTTCGCCAAATACTATTTTGATTTTCTTTTCCTGAACTAATTCTAATACCGCCAGGAAAACGAAGATGGCATGCAGACGGTTCTCGATGCCTTCAAACACTTCTTCAAACCCTGTTTGTTTGCCGATAGCCAGCTTATCCATCAGCAGCATACGTTCGCCACCGATGGTGTACGGTGGAGTTTCAACAGTATGCACCACTTTGTTCTTCTGCTTCTCAAAACGGTCGAGCACATTTTGGAAAGCCTTCAGCAGGCGGAACATGGTTAAGTGCTGCATTTCAAACTCGCGTTCGAACATTGCAGCAATCTCCTGGCTTTCGTGTATGGCATTTCCGCGCTTGGCAATGCTCTGGCGGTCCTCTTCCATTTTACGCAATGCCTCGGTAACTTCCTTGTACTTCTTGTATTCAATCAGGCGTGTTACCAATTCTTCGCGCGGGTCAATAACAGCTCCTGTTTCAGGGTCCACCTCGCGGCGTGGTAACAACATTTTTGCTTTAATGCGCATAAGCGTTGCAGCAACCAGAATAAACTCACTGGCTACTTCCACGTTCAGGCGCTCCATCTGGTGGATGTAGGTTAAAAAGTCGTTGGTGATTTTGCTGATAGGGATATCGTAAATGTCCAGCTCGTCGCGTTCAATAAAGAACAGCAACAAATCGAAGGGACCTTCGAACTGGGGGAGTTTTATTTCGTACGTATCCTGCATAGCTTACTTGCCTGCCGGTGTTTAGCCGGGCTGCGAAGATAAGCTTTGCGGGGGCGTTTCAAAGGGCAATTTTAGCTTGTGGAACGGCAGCGAGCTACTCATAAAAACGGATATTTTTAAGGTATGAATCCGCTGCATAAAAAATTGCGCTTAAAGGAAGGAAACATCATTCTGGCGTTAAACAAACCTGCTGATTTTGAGGAAACTATGGGTGCTTTGCCCGCCGGAGCAAAAGTTGTTACAGCAGTTAAAACCAAGGCTAACCACCTGTATTGGTTTGTTAAAAATGTAGCGGAATTAAAAGGCGGACAACAAAAGGTTTTAAGTCTGCTAAAGCCTGAAATGTTACTTTGGATTTTTCACCCGAAAGGCAGTAGTGGCCTCCAAACCGACCTGACGCGCGATAAAGGATGGGAAAGCCTGCAAGCCGTCGATACGATTGCCTGGGTTAGTTACATCTCCTTTAACGATACCTGGACGGCAGTAGCCCTCCGGCTAAAAACCGAAGCCGACAAAAGGCGCTTAGCCAAACCGCAGGAGCAGCGATTGATTTATCAGTACGCCGATAGTAAAACAAAAACCATCCGCTTGCCGGAGGACCTGAATAAAGCGCTGAATAAAAACAAACCGGCAAAAAAGATATGGGACACATTAGCCTTTAGCCATCGCCGCGAATATGTTGAGTGGATTATTACAGCCAAACGAACTGAAACACGCGAGGGCAGGGTATACGGAACCATTGAACGATTGTTGAAAGGACAGAAAAATCCCACAGGGCGGTAAAAAAGTAAAGGCCCAACCTAAGTTGAGCCTTCTTGAAAATCAATCTTTCGATTGCGTTTCTGTAATTAATACGCCCTTATTTTTGTTTTGGTATGTGCCGCTTTGTTAAATTTTAAGCTGCTAATGCGCTACACAAATTTTAGCCAGCGGTTTATTCATCCCCCCTTGTGTTAATACATAAACCCCGTTTGGCAGGCTGCTTACGGAATGCAGTTGTTGGTTTTCGGTTTGCTGCCACACTTCTATTATTCTTCCGCAAAGGTCAATCACGTGTAAGGAGCCTGTTATGTTTTCGGTAAAGGCTACCACCACACTTTCATTGGCAGGCACCGGGTATACCACCCAGCCTGTATTTATATCCTTTTCTTTTAAACCTAACCCAAGCACAGCATAAACGGCTGACAAACTTTTGCAGCCATTACTATCAGTAATTTGCACCTGGTAATTGCCATCGTGGGCTATATGGTATTGCTGAGCGGTTTCGCCGCTTAGTACAGTGCCTTGTTCAAACCACTGGCAACTATAGCCTGTTGTGGTAATCAAGGTATCGCCCGTGCGGTTGATTACAGGAATAGCCGGAGGCATATTTACTTGTACCGGAATAACTGCACTTGCTGAACAGTTATTAGCGCCTGTGGCTGTAACCTGATAAAGGCTACCGATGGTTGGAATTACAGAAATAGAAGCTGAAGATTCGCCGGTGCTCCACTGATATTGCTGCGCACCGGTGGCAGATAAGTTTATACTATCGCCTAAACATAAAATCGCTGAATCGGGTGTAAGGATTATTGCTGGCGCGTTTTCATTAAACACCTCCAAAGCCACTACACTATCACAGCCGTTTACACTCTGCAACGAATCGTAATACATACCTGCGGCTGTAATTGTTTGGCCTTTAAACACCAGGCTTTCGCCGGGGCATAAGTGTGCTGTTTGGTTAGTAAGCAACGTATTGGCCACTTGCAGGTATAACGGAGCTGATACAACTGTGCAGGCATCGGTTGCTATGCAGCGATAAGCGCGGCCATTGTAAGCATTGGTTACACTACCTAACTGAAGTATGGCTGCGTTAGCGCCTGCAATATCCTGCCAGCCTGCAGCGGTACTATCCTGCCACTGCAGGTTACCGGCGTTACTGGTTATGCTAAACTGCACGTTGGTGCCCGTACATACTGCTTGATTGGCTGAGGCATTTGCTATGGTAGTGCTGCAACCGGCGGGTAAACCTGTATTATATCTGGCTATAGCTATATCTCCCACCGTACCATTACGGTCTTCACCGGCCACCAGCAACCGGCCGTCGGTTTGCAAGGCCAATGTGTAGGCAAAGGGATTATAGCTGAATGTGGTAAACGTACGCCCGTTACCGTTCCAGGTGCTATCTACTGCTGCGTTCTCCTTTAGCCGGGTTACGTAAAAGAAGTAGGTCAAATTTTGTCGTGCTATGCCACATAATAATAATTTACCATCCGGCTGGCGTGTCATATCATAGAAGGTAGAAGCCTGATACCCTGACATAGGCTGCAATAATTTACCGTTGGTGCCAAACGAGCTATCCGGAGCACCATCAAAGGAGTATCGGGTCATAGCAGGTTGACCATCGCCGTAGTTAGGGTAGTGCGTTCCTGCTACAATTAACCTGTTCGCAGAATCAATTACAAGTACAGCAGGACTATCATCGTCATACGGGCCCCAGTCAGTTATGCGTACGCCATTAACGCCAAACGAACTATCAATTACGCCATCCGCCGTAAAACGCATTAATAAAAAATCAACTGATTCGTTATTGGTTTGCGAACCGCCAAGCAGCAATAAACGGCCATCGGGCAATACATTTACCTGACTGGCAGTAGTGTGCGGTTGCGGTTTGGTCCAAATAAATGTGCCACCCTGTGCAAAGGTGCTATCCAGGGTGCCATTACTGTTCAACCGCGCTAAGGCCACCTGGTATTGCGCATAGCGCCGGTAACCGCAAACCATTATCTGGCCATTCGGCAAAAAATCAAGGTTGTTGGCCCCATCCCCCTGCGAACCAAAATCAAGTGTGGTAAATCCGTTTGTGCCGAAACTGCTGTCAATTGCTCCGTCAGGCCAATATCGTCCAATTAACCATTGTCCATCGGCACCAATCGTACTGCTGCCCACCAGCACCAGTTTATGGTCAGGTTGTTCTTTTACACGACTGATAACTTCATTCGTACCTAAATCAGTTACAACAACTCCATTTATGCCAAAAGAGCTATCTGCCTGACCATTGCTGAGAAACCGCGATAGGAAGATGTTTTGATTGGTGCCCGCCTTCGTAGTGCCCACCACCACTATTTTGCCGGTATTTAAAGCCAGTATATCAGCAGCCGCTTCGCTATTGCCGTTGATATCGCGCGTAACTTTCCCATCCGTATCAAAGGTTAAGTCAAGCGTTCCGGGTTGCTGGGCACATGCGCAGAGCCCAATAGCTGCGCTAACGAAAGAGAGTAGGGTCCTTTTCATCTTAATCGCTGATTTACAGCTTTAAGATACAAGAAACTACACCTGAAACAAATTATTTATACGGAATGTATTGAAAAGCAAAGGCCCAACTTTCGTTGAGCCTTTTTGAAAATCAATCTTTCGATTGCGTTTCTACTATATAGACGCCACTATCGGCGATTCAGTATGTGGGTATTTGTTAAATATTGGAGTTGGTTTTAGGTTTCCATAAACGCAGGTTCCATCCTAAGCCTACCGTGCATTTAATTTCTTCTAACCTTACAGGTGCAGGTACATCCTTAAGCATTTGCCCGCTAACCCTCTGCACTTTGGCAAAAAAGTGGAAGATAGAACCGATGTAAAAATTACAACCCAGCGAAGCACTCACCAGAGGCACAGGAGCAAAACTACTGCGCGTTAAAACACCTTCATCGTTTAGATACTGCGTGCGCACAATGCCCAGCCCGGGTGTAAAACCAATGTAGGGGTCCCACCGGCCTTTCTTTAAAAAGTGATAGTTAAAGCCCCATAGGATGGAGTGATTAGCGCGCAATCCCGGCTTGGTTTTCTGTGTAGTAGCAAACGATAACCAGGTGGCCCCTGCAATCGACACTCTATTGTCCACAAACAGTTCTGCCTCCCCCACAAAGTAAGCACCTACTTGTTTTTGGGCAAATAAATAGCCGGCAGCTAAATTGCCCTGCGAGTTAATACAGCCCTTCCGGTTTTCGATAATGCTTTGTGCCTGTAGTGTATTAAGCAGTAGCACAGCAAATGCCAGGGTTATTACTTTTTGGGTTTCCATAACTTCAAAAATTTGTAGTTAAACGAAAGGGTTACAAGCAGGTGGCCTTCCCAGCCGGCATTTTTGTGTTCTTCTATTTCAATACTTCCATCCTCCTCCTCGTGGGCGTGCAGTTCCTTGCCCAGGTGCAACATATACTGCGCTTTTAAGGTTATATCAAATTTGGGTGTTATGTTATAATGGCAGCCCAGGCCCATTTGCACGGCGCTGCTCAGGCGCTGCTGTGCTTTAGGCGCCTCCGGTCCATTCAACCGAATGCGTGTAAGGTCGAAACAGTGGCCGGCTTCAACAAAAGGGGTTAGCTTACGGTTAAAGCCCCTGGGGTCGATTATGTAAAACATAACACTCCAGCCAATATGGTAATCGTAGCGGTGCGCCTTCCCTTTTATGTCGTTGCTTAATATATCGGCATACCACTCGGTGTTGATACGGTCGATAATTTGCACCCGGAAATGACCACCTAAGCCATACCCCCATTCTTTCGGGTCGCCGTGGTTAAAGGCGCTAACGGTGCTGCGTACGCCCAGCGATAAATTACCGCCTTGCTTTTCGTATGGAATTTTTAGCGAGTCCTGGGCCTGCCTGGCTTGCAGCGTAAACGCAAGCAATACCAGCGGCGATAGCAGCCACCTGATGCGGTTCATAACAGAGGGGTTTGGTGAGGTAGCCGTGCTGCATGGTAATGGGTTTACTTACTATGTAACGGCATGCGCTGAAAAAATTGTACAATACTTTACCCGCAACGGGCAATAGCTTCCTAAAACATATCGCGGGTAAAAAATAAAACCAGCAAGGTTAGCAGGTAAACAATCGCAATAGCGAAGGTGTCTGCAGCCAGTTTCCATCTTTTCTTTTCCTGCTGATAAACCAGGCCTATAATAGCAATGCCCGTCATTATAAGTGCTGCCACTAAAACGATCAGGTTGCTTTTAGAGGCGTATTTAAATAATGACCCGCGTGTGTAGAACACATCATCAATAGCCAGTATTAAAAAGTTGAAAAGGTTGCTTCCGAAAATGTTACCTACAGCAATGTCAACAGCACCAATGCGCAGCGCGGCAATGCTTACCACCAGTTCAGGCAGCGAAGTAGAAAGTGCAAGCAGTAACGTTCCTACAAACGTTTGGCCTAAACCACTGGCCGAGGCAATCTTATCGCCCGCCTGCGGTAAAAACAAGGCGGCGATAACTACTAACACAGCGTTCAGCAGGTAATATAGAATGGCTTTATTTAAAGGTACATCATGCTCGTTGCTTGTTGTTGTTTCTGCATCAACGGTTCGTTTCTGTTCAAACGAATAAATGGTGCGCATGGCAACCAGATATACTACTACGATTATCAACGATGGAATACCAATCCAACCAAGCGATGGTAAAGAATTGGCACTTAATAGCGCCGCTAACGCAACGGTAATTATTATAACACCGAAGCCCGCGCCCAGTACCTGACTTTGTTGTACCCGCGAAGAGATGGGCCTGTCGGTTAAAAAGAAATCGAGGATAGAAAGTATTAGTATGTTGAACATGCAGCTGCCGGCAATATCAGCAACTGCAAGATCGGGGGCGTGTACTATTGCAACAGAGCTGATACCCGAGATAAGCTCAGGCAAGCTGGTTACTGAAGCCATCATAATTAACCCGAACCAGGCCCGGCCCATGCCGCTCTTTTCCGCGATAATATCTCCATAGCGCGAAAGCCGGATACCGGAAAACACTATGCCGAGCGCACAAACCAAAAAAGTGATGATGGCTGCTACCATGCTGGCAAGATAATAAGGTGCGTAAAAAGTTCCTTACTCTTTTTCTTTCAACTTCAGATTTACCAACTCTATTCGGGTATCGGTAGCACGCAAAACACGGATAACAAAATCATCCATCTCTATTACTTTACCTGCTTCGGGAATGTCTTCGAAGCCACTAATTACATAACCCGACAAGGTCGTGTAATCGCCTTCAGGTATATCCAGCTTGTATTCACGGTTCAGGTAATCAATATCCAGGCGGCCACTTAAAATAAACTCTACTTCCGACACTTGCTTTTCTGTCAGCTCTTCATCATCGTGTTCATCACGTATCTCACCAAAGATCTGCTCCATCAAATCTTCCAGCGTAATTAAACCTGCTGTGCCGCCGTATTCATCTACCACCCTTGCCATGTTTTTCCGTTCGCGTATAAACTGTAACAGCAGGTCGCGCGCTGTCATACTGGTTGGTATAACCGGTAAAGGGCGTACGATGCTATGCAAACTGGCCGGGTTCTTCAGCATATCAAAATGGTGCACATACCCTACAATGTTATCTATCTCCTCTTCGTATACCACTAATCGCGAAAGCTTTGATTCTATAAACCGCTTGCGCAGTTCTTCCATGCTCTCGCTTAACTCCACGCCTTGTATCTCCGGTCGTGGTATCATACAGGTGCGTACCTTTACGTCTTTAAGATACAGTGCTTTTTCAAAAATGTCAGTATTAAGCGGATCTGCCTCACCATCCGCATCCATTTCATTTACGGCTGTTTCTTTTACCAGGTATTCCAGGTCTTCCTTTGTAAACTGCAACTTGGCCTCGCTTAAATCGGCACCGGCAACACTGCGGATAATCCAGCGGCTCATGCGATGGAAAATATTGGTAAGCGGTGACAGCAAGATGTAGAACAACTTGATTGGATACGAGAACAGTAAAAGCGATTGATCGGAGTTTACCCGAAAAAGAATTTTAGGCAATAACTCTCCGAAAATGAGGATAACAAAGGTGGTAAACACCGTTTGCACCAACAGCAGGCGTATTTCGCCTTGTGGTAAAAACGAGAAATGCTCGTGTGTAAAATAGTTGGAAGTAACCGAACCAAATGTTACCAGTGCAATATTTAATCCTATCAGCATAGTGCTGATAAACTTGGAGGGGTTGTTGTTGAAGTCGGCAATTATGCGTGCACGGTACGAGCCTTTCTCCTTCATCAACTCTACCCGCAACTTGTTAGCGGAAACAAAGGCGATTTCGATGCCGGAGAAAAAAGCAATAAGCGACAGCGAAAGTAGTATGAGAAAAATTTCCATTTGAGAGCCGAAAAATACGAAATAGCGGGCAAATAACCCGCATATGAAAAAAGGACCGGTGGCACAAGGCCTCCGGTCCGCCATTAAAACCACTGCGTCCGCTATTGCGAAAGAAGTTTATAAAGCTCACTCAGGTTTGGTGCCAAAATGATTTCGGTGCGACGGTTAGCTGTCTTCCCGCCCTCGGTACTATTGGTTTGCACCGGGTGAAATTCGCCCCGACCTGAAGCTGTTATGCGATGCGGGTCTACGCCATAATCTTTTGTCAGGATGCGCACGATAGATACTGCCCTGCTGGTGCTTAAGTCCCAGTTATCTTCAAACCGCGATGTACGGATAGGCACCGTATCGGTATGGCCTTCAATTAATACGGTTACATCAGCGGTGTTGTTCAACACCATAGCTAATTTGCCAATTGCCTCTTTGCCCTTGGGGTCAACTACGGCGCTACCTGATTTAAACAACAGTTTCTCTTCCAGCGATACGTATACGTTGCCATCCTTTATGTAAACACTCAATTCATCGGGCTTAAAGTTTACCAGCGCATCGGCAATCGACTTTTTCAATTTATTCATTACATCGCGCTGGCCCTGTATTAAATTCTGCAAAGCGTTCAGGCGTTTTTGTTGTTCCTCAATCGTCATTTTCGACGTATTCGAAACGTCTTCCAGGTTGTTCTGTATGGTCGCATTTTGCGATTGCAGCATAGCTTTATCCTTTTCTAAGCTTCGGATACGTACGCCCGCCTCATCCAGTTTACCTGTGCACTCATCCAAACTGGTATGGTATTTAGCGCTGTCCTGTTGCAAACGGATGGCCCGCGTTTCCGATTCAAGGTATTTGCGTTTGGTTACGCAGGCCGTTAGCAGCATACATAGGCACAGGCTTAAGCCTGCTATTAGTTGTACTTGTTTTTTCATAATGCGGGTTTTGATATTTGCATAATACATAGGTACTACGCCCCGCATCAAGTTTCAGTATGGTAATTAACCGGTTAAAAATTGGTGAGAAAAAAATCAGCGTTTATCCACCCATCTGCCATGCGGAACAAGCAAATTATGCGTTATGTAATAATTGAGCATATCGGTAATTGCTTGTTTAAAGGTGCGTTTTGGCTTGTAGCCAATTTCCTTCGTTGCCTCCGCACTGCTGTAAAACTGAGCATACAGGCCCGGCTTTGCCGCAGCTTTGCTTAACAACATGGGCTTGTTAAACCAAATAGCATATTGCTCGCCAATGGCTGCGCCGAGCATCGCTAATGCATCAGGTACCACCAGAGTAGGCGCCTTGAATTTTCTATCAGGAAAGCGTTCCCGTAACACTTCCACTATAATGCCGCACATATCTTTCAAATAGCGGTTATCTTGCTCAGGGCCCGATAGAATATAGCGGCTGCCGCTTTTTGCTTTCTCCATAGCCAGCACTTGTCCTTCGGCCACATCCATTACATGCGCTAAAGGCAAACCGCCACCTGTAACTACCGGCATTTGATTGTGATACAGCGAAAGCAGATACAAGCCCGTGCCCAGTAAATGATCGTACGGACCAAACATGGTGCCCGGCATAATGCTTACAACCGGCAGTTGATATTGCTGCACATAATAATTTACCAGTTCCTGCGCCGCCAGTTTCGAATCGTAGTAGCCCAATCGAATTCGTTTCAACCAATCACCTTCATTCTTTCTAACCTGTTCAATAAACTGCAGCGTATCGGCTGCACTGCAAAAGGCATGTAATCTTTCTTTTGCAGTGTACGGGTCGCAATTTGCTACCGTTCCAGGCTTACCTTTCTCCGGCACAGCCAATACGTTTACTGTACTGGTATACACCATTTTTTTAAAGGTAGGCGATTTGCGTGCTGCTTCCAGCAAATTACGCGTGCCCTCTACATTCACCAGCCATTGCATTTTCTTTTGCCGCGAATCGAAACTGGTGGAACCTGCTGTATGAAAAATAATATCTATATCTTTAACAGCCGCCTCAACCTCCAAACCGTTCAACATGTTTCCTTCGCGCATATCCAAACCAGGTATATCAGCCAGGGCATCGGCCGGACTGCCGCTTAAATAAAACACTCGAATGTTAGCAGGCGTAGCGTTTTTTTCGCTAACGAGGTAATGAATAATAGCGGCACCCAAATGTCCTGTTCCGCCGGTAACCAAAATGCGTGTAGTTGAGCTAATTAGCATAGTTTATAGCGGTAAACCTACGTAATTGTATGGTATACACCGTTTACGGCTTAGCTAAAATTCTACCTTCGCCCCCGCTTTCTAATCATAGTATACGTGGCTAAGCCTAAAAATATAATCATGATTGTTGCGGATAGTCTCCGCCACGATTCAACTTACCAGAACGGTTCACCCGGTGTGCCCTACCTCGAAAAACACGGCCTGCAGTTTACCAATGCACGCTCATCAGGTTGCTGGACATTACCTGCAACCTCTTCTTTGTTTACAGGTTTATTACCGCACGAACATGGCGCTACTTCGCAGAGCCGCTGGTTAGATGCTAAAGTGCCAACACTGTCCGAAAAACTGCGTTCAGCTGGCTATACTCCAGTACAGGTATCGGCCAATATCGTTACTACCGATGTGTTTAACGTAAGCAAAGGCTTTGATGAAGTACATAAAACCTGGCAGTTTGTTGAAAGCCGCCACCAGTGGTTATTGCGCACCGTACTTTCTTTAAACCGCCCGCGCATCCGCCGTATGATCCTTAAGCCCAAGGATATGGTGTTTGATAAGATCAGTGAGGACCTGCGACAAGGTATAATATGGGCACAGAAAACGGCGAACGATTCGTTTGCACGCGCCAAACAGTTAATAGCTGATCGCAATGCAAAAGGCGAAGGCGTGTTCATGTTCATCAACTTGATGGAGACACACTATCCTTACCATATTGCCGATACGTTTGCACTGTTAAGCCCGGGCTTGTTAGGTAAAATTCACGAATGGAAAGTGTTGTATCATTACCTATCGCAAAGCTTTTTGAAAAACGATAAAGGCACGATTACCCAAGCCGATCTTGACTTACTACGCGAAAAACAAAAGTTAGCCTGGAAATTAATTAAGGACGACGTAGACAATTTTTGCCGCGAAATGCATGAAGGCCAAGATAATCTCGTTGTGTTCTTAAGCGACCACGGCGACAACTTCGGCGATCAGGGCTGGCAATATCACTTTAGTAATGTTACTGATGGAGGTAATAAGGTGCCGGTGTTCTGGTTAGACCATGAAAGCAATAAAGGCGAAGTGCGTAGTCATAACGTTAGTTCGCGTTTAGTGCATTACGATATTTTGCGCGCCGCCGGTATCGAAGAAGGCTCTCAAACCTTATTGCAGGAAACTGATACCAATCTGCCCATGCTGCAAAGCTATTGGTACGATAACGAAGGACACACCCTGGATAAATACAAATACAACCAGGCTGCCTTTATTGATGGTGACAAGCGCTTTGTGCTTCGTGCCGGTGAATGGATGTATGCCCCTGTAAGCAATAGCGGGGCGGAACCTACGTTCGAAAAGGTAGAGAGTAACTTCAATCCTTTAGAAGCCCTGCAACTAAGCAGAGAGCGCAAGGCTTTCCTCGAAAATCAGTTCAAAAACTTCGCTGTGTTTAGCGAAAAAATCATGAACAAGGGTAAATAAGCCCGCGTTTTGACCTTATTCCTTCACTTTTCGTCATTCTTAACCTGCCATTTTGCCAATTATGCATTTGCTTTGCATCAAGTAATGGAGCATGAATATTGAGGAGGTGCGCGACTATTGTTTGGCTAAAAAGGGGGTAACCGAAGGTTTTCCCTTCGATGAAGACACCCTGGTTTTTAAGGTAATGGGGAAGATGTTTCTGCTAACCAGCTTGACAACACAGCCATTTCGGTGTAATTTGAAGATGAATGAGGAGTTGGTAGAACAATACCGCGAAAAATACCATGATGTATTACCGGGCTACCATATGAGTAAAAAGATGTGGAATTCAGTTTACTTTGACACCGGTTCCATTCCGCGAAGTGATTTAAAATGGATGATAGATCATTCCTATGAAGAAGTGGTACGGGGTTTGACTAAAAAAGTAAGAAAGGAATTAGAAGAATTAGAATAAGAGAAAGTATAAGCAATATTGCTTTGCTTTACCACGTTGCATAAACAGGAGCAGATACAATGGATGTAATATTAGCGATAGCATTTAGTGTGGTTTTTTACCGCATGGCCGAACGTAAAGGTGTTTCGCCATGGCCCTATATACTTAATTTTATATCGGCAGTAATATTGGTCGAATTCCTCATGGGTTATACCATTTTATCTATGGTAGGCCCAAATGGTTTACAAACCGAAGAAGGCTTGAAAACAGCCATGTATTTTGCGCCTTTTAATTTAGCCTTTGTAATCTTCCTGTATTTATACTTCCGTAAGCGTTTGCAAAAGGCTATCAACGTGCGGCAGAAAGAAGAAGACGATTACACGCCGCCTCCACCACCTCCTAAAAAGGATTTATCCTATTTCCGTTAATACGTTAACGTAGTACCGTTTAAACCAATTATTTTGTGCCGTGCTTGATTATATCATAGTAGGGCAGGGTATTGCCGGCAGCATGCTGGCCTGGTTCTTACAAAAAGAAAATAAACGGTTCGTTATCCTGGAGCCGGGCAAAGTCAATAGCAGTTCGCTGGTTGCCGCCGGTTTGCTTAATCCCATCACAGGTCGCAAATTCAGTAAAACCTGGCTGGCCGAAGAACTATTCCCTTTTGCCGAGTCCACTTACAAGGAGATTGAAGTGTTGCTGGGACAAACCTTTTATCAGTCCTTTCCTTTATTGCACCTGTTCGATTCGGTAAAATCGCAAAACGACTGGAGCGTACGCTGTGCTTCGCCGGGTTATACACGCTTTTTAAAAAGCGAGGAAATCATGTACCTGGACCAGGAAAAGGTAAACAACAACTTTGGCGCATTTGAAGTGGGCGGAGCTGCGCGCATGCATACCGAAAAATTGGTGCCCGCCTTACGCAGGCATTTTTCATCAAATGGCTTGTTGCGCGAGCAGCCATTTACCGCCACTGCATTAACCCTGTACAATGACTATGTGCAATACGACGACCTACAGGCCAGGCGTATAATTTTCTGCGAAGGGGCATCGCCCAATACCTTGTTTCCCAATTTGCCCTACCAATATGCAAAAGGCGAATGCCTGTTAGTGCATATAAACGACTTTTACCCTGATTACATTATTAAAGGTGATGCAGGCATTATACCCTGGACAGAACCCGATGTGTATTATATAGGTGCCACCCACCATTGGAAATACGAAGACGATAAACCGAGCGCTATCGGGCGCGAGGAGCTGGAGCAGAACCTTAAAAATGTGCTGCGCCTGCCTTACCAAATTGTAGACCACCGCGCTGCAATCAGGCCTGCTACCCATGGTCGCCGGCCGTTTATTGGTTTGCACCCAAAACACCAACAGGTAGGAATATTCAATGGCCTGGGCACAAAAGGGTTTTCCCTCTCACCTTATTTTGCCCGGCATTTTGTGGAGCACCTGGAGCGCGGCACCCCGCTATTGCCCGAGGTGGATGTAAAACGTTTTTATCAGCCGAAGGGTTAAATTGCTATTTACCCCACCTTTTAATAAACTTGCTGAATGATAAAGGCTACCGTAAACGGCAAAAAGGAATTTAGTGTAGACAATAACTCACTGGATGGAGCGGCTGTTGAATGGGACATACTGGAAGTGCGCGATAACACTTTTCATATCCTGCTAAACAACAAAAGCTACAACGCTACCCTCATTAGTTTTAACCGCGAGGAAAAAACAATGGTGGTAAATGTAAACGGTAACGATTACGAGATTAACGTGCGCGATAAATACGACCTGCTGTTACAACAGCTCGGCATTTCGGCCGGTGCTACTACAGCCGCTCAAAATATAAAAGCTCCGATGCCCGGATTGGTAATTCAAATAGTAGCACACGAGGGGCAGGAGGTTAAAAAAGGCGATGCGGTATTGATTTTGGAGGCCATGAAAATGGAGAATGTGCTTAAAAGCCCACGGGATGGTAAGATAAAAACTATCAAAGCCACCTTGCGCCAGGCCGTTGAAAAAGGCCAGGTGCTCATTGAGTTTGAATAGCACTGCACACTGGCGGCTACACTTCAAGGTTTTTCCTCAGGCAACTTTCATTAATTAGTATAATGTACCTGCTGTATCTGTTGCCTACAATTTCTTTCTTCGCAATAAATAGATAGTAGCATGTCAGCACAAAACTTAGGCGTAGGTTCGCGCATTGAGCATCCCAAATTCGGACGAGGTGTAATTGTAGATATGGATGCGGAATTTTACACCGTATGGTTTCGCGAAGGTGGCGGCACACGCGGTATTGCCCGCGATTTTGAAGGCATGAATGTACTGGAAGCTACTGCAGCGGATACGGCTTCGCTTTCCATGGATGACATTAAGCGTGCCTTAGCTGCTGTGCTGGAAGAAAAAAGCGACATACAGGAAGTGGTAACACTGGCCCAGCGCTGGAACAGGGGTGTAATGATTTTAAAACCGGAAGATACCTCGCTGCAACCAAAGGAAATTCCAATTGAAAGCTTCTTTCATAAAATTGTAATGCTGCGCGACCGGTTACGTGTTATGGAGCAGAAGGTAAATGCCCACAAACTTTTAACCGATGAGGATAAGGTAGAAATGCAGCAGTATATAACCCGCATTTACGGCTCCCTTACCACCTTTAACGTGTTGTTTAAGTATACCGAAGATCAGTTTAAAGGAACCGGCGAAAAATAAATTCGCCGCGCTTTTTTACATCTCCTTGTCGTTCACGCTATCCAAAAAGCCTGCTACTTCACTAAAGAGCGGCTGTAGCGCTGAATCATCGAAAGGCGATTTCAGGTCGGCTAACTTAACTAAGCCCAGGAAAGATTGACTGCCGCCGGCTTTACATAAACGCAGGTAATCGGCCCATGCAGCTTTATAATCTTGCTGCATTTTACTCCAGAACTGGAAAGCGCAAACCTGTGCAAGACAATAATCGATGTAATAAAAAGGGCTGCGATAAATATGACCCTGGCGTTGCCAGATGCCGCCATTTTGTAAATACGGCATGCCATCATAATCCACCCAGGGGCGGTATTTCTGTTCAATTTCCAGCCACAGCTTTCTGCGTTCAGCAGGTGTCATGTCAGGGTTTTCGTATACCCGGTGTTGGAATTCATCTACTGAAACACCATAAGGCAGAAACAGGATGTTGTTGCTGATATGTACAAACTTGTATTTATCTGTGTCGTCGCCGAAAAACAAATGCATCCATGGGTAGGTTAAGTGCTCCATACTCATGCTGTGTATTTCACAAGCCTCGTACGTTGGCCAATAGTATTCCTCCACCTCAAAAAAGCGGCTTTGAAATACCTGAAAAGCGTGGCCGGCTTCATGTGTCAGCACATCCACATCGCCTATGGTGCCGTTAAAGTTGGCGAAAATAAAAGGTGCTTTATGTTTAGGAAACAGGGTGCAATACCCACCGCTTGCTTTTCCCTTCTTGTTCACCAGGTCCATCAACTCGTTATTCACCATAAAGTCGAAGAACTCCTGTGTTTCGGGCGAAAGTTCAGCATACATCTTCTGGCCATTCGCAACAATTTCTTCAGGTGTGCCTTGGGGTTTAGGGTTGCCGCTATCAAAATTATGGCCCCAGTCGTACACTTTTAGCTTGTCTACGCCAATGCGCTGGCGCTGGCGTTCACGAAGTGCCGTTGCAATGGGCACCACATATTTAGCATGCTGTTCGCGGAACACAGCCACTTTCTCTGCATTATAATCCGTACGCGATAAGCGGTAGTAAGCAAGTTCCACAAAGTTCTTGTAGCCCAACTTTACAGCCATTCGATGGCGCACTTTTACCAATTGGTCATATAACTCATCAAACTTCTGTTCGTGTTGCGCAAACCAATTCCACTTAGCGTCGTAGGCTTTTTTGCGCACCTCGCGATCCGTTGATTCAGAATAACCTTCTAATGCCGATAAGTTCATCTTCTCGCCATTGAATTCCACCTCAGCACTTGCCACCAATTTGGTGTATTCGGTGCCCAGGCGGTTCTCTTCTTTCAGGTCTTCAATAATGCTGGTGTCAAAGGTTTTCAGGCTTATATCTGCCAACCGGAACAATTGTTGTCCGAACTTTTTTCCAGCTCATCTTTAAAACGGCTATTTCCTAACGCTTTGTAGAAACGAACGTTCAGGTCTTTCAATACCGGTTCGTTGGTATCAAAATAGGCCTGTTCTGCTTCGTAGAAAGGATCTTGCGTGTTAATAGAATTGCGGACCGACGCCAACGAGGAAAGCGTATGAAATTCGTTTTTCAACTCATTTATGCTGCTTAATACCTCTTTTTGCTTTTCCGCAGTTTCCGCTGCATCAAAATTTCCCAGTAAATCATTAAACCGGTTTGCCAGCACCTGAATATCAGGCCTGCTATAGCTCATATCAGAAAACTTCATTCGCCCTTTTAGTTTAGGACTGCAAACGTAACAAAAACTACCTCTTTGGCAGGGGCAGTTACACGAATAGTGGCGAATATGTAAACGTGATAATAAGTGGCTAATCAGACAGTTAACCGTTTAATAACCGGGCCTGTCGCTTATTTTTTAGCTGTTAAAAGTGCATTGTATTGCTGTTTATCAGCCAGCACTTGAAGCGCCTTGGTTACTTCAGGGTCGTTCTGATAGCTCTTTTTAACCTTGCCATAAGCATAATAATAGCGGCCAACTATTTCGTTTTCCAACACTGTTATTATTTCGGCTTTATGCTCGTTCACGTCCTGCTCTTTGCTGTGCTGTAATTTCTGGCGTATTGCTTCGTATTGGCCCTTTACCGCATCAAAATATTTTTCTTCTGTAGCGGCATCTTTTAATGCCTCCAGCTTTTCTTCCGAAAGCGACTTGCTGTCCCACGGCTTATCTTTTACAAACGCCACAAAGTCAGCAAAATCTTTATCGCTTAAATGAAAAGCTGCAGGGTCTTCAATAGCCGGGTGTTGTAAGGTATAGTACGTGGCAAAGTCAAAAATTAAATTGGCCGATGCTAAGGATTCGGCAACCTTGCTATGCTCCGGTTTCGGCAATACCACATCGGGGTCAATTCCACCGCCATCCCACACCTGGCGACCATTCTTCGTGGTAAAGGGCTTCTTTAATGAATCAGGTACATGTTTTACACTGCCGTCTGCATTGCGTTCGGCATAAATTAAAGCCTGAATACAACGGCCGGAAGGTATATAATACTTAGCAGTAGTAACCTTTAACATAGTGTTATACGACAGTGGTTTGGTTACCTGTACCAATCCTTTGCCATATGTTTTTTGGCCAATAATTACAGCGCGGTCATAATCCTGCAACGAGCCCGAAACAATCTCTGATGCTGAGGCGGACATGCTATTGGTTAACACGGTTACCGGTATATGTAAATCATCCGGATCATTTTGCGTTTTAAACGTGTTGTTCCATTCTTCAACTTTCCCCTTGGTGTTTACTACCAACTGATTCTTATCTACAAATATGTTTACAATGTTCACGGCTTCTACCAGCAAACCGCCGGGGTTGCTGCGCAGGTCAAGTATCAGGCCGCTCATGTTAGGGTTCGCCTTCTTTAAGCTGTCAAACGCATCTTTTACGTCCTGCCCGGCATGTTCATTAAATATCTTCAGCTTAATACAGCCTACCGTAGGGCTAACCATGCCAAAGAAGGGCACATTGGTTTCTTGTACCTCGGCACGGGCAATGGTTTGGTTAATGACTTTTATATCTGTAATTGATGTTTTACGCTCCAGTTGCAGGTTTACATTGCTGTTTGGCTCGCCAATCAAAAACTTTTCTACTTCTTCCTTCTTACGGTCTTTGGTGCTATTGCCGTCTATAGCTTTAATAATGTCACCCACCTTTAACCCGGCCTTATCGGCAGGGCGCCCTTGCCACACACCTGTTATAACAGGGTATCCGTTCATCATATCAATATCAATCCCCAACCCTCCGAACTTGCCCTCCTGTTGTATACGGGCCGTTTCAATCTGCGATTGGCTGAAGTAATTCGTAAACGGATCCAGCGTTTTCAGCATGCCGTCCACGCATGTGCGCATTAACTTACTCGGTTCTACTTCGTCTACATAACTGGTGTTAACCTCGTGATATAAATTCGAAAATATATCCATATTTTTGGATACTTCGAAGTAGTAATCTGCAAACGAAAAACTGCCAACCACTACCACAGCTGCTACCAAAAACTTTATGTATTTACTCTTCATTGCTTTCATGTTATCGGCCCCTCCGCTTATTTCTTAGCCAAAATTTCATCCACCTTTTTAGGGTCGTTCAGTACCTCAATAGCCCGCTTAAGTTCCTTATCGCTACGTAAGGCACTTTCAATACGTCCAGTACCCAGATAATAGCGTGCGGCAATTTCTTCTTCCAACAAGCTCTTTAGCTGTACCTTCTCTTTCAGCAAATCATTCTGCTTGTCGTGCATCATGGTTTTCTTCAGTGCGTCAAGGTCATCCTGTAATGATGCTGTATATCCCTCCTTGTCAGCTGCCTTTTTCAACTCCTCGTAAAGCTTTTCACTTTTCGTAGTGTAATCGTATTCCTTTTTGCTTACCCAATCCACAAATGCCTGGTATTCGGCATCGGTTAATGCAAAGGTTTTTGCTTCTGCAATACTTTCGTGGCGCATGCGGTAATCATTGGCATATTGAAAGATCAGGTTTTTCGTAATCAGACTAATAGAGATGTTGGCCAGTTTTTCCGGTTCAAGTGCAATATCCGGGTCAATGCCTCCGCCATCCCACACCTTACGTCCGTTGCGGGTTTTAAAAGCGGTTTTTAACGAATCGGCAACACGTTTTACGCTGCCGTCCTCATTGCGTTCGGCATAGTTAATGGCCTGTATACAACGGCCGGAGGGGATATAATACTTGGCAGTTGTAATTTTAAGTTTAGCGCCGTATATCAGGTTGTGCGTGCTCTGCACCAACCCTTTACCAAAGGTCTTCTGCCCTACAATAACAGCCCGATCTAAATCCTGTAACGAACCCGACACAATCTCAGCTGCCGACGCAGAGCCACCATCGGCCAACACCACCATAGGCAGTTTGGTATCAACTGCATCATTCAGGGTGTAATAGGGTTTGTTCATATCCTCAATGCGACCCTTAGTGCTTACAATTTCAGTGTGCTTATCGGTAAACACGTTAACAACATTAATGGCCTCAGGCAATAAACCGCCGGGGTTGCCGCGTAAATCAAACACCAAACCTTTCAGTTTGCCTTTGCTTTCTAATGCCTGTAGTGCATTGTGTACTTCAGCACCTGCGCGATCCATAAAACCGGTTAGCCGTATATAGCCTATGCCATCGCCCACCATGCCGTAGTACGGTACGTTTTTAATTTTGATCTCCTCACGGGTCATGGTCACATAAAACTCTTCGGGTGTTCCCGAAGCGGTTGGTCTGCTGATCTTCACTTTTACCTGGGTACCCGGTTTGCCTTTCAGCATGGCACTAACCTGGTCGGTGCGATAGTTTTTAGCGCTTTTGCCATCCACTTCAATCAATCTGTCCCCGGCGCGTAAACCCGCTTTTTGCGCAGGAAATCCCTCATATGGTTCTGATACAATCACCCAATCCTGCTCGGTACCAATTACAGCACCAATGCCACCATACCGGCCGGTTGTTTGGGTGCGGTACTCTTCCATGTCCTCTTCGGCAATAAAATCGGTATAGGGGTCAAGGCTTTCCAACATCTCGTATACACCGCTCTTCATCAACTTGGTGGGGTTCAGCGTATCTACATAGTAGGTATTCAGCTCTTTATAAAGCGTAACGTATATGTCCAGGTTCTTCTTCTCCTCAAAGTCGCTATAGGGCGCTGCGGTAAACGCCCAAACGGCAACCGCGCACACCGCCACAGCAGCAGGCACTATAAACTTCAAATAACTCTTCATGCTCAGTTCGGTGATTATCTCTCAGTAAACATAATTTTTAACGGCCACTACCCGAAATTGTTGCCGCCTTCGTTTCTGCCTTTATGATTTTTTACAAGAGCAGAAAACGGCCACAATTCCATAATTGCATTAACGGCGCACTACAAATTTGCGCAGCAGCTTATCGTCGTTGTATCTCACACGCACATAGTATTCCCCGGCACGCATACCATCTATAGGTAATTCATAGTCAGTTCGGCCAGCAGGCATTGAATAATCCTTCTCCGGCAGCACATACTGGCCAAGATTATTAACTACAGCCATACTAACCTTGCCGGCCTTTGGTAAAATTACACCCAATGTAGCATGGTCGCTGCTTGGGTTCGGCGATGGGCCCACTAACTGTATCGCTTCGTTCAGCGAAACGCACTGTTTATTATTGTCGGTTGTAACTTCCACCTCTCCTTTATTAACTTCTTTTGCCTCCACACAAACATAGGTGCCTGCGTGGTCGGCGCTAATAATAAACTTAGCTGTAAACGTATATGGCGTAACTAAACCCGAATACAACAGTCCGTTCCAGTCTTCGGTAAACACGCCCCCGGTACCTATGGTAGCATACAACCGCAAATCGGTAATTACGCGGGTTCCCAAATTGCTTAAACGCGCTTTTACGGTTACCTCCATGGTTCCGTCGCTCAATGGCTTCAGGTCTGTTTCGACATTTGTAACGGCTACATCAAGCGTGGTAGGTGCCACAATAAAAGTGCGTGCCGTTGAATCGCTGCAGCCATACTGACTGTAAGCAACTAAACTAATCGTAAATGTATCGTTACTAAGGAACGTATATGATGGACTCTCATCATTGCTGAAACTGCCATCGCCAAAATACCATTGGTAAGTAGCGGATCCTTCACTTTCATTGGTAAATGTTATAGTGGCCGGTGCCTCGCCATACAACGGGTAAATACCAAAATCAGCTATCGGATTTGATTTTACACTAACCATTTTGGTGGCTGAATCTACACATCCGCTTTGTGTGCTTACCACTAACTGCACCTGGTAAGTGCCGCTATCAGCAAACTGATGCTGCGGAGCTTGCACGTTGTAGTTGCTGCCGTTAATGTTCCAATGCCAGGCCACTATTGGTTCGCTCGGCGAAACTGTTATATCCTGCGGTTGATAGGTTTGTGCAAAACAACCCACAGTTCCGGTAAAATCAACAACCGGCGGTTGCACAATATTAACGGTGTGTATGGCAGTATCAATACAACCAATTGCATTTTCAGCTAATAGGGTTACCAGGTAATTGCTGGCACCGGCGTAAGTGTGCTGCGGGTTTTGGGTAAGCGATGCATTGCCGTCACCAAAATCCCAGGTCCAGCTAACTACTGCCAACGATTGCGTTTGGTCGGTAAACTTTGTTACATCACCTAAACACACATTCGCATAATCAAAATCCGCTTCAAAGTACGCAAACACCTCTACCGTTTGCTGTACGGTATCCGTACAACCCTGGTTACTGGTTACAACCAATTGCACAGGTAAAACACCTTGGTTTAGGAAGGTATAGGCAACGTTTTTGGTATTGTAGGCGTCGCTAATATTAAAGGTCCAGTTCCAGTTGGTAATAACATCGCCACCGGTAACCGTACTGTTGTCGATAAACGACAAGGTGGTGCCTGCACAAACCGGACCGTTGTAAGCGAAGGAAGCTATCGGACTGGAAGACACCTTAATCGTTTTTTGCTTAAAGCCTGTGCAGCCCGAGTCAGTAACAACAGTCATAACTACCTGGTACGAGCCCGGCAAGCTATAGTAATGGGCTACCTGTTGTGTACTATCGGTTGCATTGTCACCCAAGCTCCATTGGCGGAGTTTAATTTTATCCGGTGCAAGCGGCAAAGAGATGTCAGCCAGATAAACAGTATCGCCTAAACAAACGTCTGTCGATGTAAAATCCGTTAACGGGGCAACCCATCCCTTGGTGATATGCACGGTATCCACTGCAACGCAGCCGTTAATGTCTTGTACCATTACACTTAAATCGCCGCCGGCAGTTACGGTTACCGCTGAACCCGTTGCACCATTGCTCCACAATATACTTTGCGCCGTATAAGTACTGGTTGATAAAGCAATATCGTTGCCTTCGCATACTGTGGTATCCAAAGGTAATAACGATTGATATTTAAAGCTGTCGGTTTGTACATGCACAGTATCCGACACAAACGAACAGCCATTACTATCAGTCATTATTGCATAATAGTTACCACTATTACTAAAGGTAACCGCTTGTGTAGTTGCAACCAATTGGCTGGTGTCGCCATTGTACCATTTAAAGGTATAGGGAGAAGAAGCTAATTGAACTGCTGATACAGCGCTGTTGCCCGAGCAAAGAATAGTATCGCCTGTGGTATTCCCCTGATAAGGTATGTGAACAACCACCTCGTCACTACTTGTTCGGCCGAATACGTCTGTTACAGTTACCGAATAAGTGCCGCTGAAACGGGCCTGGATACTACTGCCGGTTTCGCCGGTGTTCCATAAATAGCTTACAAAACGGGCACCTGCGTTAAGAGTTACAGGGCATAAACTATAGGTTTGATTTACATCCGGACCCAGGTTAACAGGTGGCGCATACTTGCTAAATAAATAATCGTCTACCATCTGGCGTTGTACTGAACTTAAGCAGCACTTGTAAACCAATATCTCCGCTATGCCTCCCCCAAAAAAGGAGTTGGCTCCACCAATAGAGTAGGGGCCATTGGTAAACGGACCCGTTGCGCCTGCGGTGTTGTTGTTAGTAGTGTTGGTACCGTTTACATACAAGCCCAAATTATTGCCCGGTATTTTTGCGGCCTCGAGCAAGGTGAATGGAAAGTTGGCGCTTAGCGATGGGCCGTTGAAAAAGGTTGTGTTGTTACGCACAAAAAAGTTAGTTCCTAATTGAGCCAGCGTAAAACCGCTGCCCAGCGTTCCGAATCCCAAAAATGGTTTAGTGCTGTTGCCGGTAGAGTTAATACCGTTAGCGACAATAAAAACACTTAAGCAGGAGGTGTCAACCCCTTGTATAACCGGGCCTACGAGCGAGTCATTCACCCCGTCGAATTTAATGGTTGGATAGCCGTTGATTAATGGATTATTGGCAATAACAACAGGTTGACGGTTTGTTGTGCTTTGAGTAGCATTATTATTGTTCCCGCTAACATCCTTCCACTGGCTTACGGTTCCCCCGCCCTGTACAATACCGGTATCAGCCTTTAACCATAGGGCTAAACACCCCAGGCTTGTTGGCAAGAAGATGGTAAAACGACGCGTACTGCTGCTGGTGGAATCGCCGCAGATATTATAGGCAATAACCTTCCAGTAATACGTTTGGTTAGGGGCCAAAACTACCGATGTCTGCAATCCTTGTGTAGATTGTTGCGCCACCCCTGTTGTAAACGCAGCGTTTGTAGCATAAACCAGCTTGTACGAAATAGCATATTGCGCTGCGTTCCAAACAAAATTTACAGCCGGGTTGGTCGTAAGCGAATTATCCTGCGGTGTTACCTGGGCCACTGGCGCAGGCAAAAAATACGAGTTTACTGCCTGCATAGTTTGATAAATCGTATCCAAACAGCCGTGGCTATCAGTAACAGCCAGCATTACCTGGTAGCTGCCTGCCTGGGTATAGGTATAAATTGGATCTTGTTGTGTGCTGTTGCCTCCGTTGCCGAAAGTCCATTGCCAGCCTTGCAGTGTAGAAGGCGCAACTACCGAGCTTTGATCAGTAAATTGATAGGCATTATTTACACAGCTCGTGCTGGCACTAAATTGTGCATGCGGCTTAGGACGAACCAACACCACTTTAGTAGCTGTATTGCTACATCCCGAACCTGTTGTAACCTTCAACAAAACATTATACGAGCCTGCCGTAGCATACTGGTAAAAAGGGTTGGCAACCGTGCTGGTGTCGCCCGAGCCAAAGCGCCATAAGTAAAAGGTGATCGGGAAAGCATCCGTGCTGGCTGAGGTGTTTACCGGCGCATATATTTCGCTCAGGCAAAGTGTGTCTCCTGTAAATTGAACAATCGGTGCGCTGCCCGCTACCGTAACTACTACACTATCGCGGCCTGTGCAGCCGGTAGCATTGGTTACCGCTACCCAAATATTGCCTGTTCCGGTTACCGTATAGGCACTATCAGTAGTGCCGTCAACCCAATTAAAAGCATAGGAGCTCCAATCGGTAGTGGGCGAGGTTAAAACGACTTTATTGCCCGCACATAAAGTAACATCGGGGCCGAGCGATACTTGCTGCGCAAAGCTATCCAAAGCAACACTTATTGTATCCGAATACCGGAAACAGCCATTGCCATCCGTAATCTTTACAAAATAATCTCCTGCCGTAGTAGTTGTAAGCGAAGATCCGGTTGTGCCGTTTTGCCATAAAAACGAATAACCGCTAAAGGTGGAAAGCTGTGGCGTTAGGCTAATGGAAGATCCGGCACAAATAGTGGTGCTTGCCGTGTTCAGGTTAGCATTGGCAACATACGTTACCTGCTTACTATCGGTACTGGTGCGGCCAAAATGATCAGTTACTGTTACGCTATAGGTGCCGGAATTTTTAACCGCAATGGTAGCAGTAGTATCGCCAGTTGACCAAAGGTAATTTTTAAAACAGCCGGGGGTTAGCGTTATCGCACAAAATCCGCTGGCGATAACTGTATCGGGTCCAAGGTTGGCAACAGGCGTGTATTTATTAAACAAATAACTTTCTATAAGTTGCTTTTGCTGATTGGTTATAGTGCCTTTGTAAACAAGTAGTTCAGCAATATTGCCCGCCAGATACGCATTGCCAAAACCCAAAGCATAAGCCCCGTTGGTAAAAGCCCCGGTATAGCCTGCGGCCGTGCTATTAAACACGTTGTTGCCGTTTACGTCCAGCTTAAACGAACTGCCGGACACCTTGTTTAATTCCAGCAACGTGTAGGGGAACCCCGTAAGCGGCAAGCCATATACAAACGAAGTAAAGCTGGTATTGTTTCGGGCAAATAGCGAACTTGCCGTGCCGGCACCAAACTGGGCCATCGTTAAACCGCTGGCCAGCGCGCCGAATTGAATAAATGATTTGGTGCTGGTTTGCCCGGTTGAATTACCCCTGGCAACTACAAATATCTGCACCGATGAGGTATCAAGGTTGGCGATTGTAGTGCCGTTTAAAATACTGGCCGTGCCGTCAAATTTGATGGATGGTTTGTTATTGATATAACAATCAACCCCTACCAATAAAGGTCGTTTGTTGGCTGTTGCCTGCGTGGCGTGATTACCGTTGCCGCTTAAATCGTTCCATTGGCTAACAGCACCGCTTGCGGTGGTAACACCGGTATCGGCCGCAAGCCATAAGTTCAAACCCGGAACATCGGAAGGGGTAAACAAGGCTATTACCTGCGTAGCGCTTATGCTGGAGTCGCCGCAAATATTGTATGCACGCACCTGCCAATAGTAAGTGGCACTTATGCCAAGGTTAGCCATTGCACTTGTGTTAGTTGTACTAATCTGCGAAGAGATGGTGCTAAACGATGGGTCGGTAGATATTAGCAGTTTATACTGCACTGCATTGGCGGCACCGCCCCACTGAAAGTTTACCTGCGCCGTACCCGTTGCGTAATTGTTTGGCGGAGCAATAAGTTGCACAACTGCCGGCTGCGTAAAGCTGCTTACTACCGTAATTGGTTTGGTTACTGCTGCACTGCAGCCTGTCGAGCCGCTTACTGTAAGCGACACGTTATAAGTAGCCGTATTGGAATAAACATGCGAAGGATTCTGTAGATTGGAATTGCCACTATCACCAAAATTCCATTGCCATAATACCAGGCTACCACCTGCCGGTGGCGTGCTCGCATCGCTAAACTGGTAACTGTTGTTTATACAGGCCGTGCTGGTGGCAAAGTTTGCTACGGGCAGCGATTTTACCTTTACCTGCTTTATAAGCGTACTGCTACAACCGGAAGGTTCCGTAGCCTTTAACCGCACCATATAATCGCCGGCTGCCGTATACGTGTACGCCGGTGTTTTTAGCAAGCTACTATCGCCATTGCCGAAATACCACACCATACTAACGCCTGCTGTATCGCCGGTATTCACCGGTTGATAAACACCGCCTAAACAAAAGGTATCGCCAGCAAAAGCAATGTTAGGGGCCAGGCCCGTAACATTTACATGGATGGTATCGCGGGCGGTACAGCCACTGGTATTGGTTACTGTTAAACGATAATCGCCGCTGCTATTTACTGTAAGGTAAGCACCGCTGGCCCCTGTAGACCAGGCAAATGATAAGTTACCCCAGGTGTTCGCCGGCGGAGAAACCAACGCTATTTGGTTTCCGGCACATAGGCTGGTATCGGGTCCTAACGAAACGGTTTGACTCAAATTGTCCACCAATAGGTGCAGCGTATCTGAATATTGCACACAGCCGCTGGTATCCGTAATCCGCACATAATAATTACCAGCAGTAGCAGCCTGAATAGTGCTGGTGGTGGCGCCGTTTTGCCATAAATAACTATAAGGCCCATTAAGCTGCGTTTGTAAAGTCAGCGAAGAACCCTGGCAAATAGTGGTATCGTGATAATTTAATTGGGTTGAATTATAGGTAACCTGAATGGTGTCGCGGCTGGTACGTCCAAACAAATCTATGGCCTGCACCCAGTAATTTCCACTTTTGCTTACTTGAATAGATGAAGTGGTAGCCCCGGTTGACCACAAATAGCCGGCAGCACAATTTCCTGCGCCTAAGGCAACAGGACAAAAGCCATAGTTTACCACTTTGTCAGGGCCCAAACTAACAGCGGCAGCATATCGGTTAAATAGGTAAGTTTCTACTTGCTGACGCTGGGCATTGGTTAAAAACCCTTTGTAAACAATTATCTCGGCTATTTGGCCTGCATAAAAAGCATTGCCATAGCCCAAGTTATAAATACCGTTGGTAAATGCGCCGGTAAATCCGGCAGTAGTTGTACTAAACAGGTGGCTTCCGTTGGCATATAAGGTTAAGCTATCCCCAAAACCTTTAACCGCCTCCAGCAATTTAAAAGGCCAACCGGTAAGCGGCAATTGCTGTGTAGTAGATTGAAAAGAAGTGTTATTGCGAATAAAATAAGCGCTGCTTGAACCGGCACCAAATTGGGCTAAATGCAGACCGGAGGTTAGCGACCCAAAACCCAAAAACGTTTTTGTACTGGTCGAAGCTGTATTCGTACCGTTCAGCACCATAAAAATACTTAACGACGAAGCATCCACACTTGGGATAACCGGGCCCACCAACGAGTCATTTACGCCGTCAAATTTTATAGTGGGGCGAATACAACCGGTGGTATCCAACACCGGCCGCTTAGCTGCCGTGCTTTGGGCACAGTGATAACCATTTCCGCTCAAATCGTTCCACTGGCTTACAAAATTACCAGGTTGCACCAGCGTAACGGCCGAATCAGAACGCAACCACAATGCCAGATTGGGTAATTGGGAGGGACTAAACTGGGCAAAAGTCAAGTGCGGCGTCAGGTTTATTACCAGCATTATGCCTAAAAACTTACAGAGGCGCTCCATAATGATCAAAAGTTTATAAGTCCACTGATTTCAAACAGTACACTTCAACAACAAGATAAGGATTAAACAATAGATTCGCAAGATAAGCCTGTCCATTTCGGCTGCTAACCCATCGCTGCACATAGATTTGTGGAATTGCCTTGCCTGAAAGCCAGTTTTCTTTCAAATTTAAATACCGGGAATAATTTAAATTCGCCCATGTGCGGCTTAATAAAATGAAGCCCATTTTGTGTAATGAAAAGCTTAAAGAAATTTCTCTTTCGTCCTGAAACTACCAAAATCATCAAATTTATTTTAGATGATTGTTTACCTCCGGTAATACGTGATAATAAATTCTTTTATACGGCCGTTGTACGCACCTTTAATCCGGTTTTAGATATGGATTTTAAAGTAAAAGCGCCGCATATGACCGCCGCGGAATTGAAGGATGCCTACGAGAAGGTGGTTCCATTCCGCGACTCGCACATGACTCAAAAAGATTTGGATTTTGTTATCAATAATCTGACGGGTGAAACCGTTTTGGAATTAGGGTGTGGCCATGGTGATGTTGCTATTGCTTGCGCTAAAACCGGTAGAAAAATAACCGCAACGGACCTGGCACAAGGCAACCTTAGCCTGGTGCATGAACGTGCTAAAAAAGAAGGTCTAACCCTTACTACTAATCTTGTGAATGTTGAGTCTATCCCTTATAACGATAAGTCTTTTGATACCGTAATCTGTCTCCATACCCTTGAACATGTTTTCGATCTTTACAAATGCATCAATGAATTAAAACGCGTTGCCAGTAAACGTTTAATTGTTGTAGTACCACAGGAAAGATACTTTCGCTATTCTGCTAACTATCACGTCAATTTTTTTGGTGGACCTGAACAATTACTCCTGGCCATGAAAATCAAAAATTCCACTTGCATATCTATGGGTGGTAATCTTGCTTTTGTAGGTAATCTTTAAGTCTTTTCGTTTTTACGCCTCAATAGGAGCAAAGCAATATAGCCTTGTAAAAAAAACAATATTTCGCTGCCGAGGTACCATAACCTGCTGCTTACAGATGTTGAAATTGCAGAAGTAGTCTCAACCCCTAAGTCCATAAGATATTTGGACACAACCCCTTCTCTTACTCCTATACCACCAGGCGTAAATACAGATAATATTCCATATGCTATACCTAGGTCAAAGCCCAAACCAGAAAAAGGCGGCACGCCAGAGGTTGATAAGGACAATGCAAAAAAATGAAAGGCTAAAGCCCAAACCCCATTTATCAGAAAGAAAAGCGGTGTAAGCTTCAGGTAAGTATAAGTTTTTGGAATGTTTAGCGGCGCCTTGTTTCTCTTACGTAAAAAAGAATTTATAAGGTGTCCAATTGGTTTGAGTAGCAACAGACCTGCTATTGTGCCTGTTAAAAGTATAAGGCTTATTATAAGTAACACCTTATTGTTTCCGGTGTCGGTAAACAGCAATCCTATTGACCCAAGAAATAAGGCACACCAAACAGTTGCAATTTGAAAATATAAGGCAGCTATTATAAGGTTTACGTTATTGTACTTAAATTTTTCGCTGATGTAAGATACATTTCCGGCCACTGTCCAAATAAAACCTGGAATATACTTTGCGAAAATGGTTAGGCCCTGAGAAGCTAAACAGTGCAGAAAGGCTACACCGCTACCGGTTTCTCTAAGGACTCTAAACCAAAGAAAAGCACTTATTAAATTAGCTATTGAAAGTATTAGTATTGAAATAATAAGCGCCGTCCAATTATAGATATGTGGCACTGCCAGGTAATCCGTCTTTGCAAGTTTATACACCAGAAAGGCGAGTGACAAATAAACCAAATACCTATAGGTTTTCTTTAAAAACATATTTCTTAATAAAACTTTTTACCGGCCTTCAAAAACTTCGCGAAATCAGGAGCGGCAGGTCTTCCAAAATAATTGGCATTCCTTTCGTTCTGCACACGTGGTGCCGCAGTGCCTTGTACAATATTCTGTAATGCCGCAGGCACCTGCTTGCCAATCTTTTCCGATAATAAAAACATCAAATCCGCAATCGAACGGTTTTTTGCCGGCACACTGGTTTCGCACACCACTGCACCGGTATCTATCCCTTTTTCTACTTGATGTAATGAAGCATACGCTTCTTCATCATCACAAAGCAAGGTCCAAAAAACCGGCCAGGCCCCACGCCGCTCAGGCAACTTACCAAGGTGAATATTATACGTGTTCGGTTGTTGTTTTAAAAAGCTTCCCGGTATTATCTTGTTAAAGTGTATCAGCAAAACCAGCGTTGGCTGCATGGCCAGTATCTTTTGTTGCGCTTCTTTCCAAGTTTGTCCCTCTAAGGTTAGTACCGGTGTTCCTGTTTCAGTTATCCATTTCTCCAGTTTTGCTGCTTCGTTGGTTTTGGGCAAATCGGTGCGTCTGGTAGCAAATTGCAATGCTATGCGCGCCAGGTTAAAAACACCGAAGCTTAGCATGCGCCTTATTTTAATCATCAAACCGTTATCGCCGGCAAACGATTTGGTGAATAACAGTCCGGCAACGGTAAAATCACCGGACTTTACCAGTTCGTTTATAATCACCGAATTATATTCATCGGGAAAATTTGTACAGATAAAAATGCCCGGAAGGTTGTCCATACGCTAAGCTTATTTTCCGTAAACCAGTTTTTTATAATATTTAATGCCGCTTTGCTTAGCCCAGTTAAGCAACGATGGGCGATAGATACGGAAATAGGGCGTTAACACACCTCCAAACTGCCGGTAAAACGATTCAATACCCGGCAGCATGCTGCCTTCAAAATCAAAGGTGGCAACACGGCTCCGTGCTTTACAAATGGCGCTATAAATCAGTAACTCGTTGTGTCCTCCGTCCTTGCGCGTATTATCAAATCCGCTGAACAACAAGTACGCAGCCCCTTTATCAAATGCAATGCCTAATACCGACGATATTTCGCCCTGGGCATTTTTCATGGCATACAAGGCAATATTATTTTCGGCTGCCAATGTTTTGTAAAGTTTAAGGAACAACTGTTTGCTGATAGGCATTTTACCGCCCTGCCGTTCAAAAGTTTTGCTGTTTACCTCATAAAACAAGTCGGGCTCCAGTCCTTCTATTATTTCTAAAGAAGCATCCTTTGCCGCCTTTCTTATTTTGGTGCGTAACCGGGGCGCGCAGAGATTGATAAGGTCCTCATCAGTTTTATCGGTAAGCCCGATGCGATAAGTGTAGTAGGTGGTTTCTTTAAAACCGGCTTGGTACCACAGCAACCAATCAGTGTAGGTTGGGTGAAAAAAATAATCAAATGTTCCCAGACCCCGGGCTTGTTCCAGTAGCAATTTTACCGCCGCTCGCTGGTTAGTGCCTATAGCATACGCGGCACCGTCAAAGTTGGTAAACAAAATGCCGGTGTATTTTTGCATAGGGCCAAACGTCCACAATCCTTTCCAGTTGGAAAGTATCATGCCCGCACAAATGTCTTCGCCACGCTCTACCACTAAAATTTTATACGTAACACCAATTGCGTCTAAATACCATGTTTTTGAAAACAAACTACCCTGCGGACTGCTGTCCACAAAAGTATTCCATCGGTCGGCGGAAGTAAGGGACAATTCTTTTACCTCCATAATCGCATTATAAATTTTACCGAATTAGTGGCCAGGTCATGTAAAAATGATATACCGTAACTGCCGACAGAGTAAGCCCAACGCTCAGGGTGAATCTGGAAAACAATCTTAAGGTGTTGGCCTTGTTGCAGGTAGGCTAATAATTCCTCCCCGTTCGCAAAATCAGCCTTTATATTCGAAAAAACCTTATCTCTGACATTCGATGCGCCGGAGGTCCAGTTGCGCCCTGTGTCGTTTATGTAGGCTATATCACTGTAATCAATATCCAGGTAAACTTCCCCCAGTATATTGTATTTCGAAACAAGCAGGTTGTGGTTTTCTTTAACACGCCAAATATCGCGGTTATCATACGGTTTAAACGGGCGGCCATGCATCGAAATGGTTTTTACAGGCCCCAGTTTTCGCATAATGCCCAAGTTCTTTTCAAAGTCGGCAATGGCAGCAGCCATATCGCCGTCAGCATCCGAAAGCGATTCGTAATGATAGCCCACTTCGTGACCCATTTGGTAAATCTCCTTAATAATATCGGCGTTAAACGATTCCGGCTTCATGCGAAAGTAGTATGTGGCAACAATGCCCATCTCCTGTTCAACACGGGCCATAACCAGAGCATGTTGTGGTCGCCGGTCCACATCGTGCCTAATCATACAGAATTTTTCAGGTTTCACCGCAGCCGCCATATAGTCGTCAATCCGCCAAAAAAATAGGCCAGCAGCCTGCATAGCCTGGAGATACCTGCGATAAGTGCTGATGGTAAAATCGCGCATCACTGTTTATTTATACAAACGTTCGTTGTCCTGTATGTCCATCCACATGGCAAACAAAAACGAGTTAAGCGCACTGATAGATAAAAACATGAACGCCAACAAAGTTACCGGATTTACCGAACGCGTTTCAAATAAAACGATATGCAGAATTTTATAAGCAAATGGAATAGCCAGTAAAATCAATAAAAAGGCCAGGTTGTAGAGTAAAAACAAAGGATGAAAATCGCGGAAAAGATACTTGATCCATAACCGCTTGAAGAAAGATTTCATCAGTAGCCACGAGATGCGCGGTATAACCTTAAATATCTTCATCTTGCTCTGTTCGCCAACGTTATATATCGGTTTAATCTCTACTTCCTTCAGAGTGCAGAAAGCAATATTCAACTTCACCAGCATGTCGTTAGGCATGCCGTAGCTGGGATAGATATTATAGAGTTCAATAGCATTAATGGCCGATTTAGAAATGGCCGTATAGCCCGTTTGTGTGTCGCTTACATGCCAGTAGCCCGATGCCACTTTGGTGAGAATGGAAAGAATGCTGTTGCCAAAATAGCGTGTTTTGGGTATTACCAGCCAGGCGCTGCGGTGTATCAGGCGGTTGCCTTTTACATAATCAATACCGTCGCGGATAACCGGCATACAAATCGTTTCCAGTTCGGCAGGGTCCATTTGTCCATCACCGGCCATTACCGCCGTACAATCTATACCATGGTCCTTGGCCCATTTATAACCCCGGCCAATGGCGGCGCCTACACCACCATTTTCTAATTGATTAATTAAAATAATGCGGTCGTTTTCAGGGTCCTTATTAACTACTTCCGATGGCAGAAAATGCTTCATTTCATCTACAGCCATTTCGCGCAAAACAGCTTCGGCACGATTATAAATTGTATTCTCAAAAGCACTTTTCAGGTGGCTTACAATAGGGCGTTTAACCGCGGTGTCCTTCGCAATGTAATCCAGCACAACCTCAGCAGTTCTGTCTTTCGACTTGTCGTTCACAATAATAATGCGATCAACAAAAGCAGGCATGGTTTCTATTACCATTCCTATCTGCGTCTCCTCATTATACGCGGGCACAACAACTGCTATTGTTTTATTGTCAAGCATCAGGATGATCGTTTAAATGAAATAAAAGCGGGCATGCTCCTCCACAAAAATAATCCTGCCGAAATAAGCAATAAAAATTCGGTTACGTGAGCATATCTTATCTGCGGACGCACGTGCCCAAAAGAGATAACTATCAACGATAAAAAATGGGTAAGAGCAAATAGAAATAACACTACATCAAAAGAGGCCGCATGTTGCCGCAGTAGCAATTGCCATCCGCTAAACACCAGAGCCATCAGCCAAAGGGCAATCACCAGTTTGTTGCGCATCAACAAATCAAAGGCACGGTACACCACATGGGTGGCCAATCCCCATTTATTGGCCTTCTTGTTGGTTGGGTTAAAGGTGGTAGTTATCGTTTCAAGACAATCCCTGCGGTCCAACAGGCCGGCAAACATATAGGCTCGCAAATCAGGGGCTAACGAATCGAGCGGATAGTAATTAATGATTAGCAGGTGCGGCGAGTTCTGGGTGCGCTTAATCATTACATCCTCGTACCGGCTTTGCATATAGCTGTAATAAAATGAGGGTTTGGTTTCCGAGAAGTTATTGAGGTACACTTTAAACATTCGCGTATGTCGCTGTAAATACGTTTCAGTTGAATCGTATCCTTCCAAATTCTTCAGTTCATAAGCGTATTTATTGCGAGCCTCCTCGGCACTGCGGTTAAATATCTTCTCAAAACGTTTGTAATCGCCGAACATAAAAACACCCTTCGTAACATAGTTCATGCTGGCCCACACCAGTAATCCTGTAATTGTTCCGGCAGCTAAGCCTTTTAGTAACGTCTTGTTTTTTAGCCGCACAACAGCAAACAGGCCAAAAAATACCGGCAGATAATACAGAAAAATACCGTTGCTGCGGATAACTGCCGGCACTAACACCGCCAGCGAAAGAAGAAGGTAAGACCGCTGGTTTGGCTTATAAACCGCTGATAGCAGAATGGCCAAAAGCACAAAAAGCGAACTCATGTAAATCGATTCGGTATACAGCATAGTATTCAACCGCAGGCTTTCCGAATCAATAGCATAAAGGCCCAACAATACAGCCACCAATGTGGCATAATCGGGCAAATACTTTTGAAATTGCTTTATTAAAAACAATGCGGTTGCGGCAAAAAGCAATACTTGCACCAAAGCAACGGTTTGAACGCTGTAGCTCAAATGTTTCATTACCAACAAAAACAAAGGCATGCCAAGCGGTAGGTCCATGCCAATTAATGTTGGCAGCGGAAAAGCATGTTTACCTATTAATTGGGCATAGTAATAATAGCCGTAGGTGTCCTGGGGCATTTCAACCAGCGGTGCCCACATAAAATAGGGCAGATAACCAAACGCAAAAATCACCGCAAACAGCAGAAATGGGAAAGCCCTGTGGCGTGCTATGCGTTTTAGCAAATCTATCATATCATAAATACAGTTAGCCGCACGTAGCCGCTTAAAACCTGTAATTTGCAATTATAGTTTTTATTATTGAAAAATATTTGACGGTTGCATAGCAGAACTGCTCTTTCCGGAAGACAAAAGGCCCCATGAACCTGAATAGGTTTAGCCAAAACAAGAGGGCCGGGGGCCACTAACGCTTGTTCACCTCAGCATATACACCGGCATACGTTTTAATACCCGATTCCAATGCATAAAAATGCAACGCATTCGCCCTTATTTCGGCAGGATTAAATTTTTGGGTTAGCATAGTATGTATCGCAACTTTGTACGTGGCGGTATCAAAGCCAGAAATAGCAATGCCCGATTGCCCGTTTTTTAAAATAGATGAGATGTCACCAACTCCACTATTGCAAACATGTGGTATTCCCATTCCCATAATCTCTCCCTGCTTAGTAGCGGAGGATGCCATTTTTGAAAACACCGGCTTAATAAAAAATATTGACCAATCGCACAGCGATAAGTAAGCAGGAACTCCGGTATGAGTAGCTGTTACCTTTATTATTTTTTCAGCAGGTATGCCGCGCTCCAAAGCAAGTTTTAACAGGTAGTCGCGCGGTTCGGTAGTTATAAAAAGGAAGCATGCGTCAGGCCGTTGCTGTAACAAGCACTTAAAAAAGTCCATCATCTCGTTGGGCAGATACCACGTGCCAATACTGCCTAAATAACCAAGCACAAAAGTGTTCTCTCCAATACCCAATTGCGCTTTTAACTCCTTCTTTTTTTCAGTAGCAATGGTCGCCCCGTTAAACAACTCCAAATCCGCACAACAGGGTATAACTGTAATAGGCAAGTCAACATTGCGTAGGTGGCGGCTTTGTAACTGGTTACAGGCTGCGTAGGTTAAGCTAATAATGTGATCGGCATCCAGCAAAAACTCCTTTTCCTTGCGTTTAAAGTAGTTGTAAACGGCTCTGTAAACCGGGTTTCTCAAATTCCAAATGCCACCATCTACACGCTCATCAGCATAAAAGCCACGCATATCAAACACAAACCTTACACCTGCCTTACGTTTTAACTGCTGACCTATTAAGGCTGATATGTAGCTACGGCAATGCACAATGCTAAAGCGCTTTTTCCGGTGTAGGGCAAAAGCAAGCTTGCTCATTCGGTAAGCATCATACAAAGTTGAGATTACAGGGGGGCGCTTAGTATACATAAGCGGCTGCCATTCAATGCCGGCATTCTGTAATAACATCGCAATAAACTCACCATCCTTTTTATAGCGTTCCGGCTTTTCAAAACTTAGTAGAGTAAAACGATAGCCTAACTTTGTTAAGCCGCGTAAATAAGGTATTACCTGGCTTTGGCCCAGCGGGTCGGTCATTCCGTCGTAAGAAAGGTAAAGTACATTCATCTAAACAAACGTTCTTTTAAAGCCTTTAAACCTGAAAACAGGGTCTTTATTTTGCCGGCCAATCCCTCGGTATTTACAAATATAGTATTGTGGTCGGCGGCAACTTCCCGTTTGGGCCTGTTGGGTGTATAAAAATATACAGCCAACGATTTTCGGCTTATACCTGCGGGAGTGTTTAACGGTTCAGGATGGCCATGAAATGAAACTTCATTGGTTTCAAACATGGCCATACGGTTAAACATGGGTGCAATTTTACTTACCATCTCGCGCTTCTGCATATCCCATAGTTGCAGATGACCTTCGTATTCATCCTTCCAATCCTTATTCATATACACCAACACATTCAGCCGCCGGTGATATTTGGTTTCCGGATTATAGTTAAAATCAACATGTACATCTAAAAACGCTCCTTTAATTGACTGATGTAACCCGCCACCAAACAATTTCTCATCTCCGCTTAATCCCTGTATGCCGGTTAACTTTTCTAAAAAATGTACGAATTCCTCCGAGTTCAATTCGTCAAACACATCCTGCAAAACGCTGCCCTTTTCAAACTTGCGCTTGGTAAACTTGTTACGCTGATGAATATATGTTGTTCCATCCCAAACCCCTTCACTCACTTCAGGATATTGCTGTAAAACCAATTCTGCCTTATCCGGGTAAAAAAAGCCGTCGTAATACAAATGGCGGAACGGACTGGCTGTTTGCCAGCTTTGCTGTAGTTGAGGTAAGGCCGCTTTTAATGCGGGTAAATTAATGTAGTTCATTATGCCTTTGTTATGCCACAAACCTGCCTGGCAGCTTTAGCGGCATCCGGCCTCCTCCAGCCATTTATGCAACAATACTAATACCCAAATACGGTTATAAAGATGATTTTGACCACCCTCAAAATCATAGATTAATTTACGTACTATATTTGGTTGTGCAACACCATGCTTCTCAATCACTTCGTTGCTTAGATATTGATCTATCAGGTAGTGCAAATCTGTTCTCAACCATTTATCAAGTGGTATAGAAAAGCCCCATTTAGGCCGTTCAAATAATTCACGGGGAACAAATTCATAAAGCACTTCCTTTAATAAGTATTTGGTAGAGCCCGCACGCTGTTTCAGTTCAGGTGCCAGATTTAATGCAAATTCTACAACCCGGTAATCTAAAAAGGGAGTACGCGCTTCCAACGAGTATTGCATACTGGCCACATCAACTTTTACAAGCAGGTCATCTTTCAGATAATGCTTTAGGTCAAATAAGGCTTGTTCTTCGGCTGGCGTTAAATTCCGTTTAAGCCCTTCGAAATGCTCGTTAAACAACACAGGTTGCACGTAATCCTTTTTCAAAATCCGCTGTAATTCGGCCTCCGAAAAAAAGTATTGTTCCTGCGAAAAAATATGGCTCTTTATCCGCTCCTCGGATGTGTAATTAATCAATCCTGCTACCCGTTTATACCGGTTACCCCATGGTTGCATCGCCAGCGCAATAGGGCCGCGCAATAAACGCAGCAACGGATTGCTCATCCGCGATGCCCAGTTGTAGGCCCCATATCCCATAAACAATTCATCGCCACCGTCTCCGCTAAGCGTCATTGTAACATGCTTGCGGGCCAGGCGCGATACCAACATGGTAGGCAATGCCGAAGAATCGGCATACGGCTCGTCGTAAGCCGTTGTCATTTTATCAATCAGTTCCAGTGCATCCTGCTCTGTAACGGTAAATTCGTAATGTTCCGTTTTTAAATGGTTGGCAACCTGCCGCGCAAATTCGCTCTCGTTGTGTTTGGCTTCTTTAAAACCGATTGAAAATGTTTTCACCGGTTTAGGTGATATGTGCTGAGCCAGCGCCGTTACGGTACTCGAATCAATTCCCCCGCTCAAAAATGTACCGAACGGCACATCACTTATCATCCGATAAGCCACTGATGTTTCTAACAAACCTCGTAAGGTTTTCTTAGCTTCCTGAAAATCGGTAAGGGGGCGGGGCTCAATTTTTTCTTCCGGTTTCCAATATGCAGTTATGGTAAGCTCACCGCCGTTCAGTGTTGCATAAGTGCCTGCCGGCAATCGCTTTATATTATCATAAATGGTGTAAGGTTCTGGCACATATCCGGCATATAAAAAAGTATGCACCGCAGGCTTGTAAACGGCAACATCGTTTTTTACAACAGGCGCTTGCAGTAAAGCTTTCATCTCCGAACCAAACACAAAGTTTCCTCGGTTGTGATAATAATACAGCGGCTTAACACCCAATCTGTCGCGGAACAAATGAAGGGTGTCCATTTGTTGGTCATAAATGGCTAATGCAAACATGCCGTTAAACAATTGCACGGCTGCAGCTCCTTTCAAAGCAAATGCTTCTAAAATAATTTCCGTATCCGAAGAGGTGCGCGGTAAAATACCCAGTTTTTCGCGAACCTCAGCAAAGTTGTATACCTCGCCGTTAAATACAATAGTGTACCTGCCGTTTTGCGAATGCATAGGCTGGTTCGCAGCATTACTCAAGTCAATAATACTTAACCTGCGGTGCCCCAGTCCGGTAGTTTGGTTCTCGCTAAAGAAATAACCAGCAGCATCAGGGCCGCGATGACTGAGCGATGTTGTCATGCGCTCCAGATCGTCGCCATTTATGGACTTGTTAATTGTATAGTAGCCGGTTATGCCGCACATAAAATTCCTTAAATAAAACTACTCTTTCGCAAAAGGGTGATTACCAGAAGGCAGCTTACAGTAGGGATGATAATCGCCCTGTAAACCTAACGGCTGGGCGTGTCTTATCTGATAAGCTATTTCTATACTCGGCAAGGCTTCCTTTAAACCAAAGCCATTACCGGCCAATATTTGCTCGTAGCTCTTTGTATGTAAATCAGTAAAACCATCACTGAACTCAATTTCCTGTCCTTCCAGCGTCATGCTACGGTATGTGCGCATGTTTTTAGCCAACGCCTGCGCGGGAAGCGTTTCGGCGTTAATACTCAAAAACCAGCGTACTCGAGCTTTGGCAAACTCCAGGTATCCTGCAGCGCGGTCGTGTGTATGTAAGTGCACAACATTCTTTTGCACCTTGCCAAACAAAAAGTTCAGCATGTCAAAAAAGTGTATGCCTATGTTGGTGGCAATACCACCGCTTTTGCTTATATCGCCTTTCCAGCTTGTGTAATACCAATTGCCGCGCGAAGTGATATACGTAAGATCGAAATCATAAATTTTATCTGCGGGGCCGTTGTCTATTTGCTCTTTCAGCTTTATGATATTGGGGTGCAAACGCAATTGTAAAATGTTATTCACCCGTTTACCCGTTTCTTCTTCCAGTTCCATAAGGGCCTCTGCATTCCAGGGATTCAACACCAACGGTTTTTCACAAATTACATCGGCACCTATCCGCAAACCAAAGCGAATATGCGAATCGTGCAGATAGTTTGGCGAACAAATGGATACATAATCTACCTGGTGGTTCTTCCGTTGCAGTTTGCTGATATGCCGATCGAAACGCTCAAATTCCACAAAAAAATCAGCCCCCGGAAAATAGGAATCAATTATACCTACGCTGTCAAAAGGGTCGTAAGCTGCTACCAATTCATTGCCGGTATCTTTTATTGCTTTCAAATGGCGTGGGGCTATATAACCTGCCGCTCCTATCAATGCAAAGTTCTTCATGCTGATGCGTTTTCAGTTTTTGTTCCGAAAAAAGAAGCAATTGCTTCTGCTATCCTTTCTGATGATTGGCCATCCCATAAATAGGGCACAACGCCTTTTTTGTAAGTATTTGTATCAATGTCCTTTAGCAAGTTCAAAATAGTTTCACGATCTAGCCGGGCAAGCGTGTTGGTTCCTTCGGTTACTGTTACCGGCCGCTCGGTGCTGGGGCGTACGGTAATACAAGGCACTCCCATAAAAGTGGTTTCCTCCTGCACCCCTCCCGAATCCGTTATAACTGCGCTTGAATTTTTTACCAGGTTTATAAAGTCAATATACCCGATCGGGTCGGTTAAAATAACATTTCCATTTTTTAGTATGGTGCTCAAACCAAACTCTTCTAATCGCCGGCGCGTACGCGGGTGAACGGGAAATACCACCTGCTTCTGTTCGGCCACTTTCGCAATTATTTCCGCAAGCGTTTGAAGATTTTCTTTATTGTCAACGTTTATCGGCCGGTGGAATGTAAGCAGGTAATAATTGCTCACGCCCAGGCGGCTGCGAATATCCGATTTGTCAATCATAGGCGTAAAAGCTACCAGCGCATCAATCATCGTGTTTCCAACGTACTTAATTTTGCTTTTCTCCACACCGCTACGTAATAAATTTGCTTCTCCGCTTGGTTCGGTAACAAAATAAATATCAGCTAATACGTCAATCAGTAGTCTATTTGCTTCCTCGGGCATGGTCATGTCAAAGCTACGCAAACCACTTTCTATATGTGCTACAGGAATTCCATAACGTTGAGCCACAAAAGCACAGGCAAAGGATGAGTTCACATCGCCGGGTACCATTACCAAATCGGGCCGGTCGTTTTGAATGAATGCTTCAAAAGCTTCCATAATGCGGGCGATAACATTTATCTGGGTGCCCTGGTTTATGTTTAAAAAGGCATCAGGCGCCTTTATGCCCAACTCTTTAAAAAACACATCATTCATGTTATAATCAAAGTGCTGGCCGGTGTGCAGCAGTTTATGCTCAATAAAAGGATAGGCCTGAAAACAACGGTGTAGTTGTGTAATTTTTATCAGGTTAGGCCGCGTGCCTACACAAGTCAATACCTTCTTTTTCATTTGTAATTACTGCTTTTTCCCTAACCGCGCGTTATTGTGCCGATGGGCGGTACTACTCCAAAACCCATTTCTCCTTGTCGTCATTTTCATCAACAACAATAAGCAACGTTTTCGCTTGCAATATACTGATATATTTTGCCGGCAATAGTCAGTTAGGCCCTACTGCGACCGGTTTATTGTTTACTGCAGCAGCAAGTTTAATGGCCGGCAGGAGGTTTCGTACATCTTTTTATTCTATGCGCTGTTGTGCTTTTTGCTTAGTAAATACAGCATCTGTTAAAATCAGGCTTGCCAAAGTTGCATTCCTACGCTTCAAAAATGATATTTGAGGCGCAAACCAGTGCGTTGATGGAGTCCGGCAACACCCTTATTTTTTTTACTGATACCTTTCCGTGTGGCAAAGGTGAAACCTTTATTGAAAATGAGTTCCCTTTCCTGGCTCGGGCGTTTAGCCGTATCATCATCGTAACCAACAACCTAACCGAGCCGGTAACCCGCACCGTTTCCCAAAATACACAGGTGGTTCGTTATAATTATCAGCCACAAACGCCTAACAAAGTGAAAGCACTGCTGGCCTGGTTCAGTGCTCCGTTAATGCACGAGCGGGAGTTTTTGCAACAAGGCCTGCATCTATCGTTAACCCGCCAAAGGTTAACCATTATGTTAAGCGCCTATGCTAAAATGCTGGAAACCGAAGCGTTCTTAAACCAATTGGCGGAGCAGGAGCACCTGGATAAAAGCAAGCTATATCTGTATGCGTACTGGTTCAACAACATGGCGGCATCAATCGCGTTTTACCGCAGCAAATACCCGCAGGTAAAAGCCTTTTGCCGCGCCCACCGTTGGGATATTTATGCCGCGGAGCAACCCGGTGCATATCTGCCGTTCAGGTTATTTACCCTTCAACACCTGAATGCCTGTTTCCCTATTTCCGACGATGGATTGGCCTACCTCAGCCGGCAAACACAACATCGCGCCGACCACCATTTAAGGTTGGCCCGCCTCGGCACTACCCCGCCTCCCCTTCCACTTCCCTCAGGTAATACCGATAAGGTTAACCTCGTCAGTTGCTCGTATATAATACCCCGCAAACGCCTGCATATGCTAATTAATGCCTTGGCTGCAATAAATGATATACCGCTGGAGTGGACACACTATGGCGCAGGCCCGGCTATGGAGGAAATACAAGCACTTGCCACGCAAAAATTAGCCCATAAGTCTAATGTTGTTTTCCGCTTTGCCGGTCAAATAAGCAACAGCGAATTGTTACAGCAATATCATCGTGGCAACTACGATTTGTTTGTAAATGTGAGCGAAAGCGAAGGCATTCCTGTCTCTATTATGGAGGCCATTTCATTCGGTATTCCGGCTATTGCTACCGATACCGGCGGCAGCCGCGAGGTGGTGGTAGAAAATGAAAGCGGCTATCTTCTACCAGTGCAAACCAACGCGCTGCAAATTGCCGGTGCTATTCGTAAATTTTGGTTACTTACCCCGGCCGATAAAAATAAACTGCGTAATAAGGCACACCTGTTTTGGGATCATCGCTTCAACGCCCGTAACAATTATCCCGCCTTCCTAAGTTTGCTGAACGGGTTGTAGGAGCACTATACCTTTTTTGCCTGAACAGCCTTCGCATATAATTGCAACAACCGGTCCACATATGTCTTAATATCGTATTCTTGCGCTGTTAGCAAGCCCTGTTCTACCAGGCGTTGATACTTCGCGTTATCTGCTGCCACTTCTTTTATGCGAGCAGCAAAAGTAACAACATCCGCTGGTTCAATATATCCGTTCACATCCTGCTTAATTATATCCCGGTTGCCTCTGCCGTCCACCGCTATCACCGGCAACCCTGCTGCCATAGCTTCTACCAAAACCAATCCAAAAGGTTCATATAAAGCAGCATGTACATACATATCGCTTTGCCACAGATGGGCTTCCACGTCTGCCACCTTACCGGCAAAAGTTATTCGTTCACTTACGCCTAATGCTTTTGCCTGCTCTTGTATCATCACCCTGGTGGCACCATCGCCTAAGAAGGTCAAATGCGCATCAATTCCATCCTGCTGCAATAACCGCATCACCTCCACCAAAAAAACCTGGTTTTTCTTTGGCACAAAGCTTCCCACATTCACCAGTCTTAAAGTGGTACTGCGTTGCTTTTCAACCCCGGGGTTTTTAAACCGGTTTACTTTTATGGCGTTTGGCAAAAGTGTTATGGCCGCTAAATTGCCGGGTAACACGCGTTTAAAAAAGGTTTGTACATCCCGCGATATGGCAATAAACCACGACCCTCCGTTAACACGATACCGGTTCAATAAATAGCGTCGCTCCCACCAATTTGTAAACCGTTGTTTATTAAAAAACATGTCCCAACCCGGCAGCTCTAACTGCACCATGTTATCATGGCCATGGCTAAACCAAACGGCCGACTGATAAGTAATGCTGCGGCTTACCAGTTCCGCTTCAAACAAATGCGAATGGATCACATCAGGCTTAAATTTTTCTATCTCCAGTTGTAAAGCACTTACATCACAAACCGGCTTACGTAATATGGAAAGACGTACGGTAGCAGGTATGGTTTTTAATAACAACTTCGGAGCTTTGTAGATGTATTCTATCTCCGGCCGGAACAATACCAGCATTACATCCACATCTGCTCTGTCGGCTAATTCATTGCAGATATCCAGCACAATGCGCTCTGCCCCGCCACCAATAAGCGAGGGTATAATGTGTACAATCCTCATTCGCTCTCCAAAAATTTTTGCATCAACACATCAGCCTCCCGGTTAATGCCTGCTATATACTTAATACATCTATCTCCCAAGCCCGGCGTACTAAGTACTGTTTCAATTTGGTCGGCTATACATACAGGTGAATCAGTTCTGATTACAGTCAGCAGCTGTTTCAATTCTTCATCATTATCAAGCAGGTTGGTGTTCGGTGAGGTTAAACACGGTACACCTAATGCCATACTTTCAGCCGCAATTTGCCCCCACGACTCGCTAAACGAGAGATGTAGATTAACATCCATCGATGCCAGGTAACCCAAAAACTGGTGATGATTGCTTCTTGGTATTCCTGTAATGTATCTTGTGTTCAAATAAGTATATAACTGCGGCTGAGTTACATAAATGTGTCCGTCTGGCACCATTGCTGCTCCGCAAACCTGATTGTGCAGATTTTTATTAAAATTTTCAGTACCAAAAATGCCGATCTGCTTTTGCGGGGATTTGGCAATAGCTGCTTTAATATCATTAGGCACCACGCATTTATTGTGCAAGGTATACGCCGGACGATTTTTTAATTGGCCAATAAATGCAGCTACGTCCTTACGCACAGCGGCTACCTTGCTAATTTTTTTCTCATCTAATAATTGCAGAGGCAGAAGCATCGCTTCCGATATTTTGCCACTGGTTTCCACTTCCGAAAAGGTGCCATGCAGAATAATGCCTAACTGCTGTTGCATGTTTCCTTGTAAAGCCTCTATCAGTTTAATAAAGTAAGGAGGAAACCCGCTGAACACTACATTTTTAAATTCTTGCTGCAAGATTGTTTGGGCCAACAATAGTAAATCCGCATCTGTAAGCAGTGGCTGAGAATAGTATTGTGGTAATTCAACGCATGCATCCGGAAAAAGCTGCAACGTTGCATTGCGGATGCCAAGCCAGTTGGGCCCGGTAGGGCTTGCGCAAATTGCGAGGTGTGTAGATGTAGTACGTACTCTTTGCACCTGCGCAAGAAGGTCCTGCAGGTTATAAGGTTTGCTTTTTATGATGCGTTCCAGTAACTTTCTAACCGCCATACTTTAAAAAGTTTTTAGCTGATGACGTTCTTCTATGGTAATTAAACAAGATTACTGTAAAATAGCGCTTCACCATATTCCATCTCCAACTCCGTAATGTTCGTTCTGTCAGGTCGCCTTCAGTTAGTCTGCCGCGCCAGTAAGCCTGACGATAAAATAGCTCATCGCAAAACAAGTTAAGCGCGGTAATAAACACAAACACCATATAAGCGGCCTTGCCGTAAATCTTCATAATAAACAACCATTCGCTCAAAGTTATTTGGTTTTGCCTTGTTTCTTTTATAGTCGAACTCCCGCCGTCAGCATGTAAAATATACGCTTCGGAATAATAAATGTGCTTATAGCCAAGGCGTCCCAAACGCAAGCACAACTCTTCATCTTCCGAATACATAAAGAAATCCTCATCCAACTGTGTGGCCTTTGTTGCACAAATATTTGTCCGGAAAAGCCAAAATGCTCCGGCCAACCACCGCGATTCGTGCTGAACAGTATGTTCTTGCTGCTTACGTGCATAGGCTTGCTGCTGCCGTTTATTATGACGCTGTTTATCAAACAGTTTCTCCAACACTTTATAAAATGCGTTTGAGAGCAGCAACTTCCCCCAATGGTCAAGCCGGGTGTGTGATGGGTGCTGTACATTTCCATCGAACTGCACCAATTTACAGCCAACAAAACCTAATTGTGTACTCTTTTCCTTTAGTTTGTAAAAGGCAAGAGCTTTTTCAATTGCACGTTCTTTTATTACTGTATCCGAATTTAGGATGAGTGTATAAGCAGCTGTAGCATGTTGCAGGCCAAGGTTATTGGCACGCGCAAAGCCGCTATTATATCCGGCGCTCAGCCAAAGCACTTTTTCAAACCGGCTCTTTATCTGCTGCTCACTACCATCCTGCGAGTCATTATCAACCACTATAATTTCAACATTAAGCGATAACGACTCCGCGTAAATCGATTCAATACAGGCAAGCAACAGGGCGGGTGTTTTGTAATTAACCAGCACTACCGAAATGTCCGCTTGCTCTTGAATCATACCCTACTGCACAACATGTTATTTTGCGCAACCGCTTTGTCTGTTGTGAAACGAAGTTAGGTAATTATTAGAACTGCTTACCCGTAAGCAGCGTACTGCCTCCATTTGTTCTCTCGTTAATAAGCACTTCATGCCCAATCAATGCGGCAACTTATCCCGCAACAATCCGTACACAAAAGTTCCGCTAATGGCACTCAATAACACTACCGCAAATATCAGGTAGCCACTGCCTATCAGTCCATACATCGGGCCCGGACAAGCTCCCGTAAGCGCCCAGCCTAAACCAAACAGCAAGCCGCCTATCACATTTCCTTTGGTTACAGGCTTGGGGTCAAATATCACCTGCTCGCCATAAATGGTTTTAATCTTGAACTTTTTAATCAGCAGGGTCGAAATAGTTGCCACTACCACCGCCGTGCCAATAACTCCGTACATATGGAATGATTGTAGGCGGAACATCTCCTGTATCCTAAACCACGAAACTATTTCTGCCTTTACGAATACAATACCAAAGAATATGCCTATAGCTACATATTTCAGGTTGCTGATAAAAGTTTCGGCTATGTTTTGGTTGTTATGTCCTTCTTCAATTGCTTGCATAAAACACCATTTTATAGTTTAAAAATTAAAGGGAGCAACAGATGTGTGGCAATAAAACCACCCACCATAAAACAAATAGTGGCAATTAAACTGCTGAGCTGAAAGTTGGATAGCCCCGTTATACTGTGGCCCGAGGTACAACCACCTGCATAGCGGGTACCAAAACCCACCAAAAAGCCCCCCACTACCATAAAAATGAAGCCGCGCAACGTTAACAGCGATTGAAAACTAAAAATGTCCGTAGGCTCCAGTTCTCCGAAACTCTTTACGCCAAGGGCACTTAATTGAGCCTGTGTTGCAGTAGCTACTTTTACCGGCTCCGGGTTCGCTAAAAAAGTAACAGCAACCAAGCCACCCAAAGCTATACCCGCAACAAAAAACAGGTTCCAGCTTTCCTTTCGCCAATTGTAATTAAAGAAATCAACCCTGGTGGGCAGGCAAGCCGCACAAATATGCCTGAAGGAGGAAGAAATGCCGAAGGGCTTGTTTCCCACCAAATACAATAACGGTACAGTAAGGCCAATCAACACTCCGGCTACACTCCAGTGCCACGGATGGCGCAAAAAATCCAACATAGTATTACAGCTTTAAACAAAAAATAAATTCAAACAAATACTGGCGCAGAACGCCGGGTGGGGAGGGGGCGTTATTGCATCAACAACAGCAACAACAGGTAAAGCAGTTTATGCGCTTCATGTGGCTAATATATAAAAGTCTACCGATCCAATAGACTTTTACTTTATTTTTTTGTTGCTACTGCCGCAACACCTACTTTCGCCAGCCTTACTACATGCCCATGAACGACTCACAACACCATTTCGAAACCGACGCCATACGCCTGCAAACACAGCGCACCGAATTTCTGGAACACAGCGTGCCCCTGTACTTAACCAGTAGCTTTGTGTTCGAAGATTCCGAAGACATGCGCGCTTCCTTTGCCGAAGAAAAAGTACGAAACATTTATTCGCGCTTTAGCAATCCCAATTGTACCGAGTTTGTTACCAAGATTTGCGCTATGGAAGGCGCCGAAGACGGCGTGGCTTTTGCCACTGGCATGGCAGCCGTGTTCAGCACCTTTGCCGCCTTACTCAAAAGCGGCGATCATATTGTTTCGTCGCGCTCGGTGTTTGGCAGTACACACACGATCTTTACCAAAATATTCCCAAAATGGAACATCACCACCAGCTACGGCGATGTAGACAGGGTAGATGAATGGGAGAAACTCATCCAACCTAACACCCGCATCCTGTATGCCGAAACACCCACCAATCCTTCGGTAGATATAATTGATTTGGAGAAACTCGGCGCGCTGGCTAAAAAGCACAACTTGCTTTTAGTTATTGATAATTGCTTCGCTACACCTTATCTGCAACAACCGCTTAAATACGGTGCGCACCTCAGCATCCATTCCGCCACCAAGTTTATCGACGGACAAGGCCGTGTACTCGGTGGTGTAGTGGTAGGCCCAACCGATTTAATTAAAGAGATCTACATCTTCAGTCGCAATACCGGCCCGGCTATGTCGCCATTTAATGCCTGGGTGCTTTCTAAAAGTTTAGAAACCCTGGCCGTACGCATGGACCGCCATTGCGATAACGCCCTCAAACTGGCCGAATATCTCGAAAACAATAACAACGTTAGCTGGGTAAAATATCCTTTTCTTAAATCGCATCCGCAATATCAAACCGCTGTTAAACAGATGAAAGCCGGCGGCGGTGTTGTTTCTTTTGAATTAAAAGGAGGCGTAGAGGCGGGCCGTCTATTTATGGATAGCCTGCAAATGCTTTCGCTTTCTGCCAACTTAGGCGATACTCGTACTATTGCTACACATCCGGCCAGCACCACGCACAGTAAGTTAACTGAACAGGAGCGTTTAGCTGCGGGCATTACACCGGGTTTAGTGCGCATTTCAGCAGGGCTGGAAAATATTGCCGACATCATTGCTGATATCGAACAGGCTTTTGCGAAATTGAAGCTGTAGCTATTTCAACTTCTCGTTATTAGCGTGGCGCTCGGCATCGCGCCTTGTTTTTTTATCCATGTTTTTCTGCAAAGCATCGGTAAGGTCAACCCCGGTTTGGTTGGCAATGCAGATCAGCACCCAAAGCACATCAGCCAATTCATCGCTTAATTCCTTGTCCTTATCACTTTGCTTAAAGCTTTGCTCGCCGTATTTGCGGGCCATTATGCGTGCTACTTCGCCAACCTCTTCTGTTAAAATAGCCATGTTCGTAAGTTCATTAAAATAACGAACACCCGTGGTATTTATCCATGTATCTACCTGTTGTTGCGCTTCCTTAATTGTCATGTACTGCCGGTTTAAAAATGAAAATAAGTAAATAAGCGCAAGGCAATCATATGCTCAATTATCTTATTTGTGCATGCTTAACATACATTGTTTAAATGCTTATATAAGTCCTCCTTTACGCCATGAAAAAAGCTACGCTCCTCGGTTTAGGTTTTAGCCTGGCCGCCCTTTGGGTTATTTTGGCATCAAGTTCCAATGGCCGTGCCACGGCTGCTAATCAGGGTAATACCGGGGGGCCTGGCGAAACAACCACTTGTTCCAGTTGTCATTCGGGCGGCAGTTTTGGTACGGCAAGCGTGCTCATACAACTCTTCGCATCCGGCACAACCAATACAGTAACCTCCTATGTGCCCGGCACTACTTACGATCTACGCGTAACCGTTAATCACACCTCCGGCACACCTACCGGCCACGGTTTTCAGCTAACAGCTTTCAAAAACACCAGCACCCCGCTGGGCGATACCTACAGCAACCTGGGCGCTAACGTTAAAAAGAAAACAGTTACTACAGGCACTTATAACGGCCGTACCTACTGCGAACATCAAGGTGTATTGGCATCAAATGTATTTAATATGAGTTGGACAGCTCCTGCTGCAAGCACGGGCACCGTTGTGTTCTATGCCGCAGGCGTATGCGCTAACAAAAACAACAGCGATAACGGCGATAAAGCCGGCAATAGTAGCCTAAGCATTACCGAAGCTTTTCCGCTTTCAGCAACCGGCACTACCACTAACGTTAATTGCAACGGCGGTACTACGGGTGCAGTTACCTTAACTGTTACCGGTGGCTCATCGCCCTATACCTATGCGTGGAGCAATGGAGCAACTACGCAAAACCTAAGCAATGTAGCGGCCGGCACCTATACGGTTACAGTTACCGATGCTGCAAGCAGCACAGCTACGGCCACGTTTACGCTTACCCAACCTGCTGCACTTTCTTTAACTGCTACACCTGGCACTATCCTTTGTAACGGCGGTACTACTTCTGTTACCTTAAATGCAACAGGCGGCACCGCTCCCTACACCTATGGTGGCAGCACCACTAACGTAACTGCAGGCAGCAAAAACTTTACCGTTACCGATAGCAAAGGCTGCACAGCTAACACCACCATCAATATTTCTCAGCCTGCTGCCCTGCAGGCAAGCACCAACTCATCGCTGGTGGCACAGTGCTATGGCGGTAGTGCAGATATTGTTGTGGCCGCAACCGGAGGTACAGCACCTTATAGCGGCACCGGCACCTTCTCTGCTACTGCCGGTCAGCACACCTATACAGTAATCGATGCTAACAACTGCTCGGCACAATTTACTGTAACCGTAACCCAGCCTTCGCAATTAACGGCCACAGCCAACAACGATACCATTCCATGTTCTGGTGGCAGCGCTATTATCAACGTAAGCGCTACCGGCGGTACTGCACCTTATTCCGGCACCGGCACATTTAACCCAGCTACACCGGGTAGCTATAACTACACCGTTACCGATGCACACAACTGTACTGCTAACGCCGCTGCAGTCGTATCAGCCGATAATGGTTTTTCTGCTGCAGGCACTATCACAGCCGTTAACTGCCATGGGGTTTGCAATGGTGCGGTAACAGTTACCGTAACAGGCGGCACAGCACCGTTTACGTATAGCTGGAGCAACGCACAAACCACTAAGGATGCTTCGGGCCTTTGTGCTGGCACCTATCAGCAAACCATCAGCGATGCCGGCAACTGCACAGTAGTTAACAGCTACATTGTTACCCAGCCGAACGAGTTACTGGTAAATCTTACCACGGTAGATGTGCCCTGCCACGGCGGAACCGGTACCATTACAGCAGCAGCCACCGGCGGTACTTCGCCCTACAGTTTTAACGGCGATGGTGTTAAGCCTGCCGGTAATTACACTGTAAACGTTATTGATAACAACGGTTGTACGGCTACTGCCTCTGCTTCCATTACCGAACCTGCTGCATTAACCGTAACCACCAACACCGGCAACTCCACCGGTACCGATGGCTTTGCTTCAGCGGCTGTAACAGGCGGCACCACCCCTTACCAATATAGCTGGAGCAATGGCGGCACTGCCGATTCCATCGGCGGCCTCGCACCCGGCACCTACGCAGTTACTATTACCGATGCCAACAACTGCACTATCACCGCCGCTAACCTGGTAGTAACGTTGGTAGATGGCATTAACGAAACCGGCCTGGCACAACTGGCGGTTTACCCCAACCCGGCTAACGAGCAATTGTATGTGCAACTGCCGCAACAAAGCAACGCCACACTGGTTGTAATGAATCTTGATGGCCGCGAAGTGTTAAGCCAAACCATACAGAACGAAAAGCAAACCACACTGCCATTAAACACCCTGGCGCCGGGTATTTACCTGTTACGCGTTACCGCAGGCGAACTACGCTTTGCCCTGCGCTTTATGAAACAGTAAGCCGCTTAGGGTATATTAGCGGCACTGAAAATTATTCATGGCCGCTTATACCGAAGAGCAACGTTTCGATAACATCGACTTTACAACCACCGCACTGGCAAGCGGTAATTACGAGGCATGCACCTTTACCAACTGCAATTTTGCCGGGTTAGATATCGGCGAAATTAACTTCATCGATTGCGATTTTAACTCCTGTAACTTTAGCAATTGCAAAACCAACAAAACCGGCTTACGCGATGTACGTTTTAAGGATTGTAAACTCTTAGGATTGCGTTTCGATAGCTGCCATAACTTTTTGTTCAGCGTTCGGTTCGAAAACTGTCAACTTAATTTTTCTTCGTTCTTCGAGGTAAAACTAAAGAGCACCGTATTTAAAAACTGCTCCTTACACGAAGTTGATTTTTCAGGCGCTGATCTCAGCGATGCCAACTTCACCAACAGCGACCTCCGCGACGCTACCTTCGACCGCACTAATCTCGAAAAGGCCGACTTCCGTACCGCATACAACTACTCACTCGACCCCGCCATTAACCGTATCAAAAAGGCAAAGTTCTCTGCCAACGGCTTGGCGGGTTTGCTGGACAAATATGATATAGTGGTAGAGTAGTTTTTGAGATGTTGTTTTGGTTTTGCGGCTATACTACTTCCAAACTATTGTAAGGTAGATATTTTTTAAAGACAGGACAATCTTCCGTAGTAGTTTAGCTCTTGCCATTTACTGGAGATAGACTAGAAGTTAACAAGCCATTAAAAGCGTAGAAAAGATTGCGACTTAAAAACAATCTTAAGGTTTTATAAGCCGCTTGGTAGTCCTTCCCTCGGATGTGGCAAGCTGCAAAAAATACAATCCGCTAGGCAGATATTCTAAATCAAATGAGGCAATATCCTTTTCCTCGGTTAAATTCAAGCGATTGAAATAGACGTTTTGTCCCATAACATCCATAATATTTACCTCGACCATTGAACTTTTGACTACTTTCAAAAAAAGCTTGCTGATAAAAGGATTGGGATAAACCTCAAAGCTAGTCAAACTTTCTCCCACATTTTCTTCAATCTCAGTGTAACCACAAAAGCTATCATTTAAACAACCGTCTTTATCGATTCTAAGAAGCCAGGTTTTTTGTGGAAATGTATCATTATCATCCTGAGCCTTTCCACAAGCTATAATACCCCCGTCATCTAACACTCCAAAATCGAACAATTTATTTTCTTCAATATCCTGTCCAATTCTAGTCACGCCACGATACTCTCTACTCCAAATCAATGCACCCGCGGAGTTTAGTTTAATTAGCCAGCCGTTTTGATGTTGTTGAGAAACTGGTATGCTTTCATTTAAAATATAGCCAGAGGCAAGTATGTCACCATTCGCGCACTCATTAATAGAATTAATAAATGTCATGCTTAACGGTGCCGCGGACCCCAGCTTTTTCTGCCAAACGCTATGTAAATTGCTGTCAACCTTCTCAATATAACCAACCTCCCTCTCATGGCCAGCTGTTCTATCAGATACATAACTTCCGCAAAAAATATATCCTCCATCTTCGGTTGAAGCAATATCAAAAGTAGAGGAAACGTTTTCGTCATTCCCAACGCTATCAAGTATTATATTTCCGTTCTGGTCCAAAAGCAAAACTTTCCTAAATTCGTATGAGTAGGGTGGACTTGTATTGTCGTCCGATTTGCTACCCATAATTAAAATGTTACTATCTTTTGTGAGAATTAGTGAGTTGGCATATTCCTGCCAAGCCGGTTCTCCATAAGTTTTATACCATACTTCGTTCCCAGACTCGTCTATATACATTAAAAAAATATCTATATTGCCATTAAGCTTTTGGGCTGTTCCTGTGAGATAGTAGCCGCCATTCACAGCTTTAATAATGTTCCTTCCAAAAAAAGCGCTTAAGTTCTTTTTATACTGTCTCCAAACACTAACTTGCCCTGTATTGTCATACTTGATAAATAGGCAGTTTATTTTGCCGCTTGAAATAGTATATCCACAAACAGCAAAGCCGCCGGAATTGGTTTTAATAAGAGCATTTTCAAAAGTACCGACCTCCTGAATACTGCTATCGCCTTTAAAAACCTTATAATAATTTAATTGTCCAGTAGTGTCGTAAGAGGCAAAGACGTTAAATGTTAAATAGGGGCTTGTGGTATCCTGAATGACGCCTGTACAAAAAATCCTACCGGATTCCAGCAACATAGAATTATACTGAGCGCTAAGGTGGCCAAGCCTGGATGTTAAACTGAAGGTCTGACCCTTAAGTTCAACGCCTGAGGATAATAACAGCAACAACAATACAGCATAAATCTTAACCATGCTATTTCTTCAATTACAGCGTAGAAAACTACCCTTTTATATACACAAACCCATTCAACTGCTTCAATTTCTCCTCGGCTTCTTTCATACTGCCTATTCGTTCAAAGTTCAGCACCAGGTATTTCTCTGTTTCGCGCAGGTGTACGCCGTGGCGGTTATGCTGCACAAACTCCAGTATCTTTCCAAACACGGTGCTCTTATAAAACGTGCTTTCCTTGTTGGTTACAAAGTAACAGCGCAGTTGTTTGCCCTTCAGTATAATTTGTTCCATACCTAAACCTGTAGCCAGCCACTTTAAACGCATGGCATCAAACAACTCGTACACCGGCTTCGGCACTTCGCCAAAGCGGTCGTTCAGTTCTGTTTCAAACTTCTCTAAACCGCTTTCATCCTTTATCTCGTTCAGGTCGCGATACAGCAACATACGCTCGGTGGTATTGCTTACGTAGTCGCTTGGTATCAGCATCTCCAAATCGGTTTCAATGGCACAGTCGCGCACATAATCGTGCGTGCGCTCCAGTTCTTCTTTATACAACTCCTTAAAGTCGGTCTCTTTCAATTCGCGGATGGCTTCATCCAGAATCTTCTGATACACATCGTAGCCAATCTCGGCAATAAAACCGCTCTGCTCGGCACCTAACATATTACCCGCACCACGTATATCCATATCGCGCATGGCAATGTTAAAGCCGCTGCCCAACTCGCTGAACTCTTCAATGGTTTTTAAGCGCTGCTTGGCTTCTTGTGTTAACGTACTCTTAGGCGGCGCAAACAGGTAACAGAACGCATGTTTGTTACTTCGCCCAACGCGGCCGCGCAATTGGTGCAAATCGCTCAAGCCAAAGTTCTGGGCGTTGTTAATAATAATGGTATTGGCATTCGGTATATCAATACCGCTTTCAATAATATTGGTGCAAAGCAACAGATCGTACTCGCGGTTAATAAATTTCAGAATCACATTCTCTAACTGCTCGCCTTCCATCTGCCCGTGTGCCACACCTATCTCAATGTTCGGCACAATCTTCAGCAGCATATCTTTCACTTCGCCAATATCGCGTACGCGGTTGTGTACAAAATAAACCTGGCCGCCCCTGTATATCTCATACTCTATCGCCTCTTTAATCAAATCCGGATCAACGGGATGCACTTCGGTAGTAATCGGTTGCCGGTTTGGTGGTGGCGTATTGATAATGCTTAAATCCCTGGCCCCCATCAGCGAAAACGAAAGTGTTCTCGGTATCGGTGTAGCGGTTAAAGTCAGCGAGTCCACATTGGCGCGCAGGGTCTTTAAGGTTTCCTTGGTGCCTACACCAAACTTCTGCTCCTCATCCACTATCATTAAACCCAGGTCCTTAAACTTTACACTCTTGCCCACCAAGCCATGCGTACCTACTACAATATTGGTTTTGCCGTTCTCCAGGTTTTCCAGCGTTTGCTTTTTCTCCTTCCCGGTTTTAAAGCGGTTCAGGTAATCTACCTCAATAGGAAAATCCGATAAGCGCTCTTTAAACACCTTGTAATGCTGCATGGCCAAAATAGTGGTGGGCACCAGTACGGCCACTTGTTTACCATCGCAAGCCGCTTTAAATGCGGCGCGTACCGCTACTTCGGTTTTACCAAAGCCCACATCGCCACACACCAGGCGGTCCATAGGTGCTGTAGCTTCCATATCGCGTTTAACGTCCTCGGTAGCCTTAGCCTGGTCCGGCGTATCCTCGTACATAAACGAGGCCTCTAACTCATTTTGCAGGTAACCATCTTTGGTAAACTGAAACCCCTTCGACGCTTTGCGCTTGGCATACAACTGTATTAAGTCAAACGCCAGTTCCTTAATGCGCTTCTTGGTCTTCTTCTTTAGGTTATTCCAGGTGTCGGTACCCAGCTTGTTCACGCGTGGGCTCTCCCCTTCCTTCCCTACGTACTTCGATATCTTGTGCAGGCTCTGTATACCCACATACATAATATCGTTACCGGCATAAATAAGGCGCACGGTTTCCTGCATCTGCCCGTTTACTTCAATCTTCTCCAAACCCGAGAAAACCCCCACACCGTGGTCGATGTGCGTAATGTAATCGCCGGGCTTTAACTCGCGCAGCGTTTTCATCAGCAGCGCCTTATCGCGGCTAAAGCCCTGGCGCAGTTGATACTTATGGTAACGGTTAAAAATCTGGTGGTCGGTATAACAGGCTACTTTCAGGGTATCATCCAAAAATCCCTGGTGTATGCCTAAGTGCACGGGCGTCCACTGCACCCTCGCTTTCAGGTCTTCAAAAATGGCGTAGAAACGCTCTACCTGCTTAGGGTTCTCAGCAAAAATCAAATTCGGGTAACCATCGGTCGTGTTCTGCTGCAGGTTCTTAATCAGCAACTCAAAGTTCTTATTGAACGAGGGCTGCGGACGACTATTAAACCGTATCGTAACCGGCGCTTTAAAAAACGAGCTGCTACCGAATTCTACCACACGAAAGTTCGCAATGCCGCGTAAAAAGTCGGCGCTCTTTAACAGGATGTCATCTACCTCTCCCTCTAACAGTGGATGATTGGGGTGCTCAATTTTGTTTTTGATAATTGCCGGCTGCGCCTTCTTTGCTTTTTCCGGACTGTTTGCAAACACATCCAGCAACACCTGCATGTCCTTTATCCATACCACCGTGTTTTGGGTAAACACCTCCAGCACCGAAGCCTTCTTATCGTTGCCAAAGTGCGTTTGTATATTGGGCACAATCGTTACACTGGCAATTTTCTTTACCGATAACTGGGTTACCGGATCAAACGTGCGGATGCTTTCTATTTCCTTATCAAACAACTCTACCCGGTACGGATACTCGTTGCCAAAGCTGAAGATGTCAATAATATCGCCGCGTATACTAAACTGACCGGGTTCGTACACAAAATCTACCCGCTCAAATTCAAAATCAACCAGCAGGTCAATCATAAAATCCACGTCCAGCTTCTCGTTCACCTTCAGGTGCAGGGTTTGCTCGTTCAGCACCTCCTGCTTTACTACCTTCTCCAGCAAAGCCTCGGGGTAACTTACCGCTAATTCTGCTTTACTGTTAGGATTACTCAGGCGGTTCACCGTTTCGGTGCGCAGCAGTACGTTGTTATTGTTCAGCTCGGTATAATCGGCCGGGCGCTTAAAACTATCGGGGAAGAAGAAAATATCCTTGCTGCCCAGTATGTTCTTCAGGTTGTTCTGAAAATACGCAGCCTCTTCCTTATCGGCCAACACAAACAAATGATTAAAGCCGGTTTCCTTAAAAGCCGCCGCCGCAATAAACGCATCCTGGCTACCCGTTAAGCCCTGCAAAAACACATCGTTGGCGGTATCGCCGCTTTGCTCAATGTTTAATGCCTGCACTAATTGCTTTACCTGTGCACTGGCTCCGTACCGCTGTAATAATTCCTCTATCGTCATAAAATACAACTGCCCCGTAGGGCGCACCTGCGGGGTTTAAATTTTGAACGTCAAAGATACAAAAAGCGTATTTGCAGAATAGGCGGCAACAACCCAACCAACGCGCGTACATCAAAAAGGCCACCCGAAACGAGTGGCCTTCCAAATCAACCGCATTTACAATTAATGCAGGTGTATAAGATGTGTGTGGCCGTTAATGGTAACAACAGCTTCATCATCGCAGTTTCCGTTACCAAAATCAACCAGTCGGTCGGGGCGGCCGGTGCGCTGTATCAGCACAGTGCCTTGTGTAAAGTGGCCACGGCAGCCCGGCGCCAGGTTACGTATTAAAGGTGTTTGAATGGTAGCATTAAACTGATCGCCGTTCGCAGCAGTGCCGCTACCACTACCGGTAATGCTATATTGGTCGTCATCGCGGGTTTGGGTGCTTTCACCGGCAATCCATACACGGGTGCGCTGCGAGGTCCAGCTTATAGTGCCTGCGCCGCTGGCCAACACTAATTGACCCGATACGTTAACAGAGAAGGACATAAATCCATCGCCATTGGTACCATCGTTATGGATGGTTTTTGTGCCTAACACCTGGTTGCCATTCACAAAAAAGTTATCGAAAGTAATAGTGATGGTAGTGCCGGCAGCTCGGTAAGGGCCATCATAACTTACCAATATTTTACCGCTGCGGGTGCGGCCATCAACGCCGGTGCAACCCGTGCCAAAATCAATTGTGGCAGTATGCGGCATGGCTACTGTATCGCGGGTAACTACAGCACAACCTGCAAGCAAACTATTAGCATCATCCGTTTTGTAGGTAACGGAACCATTGGTTACGGCTTCATCAGCAATGTTGTGCACATCGTTGTAAGTTTCATCAGCCTGAGCAAGGTTGTAGGAGGAAGTTAAATCGCTGTCGGTTGTATCCTTTTTACAGGAGTTGAGGGAGATGATAGCCACTGTAAGGCCCAGCGCTACCGAATAACGAAGCAAGGAGGATTTCATTGGAAAAGATTTTTCGGGTAGTTACAGCGCCGCGCGAATTTAATTGCCGCAACCCAATCCCGGTTTATAATGCGCGGTTAAGGGTATTGACCCACCGGGTTTAAGAAGGTTTAACCAAACCGTGAAATAATTTGTTAAAGTGATTATACGAATGTGGAATACGCAACCCTGCTACATCGGCGTTTATCTAGTAAAAGAGCAGAGCATCAATGGCTTAGCCTTATGTTGACAATTGTAATTGTTAAAATGAAAGCAGGGTGTTATATGTTCTATCTTTAAGGGAAACAAAATCATGAATGCGTATGGAATCAATTCTTAAAGCCAAATGGCACCGTTTAGACGGTACCAACATTGTGTTGCCGATCGCTGAAGCGGTGGAACAATCGCTGCTGCAGGAACGTGAGGCCGGAAATCAAATCAAGGTTTGCATCGGTACCGACTCGCAGGTGCGCGGCGCCGAAACCGAATTTGCCACTGTAATTGTGCTGCTGCGCAAAGGCCGTGGAGGGTTTATGTTTATCAATAATGTTAAAACCCTGCAGAAAATGGGGTTGAAGGAGCGGCTGCTTACCGAAGTTTCCCGCTCTATTGAAATTGCCTATCACCTATGTCCGTTATTCGATAAGTACAACACCGAATTGGAAGTTCACGCCGACATTAATACCAACCCGCGCTTTGGCAGTAACACCGCCTTAAGCGAGGCCATGGGCTATATTCTTAGTATGGGCTTTACTTTTAAGGCCAAGCCCGATGCCCATGCCGCCAGTTGTTGCGCCAACTATGTGGTATAGCAGCTTTCGGCCAAAACTACGCGAGCCCTGTTTCCTGAAAAGAAACGGGGTTTTTATATTCAGCCCGCAATTCAACCAATGGAAATTCCTATACCACCTACCCCGCCAACTTTGCCGCAGGATGATAAAGGCAGCATACGGCTCAAAACACGCACGCTTGTTTTGGCCGCTGTTGCAGTACTGGTCATCTGGTTATTGTTCTTCTGGAAGCCCTGGGGCGATGCACCAACCGTTAAAAGCCCCGGTAGCAGTAACACAACCTTTAAGCGCGATGAACCTACCAAACCACAGATCTTTCAATCCGATTACGAAGAGAAGATTAAGGATATGCTGAACCAGGGTAAGAGCGTTGCGGAGATCTCGAACGAAACAGGCGTTTCTCGTAAAGAGATCCGCCGCATTAAAAAAGCCATGGGCAAAGGCGATAGCGAGAATTAAGGCTATTTGCTTTTGTTGAAAAATTGATTGGATTACCACCCAAGTTCTGCTGATTTTTGCAGCGATTATTATGCTATCGCTTTTCGACCAGATATTTCCGATAAAAACCAAAGAACCTGAAGACCTGCTGCTTAAACAGGAGTTTGAGGTAGAGGTGAATGGCGAAAGCGTGCCCGTGCGTATCATCTACGAATCGCGCTTTAACAACCGTGTTACCGTAAACAAAAACGGCATACTGTTGCGCATCAGCGAAAAGCAGACATTGGATGAACGCCGGAAGTACGTAGACCAGCTTTTAAAATGGGCCAAAGAAAAATTAGGCGATAAACCCGAGTTGCTGGAAAGCCTGCCACAACGCCATTACGTAAATGGCGAGGTATTCAAAGTGGGTGCCCAGGAGTTTATCGTTTCCATCTTTTACCACGATGGCCCTAAGAGTACTGCTAAGATATTTAAGAATAATGTGGTGCTTTCCATAGCCAAGGGCTTAACTAAGGAGGCTGAAGATAATACCTGCTCTTACCTGGTATCAAAATGCCTTTGCAAGTTTTACCTGCCCCAGGTTAAAGAGCGCATACACGACATTAATAGCCGTGTGTTTAAGAAAAACCTGGGCACCATTAAAATGAAGTATGCTACCAGCTTTTGGGGCCACTGCTCGCACGATGGCAATCTCGTAATTTCGGTTCGCTTGATGTTCGCTCCGCAATGGGTAATAGATTATGTCTATATCCATGAACTAGCCCACCTGGTGCACCACGACCACTCACCGCGCTTTTGGAGTGTAGTAGAAAAGGTAATGCCTAACTACAAACAGGCTGAAAAATACCTGAAGGACCACAGCAACCAGTTTTACCTGTAATTAACCTCCGCATTTTTGAATGCAGGCCTGTGCTTGCTTGCGTTCGCTTGCGCTTAACCCTTCGTAATCCACCACCTGCTTTAAACAGCGGGTACTATTGCTGCAGTCATTTATGCGGAAGTATAAAAAGCCCAGATTTAACGTAATGCTGGGGTTATTGGGGTTAATACGGTCGGCCTTGTTGTAGTAGTCAATAGCCTTACGCGTATATCCCTCCGCATCGGTATTGCGGTTGATGAAATACTTGCAACACTCTGCAGCAAACAAGGCGGCGTTCAGGTTCTTGTTATCGTACTGTAACGCTTTGTCAAAGTTCTCCAAAGCGGCTTCCATATTTTGTTTTTGAAACAGCACAGCACCCAAACCAAGGTAAGCGGGCGCAAAGCTGTTATCCATGTCAAGGCTGTTACGGTAGTACGCTTCTGCTCTGTTCATCAACACAAACTTTAAACTATCCGGTGCGCGCAGGCCCTGGTTATAGGCAATCTCGCCTTGTATTTCAATAGCCTTGTTAGTCTCCACCTGGCTTTTGCCTGCTTTCGCTGCATACGCTTCCGCTACATCCAATCTGCCCACCGATATAAAATAACCTGCAGCTATATAATCCTTGTTGACCGGTGCGGCATTGCCCTCATAGAGCGGATTTAGTACCTTATTGATTAAACCAATGAGCGCTCCGGGTGTTTGAGGTTCCGGAAAAGAGAAAACGGTGGTAGAGGAATCTGCATTGCCGGTTTTGCGCGTATACACACAAGCCACCGGGTCGGCATAAGCAAGCCTGAAATCGCTTTGGTTATACAGGTAGCTATGCAAATTGGTAAACTGCGGACGATAAAGTACCACATAGCTGAAATGATAAATACTATCCTGTTTTTCAAAAGCAGCAGGATCCGTTACGGCCATGGCAAACGTGGTGAAAAAGTCAGAAGGAAATACGTCCAGGTCTCGCAGGTCAATAAAGGTTTTAAAACCAGCTACATGATATAAGAGGTAAGAGGATGTCAGATAATCGCTAAAGCAGACGCCATTAAGCTTATGATTTAGCACATAAGCAGCAGCCCCAACCGGGTTTGATAATTCGTTTACCTGCAACCCAAATTGGTCGCGGCTTTTGGTCCATTCGTAATATTTGTTGGATACGATGCCAAGGTATGTCAGCAGCAGCAATACGCTTACGCCTAAGCTTAATGCCTCCTGCTTTTTTACAAGGTTTGTGTGCGTCCACCAACGCTGTACGCCAAAAGCCAAAAGCGGAAACCACATCAGCGCCAGAAAAATCACATTGCGGTAAGCTGTAAGCGAGAGATAAACGAAGGCAATTAATACCAACAAGTAACCAATACCCAGTTGTTCAATGGCCAGTTTCCATTTGGTTGTTTTTGTCTTCTGCCCTTTATAATACCAAACCAGCAGACCAATAGTAGCCAACAACAGTGCAACAAGCAGATAAACATTCCATTGCCAAAAATCAGCCGAGTGATAGTCGAAAAGTTCAGTGGTGAATTTGTTTTCGTAAACCTGGTTCAGAATATTAAACGGACTCAACCAAAGCTTATATCCGTTGGGGTTAATAACTACCGAAAAGGCTTGCACCGGTAGCAATATCGAAAGTGTTTTCGGCCAATGTTTTCGATTATTAAGAGTTCCGCGTTTGCTAAGCAAAAATTCTATCCAGGCGCCTGCAGTAAAAATGGCGGTTAGTACAATGCCCATACCAAAGGCCTCGTGCATATTGGCCCATACTACTTGCAACGGCACCAGCCAAAACACTTGTTTGGCCTCAGTATGCCGGTATTTCATCAGCACGCCTAAAAACACTACAGCAAGCAAATGGCTAAACATTTCGGGCCTTCCGATAAGGCGGTATTCGGAAACGAACAAGGTTAGCAGCAAGGCAAAAAGCACAAGGGGTTGTTCCGCCGGTTTCTCTTCTACCCTGGTTAGTGCCTTAGCGGCCTTTAGCAAAAAGAAAGCCAGCAAGCAGACAACGATGGCCTGCAGCACAAAAATAAACTCAACACCAAACAGGTTTGTAAGGGCCGCTGCCAGTAACTCAAAGCCCCATTTAATATTGATCCATTCGTGCCCTGCGTACGTATAACTAAACACATCCTGTGTTGGCACCCGGTGGTTTTCTAAAATCCACTGTCCGGTTTTAAACTGCCACCACAAGTCAGGCTCACGCAGGCTTTTAATGCCAAAGGCGAAAGCAACGATATATAGCAGGATAAGGGGCAGGCGCGTCAATAGCTTCTTCAAGCAGAAATGTTTCCCCTAAAATAAAAACGAGTAGGTATTTAATGGTAAAAATCGGAGGGGAACGACTATTCTTCTTCTGCTACTACTTCTGCCACTTCCGGTACCATACGCTTCAGCAGCCCTTCAATCCCACTCTTAAGCGTAATGCGCGACGATGGGCAACCACTGCAGGAACCCTGCAGGGCCAGTGTAACAACACCATCTTCAAACCGGCGGAATTCGATATGGCCGCCATCCATTTGAATGGCGGGCTTTACATACTTATCCAGTAGTTCTTTGATCTTCGTTTCAGGGTCCGTTTCGGCGGCAGGCGACTCTTGTTGTTGCAGAATATCCTTTGGCAGTAAGGAGTCGTCAACGGCCTTTTTACCGCTGGCCAGGAACTGGCGAACAGCCTCCTTAAGCTCAGGAGTAATTTCGTACCAATCGTATTCCGCTTTTTTGGTAACGGTAACAAAGTTATTAGCCACAAAAACGCCATTTACAAAGGGTATTTCGAAAAGGGCCCTAGCCAGTTCAGAACCGGCGGCTAATTCCTTTGTGCGAAAATCAAGCTGAAAGTTAGGAAGAATGTGTTTGTTGGTCACAAACTTCAAGCTCTCGGGATTGGGGGTCATCTCTGTATAGATCTCAATAGCGGTGGTACTCATATCACGATAATTAGGCGGCAAAGGTAAGTAATATGCTAATAGCTTGAAGTATCCTTTACTATAGCAGCCAGTTGTCCTGCCACTGCTTAACAAAATTTGCCGTGTTTTGTTGCGTTTTTGTAGTGCATATGCGCTTTTTATTCCTTTTGATGCTGGCTATTCTACTGGGGTGTAATCCACCCGCAAAGCCGAAATCATACAACTCTCAACAAAAGCAGGTGCTTGTTACCGTAGCCCTGCAACCTTTAGGAGCCGTAGATAATGCCGTTTTGAAACTTGCCCGGCAAGCCATCGACTCGGTTTACGGATACCGGGTAATAATTGAACCATCTTTACCGCTGCCACAGGAAACATTTGTTCATGTAAAAACACCGCGTTATCGGGCAGATAAGTTGATATCGTGGCTACGGAGCAACCGCTCCGATACGGTTGATTATGTAATAGGCATAACAGCCAGCGATATCTCCACCACCAAAACAGACGCTTTGGGCCGCACGCTGGAGCCCAAAAGCAGATACCAGGACTTCGGCGTTTTTGGTTTAGGCTACCAACCCGGCCGAAGCTGTGTAGTTAGTACCTACCGACTACAAAAAGACGGGGATGTGAAATTCCGCGACCGCTTTTCAAAAATTGTGGTGCACGAGTTAGGGCATAATCTGGGGTTGCCACATTGCCCAAACAAAGGTTGTTTTATGGCTGATGCCGTTGAAAAAATAAGTAGTGTAGATAACGAGAAGATGTGCCTTTGTGCTGCGTGCAAGTTTAAGCTCGGAATAAACTAAGCCGCAGTCCTATACAAACTTTGCCAGGTAAAAGCCTGCCATCACAGCAAAGTAACAAACGATGATGTTCAGAAACATGTTCAGCATAGCCGCCTGCAGATGCCCGGTTGTAGCCAAAAAATAAGTTTCGTAGCTAAAGGTGCTGAAGGTTGAGAAACCGCCACAAAAGCCGGTAACGATGAAGAACTTAAGATTGTCGTTGCTGATGTGTTTATAAAACACCAGCCCCAGGGTAATGCCCAGTATAGTGCTGCTTACCGAATTAGATAAAAAGGTTGAGAAGGGAAACGCACCCGGTTGCGTAGGAAATATTCGCGAAAAGAGCAGCCGTGCCAGGCTACCCAATCCGCCACCAATAAACACCAACAGGTAATTCATATGCCCTGGTTTTGCAAGGCCAGTGCCCTTTTTCTTGCACCTACATTATACAGCACTTGAAGCACAATAAATACCAACACAAAATAAGCGAAGGCCCCAAAGGTAATCATCCAGGTCCACTCAATCCAACCGGTTATCAAAAGCAACACTAAAGGCAATGAGGTAAGCGAAATAGCGGCCAGCGTTACCGCTACCAATTTATCAGGCAAGCCAAGGTAAGCCAGGTGGTGTGTAATATGGTCCTTTCCACCCACAAAAGGCGATTGCTTACGCATAAGGCGGCGGATAGTAACCGTCGTTGTGTCAATAATCGGTACAATAAAAAGTAACATAGGAACTACAAACTGTTTTAGCTGTATCAGCTCGTTTGAGCCTTCATCCTTAAAGTTCCACAAAAACAGAATGCTTGTCGAAGCCAGGAACACACCTAAAAACTGACTACCTGTATCGCCCATATAAATACGGGCAGGATTCCAGTTAAAATACAGAAAACCTGTTAGCGCACCAAGAACACCCACCAGCATCACCAGGTAAAAAGTGTTAGGTGTAAAGCCAAATACCGCAATTACGGCAATCAGGGCAATAATGATAGACATGGAGATGGTAGTGGTTATAGAGTCCATATTGTCCAGCATATTAATGGAGTTCATTAAACCGATAACCCACATAACAGTAAGCCCGAAATCAACAGCCGGATTGCCGCTAACTTTGATGTATACATCCGATACAATTAAAATAAAAGCACAGGAAAGTTGTGTAATAAACTTAGCGAGCGGGTTTGTATTGTAAGCATCGTCCGCAAGGCCAAGCAAAAAGCCTAAGCAGCTAGACCCAATTATGCCAATTAAATGTTTATCGAACAGATAGGTGGATTCCCGCGGAAGCGTTCCGATAACCGATATAGAAATCAGAAATACGATAAAGAAAGAAATGCCTCCGATAGCGGGTTTTACTGTACTGCTCCACCGAACTTGGTCAACCCCTGCGCCCCGCGCTCCTAAATTGAATGAAAATTTAAGAAACAACCAGTTTATTAAAAACGAAAAAAAGGTGCTGATAAAATAAAACACCAGTAAAAAAACAATAATATATTGTCCCTCCAGATTCATATGGCCTTATTTTTTGCCAAACATGCGCTCAAAGAAATTAGGTGTTTTCTTCTTTTCGTCGGTTGTATAGTAGCCTTCACCGTATTTACGGCCGTAGTATCCATAACCATACCCGTAGCCGTATCCATACCCATAGCCATAGCCATAGCCGTAATTGTAGCCATAGTAATAACCGTAACCCGATGCACCACGGCCAAAGTCGTTAATAACTACCGACATATGGCGTACTTTGTTCTCGAGGATAATACGATTGATGTTGCCAATAAAGCTGCGGTTTGAGTAAGCCGCACGCACTACGTAAATAGGATAGTCAACTTTGGTTAAAATCTCTAGTGCATCCGTTACCAAACCAATTGGCGGCGTATCAATTACAATATAATCGTAGCGTGTCTTCAATTCGTTGATCAATTCGGCCAGCTTAGGCAGCAAAATCAATTCCGATGGGTTCGGTGGTATGGGGCCCGAGGTGATGAAATCAAGATTTGGCACACCGGTTTCCAGGATGCAATCATCCAGCGAAGATTGATCACTGAGGATGGTACTAACACCCCGGCTCATCTCCACATCAAAAATCTTGTCGAGGCGGGGTTTACGCAGATCACAGTCCAGTATAACCACCTTCTTGTTCAGCATACTTAATATGGCAGCAATGTTGAGGGACACGAACGTTTTGCCTTCGCCAGGTATAGTTGATGTAGTAGCCAACACCTTAGGCCCCGGTGAACTGCTGATAAACTGCAGGTTCGACCGCACCCCCCTAAATGCTTCTGTTATTGTTGATTTGGGATCCTGCGTAACTACTATTTGAGAACGCTCCAGGTCTTCCTTGTGCCGAGGGATAACGCCTAATAAAGGTGCTGTTGTTTTACGTGCAACATCATCTACCGATACAATAGTATTGTGTAACAAATAGCGTATAATAATCACAATTAACCCTAACAGAATGCCAATGGCTACGCCGGCAATCTTTACAAATGTTTCTTTAGGCGATACCGGGGAAGATGGGAGCGCGGCTCTTTGCAGTACTACATAATCCGACACAATGCCAGCGCTTGCAATCATGTAGTCCGATTTTTGAGAATACAGGTTTAATACAAAGTCATTCTTTACATCCGCCATTTTATCCAGGCGTGCAAACTTGTTTTGAAGGTCCGGCAATCGCAACACTTCGCTCATAAAAGCGCGATATTCATTCTGTAACAATTGATACTGCGTGAGCAACCCCGTAAGTGCGTTGTCGATGTTCTTGTTCAGTTTAATTTTATTGTTTTCAATTTGCCCGTCAATCATTCTAATCATCGGGTGCTGCTGAGTAGCATTTAATAGCTTTTCATTCCGCTGTTGTTGCAGGGCATTAATTGCCTCTATTTGTTGGGTAAAGCTTATCTCTGCTACTTTAAATTGGATGTTAGGCAAACTCGAATAATCCCTGTTCTTTTGCAGAAATTCTTTAAACGTACGCAGTAATGCGATATCATTTTCCAGATCACGCAATCCTTTCTCGTAGTTCATTGAACGGTCAGTAATGGCTGTGCCGTTCTGTAGGCCGTTGTCGTAAAATTTTTCCGCCATTCGCAGATACGAAACACTATCCTGAAACTTATCAAACGCATAACCGAACGTATCAATCTGAGTTTGAATAAATCGAAGGATATTAATAATGCCTTCGCTTTTCCGTTCCAAATCGTATGCGATAAACTGATTGGCTACAGTAGTAATAACTTCTTTCGCCTTTAAGGGGTTGCGGTCACGATAGACAAGCCTTATTGTCTTTGTTTTCGGATCCACCGGAAGAACCTCAAGTTTATCTGAAATTTCAGTTATCAGGTCGTCCTTGTTCAGAAACTTAAAATAATAAATGCCTGAATAAATTTCAGGGTTATCGTTGCCGGGTTTAATGTGTATCGCCAGTTCAAAAAACGGTGTACTTATATTTTGACCAGTGTCACGGGTAAACTCAAAATCCTTGCCATTAATAGTAAAGCCAACGTTTACTTTGTGACTATTCATTATCTTAACATAAATGGGTTGCCCATAAATGTCATCGTTTTTTAAATTGGCGGTAACCTCAAAAGGCGACGAAGTATAAAGTTCCGAAAAAATGAATTTTGTTTTACCCTCCTTGTAATAGCCAACTTGTAGTGGCAGGTTGGTAATAACCCGCTCCATTAGCAAGCGGCTCTTCATCAATTGCATTTCTCTGCTCACTTCTGCATCGTCCTGTTCCACAATCATTTTCTCTATTCCGAGAATTTCAGTGGTCTTTTCCTTTTTGAGCATCAACGTTGTTGATGCTTCATAAATGCGCGGAGCATACCGCAGGTATGCCAAAGACAAGGCAATGCTAATAATAATGATTAGCACGATCCAGGCAACCGATTTATTAACTACATAGATTAACAGGCCCAGATTGAAATCATCAACAGCGGCAATCGGCGAACCCGCGCCGGCAGAAGAGGGTTGTTGTGGGTGGTTACTTTCCAAGTTTAGTTGCTAATATTATTAAAGTGCTAAGGGTAGTTACAAACGACAAATAAGGAGCTATGTCGCGCAAAATTGCCGTAGCTACATTCACCCTTCTTTCTATGTACACAATATCATTTGATTGAATTAGTAGGTTGCTCTTCCGCATACCATCAAGGGTTGAAAGATCAATTAGTATAACCTCAGGGTTTTTCAGGTCGCCCCGAATAACTTTAATGTTAAATGCCTTATAATCATCCGGGACCCCCCCCGAACGGGCAATAACTTCCAAAATTGTAGTAGGCGCTTCGTTCAATGCAATCACCGAGCTGCTGCTTCCCTTAAATACAAAGACCCTCCTGTTAATTACTTTCACTACAACATAAGGGTCAACATACAGCGATGAATATTTATCGGCCAATATGTTCTCTAATTGTGTCTCGGTATAGCCTTTAACAAAGTATTCACCTATAATGGGGAGCTTAACAAAACCTTCATGATCAACCAGATATGTCATGGCCGTGGTACCCCCTGAAAAGTTCGCATTACTTGACGAACCTCCCTGATTTTGTTCAACGATATCTATCAACCTGAAGCCATCCCGGGCGTATAGCTGCAGTGTAAATTGGTCGCCCGGCTCTATTACGTACTCATCTACCCGCTTTTGTGCCAATTCAAAAAACTGGTAATCCTTTTGGCGGAACATCATGTTGGGAAACAACACCTTACAGGAGGAAAGGGATGAAACAGCCCAAACAAAAAATACAATCCTTAAAATTCGTCTCATGGATGCGGGAACTGTAACAAACATAGAAAAAATAAGCGTGCTATAATGCCCGAAAGCTATGTGCTATGCTAACAATTGGTTGTAAAGTGTCCGCATATCGGAGCATAATCTGTTGTGACTGAACCGCTCATAAACATGCTGAACACCTGATTGGCTCATTTTATGCCTTAAAGATTCATCATTCACTAATAAGGCTAGGTTCTTTGCAAACCCTTCTACATCACCCGAAGGAGATAGCAACGCAGTTTCATCGGGAATTACAACATCAGTAATTCCACCAACGGCCGTGCTTACAATTGGCCTACCCGAGGCTTGCGCCTCAATCAAGCTAACAGGCGTGCCTTCATTTTTCGAGGTAAGTGCTATTATATCCATACCGGCATTCGACACATCTATTTGCTTGATCCAGCTGGTAAAAATTACTACAGCGTCTTTATCCTCATCGGCATGTCTGTAAGTTAATCCTAATTCGCAGGCAAGCGCTTCTAACCTGGCTCGTTCTTCACCATCGCCTACAATGAAGGCGCGAACTGTTTTAGTTGTTCTACTTAATAGGGACTTAATTGCCTTCAAAAACAACTCATGATTTTTTATGGGTACCAATCTACCCACTATACCAATTGCAACCTCCGCATCATCAAGCCTGTATTGCTTCCTGAAAGCCGCCCGCTTCTCTTGTTTATGCTCACCGAATTTGCGCAAATCAAAACCGAGTGGAACGATTTGGAACTTATCCGCCGGGGCAATTTTATATGTTTCAGTAAGCTCTTGCTTCTGCAACTCACTAAGGGCAATAATTTTAGTGGTGCGCTTGGCCAGGTATCTTTCAATTTCCAAAAACACACGGGTTTTTGCAGCATTAAAATAGGAATGAAATACATGGCCGTGGAAAGTATGTACTATTACGGGAACGCCGCTATGTGATGCTGCTAAACGGCCTACCGCCCCGGCCTTAGCCGCGTGCGTGTGAACAATATCCGGCTTATATTCCTCAATTATCTTACGCAGCTTATAGTACGATTTGTAGTCTTTAAATGGATTTAATTCCCGGTACATGTCGGGCACGTAAACCGGGTGCAGATCCAGCTCGCGTACAATAAATTCCGAACTTTCCTCTTCATCATCCTTCATTCCCGAAACCAACAAAGTATCAAATTCAGGCTCCATAAACTTGCTTAAATAGGCAGCGTTATAGGTGGGCCCTCCCAGGTTTAATCGATTGATTATTCTTAATACCCTCGGCATCAAACTATATATTTCTTATACCAATACTGAAACACCAAAAGGGCCCAAAGTGTGGCATGCACGTCTCCCGGATTATTGCTGAATAACTTTCGCTTCAGCTGGTCAATTTGTTCTGCATCAAAAATACCCTGTTCCTCAATAAAGTTCCTTTCCAGCAACTCCTCTTCAATAAGAGAACGCAATCCCGTTCTCATCCACTTTAGTAGCGGTACTTCGAATCCATGCTTTGGCCGGTTAAACAACTCTTCAGGTAATTCTGTTCTAAAAGCGTCCTTGAGAATTTTCTTGCCATTACCGGCCTCAATTTTATAAGATACAGGAAGGCTGAAGGCATAATTTACAACGGTATAATCCAATAAAGGCACCCGAACCTCCAAGCTGTTGGCCATGCTCATAAGGTCAACTTTAGTAAGCATGTCGTCGGGTAGCACCATGTGCATGTCAGCCAATAACAAGTCGTTTAGATCTCCTTCCTCTGTTATCATTGCAAAAATAGCCGCTTTGCGCCGTTGTAGTTCATCTGCAGGCAAGGCTATTTTGGTGCCAAACATTTGTAATACATCTTCTTCCGATGTTAAGGTACACCAGTTCCAGTATCGCTGTGCTTTTGTAAGGTGCAACCCCCTGCTGTAACGCTGCGCCTGGCGGAAGAGGTTACCAATGCGCGAATGCCTTGATTGAGGCAGAACATTTAACAGTGGCAAGGCCGCCTTCATTACAACATTCAAGGTATTGATTTGCTGGGCTCTAAAAGCTGCCTGGTGCTTATTATAGCCTGCAAAAAGTTCGTCACCTCCATCGCCCGATAAGGCGACAGTTACCTTTTGTCGTGTGTAATGGCAGAGTATATTAACAGCTATCGAAGAAGAGTCGGCAAAGGGCTCGTCTATATAATCCAGCACATCAAATATGCGGGCAAACATCTCCTCATTTGTAACCGCATAAACCGTATGATTGGTTTTAAATTTAGCTGCTACAAGATTGGCATACTTTGTTTCATCAAAATACGGTTCGTCTTTATACCCTATGCTAAAGGTGTTAAGGCCTTTAACACGTTTAGCTGCACAATAGGTAACAATGGAAGAATCGATACCCCCGCTTAAAAAAGCGCCTAAGGGTACATCTGACACCAACCTGCGCTCCACCGCCTCCTCTACTAACATGCGCAAGTGTCGAGTGGCATCTGTGTAGCCCGAGGAGGGTGCTGATAACCGCTCACCGGGCGTAAAGGGAATGGTATACCACTGATTTACCTGCAATTTGCCATCCGAACTTATCTGCGCGTAATGTCCGGGCGGTACCTTCCTGAACCCCTTTAACATAGCACTGTTGCCGGGCACATAATTCAACTGAAAATACAGCGCCAATGTTGCAAAATCAATTTCCCGTTTTAAAGGAAATTGCAACAATGCTTTCATTTCACTTCCAAATAATATCAGGTTATCGCCCTCAAAAATATGAAGCGGCTTTATGCCATAACGGTCCCTGGCTAAAAACACTTCCCCTGTTTGGTGGTCATATACCGCAAAAGCAAAAAAACCATTCAGGTGTTGCAGGGCGGCCACACCTAAGCGCTTGTACAAATACAATAATACTTCCGTATCGGAAGTTGAAAAAAAAGTTTCGTCGCCTAAAAATTGCGCGCGTAACTCGCGGTAATTAAAAATCTCACCATTAAAAACCATGGTAAAGCGCCCGTCAGGATCGGTCATGGGTTGGTTAGCCACGGCATTGGTATCAATTATACTCAATCTGGCATGGGCTAAACCAACCTTTGGCGATACTTCAAGAACATTATGCGCATCGGGCCCACGTTTGTTTAAACAACCAACTGCCCCTTGCAAATAACCTTGCAGTTTATGGTCTTCTACACCCGAGAAATATCCTACAATACCACACATACTTTTAATAAGCTGAAACCAAAGATGAAATATTCAGCTAAATTTGGCCGAAGTTATGGATGTTTATGACTTTTTGCTGACACCTATATACATCGCACTGATTTATTTCATGGCGGCACGTACACGGGGCAAGAATCAAAACGATCCGGTTTATGCGCGCTATTACATCAAAGGGCTTAATTATAAAGTCATCGGTGTGCTGGGCTATGCAATTATCTATCTATACTACTATGGCGGTGGTGATACTACATCCTATTATTATGCCATTAAGCCTGTAGGCGCGTTACTCTTTAAAAACCCCGCTGCCTTCTTTGATTTCTGCTTTTCAGTTAATGAAGGCTATCCTACCCAATGTTTATACGATGCTTCGCAAAGCGGAGTAATTTACCTGCTTCGTGGCTCAGCCACCTTAACCACCATTCGCATAGGGGCCTTGCTTAGCGTTTTAAGCTTTAATACATTTTTTCCGCTTAGCCTGCTATTTTGTTATGTCGGCTTCTTATTTGAATGGCGCCTTTTTCGATTGCTTTGCAACGTTTACCCGGAATTAACCGATCGGTTGGTTGTAGTCTTTTTTATGATCCCTTCGGTGCTATTTTGGGGGTCTGGCATCGGAAAAGATACAATCATGTTCGGCTCCATTATGTTTTTTGTTTATTGCTATTATAATCTGGTTATTTACAAGCGTCAGATGCTTAAGTATTTTATACTGGTGCTCATTACAGGTTTTATTATTTCACTAATCCGGGGGTTTATTCTCTTTACCATATTACCATGCAGTTTATTAATGACGGTCACTTATTATCAGAACAGCATCCGCAGTTCAGCATTACGATTCCTAATAGCGCCGGCCATGCTTGCAGGTGCTGTTGCTGCTTCTTATTTCATGGTAAATGCACTGGGCAATTCTGTCGAATCTTATAGTATCGACTCGCTTCAACAAAAAGCAGAGGGTTTCCGCAGCTGGCATACTACGCAGGGAGGGTCCACGTATTCAATTGGAGAAGGAGAACTTGATTTTACTGCTGCAGGAATTGCCAAACAGGCACCGGTTGCTTTAATTACATGTTTATATGGCCCTTTCATCTGGCAGGTACGCAACCCGGTAATGTTACTCTCTGCAATTGAAAGTCTATTGTTGCTTTACTATACACTTAAACTGCTCTTTAATAAACGCATTTATGCCATCTTCAAAGTACTTATGTCCGACCACTGGGTAGTGTTCTGTCTGCCTTTTATCCTAATTCTTGGCATAGCTATCGGGTTAGCGAGCTTTAATTTTGGCGCTCTGGTGCGATATAGGATTCCCATTCTTCCCTTTTTAGGATTATTATTGGTTGTTGTGAACTACCACCTGAACAAGTCAAATCAAGCGAATGCATGAGCCGGGCTTTTGATAAACATGCCTTGGTATGCGGTGCCGGCGGTTTTATAGGCCATCACCTGGTTAAACGTTTAAAACGTGAAGGTTACCGGGTAACAGGGGTCGACCTTCAGTTGCCGGCGTTCGAGGCGTCGGCAGCAGATATGTTTTTAACGGGCGACCTTCGCGATGCTTCGTTCTGCGATAGCGTTTTTCAGCATTCCTATGATGAAGTATACCAGCTTGCTGCTGATATGGGAGGCGCTGGTTACATTTTTACGGGCGAACATGATGCCGCGGTAATGTATAATTCAGCTATGGTAAACCTTAACATCTTAAGGAACTGTAGCAGGTATAAAAATCAAAAGGTTTTCTATTCATCAAGTGCATGTATTTATCCGGTATACAATCAACAGGACCCTCTCAACCCCCTATGTTCCGAAACCAGCGCTTATCCCGCTCAACCCGATAGTGAGTACGGATGGGAAAAGCTATTCAGCGAACGCATGTACCTTGCCTTTATGCGTAATGAGGGCATACAGGTGCGCATTGCCCGTTTCCACAATATTTACGGACCACTTGGTATTTGGCAAGGAGGTAAGGAGAAAGCGCCTTCTGCCTTGTGCCGTAAGGTAGCAGTGGCTAATGCCGGGAGTGCAATTGAGGTTTGGGGCGATGGGCAACAAACACGCTCCTTTCTTTACATTGATGATTGTATTGAAGGTATCCGCCGATTGATGCAGAGTAATTGCGCCCAGCCCGTAAATATCGGGTCCGAGGAAATGATCAGTATTAACGATTTAGCCCGCCTGATCATAGCCATTTCAGGCAAAAATGTTTCGCTAAACAACGTGCCGGGCCCTACAGGTGTCAGAGGTAGGAATTCTGATAACACACTTGTTGAACACGAAGTAGGCTGGCGGCCTGCTATTTCTTTAAGAACAGGCTTGGAAAAAACCTATCAGTGGATTCACGAACAGGTACATAAGTAACTCTTAACCACCTGTTTTATTAGCAGGAAGCTATTAATTGCAAATTTTTATTTTCGCCTTACTTCTGTTTTAACTGGTTGCAATACCTCTTTCGGTAGTTTGTTCTACCGAGAACTTCGTAAAGCAAACAGCTTCAATCAGACAGCCTGAAATCCGGGCTTATAATTAAATCAGTAGCTGAACAGCATGGCAGAGCAAGAATCGTGGGATATAGAGATTTCACCTAATCAAAAGTGGTTTGCTTTTAATTTAGCCGAGATGTGGCGGTATCGCGATTTGCTGCTTTTGCTTATCAAGCGCGATGTAGTTGCAACTTACAAACAAACCATTCTCGGCCCCCTCTGGTTTTTTATTCAGCCTATATTAACAACCTCGCTGTTTTTACTGGTGTTTTCTAAGGTAGCACGCCTCCCCACCGATAGCTGCCCCCCCGCACTCTTTTACATGGGCGGAGTGGTTATGTGGCAGTATTTTTCTACCAGTTTGTTGGCTACTTCAAACACGTTTGTAAACAACGTTTCCATTTTTGGCAAGGTTTACTTTCCACGTATTTTGTTGCCTCTTTCTACGGCCCTCAGCAATATGGTAAAATTTGCAGCACAACTGGGCTTGTATTTTATCATGATTGTCTATTATCTGATTAACGGTGCCGAAATTTCCATTAACAGCACCGCTTTGCTTTTTCCACTGCTACTACTCATAATGGTGCTCGCGTGTTTGGGCATAGGTATGCTTGTTTCGGCACTTTCCATCAAGTATAGGGATGTACAGTTTTTAATGGGTTTTGGCATACAGTTATATATGTATGCTTCACCTGTAATATACCCACTTTCAACTGTGCCCAACAAATGGCGTTTAGTGTTTTTACTTAACCCTATGTGCCCGGTTATTGAAGGCACACGCTTTGCTTTCACCGGTCATGGTGTTTTCGGCTGGCCTCAACTATGGCCCGGTGCACTTATGTCGCTTGCTTTATTTTTTATCGGTTTAACCATCTTTAATCGGGTCGAAAGAGCCTTTGTTGATTCAGTATGAGTACGGTGTTGCAAATTGAGAACGTATCGAAGATGTACCGCTTAGGGCTAACAGGGGCATCTACTTTAGCCGAAGACCTGCGTAGTGCATGGGCAAGCGTTACCGGTAAAAAGGATCCAGCCTTACTGTTGGGCGAATTGAACGACCGCGAGCATAAGGGTCACTCTAACTACGTTTGGGCCATTAAGGACATAAGCTTTAAAATTAACCAGGGTGAGGTGGTTGGCATTATTGGTAAAAATGGTGCAGGTAAATCAACTTTGCTTAAAATTCTTTCCCGGGTTACTTTGCCTACTGAAGGTGCCGTTAAAGTAAAGGGACGCATTGCAAGTTTGCTTGAAGTAGGTACTGGCTTTCACCCCGAATTATCGGGTCGCGACAACATTTACCTTAATGGTGCGATATTGGGCATGACCCGTGCCGAAATACGAAGTAAGTTTGATGAAATCGTGGCGTTTTCCGGTGTTGAACGTTACATTGATACCCCTGTGAAGCGATATTCATCAGGCATGTATGTTCGCCTGGCTTTTGCTGTAGCAGCACATCTTGAACCCGAAATCCTTATCGTTGATGAAGTGTTGGCGGTAGGTGATATTGAATTTCAACGCAAGTGTCTGGGTAAAATGAACGATGTAAGCCGTAGTGGTCGCACCGTCTTATTTGTTAGCCATAACATGAGTTCAATAATGGAACTTTGCACAAGGGGTGTGTTTTTAAAGCAGGGGCAATTGGTTGATGACGGTCCTATCGAAAAAATTGTTTCAGCTTATCTCCATGCCAACAGTAACAAGTTTGGTAAAAGCCTCGAAAAAACCGAACGGAACGGTAATGGCAATATTCGCTTTACCAGTTGGGACCTTTTTGATACCAGCGGAAAACCGATAACCAATGCCATGAGCGGGCAGGACACTTGCATACATGTAAATTTTAATGTTCCTGTACCGGGTAATTATCCAACCGTGCATTTTTCGCTTCGTGTGGTTGATGATTTCGACCGCAATATTTTCCACCTGTCCACTACTGAAGCGTTAGGACAGGATTTCAGATTTTCTCCTGACCGTAAAAGTGGTACTTTAATAATTACCATACCGGCCCTACCCTTGCCTGCCGGCATTTATAACTTTCACCTATTCTGCAGCGATTTAACTAATGTGTTCGATGACATAAATTTTGCTGGCGAGCTGAAAGTGGAGCATGGAAACTTCTTTGGTAACGGAAAGGTGTTAGACGGCAGGTGGGGTATTGTTTACCAGAAGAGTAATTGGCAACTGCTATAAATACAAGTTATGCGGGTATTGGTGTTTTTTGACTCATACAACTTAGGGGGTGCTGAAAAGCACGCACTTAAGTTGGCCGATTATTTCAAAAACGAGCGTGGTTACGAAACCGAAGTATGGGTAATGGAGCGTGGCTCAGGAGGAGATGAGAAGGTACTGCAATTTTGCCAGGCGCGTAACATTCCAACCAAAATAATTGGTAGTACGGGGCGGTTACAGCGTTTTTTGTTTTACAAACAAATTGCACACTATGCGCCAATCTTTAAAGCTTTCCGTCCCGATGTAATTATTTCCTTTAACCTTATTCCAAATCTTATTAATGGTTTAGTGAAGCCGTTTTGCGGTGCGCGATGTAGTGTATGGTCGCAACAGAGCGTAATTAATTACCAAAACGATTCGTGGATTGATCGCAAAGCCATCAGCAATATCTCCTGTTTTATTTCTAATTCGCACCACGGCTTGGCTAAGTTGCAACAACGCTTTTCCCTCCCTGCCGACCACTGCTTCGTAGTGCCAAACGGCATTGAAGAACCTTTGCCCCAGGCATCAGCAGCGCAATGGCTCGATAAAATTGGGGTTAAAGAGCAGGATTTTAAAGCCGTAATGACAGCCAACTTGCACAGCACCAAGGACCACCTAACCTTGATACGCGCCTGGAAAATAGTAGTTGATAAGTTAAGTGCACAAGGCCGTAAACCTTACCTGATTCTACCTGGCAGGTTTGGTAACACTACGCAAACAATTCTTGATGAAATTTTTGCCTTAAATATTTACCCGTACGTAAAACTGCTTGGCTCGGTGAATGATATCGACGGACTTAACACCGCCATGGACTTGGGCATATTAAGCTCACCTGCCGAAGGTATGCCCAATGGGCTGATGGAAAACATGAAAGCCGGTATGGCCGTTGTTGGTACAGATATTGACGGCATCAAAGAAGTAGTTGGAGAAGATAACTATCGTTTCCTTTCACCGGTTAAAGATGTGGTAAAAATGGCAGAGAACATTCTTTGGCTTGCTGAGCACAACGAGGAACGAAAAGTCATTGCACTGCGAAATCAGGAACGTATGAACTCGCACTTTTTATTGGATAAAATGTGTAGCGATACTGAAGCAATAATTCAACGCTTTCTTTAACGCATTGCTTTGTAATAGTCAGCGTACTCTTTTAAGGTAGTTCCTTTATAGTTTGCCTGCGCAGCGCTAAATAATGTTTCTAAATCACTGTACAAACCTTCTACATCCTCCTCGGTTTTAAAGTACGGACTGCCACCGGGCATAAACTCCGAGGAGTGAATCATAAACTCCACATAGTCTACCCCTTCGTTCGCCGTTGCGGTTTTCAGCAACCACAACAAATTTTTTATGTTTCCACGTATCGGTCGTAGCCAGGCAAGGTCTGTCTCTCCCGGGAAAGGAAAAACCTTGTTTAGCAGGTCAACAACAACTCCGGGTCCAAATAGTTTTTTAATGGCTGTGGTATATATATACCTGCGGCTGTGCGGTCGTATGGTTACAGGTACCTGTAACAGGTCGGAGTGGCCGGCTATACGCAGGTTATCCAAATCCATCTGATAAGCATGTGAAGGAAAGAGCCTATAATCAGTACCGCCCTTACCGGCCGGATCACCCATCATGTGTTTCCAACTAACATAAGGAGTTACACTACAGTCCACTCTATAACCAAGCTTTACCAACTCTCGTGCATAGGTTTCATTAAAAGCCCAACGGCCTGCCCGGTGACTTACCATTTTCGTGTCAAAAACTTCCTGCAACCGGTTGGTTAAATAGGTAAGTTTTTCGGCCATCACCTGTTGCGGGTACTCAATCAAATAAGGCAGGCACGCATAATCGTTTGCAGTAAGCTGGTAAGCAGGGGGCGAGTACCAGGCATGTAAATGTGCCCCAATTTCAGCTGTGTTTTTTTTAAGCGCCTGGCGCCCCAGTTCCTGAAATACAGGACTTTCGCACATTTCATAATTGGTAAGATAAACAGGTTTCATTTGATACCGTTCGCACAACTCTTGAAACCTGTGCAGATAGCGGGCATTATGAGTGGTAATTTCTGAAGGTTTATTCCAGGCATTATCCCCCTCAGTATCTATAGTAATTATAAAGTGCTTCTTGTCCATCACACTGCTTTCAAAATGTATTCATTCATCAAACGGCAACCAAAAAAACGTTTCCTGAAAATGGATGCCTGCTTGTTCGCTGTACAATCGCCCTCCAAGCCACATTGAAGTAATTCCCAACCGGTTTTTTTAAATAATGGATTGATGTAGGATCTTGAAAAAAAAGAAGTAGGTCGGCCGCGCTTCAGCAAGGTATACCGTAGGTTGTTTTTCGCTACTTGCAATGCCGTTCGCATTTTTGGTCTGCTTCGGTTTAAAAGAGCCTGGTAGATTAACCAGAATAAAAACCCGGTATCGTGGGCGGTTAAATAAAATTTAGCACCGGGTCGTGCTATTCGTCTTAATTCCTGTAGCAATTCCTCATGCGGAAAATCAATAAAGGTTATCACGTTAAAACATAACAAGCCATCAAATGAAGCATCGGCAAACGGCAACTTTTTTACATTGCCTGCCACATAGCTTAAATTACCTGCATTCTCACCTACACTTAACTTGCGGGCAATGGCAATGCGGTTTTCGTTAATGTCAATTCCTGTTGCCGTTTCAAAAATTCCCGTAGCCGCCTTTGTCCAGTTGCCTATACCACAACCCACATCTACAAAGTTCTGGCCTGAGTCAAAAATCTTCTTGATCCGTTCTTGGTAATATTGTTTTCCTAATAAATACTGAGTAACCGAAAACCAATCTTCACCAAAAATTTGTTGCAGGCCAACACTTGCAGGGGCTTGTTCAAATTTAAGTGACGCGTTAAACAAAGCCCTGAAACTTTTATCACCTATCACATAGCTTGACTGCATTGTGTAATTATATGGGTTTTGCCCGGCGTTCGAAAATTTTTGCATTAATTTGTCCTACTAACGTCAATGCAAAGGCACCATGCAGGCCAACCGTCGGGTTCTCATTTTTCTTCCTTTCCTAACTTATGGCGGGGCCGAAAGCCAGGGCATTTTATTGGCTAAAGGTCTGAAGGAACAAGGATATAAAGTAACTGTGTGTGGCTTTAACCTGCCCGGCAGTAACTATCCCCTTATCGCCGAACTGGACCAATTAGGTATAGCGCATTATATCCTGCCTTTCGAAATGAGTGTAATGCCAGGCCGCAAACGCATAGTGCCTGCCTTGTTAAGCTTTATACGGTATATTAACAGAGGTTCCTTTCATGCGGTTATTCCCTTTACCTTTTGGCCTAACTACTTAACAGCCCATGCCGCACGCTTTATAAAAGCGCAATCTTTCTGGAACCAGCGCAGTGTGGATGACCATGTATCAACGCACGCCTACGAAAAATGGTTGCCCCTAAAACAGCTCACGTTCGTTTCCAATTCTATCCCGGGTAAAAAATTTTTGATGCAACGGTTTGGCTTATCCGAAAAGAGAATTACAATTATCAATAACGGATTGTCGGAGGTTGCACCCAAAAATACTGTAGCATACTGGCATCAGCAGCTACACCTACAGAATCGGGCCGTTTTGATTATGGTGGCAAACTTCTTTCCTGAAAAGGACTTTGCTACGGTAATAAACGGCGTCCACCTTCTAAAGCAACAAGGCATTTCCGTAATCTGCGTTTTTGTTGGTGCCGGTGGCGATGCTAACAAGCGTAACCAGGTCAAAGCCCTTGCTTTTGATCTGGGCCTAGCTAACGAAATAATTTTTACCGGTAGTTGCAACGATGTCTCAGGTTTGCTTAGGGCCTGTACTATAGGCGTGCTTTCTTCCCTTTCCGAAGGTTGCCCTAATAGCATCTTAGAATATATGCAAACCGGTTTACCCGTAGTGGCTAATAACATCGATGCTATTGCCGATGTCCTGGGTTCCGATTACCCCTACCTGTTTAATTCCGGTGATGCCAATGACTTTGCTCTGAAAGTTAAGTCGCTTCTTGAAGATAAAACTGTAGCGTTGCAAACCGGCCTTGCTTTGCAACAACGGGTGAACGCCAGCTTTAGTGCTAAAAAAATGATTGATAGTTTCGTTGCGCTCTTAAAATAATTAAACCTGTACCGCAGCCATGGCAAACGTGTCATTCGTAATACCTTTTTATAATAGTGCAGATACTATCGATGCTACCATTGCCTCCATTCGCAGTCAAAGTTACCGCGATTATGATATCTGGATAATAGACGATGGCTCTGTCTATGAGTCCTCGAAAGAAAAGCTGGAACTGCTTGCTAAGCAGGAAAAGGTTACCGTGTTGATACAGGAAAACGCTGGACCAGCCGTGGCGCGCAACGAAGCCATTAAGCGCTCCAACGCACAATTCATAGTTCCTTTAGATGCCGATGATAAAATTATGCCGGAAGCACTTACGATAGCCTTGCCTTTTTTCGATCAGCATCCCCAGATAGGTGCCGTATATGGGGATCTGCAGTTTTTTGGTGAACAAACGGGTATAAAAGTTCAAGATGACTTCGATATCCGTAAGGCACTCCTTTACAACCAGGTGGCTATGTGCTCAGTTATACGCAAATCCGTCTTCGAAAAAAGCGGCTACTTCGATACATTTATGAGTAAACCGGGGCTCGAAGATTGGGAATTCTGGATAAGGGTAACCGAAGATGGGTGGCGCCTATTACACATACCGCAAATCCTATTTCAGGTTAGGGTGCGTTCAAGTTCCCGGACATTTCAACAGGCCAATAAAAACTTATCATTGTTATACAGACACGTATGGGCCAAACATGCGCTAACCGTGCGCCGCGAATACGAAAAACTTTTTTACGAACGCAAACAATTAGCCGAAACCCCCGATTACCGTATCGGCAACAAGTTAATGGCCCCTTACCGTGCGCTTAAAAAACTATTTAAAGGTTAATGGTTTAAGCCTCACTCAAAGCCTTGCGTACTTCTTCCACCACCATCTCCATCGATTCGATTGCTTCGGGCAATACGGTTGGCATCATCAGCGTAAAGTCGTGTATGGTATCATTAAACTGCTTATGCCGTACGGGCACACCTGCTGCCTTTAACTTCTCCGCATACTTATTGCCTTCATCCACCAGCGGATCGTATTCTGCCGTTATCACCAGCGCCGGCGGCAAACCTTTTAAATCAGCAAAGGTGGGCGAGCAATAGGTATTTCTTCTGTCGGTCTCGTTGGGCACATACGCCGTTCTGAATTTTACCATCAACGGCTTGGTAAGCATGTAACCTTGCCCGTTTTTTTCAATGCTTGGTTCGCTCATGGTCATATCCACGGCAGGATATAAAAGCGTTTGATGCAAAATTTTGGGCGTTCCCTTGTCTCTCGCCATCACACTCACACAAGCCGATAAATTACCCCCTGCGCTTTCGCCTCCTACGGCTATCCGCTTCCCGTCTCCACCAAACTCCCCGGCATGTTCCGCTACCCATTGGGTGGCTTCATAGCAATCGTTAATAGCAGCTGGGAAAGGATGCTCGGGCGACAAGCGGTAATCAACTGATACAACAATGCAATTGGCCTTTACCGCAATAGCTTTGCAAACATTGGGCTTGGTATCGTACGTGCCATAGGCAAAACCGCCACCATGGTAATACATAAACACCGGCAAAGGTTCTTTGCTTTCCTTCGGTATAAAAATCTTAATGGGTATCTGATGGCCTTCTGTGGAAAGTACCTCCCGCTTTAGCACCTTATAAAATCCGGGAAACTTGTAGCCCCATAAAAAGTTAGTAAGCCGCGAAAAAAAATTACTCACTTTCCTTCCCGTGCGCAAATCCGTTTTGCTCACATCAGTCAGGTTAATGATAAACAGCACGCGGCGCAGCGCCGGATGAAAATTTGGCATCCCTGAAAATAGAAATTTACCGGTAACTGTAGTTTAGGCCGGCATGGCAGGTTCTTCAACTATCCTGGGGTCAGGTGCGCTGTATGGTTGCAAGCCCAATCCGTGCATTAAGTCATAAATTACCTCGTAATAAGCTTTATCCAATACCCGCTCTCCGCCTGGTAAACAATCCCACAAGCCACTATGATGCAGTTGATCAGGATGATCCCAATCGGGCCGGTTAATAATAGGATAGATACAAATACCATGCATCTCCACACCTTTAGCCATCACATCGCGGCAGGCCAGTGCTATTTCGCGCAGCCAGGGGCCACGCTTAATATCTGTGCCGCTGGTTTCGCTTAACCAAAGGGGTTTGTTGTAGCGTTGCTGCGTTTGTAACAACAATCCGGTTAAGGGTATGCGTTTCTGTGTTAACTCAGGCCATTCCAGTTGCTGCCCGTTTAATAACCATTGGCAATTCGGATAATAGTTCTGCCCTAACACATCTACATATTCTTCCCTTCCTCCCAATTCCGCACACATTCTTCCCAATAGCATATCCGTTGCCTGGTATTGGTATTCATTATATCTGTCTGCCGCAGCCTGCTCCGTTTCGTTTTCAGCATGCACCTTTATCAAGGGCTCCGATGTTAACACCACTGCATCCGGCAAACAGTTCTTAATTTCTTTTATGCCCGCAATGGCTGCCTTACATAATTGATATTTCACCTCGTAACCACTGTTCACGGCAAATGGTGCGGTACCCTTTGCTTCACCTCCCAACCAAGCCAAGAAGCTTATCTCATTAATAGGCACTACCAACAATCGTTGGCTCGAACAATTCTTGTACACTTCACAAAAGGCCTTACACAAAGCCACAAAACGTTTGGTAAAATGCGGATGTGTGGGATACAAATCATCCGGAAAGCCGAAATGACACAAGTCCCATATCTGCTGCATACCATATTCTTCGGCCGCAGCAATCCGGTGTTGAACCTCTTCAAAATTGTAGTGATAGGGATAGGTCTCCACAGCACTCCAGCAAATACCCTCGCGTACCGTACTAATACCCAGTTGCTTCAAAATGCGGTAATCGTTACGTGCCTGCACATCATGTTGCGTTAGCTGCAGCAGATTTACCCGGTTGCCATAACAGTTCAAATGGTCGGCACATTCGTACCCTGCCATAAAAAAACTGCTGAACAATGGTTTTTTCATTTTACCCGTTTTGAAATACTTATTTGATGGCCTTCAACGGTTCCGAACAAGTCTGCCGCCACATCCAGTGCATTGCGAAATGCCTGATCCATGTTAAAGTACTTGTAATTAGCTAAGCGGCCCACAAAGTACACATCAGGTAATGTCTCAGCGGCCTTGCGGTATAGCTCATAGGTTTGCCTGTTCTTTTCCGTTGGTACCGGGTAATACGGCTCACCTTCATCGGTAGTGTACTCTCTTACAATAGTCGTGCGCTTCGATTGCTGATTACCAAAATGTTTGTATTCAATAATCCTGGTAAACCCAACCTCTTTGCCAGGGTAATTAACTACCGAATTTGGTTGAAAGTATTCCGCCTCTACAGTTTCGCTTACAAAATTGATGGAGCGATATTCTAACGGATGCAATTCGCTATAGGCAAAATTGAAGAACCTATCAATTGGTCCGGTATAGATCAACTTCTCATAACCGCTTATCTTATCCTTTACATCAAAGTAATCGGTATTCAGCTTTACCTCTATGTTCGGATGATCAAGCAGGCGTTCAAACAACTGTGTATAGCCTCCTTGGGGCAGGGCCTGGTATTTATCGCTAAAATACCGGTCATCATGGTTAGTACGCACGGGTATTCTGTTCAATACCGAAGCATCTAATTCTTCGGGGTATTTATCCCACTGCTTCTTGGTATAATGCCTGAACATCTTCTCGTACAAATACTCGCCAACTCTTGATAGGGCTGCTTCTTTACCATTGGTTGGGTTGCTGTAGCTTACAGTATTCTCTGCCAACCACTTTTTCATTTCTTCCTCGTTGTTGATGTTTGTGCCCAGCAACTTGTTTACGGTAGTAATATTTACTGGCACGGGCACCAACTCTCCATCCACCATAGCCAATACACGGTGCTCCCAGGGGTACCAACTGGCATATCTGTTTACATATTCCCATACGCCCTCATCGTTGGTATGAAACAGATGAGCGCCGTACTTCGATACCAGTACATCATTCTCGTCGATATAGTCATAGCAATTACCGGCAATGTGGTTGCGCTTTTCAAGCACCAGTACTTTTTTACCTGCCGCCGCTGCCTGTTGTGCCAATACAGCTCCCGAAATACCCGCACCAATAATTACGATATCATAGCCTTGTCGCATACACGTTCCGGTTTTGCCAGTTGATCCATCTTCTGCACCGTAATATCCCAGGAGGTATTGTTTAGTATCGTGGTGTACGATTTCACCATCTGCGGACGCGCTTCCCAGGTGGCGCTTAAAATTTTTCTTGCCACATGCGCAAATCCCTGTGCATTGGCAACAATTTCAATAAACGAACCGTAATCGCGTATCACATCATATATAGGCGTAGAGATGATTGGCTTATGCGCCGCCATATACTCCAGTGTCTTCGTCGGACTAATAAACTTCGTGGAAGGGTTCAGCGCAAATGGCATCATGGCTATGTCCATTCCCTTCAGATAATGCGGTAAGTACGCATATGGCTTCATACCCAGGTAATGCAGGTTGGCAGCTTGCGGTAAATGGGCCGGGTCTACCTTCACAACCGGGCCAATCATTACAAAACTCACGTCAGGCATTAGCGCGGCAGACTCCCTTATTAAATCATAATCAATACGCTCATCAATTACTCCGTAGTAACCAATAACCGGCCTTTTAAAATTCATATCCGCCGGCACTTCAATGCCATTCAGCGCTTTTTGAAAATGCTTTACATCTACCGAACTCGGAAAACAATACACGTTCGCATGGCGCTTCTTCTTGGCTTCAAACAATAGCTTACCGCCGGTAAATACTACATGCGCCTTCGCTAATAATTGTTCCTCCTGATCCTGCAGCTCTTGCGGTGCACCCTGAAAAAGCGTTAGCTCATCCATGCAGTCATATATCACCTTCCGGAAACTGAATTTATTCAACACATCCACAAAGGCAGCAGAGTAAAACCAGGCCGTAGCCTGTTCGGTGTTTCCCAGGTACTGGTTCAGTAAAGCAGGCATAGCGTTTATTGATTTTACCCTCGGCTGCCAAACGGTAACACCGGGCATTGGGTTAAAGTTGTTATAGGTGTTGCGCTCGGTCTCGTTATACGCAACCGGTTCTTCCACAAACAACACATTGTACTTTTTAGCTAACCTGCTGATGATATGCTGTGGACGCTGAAAAACAAACTCCCAACGTAAATGCGAAAAAACTATAATGTCATAGGCGGGGGAAAAAGTTGAAGGGGTTACAAGACTGTTATCCATTTTATTAACTGATTTATTTGTGCAGGCGGTTTATTAAAACATTGTACCACAACAGCCCCGCCCAGTAGCAGCCTTTCCTTCGTCTCCCGTTTTGAGGAATTTGATTCCTATGATTTACAATAAATTAATTAGCAACTTGTTAGCTGCTGCACAAGGGCGGAGGTAACGCCTGCCAACGGGCATATTTTTTTAGCACCTCCTGTAAAACCGAATACCATGACAACCGAAACTGCCTTAATTACCGGCGCTACCAGCGGCATTGGTTACGAATTAGCCAAACTGTTTGCCCGCGATCATTACGCACTTATCATTTGCGGACGCAGCGATGAAACCCTGCAAAAAACAGCAGCGGAACTGCGCGGCCTGGGTGCACACGAAGTGCATAGCATTGTGGTAGATCTTGCGGTGCCCGGCGAAGCCAATAAAATTTGCGCCTATTGCTGTGAACTAAGTTTAAAAGTTGATGTGCTGGTAAACGATGCCGGCATGGGCGAGCACGGTTTCTTTACCGATACTTCTTTCGAGAAGGAATTAGCCATTATCAATCTCAATATTATTTCTGTAGTGCAGCTCACTAAACACTTCCTGCGCGAAATGCTGAAAGAAAACCGGGGTAAAATACTGAACCTGGCTTCCATCGCTTCGTATCAGCCTACGCCCCTGCTTAGTGTATATGCCGCTACTAAAGCATTTGTGTTATCCTTTACCGATTCGCTGATCAACGAAATGAACGATACCGACATTACCATTACTGCACTTATACCCGGTGCTACCGATACCGACTTTTTTAATAAGGCAAATGCACAATTTACGGTCGCAGCGCAAAGCAATCCATCTTCAGCGGCGGCAGTTGCCGAAGCCGGCTACAAAGCTTTAATGGAAGGTAAACCACATGCTATGGGCCCCGGTGTAAATAAACAAATTGTAATGAGCACGCTGTTGCCAAACCAAATGGTAACATCTATGGCACGTAAACAAATGGAAAATGTAAATGGTAAGGAAAGCAAGCACGACCTGCGTGCCGGTGATGATGAAATTGCGTACCTGCGTCATCCGCGTCAGTAGTGCTAACCGCGCTTTTCGTTGCCTTTTTGCTTTAGCAGCTTTTCATGTTCCTTGCTCATTTCGGTAAGTTCGGCTTCGGTTTTATCTTCTGCTTTTATTAAATCGTTGCGTGCTTTTTCTTGCGTGGCCACCAGTTCATCCAACTTTAATTGCAACGCTTTCGAAAACCGGCTGAACGATTTTTGAATGATAAAAAAACTGAGGAATGTAACGCACAATATAAAATCGCGGATGGCATCAACCGCTGTTGTAGTATGCCAATCTCTACCCAACATCCAGTAAGCTATAATACCCAATGCCATTATAAACACCAGCCAATGCCCGAATATCCGCGTGGCTGTTACCGATAGTTTATCAAAGTAATTATCTAAATACTGCCAGGCTTTTTCCATGTATGGTTCTTTATCATGCTAACGCGGGGTACATAGCTTTTGTACACATTCCTGCCACAGTGCCCGGGCTGGTAATGGCGCTATCCTTGCTCATTAGTTGCTATACAGTGCTATACAACACAGGTACATTTTTAGAAGCAACCCCGAACAGCTTAACCGGGAAATGATATACCGCCTTGCATCCGCAATGGTGGTCGTTTTGGAGTTTAGGTTGGGTTACGGCTTAGTTCCTTCGGAATGAGGCCGTAACCTTTTATTGCAAACACACATAAAACCAGATAATATGATGAAGGGAAACAGAAAGCGCGATAACCGCGGAGAACAACAGGGCAACGAGCAGGATGAGAACTATGAACCCGAATTTACCGCAGGCGGTGCTGATGGCGAACGCATCCACTTTGAGCAAATAGAGGAAATGGCCCAACAGGTGTTCGGTATGGTAAAGGAATACATCGGGCAGATAGATAAAAAAACACTGCTACGCTATGTTTCGGTAACCACCCTGGTAATATTCGGTATGCGTAAAAACAGCTTCCTGGGTAAATTGGTAGTAACCGCTGCTGTAGGCATGGTGTCCCGTTATATTATCGAGGCTATCCTTAGCGGAGAGTTGAACGACGATATAGCCTCAGCATAGCACACTACCGTACTGTAAGTAATTGCAGTAAAAATTGGTTGAAGTTATATGCGGAAACTCATTTCCACGGTAGCGCCGTTATCGGAAAACACCACCATATCAGCCAGTTGCATCATTAAAAACACACCGCGGCCGCTTGTTTTTTCCAGGTTCTCCGGAGCTGTGGGATCGGGCAGGTTGTTATAGTCAAATCCGGGGCCCTGGTCTTTAATAATAAAGGTCAGGTTCTTGCCACGGCCGTCTACACCGTATTCAATGGATACTTCTTTCTTTTCATCGCATTTATTACCGTGTATAATGGCGTTATTGGCCGCCTCGGTTAGCGAAATAAGGATATTGCCATAAACATCGTCGCCAATGTTTAATTCACCTTTTAAGTCATCGATAAACTTCTCTACTACAGAGATGTTTTCGGGCCGGGATGTTAACTTAAGGACTTTCACTATTTAAAAATGCGTTGCGAAGGTAAACTAAAACTATCTATATCAAAATTCCAAATACCTGTTTAAACATCTAAACCTTTTACGGCGTAGGCGAGGTAATGTTACGGAAATACTTTTCTGTCAAACTCTTATAATAAGGCTTCAACGCGGGCGGAACAGTCTTATAGAAGTCCGTTTCGCTCTGTCTGGCCTTTAAATACTCTTCTATCGAAGGCGGTAATGTCCGCGGTGCATCCTTACCCGTATTACTTTCCCGCTCCGGCTTCTCATCACGTTGACGCTGAGCATTTTCTGCCTCTAATAGTTTTACGGTAATATCCTGCTGACGTTTCAGCATTTCGGTAGTTAGTTGCTTGTTTACCAGTTGTTCCTCCGTTTGCTTCATTTTATTGATAGCATCGCCCAGGTTACCCAGCGGATTTTTTCCGTCCTTATTCTCCGTGGCATTAATCTTTTCAAGTTCGCGGCGTATTTGCTCCTGCATGCGGGCCATTTCAGCAAATTCTTTGCTGTAACCCTGCCCCTGTCCTACGCCCGACTTCTGCCCTTGCCCTTCCTTCTTCATCTGCTCGCCCAACTGATTGATCTTATCATTCAACTGCTTTTGCATTTTACTCAGGTTTGGTAAACCATTGCCGGGTTTCTTGCACTTCATACACATCTTAGGCGAGCCATTTTGTTGTTGCTGTTGTTGCTCGCTCATTTGCTGCTGCATTTGCTGCAAAGCCTCGCTCAACATCAGCGCCAGGTTATTGTAACCCGTCATTACAAACTGCTGATTACCCAGGGCGCGCACCACATTGCGGTCCTCCATATCATCAATGCTCTTACCCAAAAACTTGTTTACGTTGGTAATCTCCTTCGTTACAAAACTCTTAATACTTTCCTGCCGGCGTGCTACAGCATACAAACTATCCTCCACCATCTTCGAGTTCTCGCGTATGCGTTGTTGCTCCTTCATCAAATCCACGTACTTGGGGTTGTTGATGTTGGTGGCTTTTACATCGGCCATCAGTTTTTCTTCGTCAAACGATAGTTTCACTATGTTTTCCAGCAACTGGCGGATAGCCTGCATATCCTCAGCTTCCTGCTCCTGCTCCATCTGGTTCTTCATGTCGCTCATTTTCTGGGCGGCATTCTTCATGTTATTGGCAGCATTCTTCTGATTCTTCGAGGCATTGCTGTTTTGGTTCTGGTTCATTTGCTGCTGGGCATCCTGCTGTTGCTTTTCAGCATTGTCCATGCTTTGCTCGGTCTCTTTCATATCCAGGCCGCTCTTGGTCTCTTCGTTCAACTTCTTCAGGTCGTCAATATCCTTTTGCGCTTCCTTGGTTTCCTGGTTCAACTTCTCCTGCTGCTCTTTCAACTCCTGTTGCTTCTGCTGATCTTTCGTATTGCCTTTATTGTCCTGGTTCTTCTCCGTTTCCTTGGCCAATTGGTCCTGCTTATCAGCCAGCTTATCCAGCTTCTGGATGGTTTCTTCCATCTTCTGCTCCATTTCCAACTTCTTGAAAAGCTCTAACATGCGGTCCAGCTCTTTTTCCAGCTTCTCGTTGTTGGCCTGCATGTCTTCCATCTTGTCCAGTGCATCTTTTTTCTGCAACTGTTCCAGCATCTTCTCCAGCTTATCATACAGCTTCTTCATCTCGTCGTCCATCACTTTGTCGAACAACTCCTGCAAATTCTTTTGCTTCTCCTTTATACTCTCCGATACATCCTTAAACTCATTTTGCTTTTCAAAATTCTGGTCCATCTTCTCCTTCATCTCCTTCAACTGCTCCTGCATGGCCTTCTGCTTATCAATATTCTCCTGCAGGTTCTTCTTATCGTCCCAGTTCAGGTTGCTCTTATCCATCAACTTATCCTGCATCTTCTCCAGTTCCTTCTTCAGGTCCTTGGCGTCTTTCATGGTTTGCTTCAGGTCGTCTTTCAACTCATTATTGTCTTTGGCAATTTCCTTGTTCAGCTCGTTCATGGTTGGCATCAACAAGGTCATCAGGTTGCTGCGCGAACTCTTGCTGCCGTGTATGCCATCGTTATCCCACACTTCAAAATAGTAGCTCAGCTTATCGCCGGGCTTAATACCAAAATCGCTCAGGCTCCAGTAATAGGTAAACCGCGAAGCCAGCCCCGGTGTAAAAGCCACATCAACGCTTTTGCTCAACGATGGCTCTGTTGAATCGGCCCGCGTTAAAGCATAGTTGAAGGTTAAGCGGCGAACCCCATAATCATCGCTTACCTCGCCACCGTAGTAAAAGTATTTCTGCGTAGCCGAGTCTTTTTTCTCTTCCACATTAATTACCGGATATAAATCGGGCGATACATTCAGCGAGTACAAAGCGCTATCAGCATCCTGCACACTGTTGTTCGAAACCTTCAGCACATATTGCGCACTCTGGAAAACTGTTTTGCTAAACGTAAACGCCTCATCGCCGGCGCGCTTGGCAGTATACAGCGAATCGCCCATACCAATCTGTATACGCTCTACATTTTGCGTATTAAAACGCCAGGTAAGTTTGGTGCCCTCGGGCACAACCAAATCGCCCAGGTTTTTCAACACCTCATCGGGCTTGCCGGTGTATGCGGGATAATCGCAGGCTACTTCAAAACCTGCTACTACCGGGCGCGCCACTACATCCAGTTTAAACTCGGGCGAGTTAAACCCATTGGCGGTAAAACGGAAGTTGGTTGACTTTTGCAGGTTGGTAAACTCGTAAGTAAACAGGTTAGCGCTCTTCTTCTTTAGCCTGGCACTGGTTTTATCGGTTTCAATAAACACCTCTGCAGGCAGTGCATCGCCTTCGGTTTGTACCTGTAGTTCAAAGTTCTCAAACTGCAGCGCTTTCAATTCTTTGTTCAGCACTACAAACTTAAAGGGTGCTTCGCGCTCGTAATACGTATCGTTATGCAGCAGGCGCTTGGTGCCCTCCTTAATTACATTGGGTGCAGCTATAATGATGAACAACAAAATAAGCGCCGGCGGTGCCAGGTAGCGCAGGTATTTGCGGTTCTTGCTTAAATCAATGGCAAACGAAAAATCTACAGGCTTTAATTCAACTGCCTTTTGGTCAATAGCGGCCAGCAACAAAGCGGCATCGCTTTTACTTGCTTCGTGGTGCAGTTGCAAAACGTTCAGCAACTTATCCTTTACATCGGTAAAGTGGGTGCCTATAATGCGCGCTGCCTGCTCATAGCTTATAATTTTACCCAGGCGGTAGTAGTGCAACAAAGGCAGGCATACAAACCGGCCCACAAACAAGGCCGAGGACAACAGGAAGCCGTAAAACAACACCTTGCGTAGCGCAGGAGATAAATACAGATAGTACTCGGCTACGTTAATAAGCAAAAACAAGCCCAGCACATATACTGCACTAAAGATCAAACCCCGTAAAAGCTGATTCGTGTAATACTTACGAATAAACTTATCGAGTTTATGTATGAGTTCGTTATACTGTATCCCCTGCATTCCTTACGTACAATTCCATTTTAACGCTCCGGTAACAACACCGCACGCCGGCACAACCCGGTTTTTCTTAAATCGAAGATAGCCAGGCTGCCATGTTTCCATAATGAAGATACAACGATAGCCACATTAAGTTGGTATGGTGTAGGCTTTTTTAAGATTTAATCTATTTTTTCTGACCTTTGTTCTATGCCCATACCTAAAACACTATCAAGCAAATACACGCTTCTTGCCCTGTTGCTGCTTGCCATTTATTTCCCCTTGTTCCTGCACATGGATTACATGCCCTTCCGCCAGTGGGACGAATCCATTATGGCCAGCAATGCGCTCGATATGAGCAAAAGCCACCACTACATTGTAGCTACCATCTTCGGCGAACCCGATATGGGCAATACCAAGCCGCCCTTGTTGTTGTGGCTTATGCAGCCCTTTATTAAGCTGCTTGGTTTTAACGAAATAAGCATCCGCTTGCCTTCTGCGTTGGCCGCCCTGGGCTTGTGTCTGTATCTGTTTTTTGTGCTGGGCCGGTATGCCCGCAGTTATCTGTTTTCCTTTTTCGCAGTGCTGGCCCTGGTTACTTTCCCGGGTTATATACGCAACCACGTGGTACGCACAGGCGAATACGATTCGCTGCTGGTACTGTTTACTACTGCCTTTTCGCTTGAGCTGTTCCTGGCTACCGAAGCCGGGGATAAAAAACAGCAGTCTAAGCATTTGCTTTGGTTCTTTGTGTTGCTTACCCTGGCAGTGCTAACCAAGGGTATAGCCTGTATGATGTTGGCACCCGGCCTGCTGCTATACGTGCTGTTTCGTAAAAAGCTGTTGCCCTTTCTCAAAAATTCATCTTCGTATATAGGCCTGGCCATTTTTCTTGTTTTTGGTGTAGGCTTTTATTTTTTGCGCGAAAGCCTGAACCCCGGTTATCTTCATGCCGTTTGGATGAATGAACTGGGCGGACGTTATGCCGCCGCCAACGAAGGGCACACCGGCCCCTTTGGTTTTTACTTTACCGAGTTATGGCAGTTTACCCTCGGCAATTGGAAATACCTGCTGCCTGCCATTCTGCTGACTGCCTTATTTTTTACCGATAACCGCTTGCACCGGTTAAATGTATTTGCGCTGGTTACCGGTTTTGCATTTCTATTAGTGGTAAGCTCGGCGGCAACCAAATTATCGCATTACGCAGCTCCCCTGTTTCCCTTTCTGGCCATACTAACCGGTGCGTTTTTACTGGTGCTTTACGAAAGCCTGAAAGGTGGGGCTGGTAGGCTATCGCCCAATACCGGCTGGTGGATGGCAGCCTTTATAACACTTACACCCGTTAGCCTTTTTTACTTTAACAATGTCGATCATTTCTATTTCCCCAAAGGCGATTGGTGGGAAGAAGACTACTCGCAGGCCTGCCGTACCTTTCAGCACGTGGCAAAAGGCAAAACCCAGTTACCCTATTATCATTTTGTAGTAAACAACTACGCTGATAAACAGGGCGAGCGTTGCGTTTATAACTGCTATCAGGAAATGATGAGCAATGGCGGCAAAAAAGTCAGCATTACCGGGCCCGATAGCATTGCCACAGGCGATAAAATTATCCTCTTCCGCGATTGGCCGCGCGAGGAACTGGCCCGGCGCTTTACGCTTATACCCCTGCAACAAATAGGCAACGAAGGTTGGGTGTACTACGATGTACAGCCGCTACGTACTGATAGCACCACCCACCTGTAAACCCATTGCATTATTTTAAAGATATTTGTATTTGTAATTAAAGGCTTATGCAGTGGAGAGGACGGCGCGAAAGCGATAATGTGGAAGATATGCGCGGCAGCGGTGGCGGCCGCCGTGGTATTGCCCTGGGTGGGGCAGGTACCGTAATTGTAATTATCCTGGCCCTGTTGTTAGGTAAAAACCCCTTGCAATTGCTGCAACAAACGGGCACCGAACCCGGTTATGCCAACGAACAACCCGCCCCTAACAATCCCGCTGAGGATGAAGCCGCCAAATTTGTAAAGGTAGTGCTGGCCGATAACGAGGATGTTTGGCATAAACTGTTCGAAGAAAATGGTATGCAGTATGTAGAGCCAAAACTGGTACTGTTCCGCAGCGAAGTACAGAGCGCCTGCGGAGGCGCTTCTTCGGCTATGGGTCCTTTTTACTGCCCGGCCGACCAAAAAGTCTATATCGACCTCAGCTTTTACGATGAACTAAAGGAGCGCTTTAACGCCCCCGGCGACTTTGCCATGGCCTATGTTATTGCGCACGAAGTTGGCCACCATGTACAAAACCTGCTGGGCACATCGGGCAAGGTGGACAATATGCGCGGCCGCCTCAGCGAAACGGAGATGAACAAACTATCGGTTAAGTTGGAGCTGCAGGCCGACTTCTACGCCGGTGTATGGGCCCACCATGCCCAGCAAATGAAAAACATACTGGAAGAAGGCGATATCGAAGAAGCTCTCAATGCCGCCAACGCCATCGGCGACGACAAATTGCAGAAAGAAGCACAAGGCTACATAGTACCCGATGCCTTTACCCACGGCACCAGCGCTCAACGCACAAAGTGGTTCAAAAAAGGCTACGACACCGGCGACATCAACGCCGGCGATACTTTTGGTTCCGGAGCATTATAAAGTTAATGCCCAGCGATGTTGCTCACCTATAACGTACTGGCGGTACCGAGCTGTCCCCCCTGCGCATAAGCACTAACCTGTTTTAAACAGACAGATTCCAGCCTGCGCCGGAATGACGTCGTGCTTCGGGTTTTGTATAAATTGTTGGAAGGTTGGCATACTTCTACAGTTACCGGTACAAAAAGGAAGGCGTCATCCTGAACTTGTTTCAGGATCTGGCTGTTTACTACTGTAGCGCTAACCTCCACGCAACAGACATACTCCAACCTATGCAGGAACGACTCCGTGCTTTAGGTTTTAACCGCCATGTCGGTGTTATAGCTTCCTGTAACCATAAACAAAACAGCGCCACCAACAAGCGCGTAATCCTTTGCAAAGAGGATGGCACACCACAAACAACTAACCCCAAACAACAAACAAACAATATTTAACGAAATATTTTTTGAAACTTTTAATCTTTTATATTACCTTTACAACACCAAAACGGTCTTTGACATACCTGTGAAACACCAAACCACTATCCCCGGCAACTTCCTTTGCCCCACCATGATAGGGTTGATAGGCCTATGCCTGCAACCAATCAATTCCTATCATTCCCTATCAAACCCAATCCATTTTAACAAGTGTGATAGGGTTAATGGTAGTGCTGCAATGAACACCACCCGGTTATCGGACGAACTGCTTTCTGATCTCTGATTTCTGCCCTCCATTTTAAGCGCCCCCGTTTGTGTCCCCACAGACGGGCATGAGTACCTAAGGAACAATACCGAACGCTACATTTATCCTGGTCATCCGTTTTACAATCCTGTAAATCCTGCTCAAAAAGTGTAAAGGAGTGTAAAGTTCCATAGCCCTGGGCACCGTCCAGTCATCGGATGACTTTTTGAGGCAAAGCTCCATCCTGTTCTGCAAAACCACCTATTGTGGAAGAAGTCATCCGATGACTAACGGCCGCTTTGAGTAAAAAGAACAACTTACTTAGCTCGCTCGCGCAAACCTGTATGTTTTCTACCCTGCGCTACATTTATCCTGGTCATCCGCTTTACAATCCTGTAAATCCTGGTCAAAAAGTGTAAAGGAGTGTAAAGTTCCCTACCTTCTCTTCTTTGTGCCTTGGTGACTTTGTGGCAAAAACAACTCGTTTTAACACAAAAATCCGTCATATGAATTTTTCTGTAACTTGTGCACAAGCTGAAAAGTGCACAAGCATGCACAAGTAGATGTGGATAAACTAAAAGGGAGCGCTGCCTGTTACCGTCAACCGTGAACTCTTCCGGCTGTTCAACTGAAAACAGTAGACTGGAAACCGTAAACTGTTCCGGCTGTTCAATTTTAAACTTGAAACTCAACTGTAAACAGTAGACCGCAAACTGAAAACTTACTACTTGTTCAACCACACTTCCCTAAAGTTCCGGTACTCCATACCGTTGTTCGGAAAGTTCTTTACGTAAGGTTGCAACAAACGGCGGTTCTTGCTATAATAAATAAGCAAGGCCGGCGCATCGTCTACAATCATCTGGTCCAGCTTAGCGTAAATCTTATTACGCTCCACAGCATCCGTAGTGCCCATAGCCTGCTCAAACAACTTATCGTAATCGGCATTCACATACCGGAACGAGTTCTTATACGCATTCTCGGCCATGGTCTTCGGCACAATTTTACCATAACAGTTCTCCAAAAAGTTGATCGGATCAGGATAATCAGCCACCCAACCCAAACGCCAGAAGTTGGTTTTGCCGGTCTCCAGATTATTAATGTGCTGTGGCCACATTAATTGGGTAATCTCCACATCAATGTTCAGGTTCTCCTGCAGCATCTTCTGTATTACCTCGGCTACTTTTTCGTTGCGCCCGCCGCCGCTGTTAATTTCCAGTGTAACTTTCGGAAAACCCTTGCCTTCCGGATAACCGGCCTTGGCCAAGTAGTCCTTTGCCTTCTTTACATCAAAGGTGTAACCTTTAACAAGGTTGTTATCGTAACCCGGCAAACCAACGGGCACCATGCCGCCAAACGCCGGCACACCTTCACCCTTAGCCGTGTAATCGGCAATGCTGGCGCGGTCAATAGCATAGTTAAAGGCAAGGCGTACATTCTTATTGGCGAACACCTTGTCCGGTATCAGGAAACCATAAAACTGCGTAGCAAACTCGGGCTTAATCTGTAACTGAAACTTCTTGTATTCGCCTTTCAGTTGTTGGTTGGCATCCAGTATTTCGTCTACCATATCAAACGGCAGGCGGTACTTCATATCCAAATTGCCTTTGCGGAACTCCATCATCTCCGACTTATCCTCTTTAATAAACGAGATCTTGATGCCATCCAGATAAGGCAACTGGTTACCGAACTCATCCTTGCCCCAGTAATTAGGGTTGCGGGTAAGCAGCACGGTTTCATCCTGCTTCAATGCCTTCAACACAAACGGACCGGTTCCAACCGTGCGGGTCAGCAAATCGCCTTTGTAATACTCATAGGCTTCGCGCGGATAAACAGCCGTAAATGGTAAAGCCAAACGTGTCAGAAAATCGGCATAAGGTTTAGTAAGGGTAATGCGCACGGTGTTAGCGTCCAGTGCTTCAACACCATCAACAGCCTCTGGTTTTTGGCCGTCTTCCCAGGCCTTGTGATAAGCGGCAGCGCCTTTAATAATATCCTGAAAGTAGCTGTAACCCTGGTTTTTAGGGTCGGGCTTGCAAAGCATGTTCAGGCAGTAAACAACATCCTGCGCATTTAGCTCGCGACCTTTGCCATCCTTAAAACAAGCATCGTCGTGAAACATTACGCCCTTGCGTACTTTAAAGGTGTACTGCGTTGCGGAGGAATCCACGGTCCAGTTTTCGGCCAGCACCGGCTTAACGGTCATATCGTTCTGGTCAAACCCAACCAGACCTTCGTATACCTGGGTAACAATGTGGTGGCTAACAACCTCGGTAATACCCAGCGGAAAAAGGTTCTTTAAATACTCGGTTTCGTTATAGCGAAAAATGCCCCCGTACTTAACGCCGCCTTTGCCCTGTTTCTGTTCGTTCTTTTTTTCTCCGCCGCCGCCACAACTGGCAAGGGCAACAAGCAATACAAAGGCAAGGGATTTAAGCAGGCGCATACGGCTTTAGTTTGGTTTAAGCGCCAAATATATTTAGATGCTTCTAATCCGTAAAGCTACTTGTAAATCCACATCAGTATAGGCTTATCGGCCGAATCGATTAGCGCCGAGGTGCGGCGCAAAATGTAGGGCGAAACAGTAGGGCAACCGTCGCTGCGGCAAATAGCGGTGCCTTCCACATCCTGCACACAACTGTGCGAGTGGAACACCACAAAGCGCTTAAAGGCATTGCTGTTGGTAGTATCAAGCCCGTGCAGTTTATACGCCAGGCCAAAGTCGCCGTTGTATTTAAGCCCGATGCGATATCGGCCTTCGCTGCTGCAGTTGCTGCCCACTACATTGCTGAATACTACTTCCTCGCGGCGGTAGTCGTCGCCTTGTCCGTGGGCCACCTGCCCCTTAAACAACACCGAATCGCGCTGCAGGTTTACCACAAAAAAACGATTGTGGCTGCTGGGCACGCTCATATCAATAAGCACACCGTAGGTGGTATTGGCATGGTTAGCGGTAGCGTATTGTTTAAGTGCCCGGCAATGTTGTACCAGCTTCCGTTGTAAGGAATCTGTTTCAGCGTCTTCAACCTTTGCAGCAGCTGTAACAGGACTGCACCCGGTGTACAATTGCATACCAAGTGCCGAAATAAGAAGGAGTAAAAGCGCTTTCATGGTAAAATGAAACGCTAAAGCAGCGCTAAAATTTTGCGCCGCTTATTCCTTCTCAGCGCCAAAATGCTCGTGCAGCACTTCGTCCAGTATTTCGGGGGTAAGGGGTTTACTGTAAAACCCAGCTACCTCTTTATACGTGCCGGCACGTGTGCGGTCATCGGGGTTAAGCGAGGTGGTAAGCATAATAACCACATGATTAGGGCGGGCTATATCCTTGCTGCTGCGGTAGCGCTCCAAAAAGTCCCAGCCGTCCATGCGGGGCATATTGATGTCCAGGAATATCAATACCGGACTGTCGGCTTCAACCGGTTGTTTAACGTGTAGGTAATCCAGGGCTTTTTCAGCGCTCTGAAAAACAGCAATGTCTTCGGTACAGGCCTTGCGGGTAATCAGGCGCTCATGTAAAAAGTTGGTCGATTCGTCGTCGTCTATTAATACAACGCGCTCCAGTTTCTTTTTTAGTATCATGGGTTCGTGGGTATTATAAAGTAAAAGGTACTCCCTTTGTCAAATTCCGAATCAGCCCAAATACTGCCGCCGTGCATCTCAACAATCTTGCGGCAGTGGGCCAGGCCAATGCCTGCACCATCATATTGTTCCTGGTTGTGCAATCGCTGGAAGATGATAAAGATCTTGTCGAGGTATTCGTTTTGTATGCCGATGCCGTTATCGCTTACAAAAAACCGGTAAGCGCCTCGGGTGGGTTCTACCTCAATCTTTATGCGCGGTTTCCGCTCCGGCGAACGGAACTTAAGGGCGTTACCAATTAGGTGCTGAAACAACAGCTTTAAGTCCTGCGGGTAACCTTTTAGTTCCGGCATGTTGGCAACAGTTACCGTGGCATCGGTAGAGCGAACCAGAGGCTGAAGTTCCTGCAAGGCTTCCTGCAGCACTTCGTTCACGTTCACCTTTGCCTGCTTTTGCCCGCGACCAATACGCGAGTAGTCGAGCAGTGCTTTAATCTGGCCCTTCATACGGTGTGCCGAGGCTACGATATAATGCATGTATTGCCGCTCGGTTTCGGTAAAGGTTTCGTTGTGTTCTTTCTGTAGCAGCTCTATGAAGCTGATAACGGTGCGCAGCGGTTCCTGCAAGTCGTGCGAGGCAACATAGGCAAACTGTTCCAGCTCGCTGTTCTTTTGTTGCAGTTCCTGGTTATTGCGCCGCAGGGTTTCTTCGTATTGTAAGCGGGTGCTTATATCGCGTACCGCAGCCGATACCAACAGGCCCTCTTCAGTAGTAAGCGGGCTAAGGCTTATTTCAGCAGCAAACTCGCGGCCGCCTTTTTTTAGCGCCACCAGTGCTTTACCCTGGCCCATAAAACGAACTTTTGGGTCGCTGAAGTACTCTTCGCGCATGGCAGGGTGCGAAGCCCGGTGGGCTTCCGGTATCAGCAGTTCAATGTTTTGGCCAAGCAGCTCGTTGCGGCCGTAGCCAAACAGTTGTTCGGCCTGCGTATTCATTAATCGGATAATGCCTTTGCGGTCCACAATCACAATGGCATCCGGCGCCGATTCAAGCAAGCCCCTGAATTTTTTCTCGGCTTGTTCCAAATAAGCAATGCTGTAGTCAAGCTGATTGCTCATATGGTTAAACGTATCCGCAAGCTGCCCAATCTCGTCCTTAGAAAACACGCGGGCCCTGGCCTTACGTTTTCCCGAGGCAAATGCTTTGGCCGCTTCTATTATTTCACCTAAACCCTTTTGTATGTTTCTACTTACCGATATAGCTAAAAACAAACCTGAGATCTCCACTGTTAAAGCAATTACAAACAACAGGCGTAACACCAAACCCTCCAACCACCGCGAGCCCTCGCCAAGGGTGTACGAAAACTCGTCTTCCAGCACAGTAATTTGTTTGTTGATAACCGGCACAGTAACCATAATCTCCTGCACCCGCTGTGCCGAAGGTTGCGGTTTGCTGAACTCCTCGTGCAATTGGTTAGCTACAGTTTGCATTTGCAGGGCAATAGGTTCGGCTTGTCCCCAAACCTCAATAGCCCGGTGTATATACGAAACGTTATTAAACCGCCGGAACAGTTTAATCATTCCGTCAATATCATCAGGGTGGTTGCGGCCTTGTATAAACCCACGGCGGGCGGCCTCCCAATCGGGTTGTGGTTTCGCCAGTTCGGCACGTGCCAGGGCATCGCCTTCTACCACACGCATATGCTCCTGAAATTGCCGGTAATCGCTTTCGTTGCGGGTGTAGCTGTATTGCACCAAACTAAACAAGGCATCCTTTTGCGCCTTGCTCCACAAACCTTCGCCACCAACATAAGCCCGAACCGATGAAATAGTATGAATAGAAAAAAACAGCGCAAACAATTCTATACCTATGAGTACAGCCATTATGCCTACCGTAAAATATAGTTTACGGCTTATAGGTATATCCTTAAACCAACCGAAAAGTCCGGGTTTACTCATTCACGCATTGGGTATTACACAGCCCCATGCCGCCCTGCAGTTAGCAACTAATGCGCATGGCAATAGCACTTCCGCTCAGCATCGGGCCGTAGGCATTTCATCATTTGCACCGAGTTCTGTAAGGGGGCACAGAAATCGCATCATTTGTCCGTTGCGGGCTAAACTATAAAGTTTATACGATATATGAAAAGACCTTGTTGCCTAATAGCGAATTTTTCTTCGGGGGAATTTTTATTCTCCGTAGTGCTCACTTACATAATAACGAAAGAGGCAATACAACGAAACGGCGTTCAGCAGATGCCAAACCGCATGGCCTTGCAGAAGTGACTGAGGATCACATAAAAAACCGTCATCGTGCGAAGGTATCCAAATAACAAAGGCAGCAATCAATGCACCGAAACTGTAATAAGCCCAGTGCGATTGATGTTCCAACTTACGAATATAAATGTTGAGCGATTCAACTAAAATGGTAATACCTATATAAAAAGCAAATGCAGTTACACCAAAAAAACCAAACAGAAAATGGATATCGTGTTGTCTATCAGCCCACAAACAGGTAACCAGTACCAAACAAAACACTACGGTAAAATGTACGGGCTGCCACTTAAAAAACCGTTGCAGAGCGTAAGCGGTAACAAAGGCGGCTATCAAATACATGCTCATCATGTCGAAGAAACCCCCAACCTCGGTACCTGTGGCATGCATCGCCATCGATCCGGGCCCTAACAGAACGACCAGGCAACTATAAAAGGTAGCATAAAAAGTACTGCGTGTTAAACTGTTGTTGGTTCTATAAACGCCTTTCGAAAGTTCCCAGGCTATCCATAAACCTGCGATGATAAAACCAAGATTACTCCAGGTATTGGCCGGTTGTTTAATGATACCGGGACGGTAGGCTTCGCAAAACTCAAGGGCTACGCCCGTAGGTGGACCAAACCACGCGTTTAATACCGCCCAAAAAAATAGGCCGGAACTAATAACGGCTGTTAGTATGGTTATCCATAACACCGTACGGCGTGGCATAGGCTTATAGTTTTATTTTACAATACACCGGGCAATGGTCGCTATGTTTAGCATCGGGGAACATACCAGATTCTATCAACTGCTTTTCCATGTTTTTGGTTGCCGAGATATAATCGATACGCCAACCTTTGTTGTTGTTGCGTGCATTGGCCCTAAAACTCCACCAGCTATAATGGTGCGGGTCTTTGTTGAAATGGCGGAACGTGTCTATAAAGCCGGAGTTGAAGAACTTCTCCATCCAGGCACGTTCTTCCGGTTTAAAACCGCTGGTATCCTTATTACTTACAGGATTGTGGATGTCGATCTCGCGGTGGCAAATATTATAGTCGCCACACACGATTACCTTTTTACGCTTCTTCTGCAGTTCGTGTACGTAGATAAAAAAATCTTCCAGGAACTGCATCTTAACGCCCTGGCGCAAATCGCCGGTAGTGCCGCTGGGGAAGTAAGCGCTCATAATGCTCACGTCTCCAATGTCGATGCGGATCACACGGCCTTCATCGTCGTAGGCCTTAAGCCCGCAACCCATTTCAACGGCATCTGGTTTTACTTTGGTAAGTATGGCTACACCGCTGTATCCTTTCTTCTGGGCATCGTATAAATAGCAATGGTAGCCCAGTGCTTCAAAAGGCTTAGGGTCAAAATCATCGCGGTGCACTTTGGTTTCCTGTAAGCAAATTACATCGGCACCGCTTTGCTTTAACCAATCGGCAAAACCCTTGGTTAATGCCGAGCGGATTCCATTAACGTTATACGTATATATCTTTAATTCAGCCATTAAGCGTTATATTGTTGAACCCCCGAAAATAATTATAAGGACTAAAATTCGGCGATTAATTAATGCTAAAACGGATAGTCTGTTTTACTTACGGCTGCTTATACCTACTGATGCTTAATGCGCAGGCAGTAACCATTACAGGTAAGGTAACCGATAAGCAAACAGACGAAGCTATTGCCTTCGCCAATGTGTTTGTAAAAGGTACCACCAACGGTGTAAGTGCCGACTTTAACGGCAATTATTCCATTACCGTAAATCTTCCTGCCGACTCCATCGGTGCCAGCAGCATTGGCTATGTCACGCAACTGCGCAAGGTTTCTGGTAGCACCCAGCAAGTGGTAAATTTTGTGCTGGACCGCACAGAATATAACCTGGCCGAAGTGGTGATTGTGCCCGGCGAAAATCCGGCATTAGCAATTGTGCGAAATACCGTAAAGAATAAGGACCATCACGATAAACGCCGCTTGAACTCGTACGGCTACGAGGTTTACAATAAAATGGAGGTAGACCTGGATGAGCTAACGGATAAGTTCAAGAACCGTAAAATTTTTAAGCCTTTTAAGTTTGTTTTTAATAACGTTGACAGCACCAGCGAGGAGCGGCCATTTCTGCCCTTCTTCCTCAGCGAAACGGTATCGGACTTCTACTACCGCCGCCAACCACCCGATAAGCGGGAAACCATTAAAGCATCGCAAGTGTCGGGGGTAAACGATGTAAACCTTTCGCAATTTCTGGGCAGCATGTATATAGAGATTGATATCTACGAAGACTGGATTTATCTGCTGCAACGGCAGTTTATATCGCCGATAAGTAATGTAGGTATGAGCTCGTACCGGTACTACCTGATAGATAGCCAGTTGATAGACAATTTCCCTTGCTACAAAATTCAGTTCTTACCCAAAGTAAAAGGGGGCTTAACTTTTGAAGGAGAGATGTGGATTGCTGATTCGGTATTTGCAGTTAAGCAGATAAGCATGAAAATGAGCGAAGGTGCCGATGTAAACTTTGTACGCCGTTTAAGCTTGTATAACGAGTTTGTACCAGTAGGCGATAGCACCTGGATGCTGAAAAAAGAAAAGGTAATTGTAAACTTTATAAAGCCTAAAAATGCACCTGGGCTAATTGGGCGCAAAACCGCCGGTTACAAAAACTTTCACCTCAACGAACCCGACCAAGTTATTGATTCCATCTTTAAAAAAGGCAGCGCTGATATCAAGGTAGATGATTCAGCTAATCTTCGAAGCAAGGCTTATTGGCAAAAAATAAGGCACGATACGCTTTCGTACAACGAACAGAAGGTGTACACCATGATCGATACGTTGCGCACTTTGCCTATAGTAAAAACATACCTGGATATTATACAAACTGTTTACCTCGGCTATAAGGATATTGGTCCGATCTCTATCGGTAATATCTTCTCATTTATTAGTTATAACGATATCGAAGGCCTGCGCTTAAAATATGGCATGAGCACTAGCAACAAATTCAGCAAGTATGTAATGCTGGATGGCTATGTGGCGTACGGTTTTAAAGATAAACAGGTAAAGTACGGGGCCTCTGCCTTGTGGTTGCTCACCAAAAATCCGCGTACGTCTATTTCGGCCAGTTACCGCAGCGATCTTTCAAGCACCAGCAACTACAACAACTTTTATGGCAATGGTGGCTTGCTTTCCAACTTTGGTGTGCGGCGGGTAGAAGAAGGCAAATGGATTCCTTTGAAGCTGGTGCAGGTTAAGGAGTTTAAGGCCGACTTTTATAAGGAGTGGGCCTTCGGCTATTCGTTCCGTATTGGTTTTACCAACCGTTATCTGCGGCCATTGGGTGCTTTTAATTTCAGCTACGCTACAGATAAATACGATGCGCGCCCCAACACAATTGTGCACGATGGCCGTATCAGCGAATTTACTTTTACCCAGCGTTTTGCCTGGCAGGAGAAATTTGTAAGCGGTGAATTTAACCGCCTGAGCGTAGGCAGCGATTATCCCATCTTCTTTCTGCAATATGGATTAGGCATGCACGGCATTATGAAGGGCGAATACGATTACCATCGTCTGGTATTCGGTATCAGCGATAACCAGCCGCTGGGCCCCCTTGGTAAGCTGTGGTGGAATGTAGAGGTTGGCCGCACCTGGGGCCGCTTGCCTTACCTTTTCCTGAACATGCCCGATGTCGATGAAAGCTATATCTACAATTGGGATGGACTTAATACCGCCCGCGATTACCAGTTTGTAGCAGATAGATATGTAAAGGTGGTATTGGACCACCACCTGGGAGGCTTGTTGTTTAATCGCATACCCGGCATTAATAAACTAAAGCTGCGCGAGGTATGGAGCGCCCGTATGTGGTGGGGCGATTTAAGTACTGCCAACAGGGCTGCCAATTATGCCAACCTGCGCGAGAACCCTACTAACAATGGCCAGGTGCGCGTAGAAACCGCTGATAAGATGCCTTTGGTAGAAGTAAGTGTGGGTATCGAAAACATACTGCGCATTTTGCGGGTAGATGTGTTTTGGCGCTGCACCCATACCGATCCGCGCGGTAACGCCTTTAGCTTTAGGTATGGCAATTTCGGTGTACGCGCTGGTCTGCAACTACAGTTCTAATGACCTATCCTTTCCCATAGTGATCCCATGATTTAAGGCCACCGCATCACTCGGTTCTCGATGGTACCATAAACCTTTTCTAATTATTACCATCGGTGTTTATCAGCGCTCTATAAAAGTTTTTTCTTAAAAAATTCACTACGCAAATAGGTTGCGCAGTGCCACAGTTTCTTTGCTTTCATAATAACAACCACATGGAAAGCATAGAACAATACCACGACCTGCGCACCACCGAGATCTTCGCCAACGAAATCGTATTCTTTGGCCGCGAACGGGTGGTTATCTACGGGTTCTACCTCGAAAAAGGCCAATTCCACGAAACCTGCTACGAATTAAGCCGCCGTACCCTGCAAACCCTATTGAGCCTCAATGGCCCCGTGGGTGTAGAACTGCTGTGGCATATTGAGCAATTATTTATGTATCCGCACCACATGCCTGCACATATCAACCTTGTGGATATGTTTGGTATCACCCAGCCCTTAAAAGCCCGTTCAATATTTATAGAGCGCCCCCTGTGCGAGGACGAACGCGGCGAGCTGAAACCGGTTAACAGCTACGATGTATTGTTCATTGCCCAGGTGATGCCCTTTGCCGGCCCGGTGGAACTGGCGTTTTAAAAAATCTTAAAACAACCGAACGCCTGTAAGCATTTGCCCGGCTGGTAGATCAAAGTAATAACCGATTAAAACGAAGTAGTATGAAAATGAAGCCTTATAACCGTGTAAACGGACCGAAAAAGACAGTAGCCGACTACCTGCAAACACTGAACAACGATGAGTTGCAGAATATCTACAACTCCGGTTTTTTCTATGGCATTAACATACCCGACCTGATGCGTAAAATACAGCACGAATTGCAGCGCCGTAACATAACCACCTTGCCTGCCCTGTTTCCTGCTTAACTATAAACTGCCAACAACAGTCCCCGTTTTTTCCTTTTGTTGTCATGGTTAAACCCTGCCCTTGGATAAGGTAGGGTTTTTTTATTGGCTGCTCCCGATTCCCGCTTACTTTAGCAACCCATGCGCTTGCCTTCTTTAACGGCTATTTTGTTTTGCTTGCTACTGCTGCTCAACCTAACATACATCTGGCTGCAGGCTTATTTTTTAACCAGTGATGGTCCCGCGCATGTACACAATGCTGCCTTACTAAACCACTGGCTGCATGGTAATGACGCTTCTTTCCTTCAGCAATTTTATGCCCTGCATCTGCAAGCTGAGCCAAACTGGTTTACCCATGCGGTACTGCTTTTATTGCAACAGTTCTTCTCTCCTATTGTCTCCGAAAAATTGCTGGTCTCCTTATACGCATTACTGTTTCCTCTTTCGCTTTGGTACACGGGTAAGCAATTCAATAAAGATGCCGGGTTGAGTTTGCTGCTGTTCCCGCTTAGCTTTCACTTTTTGTTGTACTATGGTTTTTACAATTATTGCCTGGGTATCACGTTTGCTATTTTCTTCATCGGTTTATGGCAACAGTTGCGCAGCAGTAGATACAGTATACAAGTATTGTGCTTTGTACCCATGACTATGCTCGTGTACCTTACACATATATTGGGTTGGTTATTGATTGCCGTGGTGCTGGGCGGTATTTTTTTACTGGAGCTGCTACAAGCCATTCGCAGCAAGCAATTATTCCTGATGCGTAGTACTTTACTAAGGCACTGGGCGGTACTCGTTTTTTGCGGCGCAGTACCGGTAGTACTTAGTCTGCTTTTTGTACGTAACCACACCTCCGAAATTCAGTACTACCCACAAACCGTACACGATTTATGGCAGGCATTTATTTCACTGCAGGTACTGCACATCTTTACTCCCGTTGAAATCAGCCTGACATTGGTGTACATAGTATTACTTGCTTCCTTATTGGGGTACATACTAGTACAACGCCTGCGTACCCGTACTTTTTTAGCAGCTGATGGCTTTCTGCTTGCCGTACCCATCTTCCTGGTATTGTACTTATGGCAACCCGTAGCTTTAAGCATGGCGGGGTTTTGGATTGGTCGTATGAGTTGGTTGCCCTGGTTATTACTGGCCTGCTGGTTAGGCACACAAACTTTTCCGAAACGAATAACCTCCGTAGTTAGTGTGGTAGTAGCTGCACTCACCATTGGTTTTTGGTACGTGCGCCTGCCGTATCAACAAAGGCTTTCGGCCGCAGAGGCAGACTATCTTTCTGCGATACCCTACATAACAGAACAATCGGTGATTTTGCCTTTAAGTTTTGCGCATGGGGGTATAGATGAAAACGGAGCTTCCATTGCGCCTGAGCGCAAGTTCTTTTTACACGCGTTTGATTACTGCGGTACAGATAAGCCGGTGATCAACCTTGCCAATTTTGAAGCTACTACCAGTTGGTTTCCGCTGAACTGGAAGACTGGTACTGACCCGCAAAATCAGTTAGGCAATTTTGAAAGCTTCCCGGGCACCACAGCCCTGACCGCGTACAACAATTATCCCGGCCGAAGGCCGGTGGATTTTGTAGTTACCTGGTGCATGCCGGCGCAACCGGGCCCCATACTAACCGATTTACAAAACGGGTACGGACGGGTGTACACCTCTGCTACAGGCCGCACTATGGTTTGGAAGAAAAAGTAAACGCGGCACTATAATTTCAGCTTGCGAATTTTTGGTGCTAAGCCATATACACCGAGTACTACTAACAGCGTCATACATCCACCAAAAATTACCGAGGGCACAGTCCCCAATAACCGCGAAGCCAAACCACTTTCAAACGCACCAATTTCGTTACTGCTGGAAATAAAGATTTGGTTTACCGAACTCACCCTGCCCCGCATGTTATCGGGCGTCATAGTTTGCAAAATGGTCTGGCGGATCACTACGCTGATATTATCGAAAGCGCCGGTTAAAAACAGCATGGCAAACGAAAGAATGAAAGTGGTGGAAAGCGCAAAACCTATGGTGGCCAATCCAAAACCGAACACCGCCACAAACATGTTGCGCCCCGCTTTATGTGTAGGCGGATTGTGCGCCAGGAAAAAGCCCATTACCACCGAACCTAAAAACGGAGCAGCGCGCAGCACGCCCAAACCAAAGGCATCGGTATGCAATATATCCTTGGCAAATACCGGTAACAGGGCTACCGCACCACCAAACAATACCGCAAATAAATCCAGCGAAATAGCGGCCAGCATTTCCTGCTTGTTAAATACAAAACGTAAACCCATGGTCAGCGATTCGTACAAACTTTCTTTCTTTTCCTTCGGCGGTGTTTCCTTTATCGGTACCCGCAGGAAAAGGAAGTACGATATCAGCATCATACTAATGGCTGTTATAAACGAAGCCTCTACACCACCCGCTGCATAAATTAAACCACCCACCGCCGGACCCATCACAGCCGCCGTTTGCCAGGTGTTGCTGGCCCAGGTTGCCCCGTTGGCATAAAGCTCGCGTGGTACCAATTGCGGAAAAATACTTTGATACGCCGGCGCCATAAACCCGCGGGCTATTCCGCTCAAACCAATCAACAGGTATATAGGCCATACACCATATTGCTGTAATAAATGTGAGTGGCCTGCCAACACATAACCAACGCCCGCAAAGCAGATAGTAATGCCCAATATGGTACGGCGTGCAATGCGGTACCGGTTAAACGTATCTGCTGCATGGCCACCATATAAGGAAGTAACAATAAACGGCAGCGCCTCGCTTAAGCCAATTAAACCCAGTACCAGTTTATCGCCGGTTAACTCGTACAACTTCCAGCCCAAAATGGTTTCGGCCATTTGTACGGCAAACGTGAGCATGAACCGGCTAAGCTGAAAATTGCGGAAGGCCGCAATGCGCAATGCCGCATAGGCATCAACTTTTGTATCACTCATATATATCGCTTCGTCCTTTTATGCTTGTCCTAAACGCCGCAAGCCTTTTTTAGTTTTGTTGGCGCTGTCGTACCGCCTCAAACAATAAAATGCCCGCGCTAACGCTCACATTCAACGAGTCTATTTTGCCCAGCATGGGAATTTTAATTTTTTCAGTAGCATTAAAAATCCAGTCATCGCTCAAACCGGTGGCTTCGGTACCTACTACTATGGCGGTACCTTTTTTAAAATTTTTTTGAAAGTGGTACTCGGTTGCGTTTAACTCTGCCGCATACGTCGTAATGCCTTTGCCATGCAGATACTCAATGGCATCACGGGTATCGCATACTGCCACCTGGTTGGTAAACACCGTACCAATGCTGGAGCGGATAACGTTAGGATTGTACGCATCGGTTTTAGGGTCGCAGATAATTACAGCATCCACTCCTGCGGCGTCGCAGGTGCGCAGCATGGCGCCTAAATTACCGGGCTTCTCCACCCCTTCTATTACCAGTACTAACGGGTTTTCGGGCAACACCAGATTTTCAAGCGACAACTGTTTTGGTTTTGCGGTAGCTATTACGCCTTCGGTACCTTCCCGGTAAGCTACTTCTTCGTACACCCGCTGGGTAAGCAAAAACACATGCTGCTTAGGCAGCTCAATAGATACTTCTACTATTTTATCGCGGTCCTCAGGTCGCAGTATATCCTGACAAATAAATAACTGCTGCAGCTCGTACCCTGCTTTGTAAGCCAGCAGCGTTTCGCGCAAACCTTCTATTAAAATCAATTCTTTTTCGCGGCGCTCCGAAAACTTATCGAGCTTTTTAAGGTGCTTTATCTTGGGGTTTTGCGTACTGCTAATGGTTTCGCGCATGGGGCAAATGTATAACAGAATGCATTAGCCGCCGGTAGTATTGCTAACGCCTGTGTGCGCATAGGCCGCCGCAATGCACACCCGGCTGTGGTTATCAGCAGTAAGGCGTTTGGTACAGCCTTGTTACCTTGCCCCTTTAAATACAGTACGTGAGTTTAACACCATCCAGCGTTTCGCTATACCATTACAATGCCGCTGAATTTAAAACAGAGGATAACTTTGTACTGGATAATTTCGAAGGGCTGGATAAGGCCGGCCACGTAAACTGGGTAAACATCATTGGTTTGCACGATAAGGAGCTGTTGCAAAAGGCAGCTCACGTATTTGGTATTCACCCGCTGATGATGGAGGATATTACCAACCCCATACAGCGCGCTAAAATTGAGGACTACGGCGATAACCTTTATATCGTACTTCGCGCTTTTGCGCTTATCGATGGTAAAATCGAAGACCAACAGATCAGTTTTTTATTGCGCGATAATGTACTGGTATCGTTTGCCGAAAAAAACTTCGGTTTGTTTCAGCCTTTTCTGAGTAAGCTGATGAACGGAGCCGGCGCACAGGCCCGCAAAAAAGGAGAGGACTTCCTGCTGTATCAGTTGCTCGATATCCTGATTGACAACTATTACTTCGTGCTCCGTTCGGTTGATGAACAGATTGAACGCTTAGATCATGATATTTTGGAGCGGCCAAACGATCACCACCTGATAGACCTGCAACGGCTTAAAACCGATGTACTGTATATCCGCAAAAACATATTACCCGTTCGCGAATTAATAGGCAACTTAAACCGGCATGAGGTTACGTACTTCGATGCTGACAACAAGTACTTCCTGCGCGACCTGCACGACCATATGCAGCGCAACGTGGAAGAACTGGATTTTCAGCGTGAACAATTGAATTCGCTGATGGATTTGTTCTACAACCTGCAAACGCACAAAATGAATAACGTGATGAAGACCCTCACCACTGTTAGTTTTGTGATTATGCCTTTAACCTTTATTGCCAGTTTATATGGTATGAACATCAAAATACCGCGCAGCGAGGACCCGAATGCTTTTTGGGAGTTGATAGGTATAATGGGAGGCATTGCCGTACTGCTATTGGTATTTGCCTTTACACGCAATTGGCTTTCCAGTCGCGATTTTCAGGGCAAACAATAGGCGTTTAGGGTACAATTTTTCACTTTCGCATTAAACAGGTACATGAAAATCGGCCTCTTTTTCGGATCGTTTAACCCGGTGCACAACGGCCACCTGATTATTGCCAATTACATAGCGCAAACTACCGATCTGGACAAAGTTTGGCTGGTAGTTTCGCCGCAAAACCCTTTTAAAGTAAAGGAAACCATGCTGGGCGAGTACGACCGCCTGCACCTGATAAACCTGGCGATTGAGGAAAACCCCTTTTTAAAAGCCTCTGATATCGAATTTAAGCTGCCCAAGCCTTCTTATACTATTGATACGCTGGTACATCTTGGGGAAAAATACCCGCAGCACGAATTTGCCTTAATTATGGGCAGCGATAACCTGGCCAGCCTTCATAAGTGGAAGAACTACGAACAGCTTTTAAAGAACTACCACTTCTATATTTATAAGCGCCGTGGTACCGAAACCAATCCTTACCCCGATGCACGGAACATTCACTTTATAGACTTCCCGTTTTTAGACATTTCGGCCACTTTTATACGCGAACACATTAAAAAGGGGGTTTCCATGCAGTATTTTCTACCGGATAAGGTTTGGAACTACATCGAGGCTAACCATTATTATAAGGAGTAACTACCCTGCTTAATGTTGGGTTTACTATACAGCAGCAATTAATTAACACAGGGTATGTGGATTAGTGTGAATTAAGGCTGTAAAACGGGCGGAAAGAAAGTTTTTGAAAGTTGGGGCAAAAAGGCATCGCTTAAAAAGGTGTACCAGCACGTTCATAACCGGGGTGTAATCAACAGCGTTGTACACACTATGTGGATAGGTACTTATCCAACTGCGGCTGTCAACATGCGTTTCCACAGGCTGTGAATAAACCTCAAGAATCTTGTACCAATGCAGGTTGTGTACCTACAGGCCCTGTTAGTTGCTGTTTGTACAGGTTGAAGTACCGGTTATACAAGAGGTACGCAATTAAAATTCTGTACCAATCCACAGCCCTAATAATAATGGGGTTAGATTTTTAAAAACCTATTTATAATTAATACAGTAGTACTTGTTGTGGACAACAATTCAATTTCCTTATTTTTTGAAGGCTGCCTGGCTATTGTTTTTTGATACTTTTAAAAAGGATGGGGAACAGCGATATACAGGTGCATTTTAGTCCGCAGGGCCTTATGGTGCTGAATGCCATTTTGGGCCTGGTAATGTTTGGTATTGCGCTGGAGCTGCGCAAGGAGGATTTTACAGCTCTTATTAAGAATGCAAAAAGCGCAGTTGCAGGATTAGCTGCTCACTTTATTTTATTGCCGCTGTTAACTTTTGCCCTGGTTAAGTTATTACAACCTCCTCCTGCCGTTGGATTGGGTATGATACTGGTAGGTGCCTGCCCCGGTGGTAACATGAGCAACATGTTTACGCATATGGCTAAAGGCAATACTGCTTTGGCAGTTGGCTTAACCAGTGTATCGCATGTGCTGGCTGTATTTCTAACGCCATTCAACTTTTCGTTGTATGGTAGTTTAGATGAAGGAACGGCCGGCTTGTTGAAAGAGATACACCTTTCGTTTTGGGAAGTTGGGCAAACCATTGTAGTGGTGGTGTTAATACCCCTGGCTAGTGGTATGTGGCTGGCGTATGCTAAACCGGTATTAACCGCAAAATTAAATACCTGGATGAAGCGCTTCTCGCTGCTGGCCTTCGCTTTCTTTTTAATTGCTGCTTTCATTAGTAATCTGCATGCCTTTACGCATAGCGTGCAAAACATACTGCCCCTGGTGGTAATGCACAATGCATTGGCATTAGTTACAGGTTATAGCTTTGCTTATTTACTGCAATTGCCAAAAGCTGATAGGAAAACAATTGCCTTTGAAACCGGTGTGCAGAACAGCGGCTTAGGCCTCATACTGATCTTTAACTTCTTTAATGGTATGGGTGGTATGGCAATAGTAGCAGCTTGCTGGGGTGTATGGCATTTGGTAACCGGCGGAACATTAGCCTGGTTATGGGGCAGATCATCGTTGCATAATGCTGCTGCTAACGATAACCGTTAACCAACCATCGTAACTGCCTTTAAGTTTGCGTGCCATTTCGCGGAGTGGTTTTGTGGCTTTGCTGATGGATTCGATATCTACCGGCTGCACTTTAGCAATGCGAAGTTCATAGGGTAAATTCCACTTCTTGTTGTAATCAGTACTTACAATTTTATAGTCTTCGCTTTTTGCGTAGTTGCTGAATTTCTCGCGGTCGTCTTTGGTTAAAAAGTAGAGTAGATGGTCAACCTGCCTGGGTGTGGTTAAGCTGTCGCCGTTTAATTGTAATTGCTGCACTACCTTCTGGTCTTCTATAAAATCCTGCATGTCCTGATCAGGATATAAAAAATGCAGATAGGTTTTAGAGGTGCTGTCGATACGTGTGTCAACAATAGGATGTAAGACAGAGAATTGTTTATTCAACAACTGCTCTACACCGCTTTGCGCTTTGGCCGAATCATTTACATAAAAGTATTGGTGACGGTAGCAATGCGCCGTATACGTGCCGGCAATGAAACCTAATTTAGTGGTGGCGATAAATGACTCAGTGCTGTCGTTTAGGGCTTGAAACTTTAAAAGTTCATCTGCGCTGGGGAAACCCCTTTTATCGCAATCCTTGCTTTTAACTACCACTTCCAACAAATAAGGATGTTGCCTAAAAGGCGCTTTTGGCTGCAGGTCCATATCTACGGTAACCGAACCCAATCCACTTTGAAAGCGGGCTATATACACCTCCCACCGGTCGGCGGGGGATTGAGCCTTTACGAGACCTGTGAGAAATACCAGGGTTAATACATTTGCCAAACGCAACATAGCGGCGAATAAACGGAGATTGAACGGCATTGTTTTAACGGGACATGGTAAAAGAGGTTAAATGGGACACTGTCCCATAATTTTTGGGACACCTATCTAACTTGTTGATTATTAAATATTCTGCATTTTAACAATGTCCCACTCGGGGTTATATAGTAGGGAATTAACAATCGGAGGAGTGGAGTTATAATTTTACAGTTAGGTGAAAGCCGATTGATATTGTGATGGTTTTATGGCACCTCAGGCTAGGAGACTGGAATAATATACTGTTAATTAAGGTACAAGAGAGGATTGTATTTTCTAGAAGGAAAGATTCAAAACTATATGTGTAAAATGGGTCAATGTAGATGGTGATATTACCGATTCTATTGAAATTGGTAGGTAATTCATTATTTATTAGTCCGAACCAAACTGAATTACCAGTTAAGCCTTGAGCAATCGATATAAGTAGCCTTCTTAATCTGGTCTCGTATATACGTCGACAAGAAGGTACAGGATATTTCAAGGGATTCCGATCTATTAACAAAAGCATTAGTTCTCGTAAGGTTCTTCTGTGTTCGTTATAATAGAGCGGTATCAATTCAGCTACAAGCTCTGGTAAAAGTGTATCTACCATCTGAAGGTTGGCCAGGAATATAGAATTGCACTGGTTATGTTTTAGTTGGTTTCCTTCAAAGTTTATTTTGAATACGCTTGAAGAAGTTATAATGCCCTTGTGTTTAATGTTGAAATTAGAAAGGAATGTAAGTGAGGTTGAAGGCGAAGACGGAAGAAGCTCTATTTGGCCATTAAGTAGTTTAAGACACTTTATAAAATCCTGAATTGATCTAGGATCCGTTTGAGAACGTTCCGTTGGTTGCATTTTTTTATATTCTAGCCAGTCGTTGTTATATACTTTTTCGGTTGTACCCAGAATGTAATCTTTGAACAGAGTTCTATTTATGAGCAAATTTGTTAAAGTTGTTTGAAGCTCACCGATATCTTGGTTATTGGTGTTTGAAAAAATTGCAACCTTAAGAATAGATTCACTAGTGTTGGCTGTGGTATAGATCATTTGTACATTTAGCATGTTGCAAAGCACATGCAATATGTATTGATATAATTAGCTTTTAAGTCACAGTATTAATTGCGTTCATTGAATTTTTTGTTGTGTTCTGAAAGAAATTCAGGACTTGGCAGGTAACGTTTAGGTAATATGATTTTCTGACCTTCATATTGGATGAATGACTGTTGTATTCCTAAACTTTTCGACTGCTTCTTTAGCTTATTTGAAACCTTGATGTGGTAATCGGGTGTAACGGTTATAAGGAAGTTATCAAAGGCTTTATCGTGGAGAGCATTTAGGCATAAGCCATTTTGCGGATTCATTCGGTTAAGTTCATCTTTCGACCATGGAGAAATGTGACTTGCTACAAGTAACGATCGTTGTTTGATTCCTGTTATACAACAGGCTTCATTATACGACGCGAGAATCATATCTCTAAAAAATCGTTGATTAACTCGGGCTTTGATAAGGCGCTCTTTTTCTTTGCCTTCTTTTAGCTGCCAAATTTCGGGTTCTAATGGAACAAGTGATTCTATGGGTTTCTTTTCAATTGAGGCCAATAGCTTTTCACTTTCATAAGCAAGCGTATTTAGGTTGTCGTAGAACTCATACCAAATTGATTCAGTTAATTGACCAGCATTGGGTAGGCCATGAACATCTCGTTTTTTGTGTTGGGGATCAAAACTCGCAAAATTGCCAAGTTTGCGAGCAACTGCTCCTGGTGTGCGGCCTATAAGTGTTGCAAGATGTTGTACATGTTTGTTACGGCTATGCATTTGCCCAAAAGGAATTTTCCAGTATAGGTTTATAGCAAGGATCAGCTGCTCACGATTCCAGTCATTTCTTGCCATGGCTTTTGGTAGTTAGTGTTTAGGTATTTGAGTTAATCACAATATAGTGGAGTTGTAGAAATATTTACCCCCCCACAAAACTACACACCCCGTTTATCCACGTGTAAAAAGGGGTGGTTTAGCCCTGTTTTATGCTGTATTATTCGGCTTTAATAGGTGAAGACTATGCAGGTATTAAAGTTTGGCGGAACTTCCGTGGGTTCGGCAGCTAATATTGAGAGGGTGGTGGCTATAACCGGGGCGGCTTTAAAAAAAGGTTCGGTGATGGTGGTGGTGAGCGCCCTTGGCGGTACTACCGATAAATTGATTGAGGCCGGCAGATTGGCCGCAGCCGGTAATGAAACCTACAAACAGGTGTTAGCGGCTGTAGAGGAACGTCACCTGACTTGTGTAAAGGAGTTGATACCCGTGGCACAGCAAAGTGCTGTGTTGAGTGAGGTTAAGACCTTGTGCAATGAACTGGAGGCCGTTTGCGATGGCGTGTTTATGTTGGGCGAACTTAGCAATCGCACGCTGGATAAGGTGGTGAGCTATGGCGAGCTGATGAGCAGCCGCATTGTTTCGCACAAATTTAAGCAGAGCGGTTTAACCCATACCTGGGGCGATTGCCGCAGGTTGATCCGCACCGATAGCAATTACACGTATGCAGCCGTTAACTTTGAAGATACCAATCAGTTTATTGGTGCCTTTGTGCAGGATAGTGGTGGCAATCTGTTTTTGTTTCCCGGCTTTATCGGTTGCGATGAGCACGGCGTAACTACAACACTTGGCCGGGGTGGCAGCGATTATACCGCAGCCATCTTAGCTGCTGCAGTGGATGCAAGCGCGCTGGAAATATGGACCGACGTAAGCGGCATGATGACGGCTGACCCGCGCCTGGTGCCTAATGCCCGGGTGGTGCCGCACATCAGTTACATGGAGGCCATGGAACTTTCGCACTTTGGGGCTAAGGTTATTTATCCGCCCACCATACAACCGGTAATGAGCAAGGGTATTCCGCTTTGGATTAAAAACACATTTGCTCCGCTGGATGCAGGCACGCTGGTAGAAAGCAGGGTAGAAGGACAAAAGGAAATTGTGACCGGCTTAAGCAGTATGGGCAAAATGGCGCTGCTGTTGCTGGAAGGCAGCGGCATGGTGGGTATACCGGGTTTCAGTAAGCGATTGTTTGAAGCGCTTAGCCGCGAGAAGATCAACGTGGTGTTGATTACGCAAAGCTCGTCGGAGCACAGCATTTGTGTTTCGGTAGATGAGGCCAATGCCCAGCGGGCCAAGGCTGCAGTGGATGGTGAGTTTAGCTACGAGATAAACTTAGGTAAGCTTAATCCGCTGAGCGTTGAAGATGGTTTGGCCATTGTAGCGCTGGTAGGGGATAGTATGAAAAACCACCCCGGTATAAGCGGACGCATGTTTTGGGCGCTGGGCCGTAACGGGGTAAACATCCGCGCCATTGCACAGGGCAGCAGCGAGAAAAATATTTCGGCCGTTATCCGCAGCAGCGATGTGAAGAAGGCCATCAACGTATTGCACGAAGAATTTTTTGAAACTGTATTTAAGCAGATTAACCTGTTTATAGCCGGTGCCGGTAATGTGGGTAGTCGGTTGTTCGAGCAGTTAAAACAACAACAGCAATACCTGGCAGAACATATGCGTTTGCAACTGCGCGTAGTGGCCATTGCTAACAGTAAACAGGTTTGTATTGAGGAAGAAGGAATAGACCTGCATACCTGGAAAGAGAAGCTGAAACAATCGGCCGAATTAAGCATTGAGGAGTTGGCCAACTACATTGTAGATAAGAACCTGCGCAATAGTGTATTTGTAGATATTACGGGTAGTGCCCGGGTGGCAGAGGTGTATGAACAGTTGCTGCTGCGCAGTGTATCGGTGGTGGCCTGCAATAAAATAGCCGCATCATCACATTACAAAAAATATGCACACCTAAAACAGTTAGCAAAAGAATATAATACGAAGTTTCTTTTCGAAACCAATGTAGGCGCGGGTTTGCCGGTTATTGGTACCCTGAACGACCTGATGCGCAGTGGTGATGAAGTACAGCGGATAGAGGCTGTGTTGAGTGGTACCTTGAACTTTGTATTCAATAATTACGACGGCAGCCGCCCCTTTGCGGAAGTTGTGCAACAGGCTCAGAATGAGGGATATACGGAACCTGATCCACGGTTGGATCTGGGTGGTACCGATGTGATGCGTAAGATACTGATACTGGCCCGCGAAGCCGGTTATAAACTGGAGATGGAAGAAGTAGGCAATCGCGTATTTCTGCCGGAGAGCTGTATGCAGGGTTCCGTGGCCGATTTCTATCAGCAGCTATTGTTACACGAGGAACATTTTAAAAGGCTGTATAACGAAGCGTTTAAAAATGGCTGTAAGCTAAAGTTTGTGGCACGTTTGGAAAATGGCAAGGCCAGCGTAGGACTGGAACATATAAACCCGGAACACGACTTTTATCATTTGTATGGAAAGGATAACGTGGTGTTGTTTAGCACCAGGCGCTATGCGCAACAGCCATTGGTGATTAAGGGGGCAGGTGCCGGAGCGGAGGTTACGGCGAGTGGTGTGTTTGCTGATGTGTTGAGAGCAGTTTAGAGTTTGAACTTGGCTACGCAACCCACCGGTTCCCTAAAGGGAGGGGTCTACGCAAAGGCTTGAATAAAAAATGGGAAGAAGATAATTATGAAGGAAGTTACGGTTTATGCGCCTGCTACGGTTGCCAATATTGTTTGCGGGTTTGATGTGCTGGGCATGGCCCTGCAACAGCCTGCGGATAAGTTGGTAATGCGTCGCATTGCAGAGCGGGAAGTGCGCATTGTAAATTGCGATGATTTTAATTTACCGACGGAACCTGGTAAAAATGTTTTTGGTGGTGCATTGTTTGCCATGATGCGCGAAGCAGGAATAGAAGGTGGTTTTGAAATTGAAAGCACCAAGCATATAAAACCCGGCAGTGGCATTGGTAGCAGTGCGGCCAGCGCGGCGGGTGCTGTTGTAGGTGCAAACGCTTTGCTTGGCAATTTGTTCCATAATGAACAATTGGTGCACTTCGCTACGTATGGCGAAGAGGTGGCCAGCGGTGCCAGACATGCCGATAACATCGCGCCCTGTATTTACGGGGGAGTTACGCTGATACGCAGCAACGCGCCTTTAGATATTGTTCCGCTGCAATCGCCGCCTTTGTATGTTACGGTGATACATCCGCAGATAGAAGTGAAGACCAGCGATGCGCGACAGATTTTGAAGAAGCAGATTTTGTTGAAAGACGCCATTGTGCAGTGGGGCAATGTGGCCGGTTTGGTGGCCGGCTTTATGAAGAGCGATTATGAATTGATCCGCCGTTCGCTGCAGGATGTGTTGATTGAACCCGTTCGCAGTATGCTGATACCCGGTTTTGCTGAAATGAAGAAAACATGCATGGATGCCGGTGCATTGGGTGGTGGTATCTCTGGTTCAGGGCCCAGTGTGTTTATGTTTAGCAAAGATAATGCAACAGCCCACCACGTGGAACAAGCCATGAGGCAGGTGTATGAGAAAATAGGAGTGGAGTTTTTTGTGTATGTAACGAAGGTGAGTGAACGGGGTGCCTGGGTGGAGTAGTGATGGTAAAGCACGACCCTTTGTGAGCATGTGTGCATCCCCTCCGAAAAAGCAAGGCTATACATGTGCTATGCTAATCTTGCTTTTTCTCGTCCCCCTGCAAGGGGGACAGTTGGTGTAGTGATTTAATAAAGGGTAGTATTAATGTGTAAGATTTAAAAAAGAGAGCATGTTATTTTATAGCACAAGTAGGCAGTCGCCGCTGGTGGATTTTAGGGAAGCAACAGTGCGCGGTCAGGCGCCGGATGGGGGCTTGTATTTTCCGGAGCGTATTCCGGAGTTTGATGCAGCAGCATTAAAGCGCTTGAAGAAATTGAAAGCCCCAGAGCTTGGGGTTGAAGTATTGAAACCGTATGTTGGTGAAACCATCAGCGAAGAAGCGTTGTATGATATCTGCGCGCACATGCTCAATTTTCCTATTCCCTTGTTGGAAGTAAATGAATGCATCTCTGTGTTGGAGTTGTTCCACGGGGCAACGCTGGCGTTTAAGGATGTGGGTGCGCGGTTCATGAGCCGGTGTCTTGGTGAGTTTGCAAAAGGTAGCGATCAGAAAATTACAGTGCTGGTGGCAACCAGTGGTGATACGGGCAGTGCAGTAGCCAATGGATTTTTGGGTGTAGATGGTGTGGAGGTAATCATCCTTTACCCCAGTGGTAAGGTAAGTGCCGTGCAGGAATTACAGCTAACTACCAACGGACAAAACATCAAGGCGCTTGAAGTGATGGGTACCTTTGATGATTGTCAGCGCCTGGTAAAGCAGGCCTTTAGTGATGAGGAGATACGGAAGGAATTATTTCTTACCTCAGCTAACTCCATCAACGCGGCGCGTTGGCTGCCCCAGCAGGTATATTACTTTATGGCCTGGCAGCAATGGGAGGAAAGCGAACCGCCGGTTATCAGCGTGCCCTCCGGCAATTTCGGAAATATTGCGGCCGGATTGTTGGCCATGAAATCAGGTTTACCGGTTAAACATTTTGTAGCTGCCTGTAACAGCAACGATGTATTCACCCGCTACCTGCAAACTGGAAAGTTTGAGGCTCGTAAGGCGCAGGCTACTATTTCCAACGCCATGGATGTGGGCCTACCCAGTAACTTTGTTCGCATACTGGAAATGTTTGGTGGAGACTTTGAGGCTATTCGGAAAGCTATTAGCAGCTATTCGCTTAGCGATGCGGAGACCAAAGAGGTGATGAAGCGGGTGTATGAGCAGGATGGTTATCTGTTGGACCCGCATGGTGCTGTGGGTTATGGGGCACTGGAACAGTATCTGGGGGATGCTGGGGGCAAGGGCTTGTTCCTTGAAACTGCCCACCCGGTAAAGTTTAACGGGGTGGTAAAGGATGCTACCGGGGTGGAACCGGAACTGCCGGAAGAGATGGAGGCGCTGCTAAAACGTACCAAGCAAAGTGTGGCGATGGAACCCGATTATGAAAGCTTTAAATTGTACCTGAAAAAGGGCTAGTACTAACACATGCAGATACAATTTTTCAATGCCGATAGTACCTATGTTTTGAGGGGTAAAACTGCTCTGAAAACGTACGTGAGTACTAAGGTGAAAAAGGAGACAAAAAAAGATATCGTACTTACGTACGTGTTTTGCTCCGATAAGTACCTTTTGGACATTAATAAGCGCTTCCTGCAACACGATTACTATACGGATATCATCACGTTTCCATTGAGCGAAAGCAAGGAGGTGATAGAAGGTGAAATTTATATCAGCATCGACCGTGTAAGGGATAATGCTAATACGCTGGGCGTGCCTTTTACCGAGGAGTTGCACCGCGTGTTATTTCACGGGGTATTGCATCTAATAGGATATAGGGACAAGACTAAAGCCCAGGAAGCGGAGATGCGGAAGATGGAAGATAGGTGGTTGAAGGGCTTTAAGGTCTTCACCGGGAAGAGATAATGTTCCATGTGGAACAAGTTGGGAGATTAGAAGGGATAAGAAACGGGAAATGATTTTGCCCCTATTCCCCTCCTATTAAAATTGTTCCATGTGGAACAAAGCCGGTGGTTGAGTGGTCAAGAGCTTCTTTAAGGAATGAAAATGTTCCAATGTGGAACATTAGGGGGAAGGGGTTCAGATAGTTGGTTAGGCATCAATCAGGCTTTGAAATGTTCCATGTGGAACAAAATGGAGATAGGGGATTCGAATCTCCTGGGAAAGTTCCACGTGGAACGGCTAAATGTGAACGTACTGATTCGTAAATTATACTTAGTTACCTTTGCACGCTGATGTTTAAAGAATATGATGTTATAGTAGTGGGTGCCGGTCATGCCGGGTGTGAGGCCGCAGCGGCGGCTGCCAATATGGGCAGCAGCGTGTTGTTGGTTACCATGAACATGCAAACCATTGCCCAAATGAGCTGCAACCCCGCCATGGGTGGTATTGCCAAAGGCCAAATTGTTCGGGAAATTGATGCCTTGGGAGGTTACTCGGGTATAGTAAGTGATAAAAGCATGGTGCAATTCCGCATGCTGAACCGCAGCAAGGGGCCAGCTATGTGGAGTCCACGCACCCAAAACGATCGTATGCTGTTTGCTGCCGAGTGGCGGGAGATGCTTGAAAAGACGCCGAACGTAGATTTCTGGCAGGACATGGTAGGTGGCCTATTGGTAAAGGATGGCCGGGTTATCGGAATCCGCACCGGTATGGGCCTCGAAATACCGGCCAAAGCCGTAGTGCTTACCAATGGAACCTTCCTGAATGGTTTGATCCATATAGGTGAGAAGCATTTTGGTGGGGGACGCGCCGGTGAGAAGGCCGCCCATGGTATTACCGAGCAGTTGATAGAGCTGGGTTTTGAGGCTGGCAGAATGAAAACCGGAACCCCACCAAGGATAGACGGACGCAGTTTGGACTATACCCGAATGGAAATACAGGACGGCGATGAGGCGGTTACGGGCTTTAGCTACAAGAACAACCAGCATCCTTTTACCGGTGGAAAGAAACAATTACCCTGTCACGTTACCTATACCAGCCAAAAAGTGCACGACATTCTGCGCACCGGGTTCGATAAGTCCCCTATGTTCTCTGGCAGAATAAAAGGACTGGGGCCTCGTTATTGTCCCTCGGTGGAGGATAAAATCGACCGATTTGCCGATAAGGACCGTCACCAATTGTTTGTTGAACCCGAAGGTTGGAACACGGTGGAGATCTACGTGAACGGGTTTTCGACCTCCCTACCTGAGGATGTGCAGTATAAAGCACTTAAGGAAGTGGTGGGTTTTGAGAACATGAAGATGTTCCGTCCGGGGTATGCCATCGAATATGATTACTTTCCGCCTACCCAGTTGAGCCATACGTTGGAGACTCACCTGGTAAAAGGATTGTTCTTTGCAGGGCAGATTAATGGAACTACCGGGTATGAAGAGGCGGCCTGTCAGGGTTTAATCGCCGGTATCAATGCCCATTTAGTAGCCAGGGAAGAGGCGCCTTTCATCCTGAAGCGCTCCGAAGCCTACACCGGTGTGCTGATTGATGACCTGATAACTAAGGGAACTGAAGAACCTTACCGGATGTTTACCAGCAGAGCAGAGTATAGAATCCTGCTTCGCCAGGATAACGCTGACCTCCGTTTAACCGAATTGGGCTATAAATTAGGCCTGGCAGACGAGCAGCGTTATGTCCGTATGCAGGAAAAGAAGGCGGCCATAGCAGCTATCCGCGAGTTCTTTACCCAGTATAGTGCTGAACCGGGTGACCTGAACAGCGCTCTGGAAGGTGCAGGAACTGCCGGCTTGGCACAGAAAACCAAGCTGGATAGGATCGTGAGCCGCCCGCAGGTAGATGTAAACCTGTTGCGCAAGAGTTTGAAAGAGCTGGATACTTTCCTGCAAAGCTACGATCAGGAGAGTATTGAGAGCGCAGAAATAGAATTGAAATACGAAAGCTATATAGAAAAAGAGGTGGAGTTGGTAAAGAAGATGAACCGTCTGGAGGATATCCGGCTGGATGCTGAGTTCGATTACCACAAGCTAACCTCGCTATCAATGGAAGCGCGTATCAAACTATCTAAAATAAAACCTACTTCCCTTGGGCAGGCCAGCCGCATCAGCGGTGTTTCGCCGGCCGATGTATCGGTTCTTCTGGTACACATGGGCAGGTAAATGCTTAGTGAATTGAATAGCCGGATGAATTTAAAGGGTGGATTTAGCAATCGCTACCTGCGATTGCTTGGTATTTTATTGGTGGCAAGCTTGCAATATCGCTGCGCCCAGGAAGTTGCACCCCAGGGCGGCAAGATAGATGAAACGCCACCGGTTGTAAAAGAAGCAAGCCCTCCTAACCAAAGTACGCACTTTGCAGCGAAGCAAATTGATATTAAATTCGATGAGTTTATACAGAACACCGGCTTTGCGCATACGCTAACATCTCCACCGATGGAGCCAAAACCTGTCTTTAAAGTGCAGGGCAAACACCTGGTGAGCGTGCTCAAAAATCAGCTCCGCGCAAACACCACTTATACCATCAACTTCGGAGACGACATCAAGAATGTTACCGAAGGAAAGGTGCTGCAAAACTTCACCTACGTATTTTCAACGGGCGATTACATCGATTCGCAACGCGTTAGCGGCATTGTAAAACTGGCCGAAACGGGATTACCTGCAGAGGATTATGTGGTGAGTTTATATCCGGGAGATACTGCGGATGGCTTTTTGAAAATGCGTCCGGTTTACTTTACGCGTACCGACAAGAACGGAAGTTTCGAAATCAAAAATGTAAAAGCAGCGAAGTATAATGTGTATGCGTTGAAGGATCAGAATTTCAATTATGAATACGATCAGCCAAATGAGAACATCGCGTTTATGGACTCAACGTTGGATTTAACAGATACGCTTCCTAAGCAGATTGAATTGGTGGCCTTTAATGAAGGCTTTAAACGCTTGAAATTCCAAAATGTTAAAAGCATAGAGCCCGGAAAGCTGATGGTAACCTATACGGCACCGGTAGAAAAGTTTAAAGCCGACGCAAACGTGTTTTCGGGTGGCTATCATGCCTGGTTTTACCCTACAAAAGACACTGCAATAGTTTGGTTTTCAAATTATTACGATAAGAAATTGGAATTGTTCCTCGTGGCAAACGATACACTTTTAGACACGGTGAGAATTGATCTGAAAACAATTGCCCGAGATAGCATGATGTTAAACAAAAAATACGCGATAAGAACTGTAAATCAATCAGTTGCAAGAGATGGAAAGCCAGAATTAGGTACTGTTCCGAACATACAAGGCCTAAATGCGTCGCTTAAAATCGAGCTGACCCGGCCATTGCTCGAACTAAACGATTCTAAAGCCCTTCAAATTACAGAAGATTCGTCCGGAAAAGTGGTCAGCGTCCCTTTTAAGCTGGAACCCGAAAGACGGCAGTCGCTGATTTTCGATTTTCAGCGAAAGGAAAAAACGGACTATACCGTTACCATCCCCGATTCAAGCTTCCGCGATATTTATGGTTTGTGGAACCCGGCACTGCAGTGGAAGTTCCGCACTACCGGAAAGGACAGCTACGGCAATATTCATCTAACCCTAAAAGTGGAGAATAGCACTATACCTTATATAGTGAAATTATTAGATGCAACTAACGCAACCGTAAAGGAGATCTTCACGATCGGTAATAAGGAGAAAAAAGTGGATCTGCCCATGCAGCCCGAAGGCGCTTATCATGTAGTTGTAATTGAAGACCGCAATCAAAACGGTGTGTGGGATACAGGCAATTTTAAATTGAAACGACAGCCCGAGCGTGTCATTAACATCAAAGATGTGTACAACCTGAAAGGCAATTGGGATCTGGATATTGAAGTGAAGTTTTAAACGGCTTTAGCAATTGTATGCGCTTCTGTTATTGTGCAAATAGCTTTAGGTGTAAATCCTTATTCTTGCGGCATGGCATTGATAAAAACAGTGAATGGTATTACACCACAATTTGGAGCTAACTGCTACCTGGCAGAAAACAGCACCGTTGTGGGTGATGTGGTAATGGGCGATGATTGCAGCGTGTGGTTTACGGCTGTAGTGCGCGGCGATGTGCACTCCATCCGCATTGGCAATAAAGTGAATATCCAGGATGCAGCGATTATCCATTGCACCTATCAAAAGGCGCCCACCACTATTGGTAATTTTGTTTCGATTGGCCACCGCGCTATTGTGCACGGCTGCACCGTAAAAGATAATGTGCTGATCGGTATGGGTGCCATTGTAATGGACCATGCTGTGATAGGAGAGAACAGCATTATTGCCGCCGGCAGCGTTGTGCTGGAAAATACCATTGTTGAGCCCGGTAGTATTTATGCAGGCGTACCGGCTAAACGGGTGAAGGATATTGATGTAGAAAATTTCCGCAACCTGATTGAGCGCATCGGTAATAACTATGTGATGTATGCCGGATGGTTTAAGGAGAGTGATGAAGCCGCAGGAGCAACCGAATAAGAACCGAAGACGCGATTTATAAACGTGAACGAAAATGTAAATGAACTACACATGGAAGATTTGAATAAGGAAGAGCAAGTAGTGTTAGTAGATGAGCAGAACGAAGTGCTGGGTTATGTAGGTAAATTGGAAGCCCACACCAAAGGCTTGCTGCATCGCGCTATCAGCGTAATTATTTTTAACGACAAAGGCGAAATGCTGGTGCAACAGCGTGCTTTCAACAAATACCACTGGGCCGGCATATGGAGTAATACCTGTTGCAGTCACCCGCGCAAAAACGAAAGCTTTGCAGAAGCTGCCGAAAGAAGATTGTTTGAAGAGTTGGGTTTTCGCACACCGCTAACCGAGCAGTTTCATTTCATCTATAAAGCGCATGACGAAAAGAGCGGCCTCACCGAATGGGAATATGATACCGTATTTACCGGCGTATACAACCAGCCTTTCGAATTTAACCGCGAGGAAGTAAATGCAATACGCTGGATGAGCACCGAAGCGGTATTGGCGGATATAGCAGCAAAGCCCGAAGAGTATTCCTTCTGGTTTAAGGTTATACTGGAGGAAATGAAAAAAAGAGGAACGATTTAATAACGGCCCCGCACAAATGGCGGGGTTCATTTTTTATTATGCAATTAACCGACGCATTAGAAAAATATATACAGGCAACTTCTTCGCCGGAAGATAGTGTACTGCAGGAGCTAACCCGCGAAACGCATTTAAAGGTGCAAATGCCTTGGATGCTGAGCGGCCACCTGCAGGGTTTGTTTTTGGAATTTATCAGCGGCATGATACAGCCGAAGCGCATTTTGGAAATCGGCACGTTTACCGGTTACTCGGCCATTTGCTTAGCGAAAGGTTTAGCAGAAGATGGCTTGTTGTATACGCTTGATATAAACGAAGAACTGGAGCCGCTCTCTTCGAAATACTTCGAGAAAGCCGGTTTGAAAGAAAAGATCATCGCGCAGTACGGCGATGCCCGAAAAATTATTCCGACGCTTACCGACACATTCGATATTGTTTTTATAGATGCCGATAAGCAAAACTATTGCGCCTATTACGAAATGGTTTTTGATAAAGTGCGCAAGGGCGGCTACATCATTGCCGATAATGTACTGTGGAGCGGTAAGGTGGCGGAGGAGAAAAAAGATAAGGATACGCAGGCCATTGATGCCTACAATCAACTGGTGCGGAACGATAAAAGAGTTAAAAACTTCATTCTGCCCCTGCGGGATGGACTAAATATTGCACAGAAACTGGTTTAAGCACAACATTTTGTCCAAATCTCACGTTAAACTGTGGACAAACTGTGGATAAGTTCGTAGCGGGAAAAACTGCCTCCATGCGTAAACACCTGATAGCCATAGCCTTTTTATGCGCCTTATTGCCCGCTACCGCGCAGCAAAAGCAAGAGATATTGGATTACATTGATAACTATAAGCAGGTTGCTATAGACGAGATGATACGCGCCAAAGTGCCTGCCAGCATTACCCTGGCGCAGGGACTGCTGGAAACAGGCGCAGGAACGTCTTCGCTGGCCAAACAGGCCAATAACCACTTTGGTATTAAGTGTAAGGAAGAATGGACCGGCAAGAAGATGTATCACGATGATGACCTGCCACAGGAATGTTTCCGCGTATACGACAATGCCCGCGATTCATATGCCGACCACTCCGACTTTTTAACCAGCCGTAAATGGTATGCCGGTTTGTTTCAACTACCTATCACCGATTACAAAAGCTGGGCATATGGCTTAAAGAGCGCCGGCTATGCTACCAACAAGCAATACGCCAGCTTACTGATTACTTACATCGAGGACTATAAGTTGTATGAGTACGATCAGCAGGCTGTTGCTATAATGGAGGGCAAAACCAATCCATTGATTACCGAAGCAAAACCGGTAAAGGAGAAGGAAGTTGGCGGAGAGAAAAAATCGAACGAAACGGAAATGGTAACCAGTACCGTGGTAGTTAGCGATGTGCCCACTGTTAAAACCGAACACAAACCTTTGTTTGCCGCCGAAAAGGTGGTGCAGGACCAACGCGAAGAACTGCTGATTAACGGTGTGCGTGCAGTAAAAGCAAAAGGCGATGAGGATCCTTTCACCATTGCCTTTGATTACAATATCGATTACACCTGGATTATGACCTTTAATGATCTGGGTACTGGTGAGCATTTTAAAAACGGCGAGTATATCTTTTTACAGGCTAAACGTCCGAAGGGTTCCAATGCCACTTACACAGTGCAAAGCGGCGAAACCATGCGCGATATTTCCCAGAAAAACGGAATACGCCTGAAAGATCTGTATGCCAAAAACCAAATGCGCCTGAACGACCAACCTTATTCAGGAGAGGTATTAAACCTGCAGGATAAGCGCAGCGAGCCGCCTCGTAGTATGACCTACGCTGAGTATTTAAAGACCCGCGATAAAAATACTACCGGTGCCAGTATACGCGGCAGCACAAACACTACTACAACAACCACTAACCAGGCCAACAATTTCCCGAAGCCGGTAATACTCAGCAATGCACAGGAGTATCAGGTGCAGAAAACCGATACGCTCTATTCCATTGCACGTAAGTTTAATACTACGGTGGATGAGTTGAAGAACATCAACAAGCTGGAAACCGCTGAAATTAAAACCGGCCAAACCCTGGTGGTTACACAGTAAAACCTATTTACAAGTTATAACACAGAATAATACTTATTGCTATGCGTTTTGTTGCGCAGGCCCGGGGAACCTTTTATAGGTTCGCTTCGTCTGTATTAAAACAAGGACCCATGCGACAACTATTTTTTTTGCTCCTGCTATTGCAGGTTTGCTCCGCCTTTGCCGGTGGCGATCAAAAAAAGAAAAAACCCAAAATCAACTTTGCCGAGCACATAAAGGTCGGAGTGTCGGTTAGCCCCGGGTTCAATTACAGGTGGTTAACAATCAACAAGAGGATTGTAGAGCCAGGCGGGCTTGACGACATAGGTGAACAGGGTGTAGTGAGCGGACGAAATAAGTACGAGGTGCCCTTCATTGGAATTAGTGCAGGTGGGCGGATAAGCATTTGGGTAAATAAATTTTTTACGACAGAAACGGGTATTGATTACGTCTGTTATATGTATCGCAATAAAAAGATGATTTTAAGCGGTTTTGAAGGAACCGCAGATAGCATCTACCGGGGACTGTCGGGAACTTACGGATACAACTACCTGAACCTGCCGCTTGCTGCAAATTTTACTTTCGGTAAAAGGAAAGTGCAGGGATTAGTAAGCACGGGCTGCAACATTAACTTTTTGCTGAGCAGTTATGCCGAATGGATAACTTATAAAAGTGATGGTAGCGAAAGGCACCAACGTGTAAAGGGGAACGATCCATTTGTGCGTGTAAACATCTCTCCATTTATCGGCATTGGTATGCAATACAACATCAACCCTTTATTACAACTGCGCATAATGCCGATGGCCTATGTACAGGCGCTAAAAAACATTCATACTCCTATAACTGAACATTTATATGGGGCAGGGTTGAATGTGACTTTGTTTTTTGCAGTGAAGAAGAAAGCCTAATCCACATCCGTAAAACACAGCATCCAAAGGGTACGTGTTTCTAAGCAGAACAGCATGTAAGTGTAATCGATGATCAAGCCTTTAAACCATGTATTCCAGGCATGGGTAGAGGTATAATAGCGCAGCGCCTGCGCGTTATATTTCTCCTGAAATAATTGCGCGCAAAAAATACGGGCATCGGTTTTTGCTTCTGCTGGCGATTGTTTATAGGTAGAGCCATACGCCCCGCCTTCATACAGCAGACGCGCTAATTCGCCATCCACCACAAAGCCGGACTTTAACTCAAACAACGGCGGTTTTGCGGCCGAATAACTAAATTGATTTTCACCAAACGAATCGATTACCGTTGGGCGCGAAAGGAACTTCGGAAAGAAATCTATTTCATGCAGCAGTCCGCCCGCGCAAAACCAGTCAAAGGTGTCATTCTCGGCGAATAGGAAACCTTTGAAGAACACCGTACCGCCTATATGCTGTTTTAGCAAATCAACATACTCAAACTCTTGCTCCACCACCTTATAGTTTAGGTCAAGCCACATTTGTTCAATTTGCTTTTTGTTTGGGCGGGCGGCATTTACAGTACGGCGGGCAATAGGTTTCATACCGCAATTTTAATTATTAGGATGGATGCCGACATGAAAAAAAGGCTTATTTTAAAGGAATGAAAACGCTACCCCTATTTATTCTGCTGCTATCTTGTTGCTTGCTCGGATGCCGCAAGGAGCAACCGCCAACTATACCATCGGTTAATAATCCGCAACCACCTTATCCGCTGGTAACCAAAAAAACGGTAACAGCCAATGGCAACGTTACCGTTACCTCCTTTCGGTACGATACAGTTAGCTGGTTATTAAAATCCAGACAGGACCTATACGGCATATATGTCTACGAGTATGGAAATGCGAACTATATCAGTTATGGTAATACAAGTCTTTCATTAAACACAGAGGGTTTGGTTGCAAGTGATAATGGCTTTTATCACCCGTTTCAATATTGGTATAATGCCGATAGTACCTTGCACGAACAGTATATGTATATGAGCAGCCGGAAAACATATACCTACTACCCCGATGGCAATATGGCATCGGAAACAGCAACACTGCCCGATCATGCAAGTTCTATGCAGGGTCCTGACGTTACTACCTACTTTTACCCAAATCAAATTGTAAACACACTGGGTAACCGGAACTACGGCATGCCTTATTTTGGAAAATCATCGCCTAACCTCCCCGATTCCGCCTTTTACTTTATGGTGTATTCGGGCGATACAATCTTTTTCACGTTGTCGTATATCTATCAGTTCGATAGTCTTGCGCGGGTAATAAGCGAAACAGGAATAAGGCATCAGTTGGATAGTCTCCAACAACCAATTGATACTACGATTTCATACTCTGTCTATGAATATTATTAATTCTTAACTGACGCAGAACAGTTTTTGCTTGCAGCAAATCCCTTACCTTCACCAGTCAAATTGTGAATGTTATGGACGCCCCCGTAAAAAATGCAACTGCCTATCCCCAACACAAAAATAAAGTGATAGAGGGCTATCGTTTAAGTACCAACTTTTACCAGAGCGATAAGATCCTGCGCAACTATCTGCAGCGTAATGTATCAACTGAAGGTTTGAGCTACATGCAGGATAAGTTGGAATACACCGGAACACAGGCGGCAGGCATTATGAATGAACTATCGCTGCTGGCTGATAAAAAAGGTCCGGAGTTGGTGAAACGTAATTTTACCGGCGAGAATATTGACGAGATCCGTTTTCATCCTTCGTACTGGGAACTGATGAAGATTGCCGTTAAGAGCGAAATGTTCCGGGTAAAGTGGGAACCATCATTACAACAAAAGTTTAACGCCGAAAAACAACGGCTTGGATTTAGTACCGGCTATCTGTATGCCATGAGCGAGTGCGGACAGTATTGTCCGCTTTGTATGACCGACGGTGTAGCCCGCCTAATTGATTTGTTCTGCCGCGAAGAAGACCGCGCGCGTTTGTTGCCGCACATTGCTACTAACGATGCTGCGGAATTATATACCGGTGGCATGTTCCTTACCGAAAAAACCGGTGGCAGCGACGTGGGCGCTAACATAACAGTGGCCACTCATGATAACGATAACGAGTATTTGCTGAATGGCGAAAAATGGTTTTGCAGCAATGCCAACGCCCAATTGATTTTTGCTTTAGCGCGTACCGATAACGAGGTAAAAGGCACCAAAGGCCTTTCGATATTTCTGATTGAAAATCCCCTGCCAAACGGTAAGCGCAATTACATGGAGGTAATACGCCTGAAAGATAAATTAGGTGTACGTAGCATGGCCAGCGCCGAATGCATTTTAACCGATACACGCGGTAAAATGGTAGGCAAGGAGTTTGAAGGGTTTAAGGTGATGGTGGAGATGGTGAACCTCTCGCGATTGTATAATTCCGTGGCAGCGTTAGCCGCGGCACGTCGTGCATTGATTGAAGCCTACCAGTATTTAAGCAGTCGCGTTACGTTTGGTAAAACAGCGTTGGAACACGCACTGATACGCACCAAGCTAACAGAACTGGGCGCCTTAAATGTGGCCAACTTCTACCTGGTATGGCGTGCGGTTGAGGCATTGGATAAATCCGACAACGGCGATAAGAAAGAAACGCAATTGTTCCGCATCATTAATCCCATGACTAAAAAGTGGAGCGCCGAAACAGGCGTTTACATTACTCGCGAAAGCATGGAGTTGATGGGTGGTTTGGGTTATATTGAAGACGGCGTGTTGCCAAAAATTATGCGCGACGTAATGGTGCTGCCAATTTGGGAAGGAAGCGGTAACATTATCATTCTGGATATGCTGCGTGCTTTATTCAAGAGCGAAGGCTTTGCCACCGTAGCTTCTGAAATTGAACGCAGTGCAGGTAACCATGCTGCGCATAGCGCATTTATGTTAGAGCAACTACAACAATTAAAAACCTTTGCTGAAAAACTGCGCCATTTACCGCAGGATGAAATGGAAGCCAGCGCCAAACCATTATTTGAGCGCTTAACTACGCTCTATCAAATTTCGGTGTTGCTCGATAACCTCAACAACGAAAGTGCCGCCTGGATCAATCCATCCGTTCAGTTTTTAAAAGATCGTTTAGCGCCGGCAACCCTTAGCGAGGTGAAACCATTAAGTGTGGAAGAGGTGAAGGGTTTAATGGCGTGGGAGTTTTAGCATAGCTGAATAACAGGGCGCTCCTACGGAGCTTTAATTCTCCTTTCATTGATTTCCTACAGACAGGACGCCCCGCTGGGGCTTGTAGAAGCATGTATGATCCCATAAAGGAAGGATTATTTAGTTTCAAATAGATAAATCCAGGTTGATTGGGCCTACCTGAATACGGCCTCGATCCAGTAAAAGAAATGTTATCACCCTATCCGGCCGCTCTGTTGGTATACGTATAATTAAACATCTCCGCACGAGCGCTCTGTTATTCAACCTGCTCATGCAAAAACGCATATTGATTGTTTTAACCTTTATCCCACGAGCATTAAACCGCAGACAACACATCCGAGACCACTTAAATGAACTGAGGTCAGACAAATTTATGCATGCCGCATCAATCCAGAGCTAAGATGATTAAAGCCCCAGCGGGGCGATCTGTCTGTAGATAAAAACAAAAAGAGAAGCAACTCCGTAGGAGCGCTCTGTTATTCAACCTGCTCATGTAAAAGCGCATTTTGATTGTTTTAACCTTTCTCCCATGAGCATTCAACAATAGGCAAAACATCCGGGACCACTTAAATGAACTGAGGTCAGACAAATTTATCCATGCCGCATCAATCCAAAGGAAAAATGGTTAAAGCCCCATCGGGGCGTCCTGTCTGTAGCTTAAAAGAAAAGAACAAAAACAGCTCCGTAGGAGCGCCCTGTTACTCGAGCCACTCAAATAAATAAAACGCTAATAATAATCCGTCTTGAATGTTGCTTTAGTATGTCTTCATAGGTAAATAGCACCTATTCCTAAATACAAAACTTTTTACACGCAGCCTCTAAAACTCACCCGGAATCATATTTTATAATTCAGCTCCAATCTGGAGAGTGAAGCCCATAGCCCCATCGGGGCGCGCTGTCTGTAGCCAAAAACAAAAAGGAGAAACAGCTCCTTAGGAGCGACCTGTTATTCGAGCCACTCAAACAAATACCGCTCATCATAATCTATCTCAAACTTCTTTAAAAAATCCAGGTACTCTTCTTTAAAGGTTTTTCTACGGTGGTGTTCTTCCTGATTCTGTATATAACCAATTACATTGGAAATTTGGCTGCGAGAATAGGAGAACGCACCGAACCCTTCTTGCCAGTTAAATTTTGAACGCAACCACCCACTCTCGTTAATAAACTGGGTAGAATGCGCTTTTATATCCCGCGTTAAATCTGAAACGGAAATGGATGGTTTCAATCCTACTAATAGATGGGCATGATCCGGCATACAGAAAATGGATAACAACTTCTGATCACGTTTTGTAATAATTCCTGTAATGTATTTATGTAATTCTTCGCGGTTCTGCGCCGGAATTAAATTTTGCCGGCCATGCACCGCAAACACAATCTGAATATAAATTTGAGAGAATGTATTAGCCATAGTTCAGGAAATTAGTAAGCAATGCGGACCCCTTCAGGTCACTATACCACTGCCTAATCATATTTGTTAAGACCTAATACAGTTTTAATAACAGAGCGCTCCGACGGAGCTTTAATTCTCCTTTCATTGATTTCCTACAGACAGGACGCCCCGCTGGGGCTATGAGCATCTTACGTGCTCAGCAAGGCGACTTGTCGGTAGATAAAAGCAAACAATAAAAATAGCGCCATAATAACAGCCTCTGTCCCTTTGCACCTTCCCCGCAAAAGTTCATTTTCGCTTTGTAATTACCGCTATATGAAATTTGAAAATACGCTGGCCTTTGCCCGCGCCATGGATAAGCAGGATCCCCTGCGCAAATTCCGTCAACGCTTTTATATGCCAAAGCTAAAGGGTAAAGAAGCTATTTACCTTTGCGGTAATTCACTCGGGCTTCAACCCAAAACGGTAGAAAAGGAATTATTGACTGAACTAAAAGATTGGCGTAACCTGGGTGTGGAAGGACACCTGCACGGCAAGCGCCCTTGGTTGTATTACCATCATTTCTTTAGCAAGAGCATTGCGAAACTAACGGGTGCTAAAGAAGATGAAGTGGTTGTAATGAATCAACTTACGGTGAACTTGAACCTGATGCTGATATCGTTTTACCGGCCGCAGGGCAAGCGCACTAAAATATTGATGGAAGCATATGAGTTCCCCTCGGATTATTATGCGGTAGAACAACAGGTAAAACTGCACGGCCTTGATCCTAAAGAATGCATTATAGAAGTGCTGTCACGCGAAGGCGAAGTAACCCTGCGCATGGAAGATGTGCTGCAAAAAATTGAACAGCATAAGGACGAGTTAGCGCTCGTGCTTTTCAGCGCCGTGAATTATTACACCGGTCAGCTTTTCGATATAAAAGCTATGGCTGCGACGGCCCGCAAACATGGTATCACTATCGGCATCGATTTAGCTCATGCTATCGGCAATGTGCCCTTGAAGCTGCATGATTGGGACGTAGACTTTGCCACCTGGTGCTCGTATAAATATTTGAACAGTGGTCCGGGTGGTGTAAGCGGTGTATTTGTACATCGCCGCCATGGCAATAACCCCGAACTGCCGCGCCTGGCCGGCTGGTGGGGCAATGATGAGAAGACGCGTTTTAAAATGTACAAGAACTTTGTGCCCCAAACCGGTGCGGCCGGTTGGCAAATAAGTAATGCGCCGGTACTAAGTATGGCCGCACACAAGGCTTCGCTGGATATTTTTGATGAGGCAGGCATAAACGCCTTACGCAAAAAAAGCGAAACACTAACCGCCTATCTCTACTGGTTACTGCAAACCGATTGCGGTGTAAATGCCAGTCATCCAACATTAAATATTATTACACCTACCGATAAAAAGCAGCGTGGTTGTCAGTTAAGCTTACAAACCAAAAAGAACGGTAAACAACTGTTCGATAAACTAACGGCGGCAGGTATAATTGCCGATTGGCGCGAACCCGATGTAATACGCATAGCGCCGGTACCGCTATATAATAGCTTTGAAGATGTATTCCGCTTTGTGCAGGTAGTAAAGAGCCAGTTATAGCAACAAAACCTTTTATCTATCTTGCGGGCATGAAACACCTCTTCCTGTTTCTATTGTTCGCTTATGCAACAAGCGCTTTTAGCCAGGGTGATGTAGAAACCATTGGCCTGGCCAGTTTTTATGCCAACAAATTTGAAGGCCGCAGAACAAGCAGCGGCGATATTTTTCATCAACGTAAGTTTACCTGTGCTCATCGTACCCTTCCGTTCGGTACAAAATTGCAGGTTACTAATCTCTCAAATAACCGAAGCGTTATCGTAACGGTGAATGACCGCGGGCCTTATGGTAAAGGCAGGATAGTTGATTTAACAACCGCAGCCGCTAAGGAGTTGGACTTTATAAAAAGCGGAACCACCAGGGTGCAGATAGAAATTATTATTGAACCGGATCCAGCTGATACCATTTTATCCTTGTCCGACTCGGCTAGTACGGTATATAGAGTTGAAGCACCAGATTCGTTGGCTGGCATGTATACCTTAAAATTAACATCCTGCGCACGCTACAAAAAAGCACAGCAAATGATTGAAGCCCTGCACAAGGAAAATAATTTGCCTGTTTATCTTAAAACCAGTTCCAAAAACAGGCTTACTGTGTATACCTTGTATGCGGGTAACTTTCTTTCTTATAAAGAGGCTTTGGCGCAATTTCCTCTCGTAGAAGTTGTTTTTCCGGATGCCCGGATTGTAAGGGCAACAGAATAACAAAAAGAAGAAATATTCTTCATAAGTCTCGTCTTATTCTAAACGCCTAACAGGCCGTTGTTTTAATCGCAGAATTATATCTCTTCGCCTACCTAAATTAAGGGACATGAAGAAGTTATACCCTATTTCCTTTTTATTAATGATTGGCCTGGTGGCCATCTTTAACCGCGCACATAGCGATAGCAACAAACCACCAACAGGCCGTGCGGGTGCGCCATCCTCCTACACAACCTGTGCTAACAGTTGCCATAACGGTACTACCGTTAATGGTGGTGGCGGCAGCGTTGCCATTAGCTACAGCGACCCTAACAACGAGTACGTAACCGGTCAAACTTATAACATGACTGTTACCGTGGCCGACCCTTCGTTAAGCCGCATGGGTTTCGAAATGGTTGCCTTAAACGGCGCCTTAACACAAGCAGGTAGCTTTACGGTTACTAACACGGGAACTACCAGCCTTCAAACTTCCGGAAGCAAGCAATACATAGGCCATAAAAACGCAAGCACTTCAACCAGCTCCTGGAGCTTTACCTGGACGGCACCGGCCACTGCACCTGCCGGCGGACGCATCGTATTCTACGCTGTAGGTAATGCCACCAACAACAACGGATCGGATAACGGCGACCACGTTTATACCGATAGCCTGGTGCTTACCGAGCATATTGCCTGCACCCCGCCAACTGTATCTATCAGCGCCACCGATAGCGTTTTAACCGCTAATGCAACCGGTGCTACCTCGTACCAGTGGTATCTGGATGGCAACATGATTAACGGTGCTACTTCTGCTACTTACACAGCCAGTGTTTCGGGTTCTTATACCGTTGAAGCACTTGCCGGAGCAGGCTGCACGGCTACCAGTGCTGCTTATGTTTACAATGCCCCTTCAGGCATTAACGATGTAGTATTAACAAGCAACATACGCGTGTTCCCTTCTGTAGCGCAGGGCTCATTCAACATCATCAATACCGGTAACCTCACAGGGCTGCAATACGCAGTTTACGACTTAAACGGTCGCTTGGAAAAAGATGGTGTGCTTAACAACGGACAAACAACAGTTAATACAAACGATATTTCAACAGGTGTTCACCTGCTGCGCATTTACCGTCCGAATCAAAGTATGACGGTGCGTGTTGTAACACTGTGATGAGGATTTTGTGGGTTTTTTTTGAAGTGCCATCTCAATGGGTCGGGATGGCACTCTTTTTTTATCCAACGGGCTGAAAGTGTTTTCCCCGAAACGCAAAAAAGGGCTTCACCGTTTACCGGGAAGCCCTTTTACTTTTTAATAGTTATCTATTAGTGGTGCGAATGGTCGCCGTGCGAATGCACGTGGCCATGCTCCAGTTCTACGGGATGTGCTTCGCGAACATCTAATACCTCACCGCTGAAATACAGGGTTTTGCCTGCAAACGGGTGGTTCAGGTCCACAGTAACCTTGTCGCCGGTAACCGCTACTATACGGCCCTGGAAAGGGTTGCCGAATTGGTCCTGCAGGGGAACGATGTTGCCCACAAAAATCATGTCGTCTTGTACCACACCTTCGTGCGAAAAAACATTTTTATCCAGTTCGATAACGGCTTGTTCGTCGTAAGTGCCGTAGCCATTTTCAGGGCTTAATACAAAACTGAATTGGTTGCCGGCAATTTTGCCGTCCAGGTTCTTTTCGAACTCTTCCAGCACATTGTTATGACCAAAAAGAAATTCAAACGGTTGTTCGCGGTCGGCCGCGTCCATTACTTCCCCCTGTGGGTCGGTGCGTAATTCGTAGGTAAGTTTTACCACTTTGTCTTTACCTGCTTGCATGTACTTATGTTTTTAGGATGAATCAATTCCGGAGGGTGCGGCTGTATTTAACCATTAGCGCATAATAATTAAGGAAGGGCGCGTCCTATCGGCGCTGCAAAGGTAGTATTAATTTACGGGATGGGCGAAAATCCGCTGTTAAGCGTAAGTTATTGCGCAAAAAGCAGACTGCCGTCGCCATAGCTCAAAAAGCGGAAATCATTAGCTAAAGCATAGTCGTATAGCTTTTTCCAGTCTTCGCCTACGGTAGCAGCCACTAACAGTAACAGGGTTGAATTGGGCTGGTGGAAGTTGGTAACCAGGGCCTGTGCTACCTTTAAGCGGTACGGTGGCGCTATTAAAATCTGGGTCGGAACTAACAACCGTTCGTTTCCGGTTCGCTGCAACCATTTTAGCGCCTCGCTCAAAGCCTCTTCTGCACTTAGTGCCGTAACCAACTGATACGGGTCCCATTGGCTAACCGCCAACTCTTCGAGGGTAGCTGCTGGCCGTTGGTGCACCTTTACGCCAAACCAATACAACGATTCGATGGTGCGCAACGAGGTGGTGCCCACCGCCACAACCGGTCCTTTACAGGTTTTTAACTGCTCTATTAGTTGCTGAATGGTGGAAACACTAACATCCGTTAGTTCGGCATGCATCTGGTGCCCGCCAAGCGTTTCACTTTTAACCGGCTTAAAAGTGCCTGCTCCTACGTGCAGGGTTACTTCGGTAGTACCAATGTGCTTTTGGGCCAAACGTTCCATCACGGCCGGGGTAAAGTGCAGCCCGGCTGTTGGAGCTGCTACGCTGCCATCGTATTTGGCATAAATGGTTTGATAACGCTGCCGGTCGCTAACATCACTTTCACGCTTTAAATAGGGTGGTATAGGCATAGCCCCGGCTTTTTCCAGCACCTCGGCAAAAGTTAATGCTTCGGGTGCCCAGCGGAATTCTATTATAAAGTTATCGGCATCTCTGTCTACTAATTCAGCGCTTAACTCCAGTTCGGCATGGCGCAGCGTCAGCACTTTCTCTTTCCATTTACTGGCACGGCCCACCAGGCATTTCCAGCGGGTAGTGCCGGCACGGCTCATGGCACTGGCCATATCATTCATGCGCTCCGCCGGTTCCAGGCAAAACACCTCTACCTTGCCCCCGTTAGCATTGTAAAAGAAAACACGTGCCGGTATTACCCGGGTATTGTTAAACACCAGTAAACTACCTTCAGGCAGGTGCTGGCTAATGTTGCGGTAAACATCTTCCTGCAATTGACCTTGCTTATAAACCAGCAACTTACTTTGGTCGCGCTCCTCTAACGGATAACGCGCAATACGTTCCTCCGGCAATTGGTAGGTGTAATCGCTGATATGAATTTCGGACGGATGTTGCGCCATGGCCGCAAAAATAACATTGCCCACTTATGCACCTACTGTACTAACAAGCCCTGCATTGCGTGTGTGGTTTTTTTCCATCTTTGCCGCCGTTATACAATTCCATTTTTTCGTGCTAACCACTCTTAAATCCATTTACACTGTATGTCGTTATTAACTGTAGGCACTGTGGCCTTCGATGCTATTGAAACCCCCTTTGGCAAAACCGATAAAATTGTTGGCGGTGCCGCGACCTATATCGCGTGGAGCGCTTCGTACTTCTCAAAAAAAGTAAACATCGTTTCCGTTATCGGCGACGACTTTGATATGAACGAACTGGATCTGCTGCGTGCACGTGGCGTGGATACCTCCGGTATTGAAATTAAAGAAGGCAAAAAATCCTTCTTCTGGAGTGGCCGCTACCACCTGGACATGAACAGCCGTGATACGCTGATTACCGATTTGAACGTGTTATTAGAGTTTAACCCCATCATCCCCGATAACTACAAGGACAGCGATATCCTGTTACTGGGCAACATCGACCCTAACTTACAGATGCACGTTATTAACCAATTGCCAAAGCGCCCTAAGCTGGTGGTAATGGATACTATGAACTTCTGGATGACAGATGCTTTCATCGATAAATTGCGCGAAGTAATTGCCAAGGTAGACGTTCTGGCTATTAACGATGCCGAGGCACGTCAACTTTCTGGTGAATACTCCCTGGTAAAAGCAGCTAAGAAAATTTTAAAAACGGGCCCTAAATACCTGATCATTAAGAAAGGTGAACACGGTGCATTACTGTTCCACGAAAACCAGGTGTTCTTTGCACCTGCGCTGCCACTGGAAGAAGTGTTTGACCCAACCGGTGCCGGCGACACATTTGCCGGTGGCTTCTGCGGTTACCTCGATAAAACCCGCGACATCAGTTTCGATAACATGAAGCGTGCAATTATTTATGGTAGCGCCATGGCTTCATTCTGTGTAGAAAAATTCGGCACCGAACGCGTGAAGGATCTTACACACCACGATATCGAAGAGCGTGTGAAAGACTTTATTGAGCTGGTACAGTTTGATATTGTATTGGAAGACTAATACCTGATCAACCAAAATAAAAAGCGGCGTTACCATTCAGTAGCGCCGCTTTAGTTTTATAGCAAAGCAATTACTTGCCCTGGAAGTTCGGTTTCCGTTTTTCGATAAATGCTGTAACGCCTTCTTTGTAGTCAGCGCTGCGCCCGGCAATTTCCTGTCCGTAATATTCCTGCTGCAGCATGTCCTGCAGGTTGCTGTTGTAAGCCTTGTTCAACATCTTTTTAATAAGCGAGTAGGTTTTAGTGGGGCCTACCGCATATTTAGCAGCTAACTCATTTACAGCGTTGTCTAACTCTTCAGCAGGTACTACCTTGTATACAAAACCCAAAGCGTGTGCTTCGGCAGCGCTGATTTTGCTGGCAAGGGTTATCAGTTCAAATGCTTTATTATAACCTACCAGATGAGGCAGGAAGAACGACGAACCCGAATCGGGCACTAAACCCACATTGGCAAATACTTCAATCAAGGATGCATTTTCCGACGCAATGATCATATCGCAGGCCAGGGCCAGCGATGCACCTGCACCTGCAGCCACACCATTTAAGCGGCAAATAACCGGCTTCGGCATTTCGCGGATGGCAAGTATCATAGGGTTGTAACGGCGCAATACCGAATCGCCCAAACTACGCTTGCCCAATTCTCCCTTAATATCCTTTAAATCCTGACCGCTGCAGAAAGCCTTGCCTTCGCCGCTTATAACCGTTACACGCACAGCCTCATCCTTGCCGGCCTTTTTAAGGGCGTCAATAAATTCGGCACTCAGTTCCTCGTTAAACGAGTTAAATACATCAGGGCGGTTCAGCGTAATGCGGCACACGCCGTTTTCAATGGTAAATAGCAGGGTTTTATACATAGTTGGGTGTTAAAGTATTAGTTAAACAGCAGGTAACGGTCCTGCACAAACAAAGGCACTACACTAAAAGCCAAAAACTGACCGGTAAAACCTATAAAGTAACCGAAGTATACTTCGCGGGGCTCATGTGCCTTAAGCGCCAAACGTGCCGAACCAATTAGGCCGGCCAACAGAATTACAGCAGGCAGCAGCAAACGCAAATCGTACGGGCTAATGCGTATTAATGGCAACATCAAACCCAGCAGGTTGCCGGCGGCAATAGTGTGCAGACTAACCTTGGTAAAATTGTTGGCTATAAAGCCCAAAAAGATAGAGAGGCTGGCGCCGGCCATCATAAAAAACAAAAACGCATTGGCCGGTATACGAGGTGTTACGGTTACTACCGAGCTGCTTTTAAACATCCAGGTGGTCCACATGTAAAAAGTGGCTGTGGCTACAAACGGTATAATGCGCTGTTTGGCGTCCTCCATGTGGAAACTGTCTATCATCTCCAGGCGCTTCATCATCACCATCCATATTAGCGGAAATAAAAACGTAAGGGCGAATACGATAATTAACCATTGAAAATGCACCGGGTGGCCGAAATGGCCATAGCGCGTAGGGTTGGTATTTAAAATCAATAAAGCCGCATACGTAGGAAACAACAGCGGGTGAAACAGATACGAAATCAAACTCGAAAATGCGCGCATAGCGCAAATATAGGGCTATTGCCGCAAACGCTTCGGGGCAATAAAAAAGGGACTACCTCTTTCAGGTGCCCCTTTTTCGGATTGACTATGAGATTCCGGTATCCTACTGCACCGCGGCAAGCAATACGGCAGGATATACTCTTGAAATACCGTCCTTAGTAACGGTTTTTATACGGTAGTAAACATCCTTGGCTGCCGAAAACGGATACTTATCCTGTTTCGTCAACTGGTCGTTTACAGTTTTTTCATCAGCACAACTAATGTACTTGCACTGCCCGAAGTAATTCTGGTTCTCGGCACTGCGTTCTACTAAAATATGATCATACTGTCCCATGTTTTTAACTAACAGGTGCAGCACAACCTCACCTTTTCCGCGTTCTACTTCCAGTACCACGTCTTCGTCGGTGCTTTTAAATATATAAGTAGCAGCCGGGTCGCCCGCTTTCGAGTTAAGGCCCAGCATCATAAAACCAACTAAAACAAACAAAAACCGCTTCATTGCATTTTGCATTATTGTCCCTGTTTACGGGTATTTATGAAAAAAGGTTGCGATGTTTTTGCTAAAAAATTAGTAAGTTAACCTTACCGAAATGATACCCGTAAATCAATATATACACCTTTCTGCTCCGGTTGCTGCTGATAGTGTTGCCATCTGCGAATGGATGCAGGACGTGGAGATTTCGGAGAACACTTCATTAATACCATACCCCTACCAACAAAGTGATGCAGATACCTGGTTAAAGCTCAATCGCGACTTTGAAATCGCAAACGGCTTTAACCGCAATTACGCTATCCGCAACAGCGAGGGTAAATTAATTGGCAGTATAGGTTTGCATTTTAACTACGGACTAAACGAAAAGCGCAGCGAGATTGGTTATTGGCTGGCAAATGAATACCGCAACCGTGGTATAATGACCGAAGTGCTGCGTGTATTCGAAAAAACCGTAAAGCAAAAACACGGCCTTACCTTACTGGAGGCGCACGTGTTTGCTTTTAACCTGGCCTCGCAAAAGGCACTATTAAATGCCGGATACACCCGCCAGCCCGGCATACTTGAAAAGCATTATATTAAAAAAGGCCGCGAGCTGGATGCTGTGCGGTTTTACAAGGAGTTGTAATGTCATACAATTGTCATAAACCGTCCCGGGTTTTATGCATGACATTAAAATGACAATTAACCTTTTTTCACATCGTATATTTACATTATCAATTGCGATAGCCTGCGAAACTTCCGGCAATTGAAAAACGTGCGGCCGGAAATAACCATACCCGGACCTGCGGAAACACAAAGGCCCCGGTCTTGAACGTTCGGTTCAGGGCTTGGGGTCTTCTTTTTTTGTGCTCTGTATACAAACTGCCGCACAAGGCATCTACGTGCCCATATCCTGCAATAGCCCGCTACCTGTTATTGCTTACCTTCGCCGCATGAAGTTCGAAGACTTAAACCTGAACAAGCCCTTATTAAACGCCCTGTCCGACCTGGGTTATAACACGCCTACTACCATACAACACAAGTGTTTTCCGGTGGTGATGAGCGGCCGCGATATGATTGGTATTGCCCAAACCGGTACCGGTAAAACCCTCGGCTATCTGTTGCCCATCCTGCGCCAGTGGGAGTTTTCGAAAGAGAAACACACCCGCGTTTTAATTCTGGTACCCACCCGCGAACTGGTGGTGCAGGTGGTAGAAGCTGCCCGCAAAATAAGCACCTATATGAGTGTGCAGATTGAAGGTGTATATGGCGGTGGAAATATCAAAACACAAATGGCCGCACTTGCCGGCGGTGCCGATATAGTGGTTGGTACCCCCGGCCGCGTAATTGATTTGATAATGAACGCCAGCCTGAAGATTAAAACCGTAAAGCGACTGGTTATTGATGAAATGGATGAGATGCTGGGCCTGGGTTTCCGCCACCAGTTAACCACTATTTTAAACCTGTTGCCCCCTAAGCGCCAGAACCTGTTATACTCGGCCACCTTTACCGACGAGGTGCAGACACTGTCAGGCGATTACTTTAACGGACCGGTAATGGTAGAAGCCGCACCGGCCGGAACTCCGGTTGATAAGATCAGCCAACGCGGCTACGAAGTGCCCAACTTCAATACCAAAGTAAATTTGCTGAAGCTGCTGTTAGCCGATGCCGAAATGAAGAAAGTGCTGGTTTTTGCCGCCACCAAAGCACAAGCCGATACCTTATACGAATTGGTAGAACCTGCTTTTGCCGGAACCATCGGTGTTATTCACTCCAACAAATCGCAGAACAACCGTTTCGAAACCGTGCGGTTGTTTCAGGACGGTACCTACCGCGCGCTGATTGCCACCGACATTATTGCCCGTGGTCTGGATATTGCCGAAGTAAGCCACGTGATCAATTTCGATGTGCCCGAAGAACCGGAGAACTATATTCACCGCATAGGACGTACCGGTCGTGCCGATAAAGAAGGTGTGGCCATTACCTTAATTGCGCCGTACGAACAGGAACGTCGCGAGGCCATCGAAAACCTGATGAAGCAAAGTATACCGGTGGCCGAAGTGCCGGAGGAACTGGAAATTTCAGATGTGCTGGTGAAGGAGGAAATGCCCAATACCGAAACGCAGAACATTCAGGAAAAATTTAAAAAGCGCCCAACGGGTGGTGGTGCCTTCCACGAAAAACTGGAGAAAAACAAAAAGGTAAACCAGCACTTAACCCGCGCTCAAAAACTAAAACTGAAATACGGTAAACCCAAAACCCGCGGACAGAAAAAGAAGGGCGGCAAATAGAACGCCTTTTCAGCCTACCTTTATCCGCCTATGCAACACACTAAATACATTTCGGTCTTCATCTTCCTGTTTTCCATTTTTAGCAAAGAGGGTGCGGCCCAGTCCTCGCCCGATGTAGTCTACATGCAAAAGATTACTACGGAACTGAAACATACCAGCAGCGCTTCGTGGAATTATGTGCGTGCTTCGATGCAGTTCAAACCCGAAGCGGAAATAGACAGACTGCTTAACCTGGTTGTATTGGATGTAAAGGCGGCTTATAAAAATGTATCGGCACTTGGGGCATATAACGGCGATGCTTCTTTGCGCGATTCCGTACTTAGTTACCTGAACAACGCAAACAAACTAATGACCGAAGAGTTTAGCCGCCTGCGCGAAAAACGCAACGTTGCTAATAAATCGTATGCAGATATGGTTGCGCTTATTGCTGCTGAAGATGCCGCCAACACTAAACTTTTAAAGCAATTCGATTTTGTGAAGGAGGAACAAAAAAAGTTTGCTGCAAAAAACAACATCAAATTGCTTGATGCCAAAGACAATCCCTCCTTAAAACTACTTACGGCATTAAAGGTTATAAAACATTACAACCAGGCCTATCTTATTTTCTTTAAATGTTCTAAACAGGAAGATGCATGGCTGGCGGCCTTAGACAGTAACAGTGTTCCGTTGCTGACACAAACAAGCGCTACCCTACAAAAATTTGCGACGGATGGCCTGGCTAAGCTGGACACGTTAACCCCTTATGAACACGACACCACGCTTATCCATAGCGCGCGCGAAGCATTAAAATTCTTTTACTACGAGGCTAAAGAAAAGGCGCCGGGGTTAAATGAGCTATTAGCCGCCAAAGTAAAATTCGAAAAAGTAAAGGCTAACTTTAATGCTATACCCGAAGACAAACAAACCGAGCAAAACATTCAGGCGTATAATAAAGCGGTGGATGATTATTCAACTAAAGTTGAACAGTATAATGCTACTACCGGTGAACTAAATAAGAAACGTGCAGCGGTCCTCGGTGCTTTCGATAAATCAATATCGCTGTATCTCGCACGTAACACGCCTTCGGAGAAGTAGGTGATTATACTTCCCAACAGATCTTTCACTTCTTCTACCCGCATTGGCTTTACCCCATCTAAATCGACAGATTACCTTTCTCGCTCGTTTAATCTGTGTTTATCTGCGAAAATCTGTGGTGAACAAAGGTTGTTATACGCTCAACTCAATCCCACCTTCTCTCTCATTAAATCTGTGTAATCACCCCAAAAGGAAATCCAGGGCATTTAGGATAACCCCAAGGCACTAACGCAAAAAGCTTTTCTTATCCAGCTTCAACCAATCCAGCGCGTTGGCATGTAACAGTTTGTCTTTTATGTCCTGTGTAGCAGGTAATGCGTCAATCTCTTCACCGGGCAGGGCTTCTCCCAATGGGAATGGGTAATCGCTGCCAAGGCATATTTTATCGGGCCCAACCATCTTCATTACATATTGCAGAAAATCTACATCATGCATCAGGCTGTCCACATAAAAATGGCCCAGGTAATCGCGGGGGTTAACATCATTATCAATGGCCGTTAAATCGGGGCGCACTTTAAAACCCTTTTCAATACGCCCTATGTTGGCAGGGAACGAACCCCCTCCATGCGCAAAAGCAAAGCGCAATTTAGGGAAACGCTCAAACACACCACCAAAAATCAGCGAACAAATGGCGCGATTGGTTTCAGCAGGCATACCAACTAACCAGGGCAGCCAATACTTACTCATTTGTTTAGCCCCCATCATATTCCACGGGTGCACAAACACGGCCAGGTCCATCTCTTGTGCCGCTTCGTAAATAGGAAAGAACTGCCGCTCGTCCAGGTTCAGGTCGTTTACATTGCTGCCTATTTCTATGCCCGCCATGCCCAGCTTCTTAATACGCTCCATCTCGCGGATGGCAAGGTCAGCGGCTTGCATAGGAATAGTACCTAAACCTATAAAACGCTTGGGGTAGCGTTCGGTAATTTCAATGATATGGTCGTTAAAAAAGCGCGAGGTCTCCAGCGCATCCTTGGGCTTGGCCCAGTAATTAAACAACACGGGTATGGTACTTAACACCTGCACATCTACATGCGTGTGGTCGCACTCCTTTATACGTGTTTGCGGGTCCCAGCAATTGTCCTGTATCTCGCGGAAGAACTCATCGTCCTTCATCATACGGGCGCAGCAGGGTTTGTGGTGGTCCAAATGTATAAAACCGCTATAGCCGAATTTCTCGCTCCACCGTGGCAGGTGTTCGGGTATTATATGGGTATGTATATCAATCCGCACGTGGCTAAAATAAAGGGCTGTTCTGCACTACTACAAAATATACCCGCAACAGTTACTACTGCTTGTAAAACGTGTGGGTACAGGCATAACTGCCGCCGTTAAAGGTATAATTAAACTGCACACTCATGCGGTTAATCAGCACATCGTAATTACCCTGGCCCTGAAAGGTTAAGCTGCCCTGGTTCTGGTAAGGTATCTCCAGATAGGTGCCCTTGCCGGTGGTGCCGTCGGTATGTATGTAGCCTACAGCCGTTACGCCTAAACCAAACAGATTGGTGATCTGTACCTGGTTGATGTGCAACGGGTCGTGGTAGATGGTAACGTTGTAGTTAAAAAAGTTAGGCGAGGCATTGTTACAGGCTTCGGTTACATTATAGCTGCCTTCAAACTTCAGGTAGCTGTAGGTGCTGCAGCCATCGCCCTCGTATCCATCGGTGCAATAGCAACCGCCCTGTATGCACTGCTGGCCTACCTGGCAAACTACATCCTGACAGCTCTTGCGTTCGCACGATGAAATAAACACCAGTAATAATGCCACTAAACCTATTTTTGCCATTGCAGCCTTCATATTCTTTTATTTGCTGCGCTAAAATACAAAACCGCTATGAGAAACCTGTTCCTGTTGCTAACGGTGTTGCTTACATTAACCACCCAGGCACAGCGCAAAGGCAAGCTGCCCACCTATAATCCGCCTGCCGCACCCGACTACAGCCAACAGAGATACTGGAACGCCCTGCCCTATGTAAAAGACGAAGCCGACCATATACCGGGTACCGAAACATGGGTAAACGATAGTTTAAAACAGGTAGATGTATTTTATGTATATCCCACCTTATACATGACCGGCAAAAACTGGAATGCCGACGTAAACAACAAAAAGCTCAACAAAAACCTCGACACAAAACCCGTGCGCTATCAGGCCAGTGTATTCAACGCCAGTTGCCGCGTTTACAGCCCGCGCTACCGCCAGGCCCACATCCGTGCCTTTTATGCAAAGCCCGAACAAAGCAAACAGGCCTTCGATTTAGCCTACAGCGATGTAAAACGTGCCTTTGAATATTACCTGGCGCATTACAACAATGGCCGTCCGTTTATAATTGCCAGCCACAGCCAGGGAACTTATCATGCACGCCGCTTATTGCGCGAGTGCATTGATACCACCGATTTGCGCAAACAAATGGTGGCTGCCTATGTAATTGGCTTTAACTTTTTCGACACCATGTATGTAAACCTGAAACCCTGCGAACAACCGGGCCAAACGGGCTGCTACATTACCTGGGCCAGCTACAACTGGAACTACAAACCCGCAGATAACGGCCTGGGCCTGTTCGGCAACATCTGCGTAAACCCCCTTAGCTGGACCCGCGATACTATTGCCGTTGACCGCAGCAAAGGCATTGGCGGTATGCTGCTGAACTTTAATAAAGAATACCCGCATGCCAGCGATGTACAGATAAAGGACGGCCACCTGAAGGTGCGCACCTCCATCCCCATCATCCGCAGTATGACCAACATGCACATTGCGGATTACAACCTCTTCTGGTACGACATCCGCGCCAACGTAAAAAAGCGCGTAGACCAGTACCTAAGCGAACATGCGTTAGGTGAAAGAAAATAGCGAGGAAGTTGTGAGTTAGGAGTTACGATTGGCAGTTGATCCTTCAATCCTCTAATCCTACAAATCCAAGTTCACACAATTGAATTCCATCCGTGTTCATCCGTGCAATCCGTGGCAATTGTATTTTTTGTATTTGCCTTTCATTTGTCCAATTCGTCCAATTCGCTCATTTGTTCCATTCTCTTCTTAGGTCACCTTAATTTTTATTGTGAATTACCCGCCACCTACCCTGTTCCCTTTACCGTATTTTTGACTTTACCATATGGCAGACCGTACCGCAATTATCCTTGGCGCCACCGGATTGGTGGGCGAACAGTGCCTGCAGGCTTTATTGGCCTCCCCGCACTACAGCACCGTGTTAGCGGTGGTGCGTAAGCCGTTGGAAATCAAACACCCCAAACTGAAGTGCCTGGTGGTTGATTTTGATAAACTGGGAGATTATAAGGCAGAATTGAAGGGCCAGGACGTGTATTGCGCCATAGGCACCACCATCGCCAAGGCGGGTAGTCAGGCGGCTTTCCGCAAGGTTGATTTCGATTACCCCAAACAATTAGCCGAAATAGCGGTGTGGAATGGAGCTAAAAGATTCATCCTGATAAGCAGTATGGGCGCAGATGCCAACAGCGCTATTTTCTACAGTCGCACCAAAGGCGAACTGGAAGAAGCGCTGAAAATCATGCCTTTCGAGGCCTTATTCATCCTGCGCCCCAGCATATTAATGGGCGATAGGAAGGAAAAGCGCCCGGGCGAAGCGGTAGCGCGGTTTGTTGCTGACAAATTTTCGTTTCTATTTGCCGGCCCGCTGCGCAAATACGCCGGTACTCCGGTTGATTTGTTAGGGCGGTTGATGGTAAAACTGGGCACCGGACCGGCGACTGGCACCCACATACTGGAGAACGAAGAAATACTTAAAGGATAATTGGCCGGAGGGCGACGAATGAAAAAAAAACTAACACTTGTTATTGGCGCGGTATTGCTTGGTTTAGGTCTGTTTGCGCAGGACCAAAACCCGGAGTCTGCCCTTATACATTTCCGTCAACGCTTACTAAAGAAAAAGAATGACGATAAAGTAACTACCAACGAAGATAGCACCCGTACCCTGCACTTGATGATTGCCGGTAACATATACCAAACCGAGCGGCACGTTGATTACGCATTTGATAACAAAACAGGGCGCTACAACTTCCGCAACGAACTGAAATACATTCAGCCCATTCTTGGCTTAGGCGATATCACCATCGCCAATCTTAAAACAAGTTTTGCCGGCGACATCACTAACATGTACTGCTCGCCCGATGAATTTGCATTGGCCTTAAAATACAGCGGCATCAACGCGGTAATGCAGGCCAACCTGCACACGGCCAATGTGGACAAGGCCACCCTGAAACGCACCCGCGATATGGTGTACGATTTCGGCATGTATCATACCGGTGCTTTCGTAGACAACTTTCAACGCAACGGTAACTTTCCACTTATCATCAACAAAAAGGGTTTCCGCATAGCGGTGCTTAACTATGGCGCCATCGGTAAACGCCCCGGCATTTCGCGCGATTTTATCATCAACGAAATTGATAAAACCATGCTGGAGCGCGACCTGCGCCTGGCACGTGCTAACAAACCCGATTTTACCATCGTATACTTCGACTGGGGTAACAATAACCAGGACATACCAAGTTATAATGAAGTGGAGTTAGCCCAGTATGCTTTCCAGTTAGGGGCTAACATGGTGGTGGGCACGCATCCCAACACACCCATGCGTATCGATTATGTGAGCTATCAGCAAAACGGCCAAACCAAAGAGGGCATTGCCGCTTATTCCTTAGGCAACCTGATAGGTAGTAACGAAGAGATCCGCAACCGCAACGGCTTTATTATGGATGTGGAGTTAAAGAAGAACAACTATACCGGAGACGTTAACCTGAGCGATTGGGGCGTAATACCGGTGTACACCTATTATGATACCAGCTCGGTAAGCGGTAAAATGGGCGTTTATTCGGTAGCTTGTTCTGCGGTGGAGAATGGTGATATCCTTACCTCCCTGCCTTACATCGAAAAGCGCCGCGTAATAAATGGTGCCTATGAAGTGCGTAAACTGCTGGGTTCGGTAGCCGATGAAATTCAATACAACATGACCGAGATGGTTTGCAACAATGTGATGGAAACCATCGAGCTTACCAATGCGGCCCTCAATAACAAATACAACGTAACACGTAAGGAAACTGTACCACCCAGCGACCCGCCGTTGTTGCCGGTGGCCGTTTCGGGTTCCAACAATCCGCCTTCGCTGGCAACTATATACGAGGACAAAACCGTATCCAAACCCGATAATTCCGTACCGGCTTATAAGAAGGAGAAAAGCAAGGCTGAAAGCGTGTTTATTGAACCTACCAAGCCTGTTACGGGCTATAATCCGCAGTCGGACCTGCAGGTTACCACTACCGAATTGAAGCAGGAAAATGTTCCTGCGGCCAATACAACAACCTCAACCAACAACACGGGCAGTACCACCACTAACAAGCAAACCGGCACAACCACTCCATCCGCCAATGCAGGCAGTTTAACCACAACACAACAACAGCCGCTAACAACCGTTAGTTCAGCAAAAGAACCCGAAAGCAAGCAAGCCGAAACCACCGGCACTACCACGCAACAGCAATCCGTAACTAAGCAGGATGCGAGTCCTAAAGGCGGTGCGGCCGAAACTACGTCAACCTCCGGTAACAAACCGGCAGGTAAGGAAGAAGCACAGCTAACGGCCCAGTCAGGCGGCAATAATACAGGGAAAGAACAAGCCACCGTCGAAGATGCTAACAATCGTAAATCTGGTGCCAATACAACCACTACCGACGATCCTTCAACCGCTAAAAAATCGGCCGGTACGGTTATCGATGATCCTGTTTCAACCAAAAAACAGGGGCAAGAGTTAGTATACGACGACCCGAACAGCAAAAAGGGCAGCTCCACACTAACCACCGATGAACAGCACAACACAAAGAAAACGACCACGCTAACCGACGACGAGAACAAAACAGTGAAAAAGGCCACTGCCGAGCGCACTGATGGCCCGGTGGTGAAAACAGAAAGCCAGGGATTGAACTCACTGGGCAGCACACCTAAAGTGGAAATCTCTACCGATTTTAATAAAGTAGAAGGCAAGAACTATATCCTGCTTACCGATACCGTTTTCCGCATTCAGTTTTATGCACTCAAAAAGTACATCCCGCTTGATACTAACTACTACACGCACTTAAAGGGTTACGAGGTGATAGAAGAAGGCGGCTTGTTTAAGTACATGCTGGGCCGTTACAAGGACTTCCAGGAATGTGAAGCATATTGGAAGAACCAGATACAGCCGCGTTACAAAACCAGTTTTATAGTTAAATATGTAGACGGTAAACGTATCCTCGAATAATGAATCTCTCTATTGACATAGGTAATACCAACACCAAGTTCGGTTTGTTCGAGGACCGCGAACTGAAAGAAGTGTTTACCGGTCGCGAGGAGATTGAAATGATTTTGCAGCGGTACAAGGTAAAACGCGCCATTATTTCGCGCACGGGCAGCGATGAAGTAATTGAATATCGCCTGAAGGAAAAGAAGGTAAAGACCGTTTTTTTGAATTCTGACCTGCAGCTTCCTGTTAAAATTCTTTATAAAACACCACAAACATTAGGCGCCGATCGCCTGGCAGGCAGCGTAGCCGCACAGGGTCAGTTTCCCGGAGAAAACATCCTGAAACTGGATTTTGGCACCTGCATTACCTACGATGTGGTAAATGCCCAAAGCGAATACCTGGGCGGTGCTATTGCACCCGGTATGCTTATGCGCTTTAAAGCGTTGCATAACTATACAGCCAAGCTGCCATTGGTAGACCCTATGCAGTTCAACCAATTTGAGCTAACCGGCACCGATACCCCCACTTCTATCCTCAGCGGGGTGATAAACGGCATAAAATACGAGGTAGAAGGAATAATAAATGAATACCGGCAGCGTTTGGGTAGCCTGAAAGTGGTTGCCACCGGCGGAGATGCCGGATTATTTGCCGCTCTCATCAAAAGTGAGATATTTGCCCGCCCTTATCTGGTATTGGAAGGGCTAAACGAAATACTGAATCATAACCTTTGAGTTTGTCTGCTGATAAAAACCGCTTTTTACCCACCGCTGCTACAGTACGCTTAGGCGTAGTGCTGGTAATACTGTTTGGGACCCTCTCTTTTTCGCAGGCACAAAACGCCTCTCCTTATTCCCGTTACGGATTGGGTTATCTGCGCACGCCGGCTTTTTCAGCAAACCGTGGTATGGCTGAGCTGGCAGCGCCTTACGCCACTTCGCAATATGTAAACTTTGTAAATCCGGCTTCATACGCCAGTATTAACCGCTCTGCCATTCAAATGGGGGTAAGTCTGGACGGCTCAAGTATACTTGTTAAAAACAATACGTATAAATCCTTTACCGGCTCCTTCGATCACCTGGCTTTCGGCTTTTCGCCAAAGCCCAATGTGTGGGGTATTAGTTTGGGCTTAGTACCGTATTCTAACGTTAACTACACCTTTACAGAAGATAAAACCGATAGCGTTATCGGCGCATACCGCGGGGTATATTCCGGTTCAGGCTCCTTGTATCAGGCTTATGTAGGCGGTGCATACAAAACACATGGCTTTAGCATCGGTGCAAACCTTGGCTATCTGTTTGGTAAATTAGATTACGAAAAAGCAGTTTCCTTTCCCGATTCATTGTTGGCCTACAACACCCGCAATGTAACCAGCATGAACATTAGCAGCTTTGCGTATAACGTAGGCGCACAGTATCAGGTAAAAATTTACCACAACAGCGATACAGCCGATTCGCGCAGCGAAATATTTATGACCATTGGCGCCTACGGCAACGGGGGTGTAAAAATGAATGCAACGGTTAACTCGCGCTGGGAACGCTTCGTAGTCTCTTCTTCAGGTGTGTTGCCAATCGATACACAACAGTTAAGCGAAAGCCAGAAATCAAAAATTGCTGCACCTATGAATGTAGGTGCAGGCGTTATGTTCGGCAACGAACTGTTTTGGATGATAGGCGCCGATTTTCGTTATAGCAACTGGCAGGGTTTTAATTCGCCGCTACACAATAACGAAATTGGCAACAGTTGGCGTGTTAACATAGGCGGTCAGGTTATTCCAAGTTATGGCGACCGCGGCAATTACCTGGCCAGGGTGCAATACCGCTTCGGTGGTTACTTTGGCAAAAGCGAAGCCCAGTTCCAGGGCACCAACCTCAACGATTACGGCGGTACTATCGGTTTCGGGTTTCCGTTTAAGGCAACCCGCTTCTTCCAGGGCTCACTTAATCTTTCAGGCAACTACGGCTCACGCGGGGGTAGCAGCACCAATGTTATCCGCGAAAACTACTATCATATAGCCTTCGGGTTTGTGCTGAACGACCGCGAATGGTTTATCAAGCGCAAGTTCGATTAATCCTTAATTATTCCCCGTGTTGCATCTTTGCGTAAACTTGTAACCGTTACAGTATTAAGATGACAAGCCTGCGTTCCATATCTGTTTTAAGCTTACTGATAGCAGGTAGTTTGTTGCTGGGTGCTTGTCAAAACTCGCTTGAAGAAGCAAAACTGGTAACCTCCCGCGCCAATGTAAATCTCGAAACCGGCAAGGATGTGGAGATCAGCTTCTCCGAGAACGGTAAATCGAAAATCAAAGCCTACGGCAAAACCGTTACCCGCCATATTACGGCACGCCCTTACCTCGAATTCAGCGAAGGAATGAAGATTGAATTCTTTAATGCCGATGGGAAAGTGGAAAGCGTACTTACCAGCCGTTATGCCACAGCCATTGAAAACAGCCAGCAAATGACCGCCCGCGACAGCGTGGTAGTAGTAAACCAAAAAGGAGAACGTCTGGACACCGACGAGTTAATTTGGGACGAAGAACAAAAAACCATTTACTCCAACACCTTCGTAAAAATCACCACGGCCGATGAAATTATCTACGGCACCGGCATGGTCGCCAACCAAAACTTCAGCGACTACGTTATCAAACACATCACCGGCAAAATTAAGGTGAAGGCAAGTGAGATGTAGTAAGCTCCGCCGCCGCCCACCCCACCGGTGAAATAATCATTTTCCGAAATATAAAATAGTGTTACCTTCGGTGGTATGGCCAATGTACGCCTGGAGGTTAGCGGGTTTCAGGGAGGTTTAGCACCACTAAATGGATCACCGAAGATGTATCTGACAAAAGCAGATATAGCAAGAGCTTTTCTGCAAATAGGTTTCCGCACCTACAAGAACGTAACGTCAACCTACTCCGTGCACCGCATTCGCGAGATTTATAATAAGTCGCAGGCCTATGTAGAGGAACATGCCGGACTGTTGGCGCTCAACGAAGATTATTTTCAGGTTGAGCAAAGCGAAAAAACAGGGATCTCTTATTTTCTCGGACAAGCGCTAACCGCCTTGTTTGCCGAAAGATTTTTGGATTGCGCCTGGGTAAATCATTACAAAAACTTTACCGGCAGGCTCAGCGAAACACCGGCACGGAAAACAAGGCCTAAAATAGCCGTAAGCAATCCCCCTTTTTCCTTCCGCGAACCTGATTTGCTGGGGTATCAGACAAAGGGTAAGATACATTTACTGGAAGCTAAGTTTTACCGTTCTTTCCGGCAATCGGTTTTTGCAAAAGCAGTTTACCAACTATCGCGGGTCAATACATTGGATGGTTATGCGCCCGAATCGCGTTCTGTGTGTTACTTTCAGGGTTCCCGAAAACAAATTATCGGTACCATAGTAGATCCGGAGGAAGAGGTAGATGCTTTTGATTATCAGTTTAACAGCCAGGCCTTTTTTAGCTCTTACTACGGCCCCCTTTTTCGTTTTTTAGCCGATGAAAGAAATCCCGCTGTTGACTTGTCTCCACTCATTCAGCCGGGCATGTTTCGTCGGCAATCGCCGAACATGCGCGAAATTATGACCGGAGTATATTGGGGAATTTTACCGGCGCTTAGCGATGCCTACTTACGTTTTCTTGCTGGTCAGGAATTACAGTTGCAGCCGGCGCAGTTTTCCAATTTGCAAACCAGCCCTTCTTCCTGGAGCTTTCGCGACGAGTTCAACAGCAATATTTCCATCGGAAAGGACGGAATTGTTTTTATAGATATAAGTAATACCGGCCTGCCGGAAAAGGAAAACTATTTTGGACCCTATAATCCGTGGGATAAAACAAACGCAGCAGATCTTGGTGCAGCAATGGATTATTTGGCCCGCACCCAGTTAAAGCAATTCGAATAGAATTTCCGGAGCGAATTACTCCCCCTTAAACCACAACTCCAATTCCCTTGCCAATGCACTTACGGGCACCTTTTCAATAGGGTGTAGCATATCTGGGTATAATTTAAAATGCCCATGCGGTAACAGCTTAGCGGTTAATTCCGTTTCCTCCTGCGTAACCATCGTATCCTTCTCGCCCAAACCAAGCAACACCTGCTGTTGAATTACCACAAAATCCTCTTCGCATAAATGCGTATGCGCCAGATCTTTCATCAGCATCGCCGTCTTACTCATCACACTCTTCCACTCATGTTCGCCGTGTAAATCAGCAAGCGCTTGTGCAAAGGCCGGCACCTTTTCAACCACCTTTTCGGGGTTCAGCTTTTTAATTTCCTTCTCGGCTTCTTCCTCATTCCATTTCAGCTTGGTGCCAAGGGTAAAGATTTTTCCAACCCTATCAGGGTAAAAGCGGGCCAGCCAAAGGGCTACATACCCGCCCATGCTATAGCCGAAGATATCGATGGTTTGAATGTAGTTCTCGTTCATCCAGTCCAACACCTCATGCGCAAAGTTTTGGATAGTAAATGAATGATGATGCGAGGGCCGGCGGCCATGGCCTGAGAAGTTAAGGATATGCACCTTAAACGACTCGCCTAACCATTTTTCCAGTTCCGTAAACTGTTCGCGCGAACCAAGGGCGCCATGCAGTACAAGCAATTCTTTCATATCTCAAAGTTACGCACTTACTACGCAATACAAACTGATTATCGGCAGTTAATGTCTATTCCTGCTATATACAAAACACTGTATCGGCACGTTATTTGAATAAAAGCATTAGGTTTTTATTAATACGTGATTGTTGTCCATATTTGGGCCACCCTTAGTAAACTGAACATGACTACCCCGGCACAACCTTCTTTCCTGTACAGAAGCCTGCGGATACTTTTTCCGGCAGTTATGCTGTTGTGGTGTTCCATGGCCTCCGCGCAAGTGCCCGACTACATCATGAAATCGAGCGATGATGCTTTTGTGGTAGAAGTATACCACAGTGGCACCCGCGTTAAAATAACGTTGCAGTTTACCGATAGCAGCCAATACAGCTACGTAACCATCGAGCGCAGCATTGATCCTGTAATACACTTCAGCCAATGCAAATACCTGGCACCCGATAAATCAAAGGATAGCAAACGTATCTACCACCTCGAAGACGCCTACCCTCTCTCCACCTCGCAGGACCTGTTCTACCGCATTAAAACTGTTAGCGCGGAGGGCGTAACACGCGTTTACCCGCCAGTACGGCTACCTGCCGGAACGCCGGAAACAAAGGAGACGGTCAAGAAGCAATAGTTAATGCATGCATCCCAGATATAGACTGTCCTGATACACACGTGCGGTTGGGAAATGTGGAAGGAGCAAACCTAGCACTGTATCAGCCTCTCCCTTTCTTGTACTTAAAAGGGCAACAACGGTCATCTGTCTGCTTTCGGCTGAAATATTTTCATCCCTGCTCTTGAACTGAAACTTTGGTTCAATACTCACACAAGTAGTGTCGTATAAAGGGCGGCGAGGATAATACGCTCCACTATACATTTCATCTTCTGCATCCTCAGGCAACACAATTCCTTTCTTCTTATCATAGATACGCCCCAGCATATCGAATTTAATCTTTAATAACTCTGCGGCCTTCCCGGCAATCAACTTAAGGGAATCAAAGTTGTCTCCATCCGCTACTGTTACAATATAGAAAGGGTAGTATTCCGACTCGCTTGGCCATGTTTCCTCCAATGATGTTTCCGGCAAAGAATCGCGTAGCGCTGTTTGCGGCACTGATGCGACGGGCGGTATATTCTGCGATACGGGCTTACAGGAGCCTATAACCAAAAGGCAAAGAAGTAGCGCAGGTATTTTCACAGCACTAAGTAAAAACAAAAAACCGCCCGGAGGCGGTTTCTTTATACATGCTTTAGGGAAGCAATTATTTACCAAAGTAAAACTCCTCGTTGCCTTTGCGGAGTTTCAGGTTGCTCTTATCTAAATCCAGAATACGATAAATGTCTGCACTTAAAGGCGTACTATCGTTACGTAACTGCAGATCTTCTTCGCTGTTGATCAACTCCCAGCTACCGGTCATTATATGCGGAGTAATGGTGGTATCAACTGTATAAACGGTATCCTCATCAATAATATAAACCATGTTTACGCTGTCGTAGCCAAGGGTGTCGTAGGTAAAAAAGCTATCAGCCGCAAAGCTGAACTCGGTATACGACTGCACATAGCGCTGATCTTCGGAAAGGTCAAGCGTATAGCCGCGGAACGTAGTATCAAAATAATTGCTCTTATCCTGACCATCGAACACATAGCGGTCCAGTTTCCAGGTACCCACTAATTTTTTCACAAAGGTTTTGCGGTTACAAGCCATCAGGGCAACAGTAAATACCAGGGCTAGTACAAATAATTTTTTCACTGGGTATGGTTTATGGTTTCCTTAAATTATTGCTCTTTCTTTCTCATGAACATCTCCGAACTATCGGTGCGCAGTTGCACATGGTCGCGGGTAAGGTTAAAGATGGTAAACTCGCGGCGGTAGGTTTTTGTTGTGCTGTCCACGGGATCCAGGTAATCATTCACCAACACCAGTTTCTCATCGTTTTCGGCAAAGCTGTAAGTGCCGTTAACTTTAACGGTATCGGGGTTGTTATAGTTTTCGGTAAACGAACCATCGGCCGTAAAGGTGATGATATAGCCGGGGTATTTGCTGTTAAACAGACTGGTTTTATCAGCCGGGCCCAGCAGGTATTTGTAAACGTTCCACTCGCCTTCCAGGTTTTCCTTGTAAACCTTCTCCTTATTGCAGCCGGTTGCCAATACTACAATAAGCATGGCGGCCAGAAGTTTCTTCATAGTTAAGCGTTTATCGTCCGAAAATAAAAAAGTTTTAATACCGCGGGCTCTTTTTTCCTAAATATCCCGCAGATGTTTTACCTCCTCAAAAATGCCGGTCTTTTTGTTCTTCCGCACATTATCCCAGGCAAAATAGCGGCCGTTCATCACCACAAAAACGCCTTTCGGTAAACTCTGCACAAAAGCCAGCGCAGCCCCCAGGTTAAATAACCCGTCCGAGCTGCCAAACTTATACGGAATCATAGCGCCGGTAAGCACAATCGTTTTATCCAGATTGGCTTCACCCAAAGCGCGGGCCGTAACCTCCATGGTATCGGTGCCGTGGGTAATAACAATACGGCCCTCTTCGCAGCGCCGGCAATGATCTATTATAATACTGCGGTCGGCCTCCGTCATTTCCAGACTATCAATCATCATCAACGTACGCACCTGCACGGGCAACTCACAACGCCCCCGCTCCAGAATTTCGGGCACATGCGTATCCTTAAAAAACAACTTACCATTCAGTTCATCATACTCCTTATCAAAGGTTCCTCCGGTAATCAAAATCTTAATAGCCATATCCGCAAAAATAGTTTCAGATTTAAAATTTCAAGTTTAAAGTTTGAAGAAGGCCCTGCGCAGCGGTCCTCCCTTTAGGGAGTTAGTGGGAAGCGAGGCCATTGCCCCGCTACCCCCCGGCCCCTAAAGAGACAGCCTCCACACAAGATCACCACATATTTTTGTATTCATCCTGTATTTCATCCGTGCCATCCGTGGCAACTTTTGTATTTGCACAGCGGTTCTCCCTTCAGGGAGTTAGTGGGAAGCGCGGCCTTTGCGCAGCGGTCCTCCCATGCTTGTCACCCTGAGCGTAGTCGAAGGGTCAGTGGGTAGCGCGGCCATTGCCCTGCTACCCCCCGGCCCCCTAAAGGGGTAGCATCCACGCAAAGCCCCACACCTTTTGTATTCATCCTGTATTCATCCGTGTAATCCGTGGCAACTTTTGTATTTGCACAGCGGTTCTCCCTTTAGGGAGTTAGTGGGTAGCAAAGCCTTCGTGGCAAAAGTTCTTTCAACTTTAAACTTCAAATTTTAAACTCAAAACTCACCCCAAACTCTAAACAGTAGACCGTAAACTGAAAACTACTCTAAACAACCAACCCCTTTTTCTGTTATATTAGTAACCCTGACCCATGTGTATGAAGAACCCATTTCTACTCCTGCTACTCCTGTGCCTAAGCGCTATCACCTCCGCTCAAACCATCAGCGGCATCCTGCTCGATGCCCAAACCGGCGAGCCCCTCATTGCCGCCAGCGTAGTAGTTAAAGGCACAAGCACGGGTGCGGTTACCGATATCGACGGCAAATTCAGCCTCACCATCACCCAACAACCACCATATACGTTGGCTTTCTCGTATGTAGGCTTCGAAACCAAAGAAGTAGAAATTAAAACCGCGGCCGACCTCAAACAATCCTTCAACATCAAACTGGGCACCAGCGAAAAGCTGTTAGGGCAGGTAGAGATTGTTGACACCCGCATTACCGAAAAACAACAACAAAACCCGCTAACGGTAGAAAGCATGGGCCTTACCGCCATTAAGCAAACTGCCAGCAGCACCTTCTACGAAGGCCTCGGCGCGCTAAAAGGCGTGGACATGACCGCCGCCTCCCTGGGCTTTGTTATCATCAACACCCGTGGCTTCAACAGTACCTCGCCCGTGCGCAGCTTACAACTGTTAGACGGCGCCGATAACCAGGCGCCGGGCCTTAACTTCAGCATCGGCAACTTTGCCGGCGCCACCGAAATCGACATCCAAAAAGTAGACCTCGTAGTAGGCGCTTCATCGCCCCTCTACGGCCCCAACGCCTTTAACGGTGTGTTGAGTATGCAAACCAAAAATCCATTCTATTATCCGGGCTTGACGGTATTTGTAAAAGGCGCGGAGCGCAACTTGTTCGAAGGTGCCATCCGGTGGGCGCAGGTAATTAAAAACAAACAGGGCGCCGATAAATTCGCCTACAAAATAAACTTCAGCTATTTGCGGGCCGACGACTGGCAGGCCAACAACATGAACCCCAGCACCCGCAGTCCGCAGGGCGAAACCAACCCCGGCGGCTACGATGCCGTTAACCGCTATGGCGATGAGCTGAGCAACAATCAGGAAAACAACTACGACACCCGCTCCGGCAACCGCCTTCACCCCGGCCTCAAACAATTCTTCCGCACCGGTTATAACGAACGCGATGTGGTGAACTACAACATCCGCAACATAAAAGCCAACGCGGCCCTGCACTATAAAATAACCGACAAAATCGAAGCCCGCGTGGCGTATAACTTTGGTACCGGCACCACCGTTTACCAGGGCGATAACCGCTATAGCCTTAAAGGTATTATGGTGCACCAGGTGCGAGCCGAGGTTATACAACCCGATAAGTTTTTTGTGCGCGCCTATGCTACTATGGAAAACAGCGGCAACAGTTACGATGCCGTGTTTACCGCCTACAAACTAAACGACTTCGATAAAAAGAACGGCGTGTGGAACCAGATTTACCAGCAAACCTGGGACAACACCTTCCGCAACAAAGTCTACAACCTGCCGGGCTTCCCGTCCTACATCGGGCAGGGCAGCGGCTGGTATACCAACTACGATAGCACCAACGCCGTAGCCAACGCCGTGCTGCAACAATATCACGATTCGCTGGTGGTGTGGCACAACCTAACCCGCAGCATTGCCGATAGCACCTTAAACGGCATCTACCCCGGCCGCTTTAAACCGGGCACTGCCGCCTACGATTCTATGCTGAACCTCATTACCAGCCGCACAGCCTTTGAACAGGGCGGCACCAAGTTCTACGACAAAAGCAAGCTGTTCCATATACAAGGCGAATACAAGTTTGAGCCCAAACTAAAAGGCGCCGAAAAACCTTTTATGGATATTACCGCGGGCGCCAACTTCCGCATGTATTTCCCCGATAGCAAGGGCACCATCTTTAGCGATACCATGGTGCGCAACTACCAGCGCGATACACTGGGGAACATTGTAACCGATGCACAGGGCAACGGCATTGTGCTGGATAGCTTCCGCCGTAAGATCACCAATTGGGAGGTGGGTATGTATCTCAGCGCCTCCAAAAAATTCAGCTTTGGTAAGGGCGAGGAAAAGAAACACCACCTGATACTAACGGCCACCGTGCGGGTCGATAAAAACCAGAACTTCCCCTTCATCGCCACCCCGGCGGCCAGCATCGTGTATGCCTATAAAAACGACCACACCATCCGCCTCAGCTTCAGCAGCGCCATCCGCAACCCTACCCTGCAGGACCAATACCTGTATTACAACGTTGGCCGTGCCATCCTTATCGGCAACTTAAAAGGAGTGGATAGCATGGTAACGGTAGAGAGCTACCAGAACTACCTCAGCAGCACCCCGTACGATACTACCCTGCTCAACTGGTTCAGCGTACCCGCCGTGCGGCCCGAAAAAGCCCGCACGCTCGAGCTGGGCTATAAGGGCATTATCGCCAAAAAACTTTATATAGATGGCAGCGCCTATGTAAGCTGGTACAAGGATTTCCTGGGCTACCGCATTGGTGCGCTGGTGCAAAACCAGGGCGGCATTTACGGCTTGCGCCAGGTATACCGCATAGCCGCCAACAGCCCCGATGTGGTAATGACCTACGGCGTAGCCGTGGGCTTTAACTACTTCTTTATTAAAAACTACGCGCTAAACGGCAACTATAGCTGGAACCGCCTCAACAAACTGGGCAGTAACGATCCTGTAATACCCGCCTACAACACCCCCGAACACAAATTTAACGTAGGCATCAGCGGCTACGATATTAAACTGGGCAAGGCCCGCGGCTTTGGCTTTAACGTAAACTACAAATGGATACAGGGCTTTACCTTTGAAGGCAGCCCACAGTTTACCGGCCCTATACCAACCTATAGCTTGCTGGATGCCCAGGTAAGCTGGGAAGTAAAAAAGATATACTGCACCTTTAAGTTTGGCGGCAGCAACCTGATAAGCAAGCTAAATTACCAAACCTACGGCGGCCCCGCCATCGGCCGCATGCTCTACGGCAGCATCCTGGTTAATTTGGATGGGGAGGTGTTGAAGAGGAAGTAGGTAAAATATTTTGTATGCGTATTATAGTTCTTAGCGTGTAATAAGTTCCGCTAATTATCGGAGATTTCTCTTTATTTTCGCAGGGAAGTGAAAGATACGATATTTATAAGTCATGCAAACCCACAAGATAATTATTTTGCTAGTTGGTTAGCGAGCAAATTGCGGCTGTTGGGATATCAAGTTTGGGTGGATGTTAGGGATATTAAACCAGGGCAATACTTCAATCGGGATTTTGAGGCTGTAATCCGAGATCAGTCCATACGCTTTTTAGCTGTAGTGTCAAAAGACTATATCAGCAAGGCTAAAATCTCGGACACAGGTGTTATGAATGAGATTTTGTGCGCAAGAACAATAAAGGATGTTCAGGATTTTATAATACCACTCAAGTATGATGAAACAGATTATGCGCAATTCGGTTCAGGGTTGATAGGACGATTTTCCGTTTGGCCACCTACTCAATTTGTTGCTCGATTTTATAGAGCAACTGATTGACGAGCTTGATGACGAAAACGATCATCAAAATTAACCTCGGAAACCCGCTCCTGAGCGGGATTTTGTTTTATTCATGCAACTATGACATGGCGCTGGTTATTTTGTTGGAGTCAATATTGAACCCGGATAACTTTAGCCTTTCAACTAAACGCGGTACGGTTTCTTTAACGTGATCATTATAGCTTAGGTATAGAATTCCATTAGCATCAGACGGCACTTCAAGATGACCCTTTTTTAAAATTACTGTGTTTTTTCGCCCGACTGCGGAAATCAACATTCCCATTTCAAAGCACTACATTCTGTCTAGCTCTGGGTTAAGTTTTATCTGCCCCTTCCGCTTTTGAATAACCAAAATCGTCCGGCGTTAGCAATACTATTCCAAATTTGGAGTTGCCGTCTTTACCTATTTCTGCTTCTAGTGCTTCAATAATCGTTAAGCCACCACCACTAGTATTTACCAAAACAAAGGGTTCTAGACTCCAGTTTATGTATAATTAGCTCTAGTTGCTCTCTTGATGTCGAATCATGGCCATGAACTACGAAAATTGTTCCTTGTGCTTACCGCTTGAGCTTTGACCTTTATTTCATCCGGGAGAAGTTGCTCTGGGTACGCGTTAGCTGCATTTTTATCTAGAGAAAGACCTTTAATTAAAGGCAATATTCTTGCTTTTGCTTCACTAGGTCCTTGTAACTGAATTGTCCCTGTGCTCGAATACCATTGAATTATTCCGCCATCAACGGTTTTGAACCGCAGGTTGTAAAATGTTGCCATTCACCTGATTGGTTTAATGATTCAATGGCCTCTTTAAATTTATCAGAACTTCCTTTAAAAGCAATCATAGAAAAATCATTTTAAAATGCACGGGCGGCAAAGATATAAAAAAATTTAATGTAACCGGTCATTTTTGAAATTTAGCGATATATAAATGTGTAGACAAGCGAAACCTATCCACTGAAAACCAGTTAGGTATAAAAAGAAGACAAAAGGTTGACAAACAACTCCAAAAACACTACATTTGTCAACAAGTAATACTTGAATTCTAATGTCTAATTCAATCGAAAATATTTTTGGCCTATTATTTAAGTCAGCGAGAAAAATGGCGGGCTTTTTCCTCCAAGATTTGCCGATTTGCTTGATAACCGAGTTACCAAACAAGGCTCTTAGTAAATACGAAATGGGTTTAATGAGACCAACTGGGAGGTATTGCGTCTTCTCAAAAAGTTTTAAAAGTCACTCCAGAGTATCTTATAGCAGAATCCACTGTAAAAATAGAAGACGTCGCCTTTCGCAAGAGGTTAGCACTAGCAAAAAAAGACGAAGAAGCTTTAATAGAAAAGGCTAAGGATTATTTATCTAGATATAAAGAAATTGAAGCAATTCTAGCTATTGAAACTGTTTTTATCAATCCGATTGTGGATATTGAGGTAAAGATTTGAAGGGGGCAGCCGACTTAGCTGGAATTTTGCGTAAAAATTGGAATTTAGGAGATAGCCCATTAGCTAACGTGATCGATTTGCTAGAGTTAAAGGGTGTCAAAGTTCTGTTAATTGATGCACCTGAAGAAATTGATGGATTCGCAGCTTATACTACTGATGGAGTTCCACTTATAGTTATTAATCCTCTAGGTAAATCAGTTGAGCGTATACGATTTACTGTTATTCATGAGTTGGCGCATTACTATTAAAAATAAACTCAAATATTCCAGAAAAAGAAACTGAAAAAAATTTGCCATTGCTTCTTCTAGCAATTTCCTATTGCCAACTCAGCCACTGCATAAATGATGGGCGGCAAAAAGCGCACTTACATAAATATAAAAGAATTAGAGGCAATTAAGGAATATTATGGTATCAGTATACGTGCTATACTATGATTTTGAGCAACAGGGGTATCATAAGCAAAACTATTACACTATGGGTGGTTTATTTGACAAAAACATATGGACCTAAAAATGAAGCTGCACATTTCGCACAAGTGAAAAAGTCGCAAATGTTGGACCTGTTAAAGTGGGCAGGGCCTTCTCCGAGGAATTGATAAGCCTAAGCAAAGCGGCAGCATTAATGAATACTTCTATTAATGAATTTAAAAAGGAGTCATTAGTGCAGAATAAAAATCAAATAGTAATTAAGGATGCATGTATATTTATTGATTTAATAGAATTAGATTTATTGGATCATTTTTACGAATTGGGCTATATAATATGCACAATACCTTTCGTTTTGGATGAAATTTCAGCAGCCAAACCAAGTAGAAAGGATTGGCATGTTTGTTGAAAATGGCAAGGTGTTTGTTGATGATTCTGGGTCTCTAGAGGACATTCAAAAGGTTTTTCAGGTGATAGTGGGTTGAGTTTCATAGATGCCTCAGTTCTTGAATTAGCGCAGCGCACAGGTGGATGGCTTCTTTCTTCTGATGGGTGCGTTCGTAAGATTGGGAAGCGGAGGGATAGAGGTTTATGGAATATTGTGGGTTATTGAGGTTAACGGATAAGGGCTCATTGGATCCTCTTGAGGCAATTGCGCGTTTGGAAAGATATATGGAAATTAATAGTCGAGCGGCACCGCGTGCTATGGTAACAGCCTTAATAACTAGACTAAAAGATGCATAATATGAGCCAAGAACACATTTTAATCTGTTTTTATCTCTCTTTGGCCTTACTGCAGGTGCCTTTTTAGGTTTAGTCACTGCATAAGCCTAATTGCCAAAACAAAGGGATGGTTACCTTGTCTACTTTATGGTTTTTTCGGTTGTTGTTTTTCTGGCAGCAATTGCTACACTGAGTTTTAGGAACGGTCTGATATAAAGATAAACTGTCTGTAAGCACCCCTTTTAAGATAGGGGTAAATTAGACTTTGGCTGTTTAATAATATTCGAAGTTAAATTATTTATATCAGAGCTATTATTACTAGAACCGCTGTTGCATGGTGTGCCTGCGGAGCCTGAGGCGGAGTTTTCCACTTTCAACAGGCCTGGCGATAGCCAATGGGACTGTAGCCTTGTAAAGACTGATGTGGATGATAGGCATTGTAATCGACCACCCATTCTCTTCGCTGATTGCCTCCTTACCCGTTTTAATGTTATTAACAGATAAGCATCAAGAACGTCCTCCGTAAGTCCGTTCAACTCTTTCCGTGCCGTTTTGCATAGGTTTGCCGGGCTTACTAAACTGCAAGGTAATCCCTCGATCCTTGCAGAATGCTTCCAATGTGCTGCTTTGATAAATTCAGGCCCGTTATCTACTCTGATGAAAGAGGGCTTACCTCGTTCCCATATCACGCGTTCCAGCATCTTTGCTCATTAATGTTTAGCCGGCAATGAAGTATCTGCTTCGGAACAGCTAATACTTCGCGGTTAAATCATCTGAAGATTGAAGGTGCGGAACTTCTTCTGGTCTGCTGCGCATCACTCATAAAAATCCATGCTCCATTTTTGATTTATGCTTGTCGGTTGTTCAAGAGGCAGTTTTTCCTTGTTAGGTAACCTACGCTTATGTTTCCTGCGGATATTGAGTTTTAGCAGGTCGCATACGCGCTTAACCCGTTTGCGATTCCATTCACCTTCTGACAGATACGCCCGTAATACACCCCAAAACCGCGTAAGCAGTTTCTCTGCCAGGCTTTGCAGTTTGGGTTGCCACGCTGTCGTCCTTGCGGTTTTTGTAATAAACGGCGACGGGATAGTCCCAGTCATCCGCAGGCTCTGACGTGCCGATGGATTGTTCTGATTTAACTTTTCCACCAGTTGCCGCTCACTTCGGCAGGGCCTTTGAAAGCTTTTTTCAATGATATTCTTCAGGATGCGATGCATGGGCGCCAGGTCGGCATACATCGCCTTTAGTTTGCGATTTTCTTCCCAGCAACTCTTCTTTAAGCCGCTTTGACCCGGTTTACTTCCATACCGGCATATTTGCTCTTCCAGTTGTGCGCAGCCTCGGCTGATACCCATTTCCCGGCAAATATCTTCCGCTTTGCGCCAGCACATTTCTTCCCTGGATGGCTTTTACAATCTGTGTTTCATGTACTTGGTCTTTTTCATAAAGATGAAATTTAGCGCTTCTGTCTAATTTCATCCACCTATTTCTGTAGTTTCTACATGTCTACTTCTAGCAGTGGTATTGGTGTCTGGGTTGTCAGCGATTACTAATACTAATAACCAAATACTATCTGGATAAGAAGGAGTCGTTTACAACAAAAGAGCTAAATCCTATAGTTAACAAATTTACTCACATTGCTTGATGTAATGTCGGGAAATCAAACTCTTCTGGAGGTGATTTAAGCTTTTGGGATCATATCCAGAAGCCGAAATGGATGGCAATGCAGTATTCTGATTTTTCAACTGAAACGTTTCAAGAGTATTTTGATTTTGTGTGAATCACCATCTAAGCAGATAACGAAAGCTAGATATGGAAAGATATTATTAGATATGCTGCAGTGAATTAGATATTATAATCCAAAGGAGGCCGACTTGCACCACATGGCAGGATTATTAGAAAGAATCGTGCCACTCGACTTCTAATGTATGTCAGCGTTAAATTCGGTGTTTACAAAACGGTTAACACTGATACTGCTAGTGATGAAGGGACACTCTACGACGGTATTTGGACTTTAACTTGAGTCTTGCTGTAAGACCAACACAAGAGTGGAAATTGTTGAATATAAACGCTTAAGCGAAAACATATGAAGACACTAATTATAAACTCACCCCTGTTTAGAGAAAGAACGAGCTCTACGAAGAAGACTATTTGCCCCTGATTGGCTTGGGGCTGATACACAGCACTAAAAGATAATGGCATAGGTTTCAATTAATTGATGCTGGGAACAGAAAATAGCTCAAAAATGACTGCTAACTATGGCGAGCGAAACAACCTCGACTTTATTGGGATGAATGGCTTTCATAAACTAACGTTTATTGGTTAAAGAATTTGTAGAAGCGCATAATAAACCGACGCATTTTGTAATTGGCGGGCTAGCCACGGGCACGCTGCATGACTCAATTTTTAACGGAGAACGGATAGTCCCATTGATGTGGTGCATGGTGATGGTGAGAAGACAATGGTAGACATTTGCCATAATCACAGCAAGTTCCCACTGTTGGAAAGTCCAGTTGCCGATTTTTCCAAATTGCAGCGGGTTCACCTTACTTCGTTAAAGAACAGTGAACACCTGGATCGTAGGTTTTTTATTGCGGAACCAGTGAACCACCCATTCGGTTTTTTGAATCCAATATAGTGGCGAGCAGGGGTATCGGCACTGCTCTTTGTATGCAAGTCGTTCAAATAAGGTTTTCAGTAATCCAAGAGAGAAAACGAAGGAAAGCTTGATAATAATTACAAGATGGTCCAGCACCCAAAACGTGCAACTATAAGAGTCTCCGATGATCTTTTTTTAAAGAATGCCACCTTGAAAAGGCCATTGATGCTTTAGCCAATTCAAACTTCAATGGCGTTCAATGGCATATGTACAGACTTCTTCGAAATGTCGCCGAGGACGTAGTTGGAAGGTTACGTGAGTCTGGGTAATGAGCTGTTCATCGGGATTGAGTCAGGGTCTCCGGAAGTGCTTAAAAGACTTCATAAAACCACTGATATAGAGGTTATTAAGCAGAACTTAATCCATGCTAATGCAATGGCATTAACATAAAATATTTTATTTTTATGGCTTTGAAAAATGAAACACATGAGGATTTTGAAAAAACTTAGTAAAATCCAGCGGAATATTTAACTTACGAATCAAGTGAAATACGGTGTCCGTTTTAGAACAAGTGTTTTCCAGTTTAGCTGAAGTGATTACGGCACAGAACTTTATCATTCTTTGAAAATGCTTATGGGAACGACACCTTGGTGTTGCAACTGCGGTTGAGCCAACAAAGAATTACCGATTTGGTTGGCAGACAACAGTTTTGACTTCATAGCGGTAATTATTCGAATGAATCTATAGAACTTGTTAAGGAGTACTATAAACAACAAATTTAAGCAGCATACGTAATAGCGCTATCTCCATGACGAAGGGCTGACTAGTTTGAAAAAATAAAGCAGTGTAAAGACTGCAGTTTGTGCTTTAACTAACCACCATTATTAGACAAAACCCATAAAGCAGACGTTATGTGGGTAGGTTTGTCCGCCGTTAAGGTGGATGATATCAATGTTGAAACACCACTTTCCAGTAGAACAACTAAAGATTTCATTAATTATTATTAGAAATCGAAAAACGAAACAGGAAAACCGGATTTCTATAAAACAAACCTTGTTAAATGCTTGCCAATATTTCAGATAAGATCAGATACTCCCCGAACTGATGAGATGGCTACCTGCTATAAAAACCTTCAATCAGAGGTTGATGAAATCCGACCCAAGGTTATTTTCCCTTCTTGGTAAATTGGTTTCGGATTTTGTTGGGAAAGACAAATTCCAATCTAAGCTTCCTGACGATTTTAAATACAAAGCTTACGGACGGAAACACTGTTTATGTGCCTATACATCACTCCTCCTATATTTTAGTTTACAAACGCAAACAATGGATGCGCATAAAAAGCGTATCTCGCCTTATCGCTAAATACTATAAAATCCTACAAGCAGCCCACGCTTGTTGTGTGCTGTGTAAATAAAGCTTAAGGCAACCCAGCAATAGCACTAAACATAGCCGTTATTCGTTGCTTTTCCTCGATTTTTGAAGGCTTAAACTCGCGACCATTCCTGAAAAGATGTCAGTGATTGAAAACCGTGATACTCAGCAGGCGTATAATTGTAGATTTGCTTCGTTCATTTTTCGAGTAGTGCAAAAGCTGGCGAGGAGGAGTATAAAAATACTATTTGAATGGAGGGGAGCCTAATCTTATAAATCAAACATTTCCTTAGCCTTTTTCCAGTTTTTTTTTAGTATGGGTCTGCTAACTGATGTTTCTCCATCTGACGGTTCACCGGAAAAATGACAATACTTTTCAGGGTAATCAATATCACCATATTTACCCAGCCTTATAGGCTTTGTAGGATAACGGTTTTTCTACGTTAAACGGTATTGCCGCTCCAGTCCGGATGCAAAATCCATTATGCTTTTCCGCCGCCTTTTGCTGAATTGGCGGTTCCTTCTTTTCTTTAATCGGACTTATTTTCTCAACCGTTACTCTTATATCTTCACTAATTCTTAATAAGCGGTTCGCTTCCTCCATGGTTTCTTTAAACAATTCTGGATCTTGTCTCAGAAATGTATACTCCCATTTCATTATTGTTTTGTTGTGAAAACTCATAAAGGTTCATGGAGGTTATGATTGCTGCGTTTTCGTTTATATAGCACTTTGCGTGTAGGTGCTTACAAATACTAGTGCGAAGATTTAATTGTGCGGCAAGCCAGTTATTTTCTTCTGGATGAAGTCTGTTCTCTCGATAATTATTCATGTCTCGCTTTTGGAATGTTAAATTTTTGATGTGTTCTTTTTATTCTGTCGCTCAATTAGGAATAAGGGCTATAAGGATAAGCTCTTCATTTGTAGTTTTAATGAGTTCTTCTAAATAATGAGAAACTCCTGGTATTTAAAAATTTAGCCATGTGGTTCGGTTATGTTTTCATTTTTTAATCGCGGATAAACTTACAAGAATTGCACCATAACATAAGTGGATGATTGTTAAGCCTTGCTAACTTAAATCGGGTATCAAAAGGCCTTGCCTGCCACCGTGCAGCCCAATAAAACAGCGCCGTCATCCTATGTTTGCAAAGTAGAGGAAATAAGTGTTTAGATTAGACAGTTAGCAGGGAAAAGAGAAAGGCTAATGTAATGTCATTGGTCGCTTGTATAATCGTTCGCCATGCTAGCCCCTTTTCCTCTACTTAACAGCTTGAACAGTTCATTAGGCGTTAGGAGCCTGAATTAAGGATTGATAAGCAATAAGTAGTTACTTCTTATGGTGTATCACTTAAACACAAAAATTATGAATTACATCGGAATTGAGCATTTCGTGCAAGCTAACCTTTGATGCTGCCCTGGAAGAGAATGGCTGTTATCGCGGTTACAAGTTTGATAACAACCTTACAGGATTAAACAGTTGCTCAAATTATTAGAGGAGCATAGTTGCTGTGTAACAGCTTGGGTGGCCCATACTATCTAAAGCTTGCTACTTACCTGGAAGAAGCCGGCATTAGCAAGCGTAGTAAATCCATTAGTGATCAGAAGGTTTCTACAAATGCGTTTGATGAAAGCAAAGACCGATAAGAAAGATGCTGCCATGATTGCAGACTATGGTAAAACGGAAAGACCAAAGCAATGGGAACAAGAGGCTGTGTATGTCCAGAACCTACGCCAGATGAGCGTTTGCGTTGAGCAGTTGGATAAGGCAAGGACTGGTTTTATCAGACAACTTGAAGCATTTAAACAAAACCCCATTAGCTTTAAAGAAGCACAACGTGCATTAACACACATGATTAAATCCATAGAAAAACAGATAAAGGAGTTAGAGCAAAAGATGGAAGAAATCATAGCCATTCACCATAAAAATCTCTATGAGCAACTAAAGAGCATTCCGTGAGTAGGAAGGAAAACAAGCATATTGCTGGTGGTCATTACTGGCGGATTTACCAAAATTCAAAAATGCGCTGAAGTTAAGCTCTTATGTTGGCCTCAGTCCTCGTATTTATGAGTCTTGGAACAAGCGTTAAAGGAAAGGTTAAGATATGCAAGATGGGAATGAGCAAAATGCGTGCGCTACTATATGTCTGTTCCTGTCAGCTATAAAATGCAACACCGCCTGTAAAAACCTATACGAACGCATGGTAGCAAAGGGGAAGCCCAAAATGGTAGCACTGATAGCTGTAGCCAACAAGTTGCTTAAGCAAAGCTTTGCCATTGCCACCCAGGGAACCTATTATGAAGAAAATTATACAGCAAAAACTTGTTTTTAAACACAGTTCATGGCGAGGGAGATTCAATAAAAATCAATCAGCGATATCGTCCAGAAGCTCCCGAAACCTCGGGATTCAACTTTGTGATTCCGGTAATCACCATTACCACACAACATCCCATAATAAAATAAGCTGTCCCCCTGCGCGTTTGCCATGCTGTGTTTGCCATAGGGGGACGAGAAAAAGCAAGTACTGTGTAGCTCAAAGAATAGCCTTGCTTTTTCGGAGGGGGTAATTCCTATTCTGGCAGTTATGCCATCCACAGAATAAATCCGGACTCCATTTCCTTACAAAGCATGCATTCTCCACCATCCTGATTTATTACTTCGTATTAAAACGGGACTGTAAGCCTCCTGCAAAGCACGGTTGAAGCACCTTTGGCCGCAAGCACGAAAAGCGTTGCCCTGCGTGGCGGTTCTTCCGGACGGAAGTTAGTAGGTTGCATAGACCTGCGTGGCGGTTCTTCCTCCCGATGCCTCCGGACGGAAGTTAGTAGGTTGCGTGGCCGTGCCGTGGCTGTCTGCTCCTCTTTAATAAGGCTTACACTCCCGACCGGATGTGAAACAGATGGTCGTCAGAGTAAAAACACCCATGGCGAAAGGCCAATCTACAGGCCGCACCTACGGCGCTTGAATACTATAATAATAGACGACTACAGACAGACCGCCCCTCCGGGGCTAACCGAACCAATCCTCTAAAATCAAAAATTAGACGCCCTTATCCTGTATTCAATCTGTGGGCATCCGCGAAATCTGTGGTGAAAAGTTTGAGCACTCTAAAACTTTAGGGCCTGCTTATGGAACAAAACGCAATCAGCATTCTAAAATCAAAAATCATAATTCCTCCTAACCATCCGTGTCCATCTGCGTTCTATTCTATCTTTCTGTTTCAAAGAACCTTGATCCTGCATTCAATCAGTGGCTATCTGTGTTAATCTGCGGTGAAAAGTTTGAGCGCTCTAAAACTTTAGGGCCTGCTTATGGAACAAAACGCAATCAACCCTCTAAAATCAAAAATCATAATTCCTCCTAACCATCCGTGTTCATCTGCGTTCCATTCTATCCTTCTGTTTGAAAGAACCTTAATCCTGCATTCAATCTGTGACCATCTGTGTTAATCTGTGGTGAAAAGGTTGAGCGCTCTAAAACTTTAGGGCCTGCTTATGGAACAAAACGCAATCAACCCTCTAAAATCAGAAATCACCCTTCATCATAACCATCCGTGTTCATCAGCGTTCCATTAAAATTTAACAAACCAAATTACAAAAATGTTTCAAAATACATTACCTTTACAACCTAAACCATAAAACCGTCTGCCACACTAACCCGTGGTAACCAGCCTGACTATCCAACTTTTGAACATCAAATTTCAAACGTGGAACCTGCAGGTCCTGGCGGTTTTATGACCCAAAACCAAACACATTAAAATTCCGGCAATTTGTGCATGCAAAATCAACTGCACAAATCTGCACAAATGCGAAAAAGTATAATACATGGCGATAGCAACCACATACAAATTTTTAGCGCCTTTGTGTAAAACCATTTTTGCACCCGTTTTAACACAAAAAACCATCATATGAATTTTTCTGTAACTTGTGCACAAGCAAAAAAGTGCACAAGCATGCACAAGTAGATGTGGATAACCATGCCACAAGGCCGGAGTATTTTTGCCGCCAGGCTAAGAGGCATTGAGCAAAAGCCGATAGCCGTCTGATTTCTGATCTCTGTGTTCTGCTATCTGCTTAAAAAAGTGTAAAGGAGTGTAAAGTTATCCTGGCCATTCCTTTCACAATCCTGTAAATCCTGGTTAAAAGTGTAAAGGAGTGTAAAGTTAATGCGGATAGAAGAGGTAATCCCATGTTTTCAATCAATCGCCGTGAGCCGTGAACCGATAACCGTGAACTTTTCCCAAACGGAAACTCCCCGCTAAAAACCCAACCACACATTAAACCACAACATATTAAAAGCCGTACCCTATGTAACCCATAATCAAAAATCGCCCAAAAGTGGACATTCAAAATCAAACAGTTAAATGGGTGTCACCAAAATAGTGTAACCCATGGCCCTGTAACCCATCAAAAACACAAATGGAAACTAAAGGCTAAAACTACATGCAACTTTGAACCTTCGTGACTTCGTGGCAAGAACTTTTTTTATTAGGCTGTTCAACTAAAAACCTCTTATAAACTTAGTGCCTTCGTGGCAAAAGTTTGTATCCAACTTTAAACTTCAAATTTTAAACTCGAAACTCAACTGCAAACCGTAGACTGAAAACAGTAAACCATTTATGGTTCTTGTTTCATAAGAGCTGCCGTCCTACCTTTATATATGCACAAACCCCACCCATGAACTCCCGCCTCTGCCTCATACTCCTCACCCTGCTAAGCGCACTAAGCGCCATGGCCCAAACCCATTTGGCCTGGCAACCCGTACACCCCGCCGAAACCGTATGCCTAACCCCGGAAGCTAGCCGTAGCATCCGCAACATCAACCTGCCTAAAGGCACCCTGGGCTTTCTGCTCAAAGTAACCACCGATAGCCAAACGCCCGATACCGCCACCTCGCTCTTCAACAGCATAAAAACCCAACCCGCCGCCGAAGCCCAGGAAATGGTCAACTACCTGCTAAGCACCGGCGATGGCAAGCAATGCGATGTGCTGCTTTTTAACGAACAACGGCAGGCCAATATGTTTCTCAACAAACAGGAAGGCTGGCTGCCCTGCCAGGTCTATCGCGATGTATCAACGGCCTGCTATTTCACTACCCAGTGCCGCAACGCACTGGCCCTTGGTTTCCGCAACAACACCGCAACTGATACGCTCTACATCCGCTTCGAACTGGTAGCCCTTGTCGATCCCTCCATCAGCCTGCACCTTACGTCTGCCTTCGCTCAAATGTATTACAGCGAATGCCTTAAAAGCGACAGCGCCTACAACTTCTACAAACAACAACTGCCCGACTACTGCGGCTGCATAGCCGAAAAAGTTGATAAGGACTACAAACATCTGATGGCCCTGCAACAACAAAACCCAAACGATCAGAGCATCCTTCAACTGGCCCTGCAATGCGCACAGCAACTGGATAGCACACCCTTTATTACCGCAGCCAAACAAGAAACACTAAAGCAACTGCTAAACCTCCGCAACCAAAACGACCCGAAAGCATTGATCAACTTCTGCCTCGCGCAAATTAAAGCCGGTAACGATATACAGGAAATTTATAATCAATTAGGCTGGGAATATCTAACCACAAAACAGTTCGCCAAAGCCAAACAATACCTCAGCCTTGGCGCTGCCAAATACCCAGCTAACCTCTACCTACAAGGCAACCTGGCCCATGCTTTATTACTAACCGGCGATTACAACGCGGCCATGCAAATCTACCGCGCACACATCAACGAAAATATAGATACAAACATAACCTGGAAAGCCGCCCTCGTGTCCGACATCACCTACTTCCAATCCCTCGGCATCCAAAACCCCCACTTCAACGAACTAATATCGCTGGGGCTTAAATAACGACATGTATGCAATCAACTTTAAACTACAAACACTTTGCATTCAATCTGTGCCCATCTGTGCTAATCTGTGGTGAACTTTGTATTCTGTATTCCTCCCTCTCCGCGCCGGGCATGCGCGCACTGCAAGATGGAGAGGGTCGGGGTGAGGATAACTGTAAACCATAGACTGAAAACTGTAAACTCTGAATGTCTTCGTGGCAAAAAAATTGTCTTCAACTTTAAACTTGAAATTTTAAACTCGAAACCCAACTGTAAACCGTAGACTGAAAACTGTAAACTCTTAAAGTCCGTTCTTTACTTATTCTTATTCGCCAACTGTCCGCAAGCTGCATCAATATCCTTACCGCGGCTACGGCGCACCTTTACGTTTACGTTGCGGTTGCGCAGGTAGTTTACAAATATGTCACGCTGCTCGGCCTTAGCTCGTTTATACTCCACGCCTTCCACGTTGTTGTATTCAATCAGGTTAATAAAGGCAGGCACCTGGTGGTAAAGGGCTATCAGGTGTTCGGCATCCTCCAAACTGTCATTAAACTTATCGAACAGGATGTATTCGAACGTCACCTTGTTACCGGTTTTTTGGTAGAAGTAGTTCATGGCAGCAATAACATCCTGCAAGGGATTGCTGGCGTTGATGTCCATTATCTTGTTGCGCTTCTCATCGGTAGGTGCGTGCAGGCTAAGAGCCAGGTTAATCTTCAAGCCTTCATCGGCCAGTCGCATAATGCCCTTGGTAACACCGCTGGTACTAACAGTTATTCGCCACTGTCCCATGTTCAGCCCTTCGGGCGAGGTTATCAGGCGGATGCTGCGCAACACGTTACTATAATTCAGCAGGGGTTCGCCCATGCCCATGTAAACAATGTTGGTTAGCGGATTACCGCTGTGCTCAAGGGCATGCTTATTCAGTAATACCACCTGGTCGTATATCTCTCCGGCTTCCAGGTTGCGCTCGCGTTTCAAAAAGCCCGTAGCACAAAACGAACACGCCAGCGAACACCCCACCTGGCTCGATACACAGGCTGTGCTGCGGATGTCCTTATCGGGTATCATCACCCCTTCTATAAGGCGGTTATCGCTCAGGCGCATACCCAGCTTCACGGTGCCGTCCTTGCTCTTCTGCACGATGTTCTCGGTAACGGGCAAAATGGTGTAGGTGCTTTGCAGCTTCTCGCGCAGGCCTTTGCTCAGGTTGGTCATCTGCTCAAAGTTGTGGGCGCTCTTCTGCCACAACCAGTCGTACACCTGCGTTGCCCTGAACTTGGGTTCACCAAGGGCGCCCAGTTCCTCCACCAGCTCCTCGCGGGTAAACTTACGTATGTCCTTTAAGGTTGACATTAGCCCGCAAAGGTAAGCCAAAGCAGCCGCATCCCCTAAGTTGGGCAGCAGCCTATTGCTAAAGGAACAGGCATTAAGTGCTAATACTTGCTAAAAGCTTCTGCTTTCAATCAACATATCGAAGTAGAAAATTCGTTTAATAGCGATAAAAGCGAGTTGGCAAATGTTTTGTTCTTTCGGCCGCATGGGATGCAGCAGGTGTATTAAGGGCAGCAAAGGTAAGCAGGCGGGCAGCGTTAAAACGGTGTTGGCCGCTATCACTATGCTCCTTAGCACCACCCTGTTGTGGGCTGCTAAACAAGAGCAGGGCCCCAACTTCATCGCCTGGAAGTATAACAAGGCCTGCGTGCATTGGGTCGATTCAGTGTATAACCGCTTGAGTGTAGAAGAGCGCATCGGGCAGTTCTTTATGATACCCGCCTACGCCGAAGGAGCACCTTTTAATATGGACTCGGTAGTAAGCAAAGTGCGCCGTGGCAGTGCCGGTGGTGTTATCTTCTTCCGCACCAACCCGCTAACACTGGCTACCTGGGCAAACCGCATTCAGGATAGCAGTAAAGTAGGCACCATGGTTGCCATAGATGGGGAGTGGGGACTCTCGATGCGCCTGGATAGCACCATTGCCTTCCCGCATCAAATTGCCTTAGGTGCCATTGCCAATAACAAGCTCATCTATGAAATGGGCCGCGAGATTGGCCGCCAGTGCAAGCGTGCAGGCATCCAGATCAACTTCGCCCCTGATGTGGACGTAAACAACAACGCCAATAACCCGGTAATTAATGACCGCAGCTTTGGTGAGAACAAGTTTAAGGTAGCATTGAAAGGCGTAGAGTATGCTAATGGTTTGCAGGACGAAGGCATACTTACCAGTGCCAAGCACTTCCCCGGCCACGGCGATACCGATAAGGATTCGCACGTGGAACTACCGCAGGTAAACAAAAGCTATGGCGCATTAGATAGCCTGGAGTTGTTTCCGTTTAAGATACTGATCAACTCGGGCGTAGGCGGTGTAATGGTGGCGCACCTGAATGTGCCCGCATTGGACACTACACCCAATAGCACGGCTTCGCTTTCACATCGCATAACTACCAACTTGCTGAAGGATAGTCTGCACTTTGATGGCCTCGTGTTCTCCGATGCCATTAACATGCAGGGCGTAGCTAAGTACTACAAAGCCGGCACGGTTGATTCCATCGCCTTTATGGCCGGCTGCGACATACTTGTTTGCAGCGAAGCACCCGATAAAGGCATTGCCAAAATTAAGATGGCTTTGGATAGCGGTGTTATCAGCCAAACCGAAATGGAGGCAAGGGTAAAGAAGGTGTTGGCGTATAAGTATCTGCTGGGCCTCAACAATCCTCCGCATGTAAACACCAACAACTTGTTGGAGGACCTGAACAACCCTTATGCGAAAGCGCTACGTCAGAAGTTATATGAGCAGGCCATTACCATAGCGGCCAATCAAAACAACTTCCTGCCCTTACGTGGGCCGATGTTGAAGAAGGTGGCCTCGCTTTCGGTAGGTAATAATGGTTCATCCGCCTACCAGCGTTACATTAACCAGTTCGCCGAAATGGACTTCTGGAATCAATCGCTGGAGCATAGCGATCGCTCCTTTGCCAACATCATCGATACACTCGGCAAATACGATCTGGTGATTGTTGACCTGCATGCCATGAGCCGTTTGGCCTCGAAGCAATACAATGTAACCGAGGAGTTCCGTCAGTTTATCGAAGCGCTTTCAGGCAGAACAAGAGTGGTGCTTACGGTGTTCGGTAACCCATACAGTTTGAAATACTTCGAGTTTCTCCCATGGGTAATTTGTGCTTATGAAGACAACGATGCCAGCAACCTTGCTGCAGCGAATGCCTTGTTTGGCGCAGAGAAGATTGGCGGACGTTTGCCAGTAACCTCTTGTAAAACCTTTCAGGCAGGCTTTGGTTTCTTCTCCGATACTACCTACCGCCTCAAGATCTCCAACCCGGAAGAAGCAGGTTTAGCGCCAGCTAAGTTTCAGCGTTTAGATGAGGTGATACAAAAGGCCATCAGCGCAAAGGCTTTCCCGGGTTGTCAGTTGTTGGTAGCGCAAAATGGCAAGGTAATTTTAAACAAGGCCTATGGCAACAAACTGTATGAACTGGCCGATCCGGTTAAGCAAGGCGATATCTACGACCTCGCCTCCATAACCAAAGTAGCTGCCACAACCATGGCGGTAATGAAGTTATACGAGCAGAAGAAGATCAACCTTGATAAGACAGTTGGGGACTATGTAAAGCTGCCCGACGATGCCACCATCAAACACCTGAAACTGAAAGATGTGCTTACGCATCAGGCGGGCCTGGTGCCTTTTCTTCCATTCTGGAAAGCAACAGTAGGTAAGAACCAGGAGCAATACTACCGTACCACACCAAACGACACCTTCAATGTGCAGGTAGCCGATAGCATGTTCATTCGCTACGATTACCCTGATACGATGTGGAGCATGATGGCACACAGTAAGGTTGATCCACACCCATCCTATGTATATAGCGATCTCGACTTCTATACCCTGCAAAAGGTAGTAGAGGCCGTAAGCGGCAAAAAGCTGGATGATTATGTGCGGGAGAACTTCTATGAACCAATGGGCTTAACCCGCATTGGGTTCCATCCGCTCAACCGTTTTACCCGCGACCGCATGCCGCCAACGGAGAACGACTCCTTCTTCCGCAAGCAAATAGTGCGGGGTTATGTGCACGATCCCGGTAGTGCCATGTATGGTGGGGTGGCAGGCCATGCCGGTTTGTTCAGTAATGCATATGACCTCGCAGCACTGTTTCAAATGGTGCTTAACAAAGGCACCTACAATGGCAAACGCATATTGGATTCGGCCACCATTAAAACCTTTACTGCCCGCCAAAGCAAGATCTCGCGCCGTGGTTACGGTTTCGATAAACCCGAGCCGGACATTAATAAAGCCTCACCTTGTTACGATGGTGTATCGCTGGAAACCTTTGGCCATACGGGCTTTACCGGTACCTGTGTGTGGAGCGATCCGAAGTATAACTTGACCTATATCTTCCTCAGCAACCGCGTATATCCCAATGCCGAGAACAACCTGCTGGTGAAGATGAATGTGCGCACCGAGTTGCAGGAGGCTATTTACAAAGCGCTTGACCTGCATTAATCGGTTGGCCTTTTATTCCTTTCTTTGTTTAAACCTACGCCATGAAGCTCATATCTCCCTCTGCCCTGCTGATTGTTATAATCGCCTTTGCGCTACCCTTTTGCGATTTGCGCTGTAACGATTTATCGGTGGCCCGTTTAAACGGTTATGACTTTATAATTGGCAAGGAGCTACCAAGCGTTAGCGACCTTAAGAACCCGCTTATGCCGGGAAAAAAGGAGACTAACGAAGACAAAAAGGAGCTTACTTCAAGAGAAAGAATTAAACCAAACCCTTATGCTATAACAGCCTTGCTTTGCGCTATTGCGGGGATTGTAGTTTTCCTCTTATTGCGAAACAAATCCGGACAGTTGGCTATTCTTGGACTCTCACTGGTTGGTCTTGCCTGCCTGCTACTGTTTAAGGTAACAGCCGAAAAGCATCTGGAGCACAAAATGGTAAGCGGTTTGGGCGGCGATCTCGGAACGCTGAGCTTATATCTTGAGTTTTTGGGTGGTTATTATTTGGCCATAGCAGGGTTTGGGGTTTCGTTAATTGCGGCAGGCTTTGTGTTACGAAATAACCAAAATGGCAACAGTAATAACGCACCATTTGCTGCTTAAGTAATAGTTAATCCATTATTACCCAATGAAACAATATTCCTGAGCTTATAGCGTAAAATCCGTTTAAATAGGGCGCAGGTTGGGCTATTTAGTCTTTTATTTGGCATATTTGCTAAACGAGCTAAGCGCAGCGCAAGTCAAACTACCGTAGTGAAGATTTTAATTGTAACACAGCATATATTCCCTATGCAAACGCCGCGGGCGCATAGGGGCACGGAACTAATAAAAGAGCTAGTACGAAAAGGGCACGAGGTAACGGTTTATGCAGTTTTAGGCAGTTACGATTATTCTGCTTTTTTAAAAGAGTTTCCTATAACGTTAAAATCAGTTCCGGTCAGATTTCAATGGCATCCTTATAGCAGCGATGCTGACGGTAAGCGTTACCTAATTGATAAAATACTGGGACGTATACTAGGCCGCAAATATTTCTTTCCTGAGATCGAATTTTATTACTGCTTACCCAAAGCATTGGCAACAGAAGTTAAGCACGATTATGTAATTTCCATAGCAGATCCCCATTCCATCCACTGGGGAGTTGCTAATTTTAAAAAGCAGTACCCTGAGAAGTTCCCCGCCGTGTGGACAGCCGATTGCGGGGACCCATTTATGTTTGCGGGTAAAGCAGCTAAGCATCTGCAAAAGTTTGAACGATACGAGCGTATGTTTTGTGCCGCCTGCAACTACATAACTGTGCCGTTCGAAAAAGCGAAAGAGGCTTATTATGAAGAATATCGGAGCAAAATCAGGGCTATCCCGCAGGGGTTCAACTTCGACTTGTCGCTGGTAGAAAACAGAACACCAAAACCTATTAATCAAATACCAAGGTTCGCATTTGCGGGTATGTTTATCAATGACATCCGCAATCCGCAGTTGATTTTGGAACATCTGGCCCAAAGCGCCCGGCAATTTGTTTTTGAGGTGTTTACACCTTACACTGAATTACTGCAACCTTACATGGGGCGGTTAGCGAATAAACTGGTCATTCATCGACCGATTGAACGGCAGGCATTACTTCACCAACTTGCCCAAATGGACTTTGTTTTAAACATTGAAAACCTAAACAGCCCTACGCAGCTGCCAAGTAAGTTGATTGATTATGCCATAAGCGGAAGGCCAATCCTTTCATTAAATCCTCAGCAACCTGATTACGATAAGATTGACCGGTTTTTGGAAGGTGATTATACGGGACGTTTCACCGTTGATGTAATAGAAAATTACCACATCAGTAATGTGGCAGATAAGTTTTTAGAATTAGCAAAGTAAACATGGCATTAGTTGTTTTAGATTACGGCATGGGCAACATACATTCGGTGAACCGAAAAATGCATCTGCTCAACAAAGATGTAAGGGTGGCTGCGTCGCCGGAAGATTTGCGCAGCGCAGACAAAATCATTTTACCAGGTGTAGGCCATTTTGGAAAGGCCATGGAAAATTTGAGTAAGCTAAATCTGCTTGAAGAATTAAGTGAGCAGGTGTTAGTTAAAAAGAAGCCTATTTTGGGTATTTGTTTAGGGATGCAATTAATGGCGCGGCAAAGTGAAGAAGGCGATGAAAAAGGCTTAGGATGGTTTGATGCCCGCGTTATTAAGTTTCGCATAAGCGATACGCTTAAACACAAAGTGCCTCATACGGGATGGAACCAGATTGACATTAAGAAAGACAGTCTACTAATGCGGAACCTGAAGAGTGGTGATGAAGTGTACTTCGTACATTCTTATCATTTTTCTACCGAAAACGCTGCTGATGTTTTGAACACAACCTTTTATGAATATGAGTTTGTTTCGGCAGTTGAAAGGGAAAACATTTTTGGCGTACAGTATCACCCCGAAAAAAGCCACCAGGCCGGATTACAAATTCTTAAAAACTTTATGGAACTATAATGTATCGGCCACGCATAATACCCGTTTTATTATTGAATAAAAACCACTTGGTAAAGTCGGTTAAGTTTAAAGACTTAACTTACATAGGAGACCCCATTAATGCCGTTAAAATTTTTAACGACATGGAGGCTGATGAATTGGTTTTTCTTGACATAACTGCATCAAAAGAAAAAAGGTTGATCTCATTGGATTTTGTTCGCGAGGTGGGGGAAGAAGCGAACATGCCTTTTGCCGTTGGCGGAGGAATACGATCGCTGGAGGACATTCAGAAGGTAACTGCAACAGGAGCCGAGAAAGTAATCATAGGTACAGCTGCTGTTCGCCAACCGGAATTTATTAAAGAAGCTGCTGCAAACTTTGGCTCTTCAACCATTGCGGTATGTATTGATGTAAAGAAAAATTTTTGGGGTAAGGAAAAGGTCTTCACCTTAAACGGATCGAAGGCCAGTGATTATGCCGTAGAGGACTTTGCCCGGCTAATGGAGGATAAAGGAGCAGGTGAAATTGTTATTCAATCGGTAGAAAAGGACGGCATGATGCAGGGCTATGATCTTGACCTTATCAAACGTATTTCATCCGCAGTTAAGATTCCTGTAATTGCGCTTGGAGGAGCAGGCAATCTTAATCATTTAAAAGAAGCATATCAAAAAGGTTTTGCCAACGGTCTTGCGGCAGGTAGTATATTTGTTTATCAGGGAATACATAAGGGTGTACTTATAAATTACCCTGATCCTACAGCAAAAAGAAAAGTGTATGAGTAGCAGGGCGTATCAGATATGTACACGTTGTGTAATGGACACCTCGGACGAGGATATTGTGTTTGACGAACAAGGAATATGTAATCATTGCAAAAGCTACTTATCCGTTTTGCAACAGCCCCGCTTTAGTCCGGCAGATGCTGAAATACAGTTGCAGGCAATAACAACCCGTGTTAAGGAAAAGGGCAAGGGACTACAATATGATTGCCTGGTTGGTATTAGCGGAGGAGTTGATAGTTGCTATACCGCCTATTTGTGCAAACAATGGGGGTTAAGGCCTTTATTGATTCACATGGATAATGGTTGGAACTCGGAGATTGCCGTAAGCAACGTGAAGAAGGTAGTAGATAAGTTACGCGTAGATTACGTTAGTTATGTGTTGGATTGGCAGGAGTTCAGAGAGATACAATTGGCTTTTTTAAAGTCCTCAATAGTAGATCTGGAGATGCCGACAGACATTGCCATAGCTGCCAGTTTATACGAAACTGCCGCTAAATTTAAGATACCTTTTCTCATTTCCGGCGGTAACTATACGGGCGAGGGCATATTGCCATTAACGTGGGGATACCATGTATTAAAGGACAAGAAGCTCTATAAACATATTGTTAGGCGATATTCCAAGGTGCCATTGAAAAAGGTTCCTGTTGTAGGACTAACGGATGAAATCTATTATAAGTTTATACGTGGTATTAAAACGCTTTACCCGTTAAACTATGTGCATTATAACAAAGATGAGGCACGTGAATTTTTGAAGAAGGAGTTTGGGTGGCAGGATTATGGTGGTAAGCACCACGAATCGAAGATCACGGGCTTTTGGCAGTCGTACGCTATGCCGGTAAAGTATAATATGGATTACCGAAGAGCCACATTCTCTTCTCAGATTGTAAGTGGGCAAATAAGCAGGCAAGAAGCGCTTGAAAAACTAAAGTCGCTTCCTTATAATCCCGAAACAATAGCGTCCGACAAAAAATACATTGCCAAAAAATATGAGATAACAGAAGATCAATTAGAAAAATATTTAGCTGCTCCGCCAAAAACCTACAAGGACTTTCCTAACGATAAGAACTTAATTGAATGGTTCTATGCCATTTACCGCAAGTTTATGGGATAGTATCCCACAGCAGTAGGCACATAAATTACGAAGGGCATCTCAAAATTAGATGCCCTTCGTAATTTGGAACTATGCGGTTTGCTTTTTAAAGAAACGGCGGCGGAACCACTCGCGGGTCTTGTAGCCCAGCATATACATGGTAGGCACCACCAACAGCGTTAAGAAGGTAGCCATCACCAAACCAAAGATCATAGTCCATGAAAGCGGACCCCAGAACTTCACGTTATCGCCACCTAAATAGAAGTGAGCGTTAAAGTGTGAAAACAGGGTTTCGAAGTCCATGTTTAAACCGATGGCTAATGGAATGAGCCCCAGTATAGCAGCCGAAGCCGTAAGTATAACCGGAGTCATACGTGTAGCGCCACCTTCTACAACAGCATCTACCACGTTTTCGCCGCGCTCGCGCAATTCATCAATAAACTCGATGAGGAGAATACCGTTACGGATAACGATACCCGCCAGCGCAAACACACCAACACCACTCATTACAATAGAGAAGGTCATGTGTGTAACGGTATAGCCGATAAACACACCGATTAGGGAGAACGCTACGGTTGTAAAGATGATAAGCGGCTTGATTACTGAATTAAACTGGGTTACCATAATAAGGAACATCAGCGCTATAGCCCAACCGAATGCTTTACCAAGGAAGGCGCCTGTTTCGGCCTGTTGTTCCTGTTCGCCACCAATTTTAATGTCGTAACCTTCCGGAATATCCATGTTGTTAATAATGTTTTGCACGGCTGGTAAAATGTTGTTGGCATTGTAGCCGCTCATAACATCGCTGCTTAAGGTTATTACGCGGCGTTGGTTTTTACGGTTAATAACGCTGATGGTATTGTCGTAACGAATGTTGGCAATAGCAGAAATAGGCACCTGGCGGAACGAGCCGGTACTAAAATCCATGTAGCTGATGTTTACGTTCATCAGTTGCTCTACATCTTTACGGTCTTCGGCACGCAGGCGTAATTGAATAGGTGCATCATCATTGGCGTCGCGGAATTTGGACACTTCCTTGCCAAATAAGGCTGTGCGCAGTTCTGCTGCCACCTGGCCTAATGACATACCTTCGCGTTGCATCTTTTCCTTATCCAGGTCAACGATAATCTCGGGCTTGCTTATCTGCAGGTCGCTCTTTAATTCATCAATTCCACGGATGCCCTCTTTCTCTATTTGCAGGCGTAGTTCACTTGAAAGTTTTTCAAGTTCACCAAATTCATCACCACTGATTTCGATGCTGATTGGTTTACCTACCGGCGGACCGTTACGTTCCGGTTCCACCGAAATTTCAGCACCTTGTATACCAATTTTCTTAAACTCTTTCTGTATGCTATCCAACCAAATTCCGGTATGCGGGTTCTTACGTTCAGCGAACTTTTTGAACGCAACGGTAACCTTACTCTTGTAAGGTGTTGCCACCTTATCGGGGTTTTGTGGATCGCCGGCACCTAAGCCTACGTTGGTGATAACTGAAGTTACATCGGGATTGTTTTCGCCAATTACTTTGTAAACACGTTTCTCAATAACACGGGTTAAGGAGTCGGTTACATTGGCATCGGTACCCATAGGCAACTTGCAATACACGTAAACGAAGTTGGGATCACCGCTGGGGAACAACACCACATTAGGTTTGGTAGCCACAAAAATGCCGATAGTGCCGAATAAGAACGCTACAGTAATCAACGGAATCCAAATTGGACGGTAGCCAATTACAAACTGGCGCAATATGCTGCGATAGGCGTTGATTACCTTGGGCCACAATTTCTCCTGCCAATAAGTTATGGAGCGTAGTAATACAAAGTGATATAACAATATGAGCAGAATGCAGAATACAGCGAAGTTACCTACACCTATTGAACCTAACGGATAAGCAATGGCGGCCATGGCTGCAAAGAACAAGAAACCCCATTTGTAATCTTTCAACTCACTCTTCCCATGTTCGTCCTTCTTCATAAACGTTACGGCAAACACAGGGTTCATTACGAATGCCACAAATAATGAAGCGCCCAACGTAATAATAAGAGTAACCGGCAGGTGCTTCATGAACTTGCCGATAATACCGGGCCAGAATAACAATGGCACGAAAGGCGCCAATGTAGTAAGAGTACCCGCTAACACCGGAATGAAAACTTCGCCGGCTGCGTACTTGGCACTTTGCTTAATGCCGTACTCGTACTTATGGAAGATACGGTGTGTGTTTTCAATTACCACAATGGCATCATCCACCACAATACCTAAGGCCAGCAGTAGCGAGAACAACACCATTACGTTCATGGTCATACCCAGGAAAGGCATGAACAGGAAAGCAACTAATGTTGCTAACGGCACCGACAAACCTACGAAGAAGGCGTTGGTAAAGCCCATGAAGAACATGAGGATGAATACCACGAAGATGAAGCCGAGCACCACGGTGTTCAGCAGGTCGTGCAATTGTATACGGGTGTTCTCGGAAGTATCGCCGGTTACTTTAACCTGCAAACCTTGAGGGAACTTGTTGTCCTTGTAATCTTCCAGGATGGAGTAAATCTGGTCGGTTGCTTCAATCAGGTTTTCGCCGCTGCGCTTAACAACGTTTAGGGTTACAACGGGTTTGTTATCCAGGTGCGCAAAGTCCTGCTTCTCTTTATAGGTATCAGACACAGTAGCGATATCGCGCAGGAAAACAGTGGTGCCGGTAAATGAGCGTACTACGATGTCGGAAATTTCTTTCGGGTCTTTGAATTCACCGGTAACACGCAGGTTACGGCGCAGTTCGCCTACGCGTACTTCGCCACCGGAGATATTCAGGTTCTCGCGTTGAATGGCGTTTTCTATATCCATAAAAGCAATACCTGCAGAGGTCATTTTGTAGAGGTCGACGTTGATCTGAATTTCACGATCTAAACCACCAACGATATCCACACGGGTTATTTCCTTCATGCTCTCAATACGGTCCTGCAGATCTTCGCCGTACTTCTTGATTTGATCCAGCGGCAGATCGCCCGAGAGGTTGATGTTCATGATAGGCAACTCGTTGATATCGAACTCCTGTATCTGCGGGTCGTTTTTTAAGTCGCTGGGCAAATCTTTCTTGCCTTTAGCCACGGCATCGGTTACCTTTTGTTTACAATCGGCAGGTTTAAGGTCGGTTGCAAATTCAACGGTCATAATAGAAACGTCGCTCAGCGAGTTGCTGGTAACTTTCTTTACACCATTCAAACCCTTCACCTGCTTTTCGATTGGCTTGGTGATCAGGTTTTCAATATCCTCGGGTGTTGCACCGGGATAAATAGTAACTATTGAAATAGTTGGCACTACCACATCGGGGAACAATTCCTTTGGCAAACCTATGTATGTACTTAAGCCTACTGCGGCTATTAAAAACGTAAATACATAGATGCTGGTGGCATTGTTAATACACCAACTGGTAAAGCTTAGCTCTTTTAAGCGTTCAGTCTTCATATCCTTTCAGCAGCCGCCCCGTTAAGAGCCGCCTTTTTTATGGGATTACTTACAGCCGTGTTGCCTAAGCAACACGCCGGCAATTAAAATTGTATTCTCTGTCCGTCAACCAATTCGCTGTAACCGAATGTAATTATGCGGTCACCTTCGTTCAGTCCATCGGTAATAACCGTTTGGCCTTTGTAATCTAAACCGGTTGTTACCAAACGCTTGCGGGCCACCGGGCCATCTTTGCTATCTTCTGCTACCAACACATACAAACCATCGGCGCTTTGTTGCACTACGTTTGAAGGTACCAGCAATACATTCTTCAGGATAGCATCGTTAATTTTAAGTTTAGCAATCATGTTAGCTGCGAAGTTGCCCTGTTGGTTATTCAACTTTACTTCTACAGTAAACGTTCTGCTGCGCGCATCGATAGTGCGCTGCACATAGCTGATAGGTGCATTGATGGTGCGTCCCATGTCAGGGAACTCAACCTGTGCCATGTCGTTTTCTTTCACCTTACCGTAATCGCTATCGGCAAGTTTGGCTTTAACCGAAAGCTTGTTGTTGTTTACAATGCGGATGCCCGGCATTAACTGACTTGGGGCTGCCATGTCGCCTACTTTTAAGTTAACGGCATCAACCGTACCTGAGATAGGTGCAATTACTTTAGTCATTTCCAATTGCAACTTTTGAGCAGCCATTTGCTTTTCTAAAGCTTCTTTCTGGGTTTTAGCTTGAAGGAATTGAATTTCGCTCCCTATTTTTTGCTCCCACAAACGTTGTTGTTTCTCAAAAGCGGTGGTAGCAAGGTCTAACTGTGTTTGCAGCGTAAGTATGCCGGCTTCCATGGCACCGGTAGTTTCTGTAATAGCCAACAGTTGACCCTTCTTAACAACATCTCCTTCTTTTACATAGATAGCGCGCACAATGCCGGGTTGCTGTGGCAATGCCAGTACATTCTCTTCGGCATCTACGTTACCCTGCACTTCAATGTAGTGCTTAAACTCCTGCTTCTTCAGCGTGTCAATTTGAATCAATTTGGCTTTTACCTCTACCTTAACGGTAGTATCCATTTTGGCGATCTCCTTGGTAAGCGTTTCAATTTTAGTATTCAACTCCTTTACCTTGGCTTTTGCATCGGCCAGTTCTTTCTTTTTCTTGTCCAGCTCCGAACCGCTGCACGAAGCCAAAAGGATAGCTGCAGTAACAACCAGCATGGCTATGCGGCTGTTCAGGAGGTTCGCTGTTTTATTTTCTGTGTGCATCATTGCTTGTTTTATGTCTTTAAGTATTTCGGTTTAATGGATTTATTTATTGGTGCCAAGGGCTTTATCCAGCTCGGCTTTCGCATTCAGCAGCGTAAGAACGCTCTGGATGTGTTTTAACTGGTTGGTAGTAAAATCCTGTTCGCTTTGCACCAGTTCAAAACTACTGCCGGCGCCTTCCTGGAACTTCACCTGATTCTTTTTGAAAATCTTTTCGCTAAGGTCACTTGCTTTCTGGGTATTCACTTCATCGGCTAAAGCAGCGTTAAAGTTGCTTTGTGCCAGACGGAACTGCAGATCAGCAGCATTCTTAAAATTCTCCAGATCGTTCATGGTTTTTTGCTGCTCCAGCTTAGCCTGTTTTACCTGTGCCATTTTCTGGCCGCTGTCAAAAATCGGCAGCTTTAAACTTAAGCCAACTAAACCCTGGCTAAACCATGCGCTGGTTTTGCGGATGTCGCCATCAGGGTAAACAGTGGTAGTTTTTTTAAACAAGCCGTCGAACTTATCTGATTGGCCTGTCCAACCATAATTAAGGAAGGCGAACATAGAAGGATAATAACCGCTGCGCTTTTGTGCTGCATCGTAGCCTTTTAAACGGATTGCGGTGTTCAGTAATTGGTATTCTACACGTTGCGAGGGGTCCATTTTGCTATCGGCCGAAAGACTTAAACCGCCGCGCAATTTTTCGAGGTTATCAGTCAATAGTATTTCATCATCCAAACGCAGGCCCATCTGGAATTTTAAATTGGCGAGCGCAACTTCAGCCATTTGGTTTTGAGTAGTGATCTGGCTTTGCAGGTTGGCTTCAATCAACTCCAAACGGTTTACGTCCATTTCTTCTACTAAACCCTGGGCATAAACCTGACGGGTATCTTTAACCAGTTGCTGTACCAAATTTAAGGTGCGTTGTAAAAGCGCATTGGCTTCTTTAGCCCCCTGTGCCTGGTTATAGGCTTTAATAACATTATACCGTACATCCTGCTCGCTGAGCTTGGTACTAAGCATACTGGTGGACATTAAATCTTTTGCTGCGCGGATACCGAAAAAATAGCGGGCATCGAAGATTAGCTGGCTTACTTGCAAACTACCAGCCAGGGAGTGTGGCAATACAAAAGATATCTTTTGGTCCTTACTGGAGATGGCGCTTTGGTAAAGAATGTTTGCAATGTTAGGATCGTTAGCCGCCAGGTAACTAAACACACGGGCACTGCTGCTTGTAGTATCGCTAAAGAATTTATTCAGCGCAGGAACCTCGGGTGTTTTAAAGTAGTACTGGTAATCGATACCTGCACTTATTTGGGGTAAACCTGTGGTATATATCTCCAGGTTACGCCATTTAGCCTGCTTTTCGCTAAGCATGGCGTTTTTCATGGTATTGTTGTTCTGCAGGGCATAATCAACCGCCTCCTGCAGGGTAAAGCTTCTTATCACTTTATCCTGCGCGCTTACCTGCAACACAAATACTAAGGCCCATATTAACGCGAACGTTCTTTTCATAAATCAGGTTTTGAATATGTTGTGTTCTTCCAAAAGCTTTAATCCCTTTTGCGATACAATACCGCGCAAGTGGTAATTCAGAAATTCTTTATAGACGGATACAAAAACATAATCTTTTTGAGGAAAGAGTTCCTGGTCCAACAAAATTTCGAAGCCTTTGATGTAGATCTTCGAAATAACATCGGCATCCAGGTCGGGCCGGTAAAGACCTTCTTTTATTCCTTCCTCAATATTTTTTGCGATGATGTTTTTAAAATAATTGTACCTGTATTCGTTCAGCACATTCCAACTGGCGGGGTAATAGCGCTGCAGGTCGTTAAGCACATAGGGGTTAAACTCGCGGGTTTGGTTCAGAAAGTACGAAACCAATACAATGATGCAATCCACCGAATTTCGGGCCTCTGTAACCATGCGGGTAACCGAGTCGCGTTCTTCATTTAAGTAACCTTCAAGCGTAAGCTGCACCAGTTCGCTTTTGTTATCTACATACTGGTAGATTGTTTTCTTACTCATCCCCAGCTCGCGGGCTATATCATCCATGGTTAAGCTCTTAACGCCATGGCGCATGAACAACTCGCGCGATCTTTCCAGTAAGAGGGAAAACTGATTGTTTTTCAAAAGCGGGCGCTAAAGTAGGTACCAAAAGCCACGGAAACAAAAAAATGCAAGAAAGTTTCCTTAATCCTATGCTAAGGCGTAAAAAACGCTGTGTGAACCGTTTAAAAGGGCTTATTTCTGCCGAAAAGAGGAATTTTCGCAGGCGGAAAAGCGTTAAAGGTGGTGTGTTTTGACCCTAGCCGTAGCCGCTTTATTACCTTTGAAGGATGGAATTTCAGGACCATTTTTCGAAACAAAGTAGTATTTACCGCAAGGCCCGGCCTACGTACCCCAAGGAGTTGTTCAGCTACCTGGCAGGATTGTGTAGTGCACATGCCCTTTGCTGGGACTGCGGCACGGGCAACGGACAGGCTGCGGTATCGTTAGCGGCTTATTTTGAAAAGGTAATAGCTACCGACCCCAGTGCCCAACAAATTGCCAATGCCATACCCGCCGCTAACATTGAATACCGAGTTGCCCCGGCTGAACAAAGTGGCCTGCCCAACCAGTGTGCCGACTTGCTTACTGCTGCTACTGCCGCCCATTGGTTTAACCACGAACTGTTTTACCCTGAAGCGAAGCGGGTACTTAAACCGGGCGGTGTTATTGCACTTTGGACCTACAGCATGGCCCATATTAACCCGGCAATTGACGAGCTGATGGAATGGTTTGCGTACGATTACCTACTTACGTATTGGCCCGATGGACGTTGGTATGTAAGACAGCAATACAAAACACTTCCTTTTCCGTTTGAGGCAATGGACACACCCGCCTTTTTTTGCCGTATGCAATGGACCCGGGCCCAATGGGTGGACTACCTACGCAGCTGGAGTTCGTATAATAAGTATATAGAACAGCATAGTGCCGACCCTATTAACGAAGTGCTGTTGAGCAAGCTTGCCCCACTTTGGCCGGAGGGAGACGTGAAGGAAATAACATGGCCGCTGCATTTGAAGTGTGCCCGCGTAGGTGCCTGATTGCCTTTCCTCTAAAAATTCGTTAAAGTTGTGGTGCTCAGGTGGGGTGCACGTAAGAAAAGGCATTACATTTGAGTATACGATTGCGACAACCAATAATTAAAAACAAAACCAACAACGATGAAAAAGTTATTTCTGATGTTCAGTATGGCCGGCGCAATGCTTTTCGCAAGCGCACAGGAGACCCAACAGGGCACTCCGGCACCGGACCCGAACGCACCGGAATTTAAGTGGGAGAACACCACTATAGATTACGGTACCGTTACCAAGGGTGACGAGAACAACTCCACCCGCATGTTTAAATTCACAAACACCGGTAAGTCGCCGCTGATCATCAGCAGCTGCCGCGGAAGCTGTGGTTGCACTGTGCCTACCTGCCCTACCGAACCAATTCTGCCGGGCAAAGGCGGTGAAATCAAAGTTCACTACGATATTAACCGTCCGGGTCCGTTCACTAAAACAGTGACTGTTACCTCGAACGCTAAAAACCCTAACGAGACGTTGAAAATCACAGGTACCGTTAACGATCCTGCTGCTAATCAACCTACTCCGGCTGTAACGCCTACTCCGGCTCAGCCTCACTAGTAGAAAGTTTTGTTTTATGACTATTAAAACGGGTTCCGGAAACGGAGCCCGTTTTTTTTATACAAAATTCATTGCCACTAAGGTTTTAAGGGGTTACTGTTTCCAGTCTACCGTATACAGTTAGAGTTAAGTTTCGAGTTTAAAATTTGAAGTTTAAAGTTGAATACAGTCCTTTTGCCACGAAGGCACAAAGAGCGAAAGGGGTAAGTAAAAGGTTGGGGCGCACTAAGCGTCTGTTGGCTGTGCAAGATTATTTAAGCAGCAGTTTTACTACCCGGTTGGCGCTGATAATGGCTCCTTCTACCGTACCGGCTTCGGTGCCGGTGCAGCAGGCTTCGCCGGCAAAGTAAAGCGTGCCACTTACAGGTGCCGCCAGTTGGCGCCGTGCCTGTTGTTGTTTAGCGATGGTATAGCTGTATGCCCCATGGGCAAAAGGGTCGTTACCCCAATTGGCGATTTCGCAGGCTGCAAGGTTAGCCCGCAAGGCGGCGATTGGTCGATTAAAGATTACGCTAAGTGTAGTTAAGGCCTCAACCAACAATTCTTCATTGCTAAGGTGTTGCAGTTTTGCGGCCGATGGTCCGCCGATCCATCCTGTAAGCAGGGGAAGCGAGGAAGGATGCTGGGTCCACCAGGTTGGCAAGCCGGTATCGGAAAACAGGAAGCCTAATTTTTTAAGATTACGCCCCCAACCGGCGTGCACCTTATGTTGTTTCCAAAAGGCCGATTTGAATTCCAGCAACACTTTAATAACCGGCCCGTAGCCGATATTATTTGCTGCTTTTGTTTTTTCAGGCAGGGCAGGGCTAAACAAAATGGCATCGGGATGATGGGCCGGCAGTTGCAACACACCAATCGGCACCGTTATAATACATTTAGCAGCAGCGAACTTTTGGGTGCCAGCCATACTTACTTCCACCAGGCCCTTTTTCCATTTCAGCTTTTTAACCGCATGGTCGGTTAATATGCGCACGCCTAACTTACGGCAGTCGGCAGCCAGGGCATTTACCAGTGCGCCATACCCCCCTTCGATGCGGAATTGGGCATCTTCCTGTTCCTGCCATTCGCGGCGAAAGGCGAGTGCGCTGGCTTTAGCAGGGTCGGCTGCATCGTAACCTTCTACAAAGCGGCGCACCGATTCTTTTAATTGTGTGTGCCTTTCATCGCGCGGTAGGGTTTTTAGAAAAGCCTCAACGGTTTTATCGCTCTTTAAATTTTTAAGCGGCTTATCAAGCAAGCGTGCATGCTCAATAAAATCGCCTTCGTATTTAAACATGCCTTGTTCCCATAACCAGAAACTGCCCCCTATTTTGGTGGTGGCAATCTTATATCGTTTCAGCAGTTTGAAAGTGTTTTCCAGTTTGCCATGTATAAACTCGGCACCTAATTCAACGGGTTGTGTAAAGGCTGTATTGTGTGTGGTGTTGATGCGCCCGCCCGGGCGTGGGCGGCCTTCTAAAATAAGCACACGTTTACCTGCAGTTGCTAATTGTTGTGCGGCGGTTAGTCCGGCAATACCGGCCCCGATGATGATAATATCGGCATCCATAGATTGAAGCTATGCAAGAAGTGTTCCTTAAAAATAGAGAATAGAAATCAGAGAGCAGAAAACAGATTGTTTCGGGTTTAAAGCTGAATACAATCCTCACCCCGGCCCTCTCCATCTTGCTGTGCGCGCATGCCCGGCGCGGAGAGGGAGGAATGCAGAATACAAAGTCCTTTCCGCGAAGACTTTAAGAGTTTACGGTTTTCAGTCTACTGTTTGCAGTTGGGGTTAAGCTTAAAGTTTAAACAGCAGAACACAAATTTTTGCCACTACTACTTTAGGACTTTAATGCTGCATCCTGCTTCGCACGGTATATTACCATTTTGGTGATGAGGCCTATAGGTAGTTTTTTATCGAGCGGGAATTGCACTGCGCCTTTCGAGTTTTTGTAGGCAGCAATTTCTTTTTGAAAAGCGGCAATGCCTGCGCCGGTTGGGTAAAAGCCGATATGATTTTTATAGCCCGCAAAATAAACCAGCACTTTGTTCTGCCGGTAGGCCGGCATATTGTAGCTTATTTCTTCGCTGGCCTTTGGTGCGGCTTTGCGAATGATGCTGCGCAGTTGCTGAAGCAGGGCCTGTGTTTCCGCAGGAAATTGGGCGATGTAAGCGTCGACTGTAATTACCTTTTTCATATGGCGTTTTACTGCACTCAAATAAAAAAAATATAACACAAAGAAACTAAGACACGAAGGTCTTTTAGCAATTCGAAATGGTGTGTTTAGCAGGTGTATCGGGACTCACCCCCGACCCCTCTCTGCCACGCAAAGAGGGGAGAAATACATAAGCACCCTCTTATGGTCAGAACCTATTTAGTGCTGAGGCACGATAAACATATATACTTATAAATCCAACCTTCGTTTCTTTGTGCCTTAGTGGCAAAAACAAAAGGCGGCCTGTTGGCCGCCCTATTGCGAAAACCACTTCCGCAGAAGCGTATGAAGAAGAGGGAGGTGTTATTTGGCGATGGTCATTTTTAAGGATTGTTGTTCGCCGTTGCTGAGCACAGTCATAATATAGCTGCCGGTGGCCAGGCGGCCTTCGTAGAAATCCTTTTCGTATTGTCCGCTAAAGTTGCTGCGTTTATCGCTGTATACTTCTTTGCCGTTTAAATCGGTAATGCGTAATTCCACATCAGCAGGCTTGGTAAGGGTAAAGGAAATGTAGAAACGTCCGTTGCTTGGGTTAGGGAAGAAGGTAAGGTTGCGGATATTCTCTTCTTTGGTTTCCTTAACACCGGGCACCACCGCAGTGGCGGTTGCTGCAGGCTCGCTGTTGTTTTCGGTAGTGGTGGTGGATATAGTAACGGTTTTTGTTTGTTTGTTTGGTTGCTCTGCCGGTTTGTCCTCGCCTACTTCATTGCCTTTTACATCCACGGTAACGTTTACCTCTTTCTCTTTTTTGTTTTTGCTAACCTTTTTGTTTACGATAATTACTTTGGTTAGCTTGTTGCTGTCGGTAGTGGTTTCGGCCAATTCATCTTCATCGCCTTCCACGTTAATGGTCACTACTTCGTTGCCCTTGCCTTTTTCGTCGGAGGTAACGATCACCACTTTTTTAGCACCTTTTAAGTCGGGTTGCGGGGGCGCAGGTACATCGGGCAGGTTAAGCGCAGGTGCGGTGGGTGGTGTTGGTGGTTCGGGCACCTCGGGCAGGTCCAGTTTCTGTTCCTTCATAAAGGCGTTCATTTCGGCATTGGTGGCAAAGTCTTTTTCAATTACTTGTGTTTTGCCGTTTTCGGTAGTCACAATTTTTACGTGGTATGTTTCGGTTTTAGTTTTGCCACCGGGGCCATCGGATGCTGCCAGCAGCAATGCACCGATAGGCACCAGCAGTAACAGACTGAGTTTTTGTGTGAATGGGTTTTTCATATCATCTGGTTTTTATGTGAGCGAATTGTTTTGTGTTACAAAGGTGCACCGCCATGGAACGCCAACCGGTTAATGCCAGGTTAACGGCGGTTAACAAAAAGTTAAAGAGCCATATCAATCCCTATTACCGGTTACTTTTGGAGGCATGAAAACCAGGCGGCGTATTGCCTTACTGATTGCGTTGATGAGTGTGGCCCTGCTGGGATTAATTCTTATCCAGTATTTATGGATAAGCAGTGCTGTACGCCTGAGCGGCGATGAATTTGACCAGCGCGTTTATACTGCCTTGCGCCAAACGGCCGATAACATGCAGCTAAAACAGGGCGTAAACTTTTTGGCAGAGTGCATGCAGGAGGACACCGTGCTGACCGAAGAGATACACGGACCCGATAAGGGCTTTATGAACTTTATCATCAACAGCAAAAAAACCAATAACGATACCACGGAAGAAGTATCGCTGGTGATAAATACCAAGGAAGACGGCGAGCATAAAATGGTTATAAGTACCACCAAACGCAAAGGTGGTAACGAAGTGCGTATAGAAGCCGGTGTTCCTGATGTGCCCGAACCACCTGCTCCGCCGGTAGCTATGGCCACCGTATCGCCGCCGCCGGTGCCGGCCACTGTTCCCAATGCGCCTACTGTAAAGAATGAGAAGCGGCAGATGTTTTATTCGTTTATTAAAGATGCAGCCGATGAATATGCGGCCAGTCATTTAAGCTTGCAGGATTTGCTGGATAGTGCTTTGCTGATACGCATGGCGCAAAAGCAATTTGCCGCACAGCATTTGCCCGATGATTATCACCTTGCTATTTACGAAGAAGACAACGACAGCATCTGGTTGGCTAACAAGGGTGGTTATAAAACACCGGAGGAATACAACTATAAAGCTACGCTGCTAAACGCCGGCTTAACGGAGAACCGCTGGATGTTGGCGGCGGATTTTCCTTCAAGAAATAAATACATACTTGCATCGGTAACGGGTATGTTGCTGCTCTCGCTTTTGTTTACGGCTATTATGATTCTGGTGTTTGTGCTGGCCATACGCTTGATTTTGCGTCAGAAGAAAGTGAACGAGATAACGCATGATTTTATCAGCAACATGACGCACGAGTTTAAAACACCACTGGCTACCATTAGCATGACGGCCGATACGCTGAAGTTGGTAAATGCCAATGGCGAACAACCGGTGCTGAGTGAGTATGCGGGCATGATAAAAGAGGAAGCCCAAAAGTTGGCGCGCCATGTTGACCGCATCTTAGAAGTGGCGGCTACGGAACGCGATAAAGGAAACTGTACTGAAGCAGTAGACCTGAATGCAACGATTGACATGCAGGTTACTCAATATCGCGCAATAGCCGAGCAGCGTGGCGGCAGCATTACCATGAGCGCATTAAAAGCCTTACAAGTAATGGCACAGATGCCTGAACTGGACTATGTGCTTGGCAACTTGCTGGATAATGCCATTAAGTATACCCCGGGTTCGCCGGTGATTGTAGTGCAGGCGAAAGAGCAGGGAGCAGAGGTGATAATTGCCGTAAAGGATAAGGGATTAGGAATAAGCAAAAGCGACCAAGAGCATGTGTTTGATAAATTTTACCGCGTGCCAACCGGTAACCGTCATGATGTGAAAGGCTTTGGTTTAGGACTTAACTTTGTGAAGAACACGGTAGAGGGCTGGGGCGGGCGCGTATGGGTAGAAAGCGAACCCGGCCAGGGCAGTACGTTTTATGTAGCATTAAAAAAGGCATGAACAGCAAACCCAAAATATTGTTGGTTGAAGATGATCAGAGTTTCGGCAAGATATTGCGCGATTACCTGACGTTGAATAACCTGGAGGTGATACACGCCCGCGATGGTGTGGATGGATGGCAGGTGTTCCGCAATCATCACTTTGATTTGTGTATACTGGATGTAATGATGCCAAAGCGGGACGGGCTGGAGCTGGCTGCGCAGATACGCGATAATAACCGCCAGGTACCGGTACTATTTTTAACCGCCAAAGGCCGTAAGGAAGATATGCTGAGCGGCTTTGAAACCGGCGCAGATGATTACCTGGTAAAACCCGTGGATGCCGATATACTGCTGCTTAAAATAAAAGCTATACTAAAACGCAGTGCTGCTGTAGTAGAAACACCGGTAGAAGATGCACAAGAGTTTAGGTTGGGCACCCTGATATTTAACTATGCTACGCGTACATTGAATGGTGGTATGGAGCCACAAGTGCTTTCGCCGAAGGAAGCAGATGTATTGCGGATGCTTTGTTTGCACCAAAACAACCTCGTGCGCCGGGAAGATATACTGCGGCAACTTTGGCGCGAGGTGAATTACTTTACCGGCCGCAGTTTGGATGTATACATTGCTCGCCTACGCAAATATTTGGCAGCCGACGAAACGTTAACCTTGAACAACCTGCATAAGAGCGGTTATGTGCTGGAAGTAAAAGCAAACGCTGTTTAGCTTAGCGCTGTTAACAAACACTAATTACGCGGTTTAACAATTGCATTGGTATGCATATTTTAAAATGCTGCATTGTGCTATAGTAAGTTACCTTACAAGCATTGCTAACCAAAACCCATTTTATCATGTTGATTGTAGTAAACCATCAGATTTCGGATGTGCCTGCTTTTTGGAAATCCGCACAAGAATCGCTGCCTAACTTGCCGGCAGGTATTAAAATTCACCAGGTGATGCCTTCGCCTGACATGAGCACCGGTGTATGCTTGTGGGAAGCTGACAATATTCAGCAGTTAACCGATTACCTGAACTCGAAGGTGAGCAGCGTAAGCACCAACACCTATATGGAGGTAAACACGGCGAATGCCATGGGACTTCCGGTTTAATTTTTTCCGCGATGTAGATTTTAAAACGCCTTGCTTATAGCAGGGCGTTTTGCTTTTAAAGTGGTTACAAACAACGGAATTGCCATTTGTTAAAATTGTGCTAAACCCTATTTAGCGTTTGTGCCTTTGCGCGGTGGGCTGCATTGTATATGTAAACACCACCTGTATGAAGAGCATAACCTTAACCCTGGGCTGCCTGTTGCTGTTGGCAACAAGCCAGGCCGAAACCAGCTACAAGCTGGCTGATGCAGTGCAGAAGAAATTAGTGAGCGTTCAATTTAGCGGCGCCAAGGAGGACACGGCGCATATGATGACCAGCAGCCACTATGGCCCCTGCATGAGCATGGAGATTGTAAACGCCAGCGCTGATGACATGACGCTGAACCTGGATTATGGTTATATGCTGATGCCGGATGATACAGGCATACAAGCTATGATGGTTACCCAAACCCTGATTGTAAAGTTGCAGCCAAAAGCAAAGAAGAATTACCGCTTGTATGCCATGTGTACCGAGGCTACAGATGGTTCGCCATCCAGTGCACAACCTTTTAAGCTGGGCAAACGCACCTCAGGTAATTTATTGGGATTGGCTGAGTTGTTGAACCGCAAAAAATACCAGAACGATGCCGCACAGGATGCCGTATGGTGCCTAACCAACAATCACGATGTTACCAGCATATTCAGCACCGATACTACGATGATGTATGAACTGCGCCGTTTTGTGGCTAAGGCTAAGAATATTCCTTTGTCGAAAATATATGAAGCCGTGCCTGATTACAGCGCACCGGTGCAAACCCGGGTTATAACCTATACCTACTCGGGCAGCATCAGCTATAGCCTGATCAACACAGGTAAAATTATGATCGCGCTTTTTGATGAAGATAATCACATGAAAAAGGTATATGTAAACAACGAAACGCAGCGCGAGGGGCAGTATACCTATAACTATCAGATTAGCAGCACTGAAATGGAAAACAAGAAGCATTATCTGCGGATGTTCCGCGACGGAAAGATGGAGGAAGAAATTGCCATACTACCAAGAGATTAGGTGTGTTTACCCGGGGGCCTATATATAAGCCTCCGGGTTTTTTTATGTACTGCGTTTATTCATTAGCTTTCGTTTAAATTCAAAAAGCTATGCTACCGGTAATAATAATTGTGGCACTGTTGGTGGTGCTTGTATTTTGGGCGATAGGCATTTATAATAGTTTGGTGCGTTTGCGCAATAACCGCGAAAATGCATTTGCCGATATTGATGTACAGTTGAAACAGCGCAGCGATTTAATACCGCAGTTGGTGGAAGTGGTAAAGGGCTATTCGTTCCACGAAAAGGATGTGCTGGAGAAGATTGTAAAGGCACGCAACAGCTTAAGCACGGCCACTACCGTGGATGAAAAAGTAAAAGCGGATAGTGCATTAACCACGGCACTACAGGGCCTGCGTGTAACCGTGGAAGCTTATCCCGATTTAAAAGCCAACACCAATTTTTTGCAGTTGCAGGAAGAGATAAGCGATATTGAAAACAAATTGGCTGCGGTGCGCCGCTACTTTAATGCTGCTACCAAGGAGTTGAATGTGGCCGTTGAATCGTTCCCCGGTAATTTAATTGCTGGTCAGTTTGGTTTTACACGTGCCCAAAGTTACGACCTGGGAACAGATAACCGGACTAAGATGGAAGAGCCTCCTAAGATTTCGTTTAATAATTAGCACCATTATTTACCCAAGCCGATGTAACCCAGAAACTCATTACGGGTTTGCTCGTTGTTGAACTTGCCGTTGTAGCTGCTTGTAACGGTAGCAGAATTTACATCCTGTATACCGCGTGAGCTAACGCACAAATGGTGCGCATCAATTACCACCGCCACATCCTCGGTTTTTAAAACCTGCTTGAGATAGTTAGCTATCTGCATGGTTAAGCGTTCCTGCACCTGCGGACGTTTGGAAAAATACTGCACAATGCGGTTTATTTTGGAAAGGCCGATAACCTGTCCGTTGCTGATATAGGCTACGTGCGCCTTACCGATAATAGGCACGAAGTGATGTTCGCAGTTGCTGTAAAAGGTAATGTCCTTTTCCACCAGCATTTCCTTGTATTTATACTTGTTTTCGAACAGGGCAATTTTGGGCTGGTTCTCAGGGTTCAGTCCGCTGAAGATTTCTTTTACATACATTTTAGCTACTCGGTGCGGCGTGCCTTTCAGGCTGTCATCGTTTAAGTCGAGACCGAGGATATGCATAATGTCGCGGAACTTTTCCTCTATCAGTTCAATCTTCAAGTCATCATCCAGTTCAAAGGCGTCTTCGCGCAAAGGGGTTTCTACGGAAGTCATTACATGGTTATCGCCAATTTCCTCTATACTCACTTTAATTTTTTCGCTGGTGCTTATCATAACAAATCGCTTGGCTTAATGTAACAGCCGGTTCAGCTAAAGGTTCGGACGTCCTGTTCTTAAACTTTGCCAAAACAGGTGTGGCATTAGAGCTATTACTACTTTTGCGCTCAATTGACAAACAAAAAACTTAGCTATATGGTAACCGATGTTGTACTGATGTTGTTTAAGCGAGACCTCGCCAAACTGAAAACCGAATTAAGCCAGTACCAAAGCGAAGCCGCTATCTGGAAAACGGAAAGTGGTATTTCTAATTCAGCCGGCAACTTAACCCTGCATTTATTGGGTAACCTGCATGCTTTTATAGGTACGCATATTGGCCAAACGGGTTATGTACGCCAACGCGAACTTGAGTTTTCGCAGAAGGATATTGCCCGCGAAACCCTGCTGCAGCAAATTGACGAAACCATTGCTATGGTTGAAAAGGCTTTGAGCGGATTAAGCGAAGAACAATTAAAGGCCGATTTTCCGATTGAGATGCAAAACGCCAAACGCGCCACCGGTGATGTGCTGGTGTTGCTTACGGTGCATTTGGCTTATCACCTGGGGCAGATCAATTACCACCGCCGTTTGCTCGACAAATAAAAAAGGCCCCGCGGTCAACGGGGCCCTGTGTTCATCAGTGTTTGTAATACTCTTTATCTAATAAGCGTAGCGCTGCCTTTTTCGGTAGCGTGTACGCCGTTGATGTAAGTTACGTTGAAGGTCCACACATAGGTGCCTACCGGTTGGTCCTTACCGCGGAAGGTGCCATCCCACCCATCGCCGGGCAGCATGTTATCGTTCTCGTAAACCAGCTCGCCCCAACGATTATACACAAAGAATTGCAGCTTCTGCACGTTACGCATAATGGCAACTAACCTGTCGTTGCGGTTATCGCTGTTAGGGGAGAAGGCTGTTGGCACTAATACCACAAACTTATCTGGCTTGCACGATTCAGGGTCTACTACAGGATCATCCAGGAAGGTTTGGCCGGTAGCCTGGCAGCCGTTGGCATCGGTTACGGTTACGGCATACGCACCGCGGTGGGCATGCTCAATATAGGCCGCCGTATCTAATACAGAAGTGCTCCAGTTATAGGTTAAAGGCAATACACCTCCGTTGGTGCTGGCGGTAACCGCTCCGGTTGAATCGCCCTGGCAATTAGGGTTAATGCCGATAAGCGTAACCACAAAAGGTTGCGGTGCATTTACGCCGGTGCTTTCAGTAGCCGTACAGTTGTTAGCATCGGTAACAGTAACAGTATATGCACCGCTGCCTACCTGCGGATTTTGCTGGGTAGAGGTAAAACCTCCGGTGCCGCTCCAGCTATAGCTGTAAGGGCTGATACCGCCTGTAACGGTGGTGTTGATAGCGCCGTTACCGGAGTCGGCACAAAGCGGTTCAACAGGGGTAAGTTGAATGTTGAGTTCAGCAGGCGATGTAATGGTACCGATAACAATGGTATCGCAACCGTTTACGTCTTCAATTACCACACTAAAAGGACCATCATCTAAACCGGTTACGTTTGGCGCGGTGCTAAAGTTGTTCCAGAAATAAGTGTAAGGAGCTGTTTCGCCGCTCACGGTTACAGAAGCGGTGCCGTCGGTGGCGCCATAGCACAACAGGTTGGTGCTGCTTAACTGAATATTGAATGGCTGTGGTTGCGTTAATGTAGCTGATGAAGTAACGGTACAACCATTAGCATCGGTAACGGTAACCGAGTGCGTGCCGGCTACCACGTTGTTTAGGTTTTGGGTAGTGGCATTGGTGGGAGCGCTCCACAGGTAGCTGTAAGGCTGCACACCGCCGTTAACGGTAATATCAATAATGCCATCGCTGCCGGCATTGCAACGCGGGTTAAAGGTGAACGATACGGCCGAAGTAAGCACCGGAGGTTCGGTAATGGTGTAGCTGTTGCCGGCGGTGCAACCGATGTTATCGGTTACAGTAATGGTATAGCTGCCGGGGCCCAGGTTGGTATTGTCCTCGGTAGCCGGGCCGTTGTTCCAGGAGAAAGTATAAGGTTGTTGACCGCCTGTAGAAGTTAAGTAGATACCACCATTGGCCAGTCCGTTACATTGCACGTTTTTCAAGCTATCGAGTGCTATAATAACTGTAGTGGTATTAGGCACAGATGTGTTGGCTGTAACGGTGCAGCTTTTGTTATCGGTTACGGTAACAATATAGTTGCCTGCGCACAGGTAGGTGGCGTTTTGTAATTGCTGCGGAGGCAGGGAGTTCCAGGCATAAGTGTAAGGTGGTGTGCCGCCCTGGGCTGTAACAGTTGCCGAGCCATCGCAGGCACCGCCGCAACTTACAGGGGTGCCGGTTGCTGAAGCGGTTAACTGGGTTGGCACATTAATAACAACCGAAGCTGTAGCCTGACAACCTTTCGAATCAACAACGGTAACCGAATAAGTGCCTCCTGCTAAACCTGATACGGAATTAACGTTACCAATGGTGCCGGGGTTCCAGCTATAAGTATAAGGCGGAAGGCCACCGTTTACATTCACGGTAATTTGACCATCGCTGCCGCCAAAACAGGATACGTCCTGTTTGTTCATGCTGGCCGAGAAAACGAAGTTGGGGTTATCGGTTACCTGCAGGGTAAAGGTGCCCATGTCCGAGGCCGTTTTGCCATCCACAACTAAGTAGTAATCGCCGGCCTGGCAAATGGAATAAGCCAGGGTTGACTGGGTGCCGCAACCATCGTCGTTAGCGGTATCGGCAACGGAGGCTCCGCAACTGCTGTATAGATATAAGTAGCTATCGAACTGTGCGCCGTTTACGCCGCAAAGCGAAGCGGTAATACCAATCGGGCCGTTGGCGAGAAACTTATACCAAACATCGTTACCCGGTGAAGCAGTATGGGTATTGCTGTAGCACTCGTTACTATTATAATGGGTTAGTGTGCCGCCGGTGTTGATGGTGCCCATGTCGATAGGGTCGGAGCAGGAGGTGCCTTTAGTGTAGCGCCAAAAAGTTTCCATGATGGGTTTCCAGTTATTGCCGCAGTTACCGGTTACGGCAGGATGGGTATACCATTGGCAGGGAGGACCCAAACGATAATCTTCGTTCGTTTTAAAGGGGTTACCGTTGCAGTCCGCATCGTCCTCTTCAGTAACACCCACACAAGCACCAAAAATTACCACACCGCAGCACTGTGGTCCATCGTTGGTACACTGGCTGCCGTTTGAACAAAAACCAAGCAAAGCATCAGCGGGGTTATCGTCTTCCCAGGCCTCCACACGGATATCGTAATACTGGGGCACATTGGCTGTGGGGTAGGTGTAGTTAAAAAGCAGATCGTTTACTGTAATAATCACCGGGGGGTCAACCGAATTGGTGTGGCAGTTACCGCCTACCCAGCCGGTTCCGTCCAGGTCGGCGTTATCGCGCACCCATACTTTAAAGTTCGGTTCATCGGGACTAAAACCTACACCAAAAGCGCCCTGATCAGTAGGCGAAAAACCTACGTCCATTTGCTTCAGCCTTATCTGTAGCTGAATGGGGCCATCGGTTAAAGTTTGGGCCACTGCGGAGAAAGTGAGCAGGCCAAACAGAACTAAAGAAAACAGACTGCGGAAATGTTGTTTCATGCACGCTGATTTAGGGACGGGCTAAGATAGACTTTTTAGTAACTAATTTTGAGACGGTAAAAGCCGGCAGAAAGTTGTTTTTCGGTGTGTTGTATATTTCATTTTCTGAAAACAATTGGCTAACATTATAACTCCTTTAAGGAATGTACAAAACCCAAACCATCGAATGAAAAAACTGTACTTACTTACCGCCTTGCTTTGCATGCTTGTGTTTCAACCACAGGCGCAGGTAACCAACGGCAAACTGGACGACATCAAGGAATTCAGTACCAAGGTTACGGTACCGTTCCGCATGCCCGACGGCGTAATTATGTTTACCGACGTTTATTTACCGCGTGTGCGCGATTCGCTGCGTGTGTCGTTAGGCACCATTAATGTGCTGGGTATTGATATCGTTACCGATACCATCACCTTTATTCCATACGGTGCCCAAATCATTTTCTACGATTCTATTAACGGACAACCGAACCCCAATCCGTATCAGTTGCCAACCATCTTTACCCGTACCCCGTACGACAAGGGCGACTTTGATGAGTTAGGCGGTATACTGCCAATTTTGGGTTACAACTATATGCTGCAGGATATGCGTGGCCGCTATTCTTCGGAAGGTGTTTACTTTCCGATGTATTCGGATAGCTGGAACAAGAACGCCTACCACCCCGGCATTGGCCACGTGTTAGATTATCTGCCCAGCAGCGACCCTCGCCACAGCAACAAGCACGAGGACGGTTACAGTTCGGTGCGTGTTATTCAGGTTATTGACTCGGCTTATTTATCGAACATTGCCCGCGACCCGAGCGGCAATATTCCACCAACGCATGCCGATACCTTAAATGCCGCTAAGTGGGATTCGATTGCTGCCTCTTTATACGGCGACCGCCAGCACGAAAATACCCGCATCAACAACGGTGTTATCGGTATGATCGGTGCTTCGGCCTTGGGTAATACCCAGTTGCAGTTAGGCCTTGCTCACCGCATTCCCGATTCATTACCTAAACTGCGTTGCTTAATGCCGATTGTGGCTACTACCGAGCACTATATTTCTACCGGTTATAACAACGGTGTTTTCCGCGACCGTATTGTTACCGGTTGGTTAAAGGGTCAGATATTTACAGGCACTGATGATGACCTTACCCCGGTTGATCACAACCGCCAGGACAACATCCACTCCTCGGCCGACTATGCACTTCCTTCGCAGCTAACTTTAAATGGTGTTGTGCGCGAATACCAGCAGAACAAATTTGATGCGGCGAACCTTGCCATCGACCACTTTACAGCACGCCGCTATAACCGTTTAGATGGCACCTTAAGCCCTGCAGGTTTTTACCCCAACTCTATCGGCCGTGGCGATATGGATGGTAGCCTTGCGCCGGTTAACCAATGGGGCGAAGCAACCAACCCCATTACCCAAACACCGCTGCCTGATTTAACGCACAGCCGTTATATGAACATGGATGTGCCGGTGATGCACATTACAGGATGGTGGGATATTTTTACCGAAGGTCAAATCAACACGCTTAACTATACCCAGCAGGCTATACCAAACAGCGTAAACAAGAACCTGCAGAAAATGATCATAGGCCCATGGGCGCACCAAACCATTGGTGGCCGTGAGAGCGGTGACCGTTACTACCCCGCCAGCGTTGCTGACCTTACGCAAATTGACCTGGGTAACCTTGATGTAAACAACATTCCTATCGCCAAATTATTAAAGAGCGATATTGTTACGTGGTTCCGTTATAACCTGAACTATGCGGCCGATAACTTTGTAGGCGAGCCTAAGTTTATTATCCGCGAAAGCCATGTTTGGCAGCACCTGGGCACTTCATCAATCGGTGATATTGATATTCGTGTTCCTTCGAAGGACCTGATCGTTACCTTCCCGGATATGATCAACTTCCTTTCGGGCAACGGTGGCTTAAGCAACCTGAAAGTTGAATTGCGCAATTCCAGCTTAGGAAGTTTTGAGATTACACAGGATGTGCCGGATATGGGCGTTGTATTACCTGACTTTGGCGGCGAAGCGCTGGATGGCATTCCGTTCCGCGACTTCTTACACGATTGCCCTGCCTACCGCTATTATATAGCCGGTCCGGATTCGGCGGCTGATGCGGCAATGGGTTACAGCGACAACTATAAGATAGGTAACTGGTGGGCATCTTCGGAGAAGTTTCCGCCGGATGAGCACATTGAATGGAAGAAGATGTTCCTGCACGAAGATGGTTCGTTTAACTATACAGCACCTACCACCGACGAAGGTTACGGTATGTATATCAGCGATCCGGACGATCCTATCTTAACCGTAGGTGGCAGCAATATGATTGTGCGTTCGCCGGATGGTACCCGCAACTCGCAAAGTCAGATGGAACTGACCGACCCTACCAATGCACCTTATACTATGGACCGCGAAGGGGTGATACAATTTAACAGCGCACCGTTTACCGATTCGTTTACCATTGTTGGTTTACCGGTTTGTACTTTGTATGCCAAGAGCAACCCCGGCGGTGTAGGCAGTGGCCCTACCGATTGCGACTGGGATATGCGTATTTGCGACGTATGGCCCGATGGCCGCGTTTACTTTGTTCAGGAAGGAGTGGTTGGCGCCCGTGGCCGCGATTGGGCACGTGCATTGGTTGATAGCATGGGTTACCCAGGCACTGCAACCTATGTAAACGGTGTGGAAGACCCTACTGATAAAGACCTGCCTTTCACCAACATTGAGATTGGACAGATTTATGAGTATGTGTTTAAGATGATGCCGATTGGTTACTGTTTTGCACCGGGCCACCGCATCCGTGTGCTTATAAACTCAAGCAACTACACCCGCTACCAGGCTAACCCGCAAATACCGTTGAATGAGGGCGAATTCTTCCGCCGCAAACCGGGTGATGGACAGACCTACCTGTTCGACGGACAGGAAATGGCGCCACGCGTGGCCGTGCAGCGCGTACATTTCTCGCCTGAACATCCAACCAGTATTAACTTTCCTGTTTACAATACCGATTACCACTATAACCCGGTTGCTGAAATCAAGAGCGATCCTAAGTTAGATGCTACCGTTTACCCGAACCCTGCTAACGATAAGGTACAGGTGTTTGTGAACTTACCGGGCGAACATGAGGTGGTGATTACCGATATTACCGGCCGACGTATTACTACCGGTATGTTCGACGATAACATCATCATTAACACAGGCAGCTTTGGCAAGGGCGTTTACTTTGCTACTGTAACTGATGTGAAGAACAGTGCTGTAAAAATTACCAAGAAGTTTATTGTGCAATAAGCACAGCTTAAGCAATAACCGTAAAGGCTTCCTGCAAAGGAGGCCTTTATTGTTTTAGCGCGTTGCAGATGGAGTGGTTAGTGCTGCCCAAAATTGGTTGGCCGGGAAAGGTGCCTCGATACACATAGTTTCGTTTGTAACAGGATGTACAAACTGCAGGCGCCGGGCATGCAAGGCAATGGCGTTTTCGAAGTAAGTGGTTTTGGCGCCGTATAATGCATCGCCAACAATAGGGCAGCCCATGCCGGCCATTTGGGCGCGGATCTGATGAAACTTGCCGGTTATTAATTGCACTTCAACAAAGGTGCCTACCGGTGTTTGTTGAATGACTTTATAAATAAGCCTTGCGCGGTAGGTGTTTGGCTGTTCATCGTTAAACAGTTCTGCTTTTCGCAGCTCTTCGTTTTTGCGGTACCATTGGCTTAGCTCTGCTTCGGGTTGGGGTGGTGTGTTTTCAAGCAAAGCGTAATAAGTCTTCTTCATTTCGCGGATGCGGAACAACTCTACCAGCGCTTTTAATACACTGCGCTTTTTGGCAAACACCACCACACCGGTAACGGGTCTATCCAGCCGGTGTGGCAACCCGATAAATACTTTTTGCGGATACTTTTCTTTTTCGCGCAGGTAGAAGAACGCTTTGGTTTCCAGCGAGGACTTCATGTGGCCGGTCCGTTCAATAACCAACCCGGCGGGTTTGTTTACTGCCAGCAGGTATTTGTCTTCAAACAGTACTTCTACTTCGGGCGTAGCCATACGCTAATGTATAAACAACAACGCCACCCCATAAGGTGGCGCTGCACTGTTATTTACTAATCTGTTCCGAAAGTTTTTCCCAATTCTGCATTTCGGCGTCCAGCTCTTTTTTAAGCTTATCGTAATTGCTGAAAAACTCAGGGGCCTTGGTTATCTCCTGAAACTTATCGGCATCCTGCAGTTTTACATCCAGGTCCTTTATTTGTTCTTCCAGCTCAGCAATGCGTTTTTCGCTTTTATCTAAATCGCTTTTCAGTTTCTTCTGCTCTTTCTCCTTGTCCTTGTTTGGCTCTTCTTTTACAACTTTCGCTTCTTCCTTTTTAGGCTTTGCTTCGTCCTTCTTGGCTAACAAGCGCATGTCTTCCATCTGCTTTTTAGCCAGGAAGTCGTTGATATCGCCCAGGTGCTGTTTAATACCGTCTTTGGTAAACTCGAAGGTTTTATTGGTAAGGCCGTGCAGAAAATCACGGTCGTGCGATACGATAATAACTGTGCCTTCGAACGCATTGAGCGCATTCTTCAATATCTCTTTCGAAAGCATATCCAGGTGGTTGGTAGGTTCGTCCATTACCAGCAGGTTTCGTGGCTCCAGGATCATTTTACACATGGCCAAACGGCCTTTCTCGCCACCGCTTAACACCTTTACTTTTTTGTAAACGTCGTCGCCTTTAAAAAGGAAACAGCCCAACAGGTCGCGCAGTTTAGTACGGATGTCGCCAACAGCTACACGGTCTACCACATCTAATACGGTATCGTTACCATCCATACTATCGGCAGCGTGCTGGGCGTAATAACCAACCGTTACGTTGTAACCCATCGTAACCACACCTTCGTGTGGCAGGTTATCAACCAGTATACGGGTAAGCGTGGTTTTACCCATGCCGTTTTTACCTACAAAGGCAATTTTATCGCCACGGTCTATCTGGAAACTTTGGTCTTTAATTACCTGCTTTGGTCCGTAGCTTTTGCTGATATGCTCCGCTTCAACCACTACCTTGCCCGATTGCTGTGCAGCAGGGAAACGCAGGTTCATAGCAGCCGCATTTTCTTCGTCTACTTCAATGCGCTCCATTTTGTCCAGCTTCTTAATAAGCGACTGAGCAAAGGTTGCTTTGCTGGCCTTGGCGCGGAAGCGTTCGATGTTGCGTTCAATCTGCGCAATTTCGCGCTGCTGATTTTTCTGTGCGTTAATTACCTGGTCGCGGCGTTCTTTGCGCAGCTCTACGTAACGCGTATAAGGGGCAGGATAGTCTTCAATATCTCCGCTTACCACCTCGATAGTGCGATTGGTGATGTTATCCAGGAAACTACGGTCGTGCGATACCATCATTATGGCACCGGGGTAATCCTTCAGGAATTTTTCCAGCCACAGCACACTCTCAATATCCAGGTGGTTGGTAGGTTCGTCCAACAGAATAAGGTCGGGCTTCTGTAACAGGATCTTGGCCAGCTCTACACGCATTTGCCAACCACCGCTCAGGCTTTTCATTTCCTTCTCGAAATCGGCAGGCTCAAAACCCAAACCTTTTAAAACGCGCTCAATTTGCTCATCAACACTGTAACCGTCGTGAATTTCGATCTGATGCTCTACCTCACCGATGCGTTCGATAAGATCCATGTAGCCCTCACTTTCATAATCGGTGCGGGTTTCCATTTCGTGCATAATCTTATCCTTCTCCTCCATCAGCTTCATTACATGCTCGTAGGCCTTTTTGGTTTCGTCGATAACCGAAAGCGAGGACTGCGAGTGCAGTTCCTGCGGCAGGTAACCGATGATGGTGCCTTTGGGATACATAATGTCGCCGCCATCAATTTGCTGCTGGCCTTTAAGCACCTTTAGCAGGGTTGATTTACCGGCACCGTTACGGCCTGTTAAACCAATTTTATCGTTGTCGTTAATAAGGAAGGAGATGTTATCGAACATGATCCTTCCGCCGAAAGAGAGTTGTATGTTGCTAACCGCGATCATAAGAGGGCGCGAATATACGGTACGGTGGCGGGCTTTCCGAGGGTACAGCGGGTTTTAAGATTTAGTTAAAGCAGGTTGGCGGTGCGTAGCGGCCCAGGGAAGATTGTTGAATGCGCACCAGGTTGAACGCAAATTGCTGATTGCCAAACACATAAGCTGGAGAATGAATAGAAGGGCCAAGGCTATAAAAGCAGAAAGGACAGCCCCATCGCGCAGGAGCCGTCCCTCTGTAACGTCACAGCAAAAAGTTTAGGTTCACAGGCTGCTATCGTCAGCCTTAGTGCTTTCAGCGGTAACGTGTTACAAGGCTACCACCAAAAGCACTAAAACCGAAAGACAGATTTTGCGGGTTTTTAAAGAAAATGAGAGGGGTTAGTTAACCAGGTCGCCGAGCGCCTTGATTTTGGCTCCAAAAGGGCAATTGGCCTTCAAATTAATGTTGAGCTTTTTATACCCTTCACCATCAACGTTTGCAGATAATTCAAAATCGGTCCCTTGAACTCTTAGTTTGGCGTCAAGGTCGGCGGCATATTGCTGTTCCACTTTAACCGAAAATTTGGAAGCGTACCAAAGTTGTTCAATGTAAGCAAGATCTTTAACCTTCCTATAGGTAGGTTTATTGTTTCGTTTAAGAGCAATTAGTGATTCCTGTAATAGGGAGTAAGCATCGCCACTTAAAGCTTTGTAAGTAACGCCTTCTATAACGAAATTCTTGAGGACTTGATAGTTAAATCCCCCTTGAATATCAACGCCTAAGTCCGGAAGATTTAGCATAGTACGGAAATCATGTTTTTTGTCAACATCGATAGTGTTGATGTTTGCATCTACCAAGGCTTCGGCATTTATTGCATTAAAGGAGGATTCAACCGTATCTTTTTCGGATTGTGAGAAGATGTTAGGGTCGTTAGCGATGGCGTAAAACTCATTTGAAATGTAGATTAACGTTACGTCAGCCCGATGTTTTAGAATGGGGCGATCCCATTCAAATTGATAACCAACTTTCCAATTGGCCGCTGAATTTGGCAACAGGTCAATATTGCCTTGCTTTAAAAACAACCGTAAATTCATAATAATACGTTTAGTGCCTACTCTGTAATTCCGCTTTTCGGCTACCGCGGTAGGATGTGTTAGTTTGCTAAACTTTCCAGAATGTCTCCAACAGCATATGGTACCGAATATTTGCGCTTCGGTAATTTTTGAAAATCGTGTTCGAAGCCAAGCTTATGAAGCCATTCGTGTCCATAGTGGTTTACAAGATCTGATATATCCATTTGGTCAAAAGCAGTCTTGTATGTATTAATCCATCTGTCTCCAGGATTACCATATCCTACCACATCTCCATTGCCACCGGGCAGCAGACGAAGCGAAAGATTTACCACATTTGGTTCGCCATAACCCATGAGTTCTGAGGCTTTCATTATAGTATCGTATACTTCCTGATTAGTATAATGAATTTGCCATGGCCGGTAAAAAAATGTTTCGGCACCCGAGGGCAACTTATAATGCAGCACGCGTTCTTTAAATACAGCGGAGTTTAAAATCTCCTCCATTTTTTTAAGCGCTGCATTCAGTTTGTCCAGGTCTTTGCCGGTATAACCGTCGTTCTCAGCTAATCTAACTTTCAGCATAAAAATCAATTTAGATTGGTAAATGGTGGCTAGTGCTAGCCGCAGATTCTTCCTGCAACGGCATCGCCAGCAGAGATAACAACACCTATAGCCGCCTTGGCAATGGGGTTTTTAATAATTTCTACCAGCATTTGTAGGCCGCCTTTAACCGTAGGCCATAATTCGCAGAACCGCTGCTGTGCTTCTTCGTTTCCGGTTAAGCTAATTGCTTCGCTTTGGTTGATGATGTCTCTGCTTTCCATACTACTTTAATTTTTGTGCCTACTCTTTGATCCCGTTTTCGGCTAACCGGGTTTGCAACGCAAGGTTACCGACAGTTAAATACCCCGTAAAAGACACATTCCCCAGAAATTTAAATTCAAAAAAGCTTACCTGCTTACTACATGGCCAGTTTAGCCTTCTATTTGCCTGCTAAAAATGTTGTGTAGCGATGCGACAAAATCCGATGGTTTTTAAATAACTTGGCCCTTGCATAAAGTTACCCCCGGAAAAGACTCGCGCTATGCACCTTAGTAAGTTAGTGGATGCCCTGAAGGCTATTGAGCCTGCAGAGCTAAAGCGGTTGGACGATTACGTTCACTCACCGTATTTTAAAGTACCCCTGGCATCGGTTAGTTTGTTCGACTACCTTAAGGAGCATTACCCCTTGTTCAGCGAAAAGAAGGTGGATGCGGTATTGATAGCCAAAAAATCGAAGAACCTGGATACGGCAGGCAAGCAAAGCACTGCCGCCAGTTGGTTGCTGGATTCCATTGAGAAATTCTGGGCAGTAGAAGATATGCTCAACAACTCCTTGCAGTACGAGCAACACCGTTTGCGTGCTTTTAAAGAGCATGGTCTTTACGAGCAGTTCGGCAAAGCGTACCAAAAAGCAGTTCAGCAGGTAGATAAGCTGGAGGACCGGCACGTGCCGTATTTTGAGCAGCAGCATTACTTAACTGAACTATCGCTCACCGGGTACGATGCCAAGCGCGATCGCACGCGACGCAATGATGTAAGCCCCGTATTGCAAACCCTGGATGCCTTTTATGCGATTAAAAAAGTGCGCTATCTGTGCGAGGCGTTGAACCGGCACCGGGTTATAGGCACGCCGAAACCGGCTGATGACCCCGCCTTGTTATATCAGTTGCTTGCGCCTTATACGAATGAGCAATATCCGTACGTATACCTTTTTGTAAATATGTTGCAAATGCTGTTGGCAGATAATATAGCCACGGCCAAAGCGCATTATGAACATGTAAAGGTGTATTTAAGCAACCGTAAGGCTGGTAGTTTAACGCCGGGCATGAAAGAAGCGATGTTATATGCGCAGGGCATTTGCCAGAGCTGGTTGAATACCGGCGTAGAGGAGGCTGCAGTTGAAAGTCAGGGTTGGTTGGAGTTGAAGATAAAGCAAAACATGTTGTTGGAGAACGGCCGTTTATTGCCGATTGCTTTCCGAAATGCAGTGGTAATAGCCACGCAGGTTGGTAAGGATGTAGCATGGACCCAGCAGTTTATAAGAAAATATAGCGAGTATTTGCCGAAGGAGGTTAAGGAAACAGAGCTCGCCTTTGCACAGGCATTGGTGTTATACAATCAGCAGAACTATAAGGAAGCTATACGTCTGCTGTTACAGGCCGATGCAGGCGAAGAAGCCATTTTTGGCGCCAACATCCGCCGTTATCATTTTATGTGTTTGTATGAGTATGACAAGGAGGATGTAGACGGATTAGACAATTTTCTGCTGGCTTTTCGCAAATACGTACAGCGCAATGCGGAGGACCTGCATCAACTAAAAGAGTTGTTTGAGCAGTTTATTAAATACGGCCGTAAGCTGGTAGCCAAAGGCAAGGAAGACACCGCTTTGATAAGCGCTGCACTGGAAAAGGAACCTTACTTTGCGGGTAAGTTCTGGTTGCGCGATCAATTTGCCGGGCAAACAAAAAGGCCTGTCCGTGGGGCGGACAGGCCTGTAAAAGCAAGGCGGGGCGCTTAAATATTAAACTCCTCGTTGTAGCTGCCGTTGGTGGCAACTACGTGGGCCGTGTAGTGGCCCGAGCGCAGGTTAACCAGCGATACGCTGCAGGAGTAACCGCTGCAGGTAGTATTGCGAACTTCCTGGTTACTGGAGTTAAAAATGGTGATGCTTACCAGCGTGCCGGTGCTTTCGTCGGAGGTGGCGATGAGCACAATGCCTTCCACGTAGCAATCGATAATACGGCTGGCAGCCGCAGATGGGGTAGCCGCTGAAATTTTGTTTGATGGCAACAGCGATGCCATGCCTATCAGGCATGCGAACAGAATCCGTTTCATACTTTTGATTTTTTTGGTTTATGAAATCGGATTATTCTTGCCGGGCAGGCGCCTGTGTTATTGTCTAGACTTTACGGTTTGAATAAATCCTGAGGCAAACGTAGGGAGAGGGGTGCCCTCTATCAAGCCGATTTGATGCGCATTATTAAGAGTCTGGCAATGCATGAATTACATTCCATGGCGTTGAAACCCTTTACAGATATGGGTTTGAATGATTTCTACAACCCGTTTGTAACGGTAAAAAAGCAGGCTGTTTTTTATTTATATTTCAGTTGTTTTTAAACCGGGACCTGTGACTCCTTCCGCCGATTTGTTTCAGCTAATACACGCATTAACGCCCAGCGAGAAACGGTATTTTAAATTGTTTGCGCAACGCCATGTAATTGGCAGCAAAAATTATTACGAAAAACTGTTTGATGCCTTCGAGGCCTTACCCCACGATAAGGAATACGATGAAGCCGCCTTTAAGCGCAGTTTGAAAGGCAAAGCCTGGGCTAAAAATTTTGCCGTGCAAAAAAGTTTGCTGCAGGAGTTGGTGTTAAGCGCTATGCATGCGTACCATGTAGAGAAGACGGAAGAAGGCAAACTGAATAAGCTGATAGTGCAAGTGCAATTTTTGTATGATAAAGGGCTGTTTGAGCCGGCCTATAAACTGCTGAGTGAAGCATTAATTATGGCAGCAGAACGCGAGCATTTGCCGGAACTTGTGATCCTTTATCAGTTAAAGAACAGGTTGTCCCGCATTCGTGAAAAGCCTGAGGACATTACAGCATCGTTAAAGGATTTTGAGGAGGAGACAGTAGTGTTGAAGCAGTTGGAAACCGAGCGGCAGCTAACGCATTTGCGTAGGCGGTATTTTACCAGTTATTTACGCAAAACTCTGAGGGAGCAGGCTGATGAACTACGAGCTAAGCTTGATGTTTTTGAAGAAACCGCAACCACAGCAGCACTGACAGCACATAGCCGCATGACCATTTTTAATTTGAGGGCATTATTGTATGAAAGTGAAGGAAAGTTTAAAGACGCACTTGAGCTAAATTTGAAAGCGTCGCATGTGTTGGAAACCGAGAAGGAAAAGCTTCCAATCCCTTCTTCTATAAAGCGGCAAACCTATGCTAATGTATTGGCGTGTGCACTTTATAGCGAGCGCTTTGATCTGTTTGAAGAAATGATTACTAAGCTGGAAGCATTGCCTGCTAATACCTTTCGGGAGATGGCCGAAAAGTTCAGGTTAAGCTATACTTACAAATTGCTACTTGCATTAAACACTTCCTATTTACCGAAAGAGGATTTGTATAAAACGATAACCACGGGACTAGAGAAATATCAGGGGAGTTTTGCTAAGCGCACCAATGTTATCCTTAAGTTTAATTTGGTATTATACCTGTTTAGGGGTAAGCGGTGGAACGATGCTTTGCGAGAAATAAACAACCTATATGCGTTTATAGGTAGAGATAATGCCTTTTTGACTTACCAGCGTGACCTTCGTTTATTGGAAATAATGTGCAATTTAAGCTTAAGGGAAAATGCTTTGGTTGACTACCAGCTCGAGAGCCTCAGTAAGTGGTTGCGCCAAAATGAATTGTCCTGCTCATATTCAATTGCCTTGCTAAAGGATTTAAGAGGGCATGTGCAGCCCAAACAACAAAAACCTTTTGTTGTTAATGAGGTGCCGATTGAATGGCAGATGGTGCATGAGTTGTATTTGTCATATATAACGAATGCTTAAGTGCATTTACAGTCTTTGCCTTTGCCAATTTCTTCCTGCTGTGCAACACCTATTACAATCCCTTTGTCGTCGGAGTTAATGTATATAATGCTATTAGCCGGACTTTTATAGGTGCAAGCACCAATATGAAACCAAATTATACCATCATTTGATTCAATTGAACTGGAGCAGTTGGTGCCCGACGGTAGATAGAAAAAATAGCAGGTTTTACCACGGTAAGTACTAACCGGCCTATCCTTTCTTCGAGATTTGAAAGCAAAGCCATCTTTATCTCCTTCAAAGAATATTACCTGGCCGAATTTCTCGTCGTGAGGTTTCATGTCCACGGTCCACGCTTCAACCTCGGCTTCAACCATATAACTTCCTTCAGGGAACTTTGGAGGAGTTAATCCCAAAAGATTGAAACCTTGCAATACTACGCCGGGTTTCTCTTCTGCAATTCTAAATACATAATTCCCAACCTCTTTATTTTGGAAAACCCTGCTCGATTCACTTTGAGATGGAAGTTCTTCCAATAAGCCAGGTCCAGTAAATATGCCAATAAGATAAAAGGCAAAACTCACAAAGGCAGCGATAATTCCGGTTTTTATATTTTGATTTTTCATGTGCAGTTTCAATATTTCCCTTTTTCCCAAACCTACGCATCCATTTCATTCAAAAGAAATATTTTTGAAAAATAATTTGATAATAGTTCCTAAACTAAATGGGTTGGTTGCCGGTATGTAAACCGGTGGGCCGGGTTTTATGAAGGCTCCTTCATTTGTGGCGGATCGCTTTTATATAAGAATGGGGGGGGTAGAAGGCTTTGGGCGCTAGTCCAAAAAGGAATTTTTGCCTCCTCTTTTGCAATTTGCCCTTTTCCTATACATTCGCACTGCAAAATTGATAGAGCATGAGCAAGGTAATTGCCGGTATTTTTACCCTGGTGGGTGGTTTGTTAACCCTGTATTTTACGTTTGTTATGGCAAATACCAGCTACGCGCTGGACTATAACGACCCTAAACTGCACCAGAGCATGTACCAAACCGGTAAAATGATTCCTTTGGTTCTTGGCATCCTTATGCTAACCATCGGTCTTACCTTCTTCTTTGTTGCCAAAGAGGCGAACCCGGATATCAAGGAGTAATCCTCTACCTCCTTCCCTTTTGTAACCCACTTTTTATTAAGGGCTAACTGCTCCTGCCTGCCTTTTTTTATCCCGAAAGAAGCGTTGCTAAAAGCACGAAATTTAACATCTTATTTTTTTATATAACATGATTGCTATTTTATATCTATATGTAAATCAGTGCGGTACGTACTACAGTTTGGACTATATGTGTAGTAAAAAGCCAACAGTTTTAGCGGAATTACGCCAATTGTCAGCATGAAGCCTTAAGATGGCATAATATTTTTTTGCAGATTAAATCAGGACCCCGGCCCTGCTCAGGAGCCTCATGAACCTATAGACTGGACCTAAAAGAGGTTCATTATTAAGTTGTTACGCTTTGGTTAAGTAATCTACAAGCCCGCGGTTGTAAAAAGCAACCCCATACACCCTTGACGTGGTAGGCCACCAAAACTACCTTAACCCTGTAACCCTGCCAACGTTGAATGCTTGGTATATATGTTGCTCTAAACCATCTCTAATTTTATTATTAAGTACCTATTGAAAACACCTAATTACGCCATGAAGAATTTTACAAAGCGTATTACCCCTGTATTTGCCCGAACGTTTTTGTTGTTGGTTTTGTTGGCCTTAAGCTTAAACACCATAGCCCAATGTACCGGTGGTACTTCTTTTTCCAGTATTACGGTTCCAACAACGGTTGGCACTACGAATACCATTACTTCTGCTGAATACATGGGTGAGTATAATGCCGGTACATTTGCTGCTAATACCTATTATACATCGGCCAACAACACCAGCGGTTGTTATATCACCGTTTGTTATGGAGCCTCCAACGGTCCTGTTGTGGGCTGGGGGCCCAGCCCTCTTACCTGGTTATCTAATATAGCAGGTACGTATTACGTGCATTACAATTTAAATGCTACGTGCGGTACAAACAGCACCAACTCTACGTCTACCATTAAGCTTGTTGGGGCGGGCCCAACTATTCCAACCTTAACGTTAACGCCTCAAAACAACTCTAATAACAGAATGGATGTTGCATTTCCTGCAAGCAATGAGACGGCGCTTTACAGATCCACCTCTAACACAATGCCCTTTACCCCTGTGGTAGGAAAATACGCACCGGCAGAAACTACAAGTCCGAGCCTTTCGGGCTTTACAATTCCGGCTAATACGGATTTTATGCTTGAGTTTTGGGTTAAGCAATCAACCCCAACCTCCGCCGAAGGATGGGAGATAGGGCTTAACACTATTAATTCGGGTACGATGGATTTTGACCGTTTAAACAGCACCACCATCCGATGGATTGATTACACCGGAACAACAGCTTCGGGAAGTTACACTACTCCTACTATGGCTGCCAACGTGTATGAGCACATCAGAATAGTAAGAAGAGGAACCGTTTACAAAGAGTATTACAACGACATTCTTACCGCAATTTACAGCCGCACGCCTACGGCCGGTACGGCACCTGCTATTACCAGTGTTCAATTTGCGAATGCCGCATCCGGCACCACCACCTGGAAGGAGATTAAGATTGTGGCATTAAATAATACAAGCCCGTATCAGGATGTAGCCGCGGTAGATGTGAATTTGCCTGGCACTCCTGGCTCTTTTGCGATTACGCCTACTTCGGGGTCGGCAACTTCTTTGGATTTAAGCTGGGCCGCTGCCTCCGATAACGGAACGCTTTATAATTATTACGGAGATGCCATTTTAGGTACAGCCGCAGTTAATGATGGACAGGAAACCAACAAGCTTAATTTTACCAATACGAGCTTTGAGAAAAATTTATTAGGCCCGTGGTTAACCTGGACGGGAAGCGGTAACCCTACCTACACCTTAACTTCCAGCGAAAGGTTTAATGATCTTTATAGCGTAAATATTACTGCATCCACTGCCGGATCTGTTGGAGTGGTATATGGTGATCAGATGAATTCATTCACCAACGGGCAGCAATACCTCGTTTCCATGTGGGCTAAATCCACAGCGGGCACTACTTCCACTTTTTCGGCGTATTGTCATGATGTAACCAATGCAACTACCTTAGGCAGTTGCACAGCATCTACACCTTCTTCGGGTAACTGGCAGCAATATTCATTTGTTGCAACGGCTAACGCCACAACCCATATGCGTATGCATTTGGTATATAACAGCGGAACCGGAACATTGTATGTAGATAACATTCAAATCCGCCCATTGTATAATGCTACGGTTACAACAGGTGTAAAGGATTATACTATAACACAAACCTTAGGCAGTCCTACAGGCACAGGAGTGGGTGCAGGCACGGTTACTACCACTAAAACTATAACTGGTTTAAGCGCCAATACGCAATATTGTTTTACGGTTGCTGCACGCGATAACGCTAATAACACTGGCACAGCTACTACTCAAGTTTGCAAATACACACGCGCCAGTCCGGCTGCCATATCGGCTGCTGCTTCTGCTACCTGTGGCGCTATTGACTTAAGTTGGCCGGCCGGAGCATGGACCACCGTACGCTTGCGTAACACAACTACCGGCACCGATATTTACACCGGTAATGGCACCAGTTATCAGCAAACCGGCTTAACCCAGGGTGCAACCTATAGTTATGCTTTATATGTACGCAATGGCGACGGTTTGGAAGAAAGTTCACCAACTATGGCCTCGGCCACGGTAAATTCCTGCGGAACAGCCACCATCAGCAGTATTTCTCCTACCGCGGCTTGTTATAACAGCGGAGCTACCATAACTATTAATGGCACCAACTTGGGTGGCGGAACTGTAGCTGTTAATGGTGTTGCGGCTACAGTAACAGTTAATTCATCTACCCAATTACAGGTTACCCTGCCTGCCACTGCTTCGGGTACCGGTAATGTGGTGGTAACAACCGGAATTAATACAGTCACAGCCTCGCAAACTTTTACTGTTAACCCGTTAGCCACTGCGGGAACAGTTCAATATGCCTATGCCAGCACCCAAGCTATATGCGAGGGCAGTACCTTCTCATGCGCGAATGTAATTAGCCCAACCAATGGCGGTGCAGGCAATTTAAGTGTGGTTTGGTATTGCGGTGAGTTAACGGTTGGTTCTCCTGTCGGTGTAGTTGGTTCGTACGGTAACTGGCGCGAATCTACGCTGGGTAATGTCAGTGGAACCATCAGCAGTAGCTATTTGAATGCTGCTGCGGGTGGTGGTAGTGGTATGGCTACCTCGCTCAGTAATTATAATCCGCAAAACGATTTTCCCGGCAGCCGCAACTTTTTATTCATCCGAAGGGCGTATACCGATCTTTGCGGCCCCGGCATAGGCAACAACTATATTGATCAGTACTTTTACCTGAACCTGTTGCCTGTGCCTACAGGCGGCAGCATACCAACCGTAGATTTTTGTGCCGTTACCGGTAATGGTACAATAAATGTAACGGGTGTATCAAATGCCACGCAGTATAGCTGGTCGTTAGGTTCGTTAAGCGCGGTTAGTCCTTCTACCACCAGTAGTATTTCGGCAGCGGGCACTACCGTAGGTTCCTATACCGTATCGGTAACCCCTCAAAATGTATCGGGTGCGGTAACGTGTAGTGCGGCCAGTGCAATTACCGGTACGGTAAATATAAATACTACGCCCGGCGATGCTACCACCCCAGGAAGCGGGTCGTGGATTGGTTATGTATACAATAGTGCCACCGCCGGTGCCTTTACTACTTACCAGGGGTATGTAACCGAGTCGGAAACATTTAACCGCTACCATACCAGCGCATCGGGTGCCACGGTTAACCACTGCTCTTCTAATCAAGACCTGTTTGCCATCCGCTATAAGATGAACAAGACCTTTACAGCGGGCTACTATACGTTTACCGTTGGTGGAGATGATGGGGTACGTTTAAGTACAGATGCAGGTAGCACCTGGCTAATTAACCAGTGGGCCGATCAGGGTTATACCACTTTTACCTCCTCGCAGGTTTATTTAAGCGGAACCGTTAACCTGGTGTTGGAATATTATGAAAACGGTGGCGGGTCACAAACTTCGTTCAGCTATACCTGTGTAACCCCTTCTGCACCTTCGGCTATTAGTGGTTCTACCACTGTATGTGCTACAAATACAGGGCTGGTTTATTCGGTTACCAATACGCCCAACTTAACATATAACTGGACCCTGCCATCGGGTTGGACCCAAACTGCAGGCGGCACCGGTAATGCTATCACGGTAACGGCCGGAGCCTCGGCAGTAAGCGGTACTATTTCGGTTACCGCCAGCAATGCCTGTGGCACCACCAGCAGTGCTACCTCACTTGCGGTAACAGTAAACGCCGCACCACCAAGCACTACGGGAGCTTCTATTTGTACCGGTGGTAGCGGCACTATTGCCATGACCACGGTGTGCAGTTCGGTAACACAAAATCAAACGGCCAGCGGATCGGGAGGCGGTACATATGGTACAACCTATGCCAGCGGCACAAATATTTCCATTAACTTTCCAAGCTTACCGGCCGGTGCTGTAGTAAACAGCACTAGTGTCACCATTACTTTTACTGCTAATACCGGCAGCACCAATTCGTGGTTAAGCGAATTACGGGTAGAGGCTACGCCTCCGGCTACGGTAGGCAGCGTACAAGCAGGATTACAGCCTTCTTCCACCCAAACTGCGGGAACGGTAACAAATGTAGCTCTTGGTACCTGGGGTACGGGTAACCCTGCAGGAACCTGGTTGTTCCGGTTCCTGGAGACTACCTACGATGGTAATAACCCTGATGCAAGTATTAGCAACATTACAATAACAGTTAATTATACTTTGCCGGGGTACCAGTGGTACACGGCCTCTTCGGGTGGTACTTTGTTAGGCACCGGAAGCCCGTTTAACCCCGTGGGTGTGGCAGGCTCGGGTTTAAGCAATACCAATACGCCGGGTACGTTTACGTATTATGCCGCCTGTGCTTCCAACACTGGTTGCCGCACGGCTACCAACTTTGTAATTAACTCCAGCTTTGCTATTTATACGGTAAGCGGCGGCGGCTCGTATTGCAGTGGTGGTTCGGGCGTGGCAGTAGGTTTATCGGGGTCGGATGTAGGCGTTAACTACCAATTATATAACGGCGCCACACCTGTGGGTTCGGCTGTAGCCGGCACTGGCTCGGCGCTTTCGTTCGGGTTACAAACTGCAACGGGAACGTATACGGTAAAAGCCTCTAACGGATCATGTGCTAATGTCAGTATGTCGGGGTCGGCAGTGATAAGCACCACTACGGTTCCTTCGCAGCCTTCGGCCATAACAGGCGCAACGGCACCTGATTTGGGTAGTTCACAAACCTATTCGGTAACCAACGTAGCTGGTGTAACCTATACCTGGGCTTTCCCTTCCACCTGGACTATTACCGGCGGGCAAGGCACCAATAGTGTAACTGTTGCGGCAGGCACGGTTAACGGAACTATTTCTGTTACACCTTCCAACAGTTGCGGTAACGGTACAGCACAAACCCTGGCAACCGCTATACCTATGTACCGAGCTAAATTTATAAGCGCTAACAATGGTGGCAACTGGTGCACGGGCACCAGCCGTACGGTTACCGTGGTAGTTATGAATAATGGTACTGCTTCCTGGACCGATGGAGGTAGTAACCCAGATATAAATGTTGGGGTAAAATGGACTGGTTGGGGCGATTACTACGTGCGGACGGATGCTAATAATCTTGTGCCGGGACAACAGCAAACATATTCGCTAACCATATCAGCTAAAAATGCAAGCACCTATGGGCCCACCTATTCAACCAATTTAACAACCGGGGGCAATACGCTGATATTTGATATGGTGTATGAAGGGTGTTTCTGGTTTGCAAGCAATGCTCCAGGAGTAGCTTGTTCAAGCGTAACCGCTTCCGGGAATAGCACTTTTTCGTCTGCAGTTACTATAACCGATATACCGGCGCAGCCTTCTACCATTACCGGCACAACCAGTTCGTGTTCGGGCAACTCGTTAACGTATAGTGTAACAAACGTGGCAGGTGTAACCTATAACTGGAATTTTCCTGCCGGATGGCTACAAACCGGCGGAGGCACTACCAACTCGGTTACAGTAACTACCGGATCAAGCGGCGGCACTATTACTGTTACACCTTCTAATAGTTGTGGAAACGGTACCGCCCGTACCTTAACGGTAACCTCTAATGCCACCCCCGCTAATACTACCTGTACAACAGCCACCAGTTTGCCTTGCGGTACAAGTAACCTTGCAGGCTCTACCAATTGTTCGTCTGGCGCGGCACATGGTTTACCTGCCTCGTATTCTGTTAGTAATTATGGTGTGTGGTATACCTTTACCGGCGATGGCAGTGTAACCACTATCTCTTCCACGGCCTCGTTTGACCATGAGATGGATATTGTGTCGGGCTCCTGCGGTTCTTACACCGCTATTACCAATCAGGACACCTATGGTGCGGGAGGCACGGAAAGTTATACGTTTGGCACTACATCGGGCGTGGTTTACTATGTATACATTGCTCATTACGCATCCGGTAGCAGCACTACGGGAACATTTACTATTACCCGCTGCTGCAGTTCAATAAGCGGCCCTGTGGCCGTTTGTCAGGGTTCCGGCAGCAATACGTACTCTGTAGCTAACGTAAGCGGTAGCACCTATACCTGGACGGTGCCTTCGGGCTGGTCGATAACAGGTGGCGCTAATACCAACGCAATTACAACAACTGCCGGAAATGCAAGCGGCGTAATTTCGGTAACGGCAAATAATTATTGTGGCAGCACCATGTATGGAAATATAATGGTAACAGCCAAGCCGGCTCCTGCTGCAGTAAATGCCGGAAGCGATGTGGACATTTGCACGGCGGGGTCTACCACCTTAACAGCAAGCGCCAATGTGCCTACCACTACCTTGTTTTCGGAAACCTTCGAACAGTATCCCGATAATTATTATGTGGTAGCAGGTAATTGGCGCCAGTATGACATTACTTCGGGCTATAGTGACTGGATCTACAGTTCAACCGGTGCTATAACCGGTTCGCGGTCCTTAACTCTTTTCGACGGATGGTATGGTGTTTATAATAGCTATGATTATGGCGCTACTAACGATAACGTAGCATACTATACGGTTAAGATTGATGCCACGAATTACAATAACCTGAAACTTAATTTTAACTGGAAATGCGCAGGTGAGGCCACCTTCGATTATGCCAAGGCGGTGTGGTCAACCAACGGCACCACCTGGACGGATATTTCCGCTACGCAATATCAAGGCCAAACCGGGGTACAAACGGTAAGCAACCTAGATCTTTCGGCAGCAAACGGACAACAATTTTATCTCGGTTTCCGCTGGAAAAATGATGGAAGCAACGGCGCCGATCCGGCTTTTACCGTAGATAATATAACTGTAACCGGTACTAGTACGCAGCCTATTACTTATGCCTGGTCGCCAGGAGGCACTTTAAGTGCAGCTACTATTTATAACCCTGTAGCAACGCCGGCCAGTACTACTACGTACACGGTAACCGCCACTTCGGTGGGTTGTACCGCCAGTGATGCGGTGCAGGTAACCGTGCGCCCCGTTGCTATTGCCACCATCAGCGGCACCACTACCGTATGCCAAAACGATGCATCGCCAAGTGTTACCTTCAGCAATAGCACGGCGTTGCCAATTACCGTTACGTATAATGTAAATAGTGGCATCAACCAAACCGTGGACGTAGCAGCCAGCAGCACAGCAACGGTTAGCCAGGCTACTACTTCGGCTGGCTCGTTTGCTTACAACCTGGTTAGCGCCGTATTCCAAACCGCGCCCACCTGTGTAAATACCCTCAGCGGCTCGGCCACAGTTACCGTACGCGCAACGCCTACGGCTACAATCAGTGGCACTACTACGGTTTGCCAATACGATGCACCGCAAACCATCACCTTTACCAACCCAATGAGTTTACCTGTTACCGTTACGTATAATGTAAACGGCGGCAGCGCTCAAACCATTAACGTTGCAGCTAACGGCACCGCAACAGTAAGCCAGGTTACTACTACCGATGGCGCCTTTGCTTATAACTTGGTTAGTGTAGTTTATCAAAATGCACCAACCTGCAGCAACAGCCTAAGCGGTACTGCAACCGTAACGGTGCGTCCTAAGTTGGATGCTACTATTAGCGGTAACGCCACTGTTTGCCAGGGTTCTGCAACACCAAACGTTACCTTTAACAACCCGCAGGCATTGCCAATTACAATTACTTATACTGTAAATGGTGGCAGCAACCAAACCATTAACGTACCGGCCAGCAGCTCAGCAACAGTTGCCGTATCAACAGCCACACCGGGTTCGTTTGTTTACAGCATTGTTAGCGGCAGCTACCAAACGGCACCAAACTGTCCTAACTCGGTGGGCGGTGTAGTTACGGTTGTGGTACAAGCACCAATTGTATTAACTGCAACAGCAACCCCGAACCCTGTTTGTTACGATGGCTCGTTAGTATTAACCTCAACCGTAACGCAAGGCACCGGTATTACTTCATGGAGCTGGACCGGCCCCGGTGGGTTTACAGCATCTACACAAAACACCAGCCGCAGCAATATGCACACCGGTAGTTCGTATGAAGGCATCTACTATGTAAGTGCCACCAACGTGTGCGGCACTTCTACTCCGCAACCTACAGCCGCCGTAGTGGTACATCCTGAAATTACAGCCAATGTGGTAATTGATGAATGTGCATCGGTTGGTCCGGATAACTACTATATGCTGGTAACTGCGGCAGGTGGTGTACCGGGTTATACCTTTAATTCGGCTACCATGGTAGTTAGCAGCGATACAGCCGTATACGAAGTAGCAGAAGGCAATACCGGTTACTTTACTATTACTGATGCCAGCAGTTGTTCAATTGTTGTAAGCGGTACCGCACCTTCCGGTCACCCTACCGATATTGCCTTATCAAGTACCACAGGTATCAAGAGCGTGAACTGTTACGAAATGGGCCTTAACAAGTGGTTAAGCTTCCGCGACGATGCCACCAACGAGGTGATTATGAGTATTAATGATAACGGACAGAACCTGGGCCAGGTGAATGTTACCGTTTATAAGGAGGCAACCGAACCTGCTACTTATACCACCGGACCAAACTGTCAGGACTTTACCGACTTTAAAGCCATGCAGCGCCACTTTATGGTTACAACATCCAATGCGCCTACAGGCCCTGTTGGTGTGCGCTTATACTTTACAGCAGCCGAAGCAAATGCACTGCATGCAGCTTCGATTGGTAACAACATTCCGGGTAACTCGTGCACCGAGAATGATGACTTTAACGATCCTACCGGTTTAACTGACTTATACATTACTAAGTACACCGGTGCTGATGAGGATGGTGATTATACCAACAACCATGCAGCAGGCCTATACCGTGTGTTTGGCACTGCGAATGGAATGAACACCCCTGATGGTCCGCTTACTAAAGGTGCCGGACAATTCGGCAACCTGTTTACCGGTGCGCAAAGCCATCACTATGTAGAATTGAATGTTACTGAGTTCAGCGAGTTTTGGGCAAGTGGATCGTTCCATGCATCGGCGCTTCCTGTTGAAATGATTTATCTGGAAGCAAATGCTATCGATAACAGTTATATCCAGCTTAAATGGGCAACCGCTATTGAAATCAATAACAAAGGTTTCCAGGTTGAGCGTAGCTTAGACGGCCAAACATGGAACACCATTGGTTGGGTAGACGGCCACGATAACAGCACAGTTCAACAGAACTACACTTACAACGATATGGATGTTACCGGCGGCGTGCGTTATTACTACCGCTTAAAGCAAGTTGACTTCGACGGTGCTTTTGAATACACCGATCTGGTAAGTGCTATCATTACCCAGCAAAGCACCTTTAATGTGAAGGACTTTGTGCCGAACCCAACCCTTAACAACACCAACCTGGTTGTTACTTCAAGCGTAGATCAGGATATTGATGTGGCCTTCTACAACCTGTTGGGCGAAGTAGTAAGCAGCAGCAAACACAGTCTGCACAAAGGTGGTAACCAAATCAACTTCAGCTTATCAACCCTTGCGGCAGGCACCTATACGGCCGTGGTAACCTCTAACAATGAAGTATACAGCAAAAAGATAGTGGTGGTTAAATAAGTAACTGCACTATGGATAAAATGAAAAGGCCGCCCGAAAGAGCGGCCCTTTTTTATGGAAGAAATCAACGATGCAGAAATGGAAACAAACTTTTTAACGGGTTCCGAAATTGTATTTAACCCCTAAGCTTAAACCTACACTATGCTTGCGGCGGTTTTGCTCGCCCATTTTTTGTGCAGCGAAGTAATAAAGCGGTTCAACCAACAACGAATACTTTTTAGCGAATATAAATTCCGCACCGAGCGATGCATAAACTGATAAATAATAACGGCTATAACCATTGGTGCCGAAATAAGCAGCCTCTTCGTTTTGGCTGTGATTGGCTACGCCGGTGCTCATGTCGGCTGTACTGTTTTTAACCTCGAATGGATTGTTGCTGGTATAGGTAAAAGGCACATCCAGTGCTGCACTAAGGTTGGCCGCAGGCGTTTGGGTGGTATGGGCAATAAATGTTTCCTTCAGCTTAATATGGTTGATAATACCAAAACCTACCGAGAAGCGCACCTTGCTATTTACATATGGATATACTTTTAAGCCTATCGGAATATCAATTTGATGTTGTTGCGCAGTATAGCTGTTATAAATACGATAAATGCTATCGGCATAGTTCATGCTTTCCGATACACGCGGACGATTAACCTGAAAAGTGCTGCGTGTATACATTACACCCATATAAATAGAAATGCGGTTTATAAAGTTGAACTCATTAAACAAGCCGGCAGATACCGTAAGTTTAGCCGGACCTTTCTTATCCGCAACACTAAGTGTATCAAAGCGTTTTTCGGCATGCATAATAAGAGGGGCCATGGTGGCCATTAAATCGGTGCGTATACCCAACTGATAGCTAAACCCTGATTTGCGGGCAGCTTTCGGCTGCTGCTTTGCATTATTGGCTGAGGGCTGATTGGTGCTATCAGTTCCTGCGGCGGCTGTAATAGCCACTTCCTTAGCCACTGAATCAGCGGCGTTTATCTCTTCGGCTACCGGTTCCGATACTACTTCATTGTTCTGCTGTACAGATATGCCTGGCAGAATTACGCTTTCGGTTTGTTGTTGTAGTGTTGCAACCTCCTTAACAGCATTGGCATTGGTTGAGGTAGCTGCAAGCAATTCGTTCTCGTTATTCTTTTCCAACTTTTGCTTTACGTGTTGCTTATTTTTTGCAGAAGTGGTTTTGTTGCTTTTCCGGTAAACGTTATTACGGTCTTGCTTTTGAGCTGTGCCGGCGGTTGTTCGTTGGCTGATTGCCGTACTTTCCTGTTTAATGGTGTTGTTCTTTTTCGCCGAAGTATTGTAATTGGCTTCTTGCTTTTGCCTACCAGTTGTATTGGCAGTTTCGGTAGTTGTGTTTGGTGCCTCGCTGTTGGTTTGCAAAGAACCGGCACCACCTGTAGCTGCTGCATTGTTAGGCGCAGTAGTATTGTTTAAAGTCGTTTGCGAGGTAGTTGTCGTAGGATCCTGTTTTGCCTGTTGCACCAACAGGTATGTTCCGCCTGTAAGCAGAAAAGCGGCGGCAATACCGCCCGTCCACCACCAGAAAAATCCGCGGCGCTTTTTCTTTTTATCCAGCATGGCTTCCATTTGCTCCCAGGCTGCGGGGTCGTAGGGCATCTGCAGCCCCTGCAGTTTATCGCGCAAATGTTTATCGGCGTTATTTTCCATACGCTTGCACATTTATCTTGTTCAGCTCAATAATCATTTCCTGTAACCGTGCCCGAGCTTTGGCAAGGTTCGATTTGCTGGTACCTTCGTTAATGCCCAACATTTCGCCAATTTCTTTATGGCTATACCCTTCTACCACATACAGATTAAACACTGCGCGGTAGGCGGGGGTTAGTTTATTTACCATTTCCATAATTTGCTCAGCGTTCAGGTCGGCAATAATATCGGTAGTAGCTTCGGCGTACACCGTCTTCTCAATCTCAGCATGCTGATGCCGCACCTCGCTGCGCAGGTAATCAATGCAGGTGTTAACCACTATACGGTATATCCAGGCTTCCAGGTTTCCGCCACGGTTCGCAAAGCTCTCCAGGGTTTGAAATACCTTCATAAAGCCTACGTTCAGCATTTCGGTGGCTTGTTCTTTGTGAGATGCATAGCGCATACATACACCCATCATCCGCCCGTAAAAGCGTTCATACAAACGCTTTTGCGCCAGCCGCTCGTTGTTGATGCAGCCACGGATGATTTCCTCTTCGGTCACGCTATAAGTAATTCTCATTCTAAGTTAGCGCTTAAAAATCAGAACCCGGAAAGAAGTCGGCTTCTTTCCGGATGCCGGTGCTACGGTTTTGCAACCGGTATAACACTCATTACTGATATATTGTTTATGTTGCTGTAATCGTATTGTATCAATCCATCGCTGCCTATCATCAGCAGGCGGTTATTCCATGGTATTACATCAGCAGCCTTCATGTTGCCAAAGTGTGCCAGTTGGTGTTGGCTTATGTTCATTATATCGTTAGCATCGTAAACTTTCAAACCATCCTGACTGTCGCAGATAAACAGCTTCTTGTTATCAATGCCCAATCCTTTAGGGTTTACCATAGGCATCGTAATTTTTAAAGTGGGTTGAGCAATGTTCGAAATGTCTACTACTTCCAGTTGGTTAACACCCATATGGCAAGGTGCATCATTACTTAAGGTAAAATAGGCATAGTCATCATCTACCACCACAGGGTCGCAAGCAGTAATATGGTCGTAGGTAGAAACATAGTTAGGCGATAGCGGATTGCTGTTGTCGTAGATATATACACCCGAATTAGAGCCAATGAACAAATGGTTTTTGTAAGGGAAAATGGTTTCTATACTCCAGCCAACATTTTTGTCGCTTACCTTGCTGGGTGCCGAGGTAGAGGTTATATCGTACACATGCAGGTTGTTATGGTCTACTATATACAATGCGTGTGAAGCTATGGTAAAGCGTGCAGTGCTGCCGCCAATACCCGGCGATTGTGAAGTTTTAGGAATAGACACCACCCCGTTGGCCGTCATCACATCTCCCTCAAACGGACCGCCAACCCACCAACCACCACCGGTGGCATTACAATCTTCGCCCAGCGTGTCGGTTTTCATTATCTCTTTCCAATCTTTTACTACACCCAGGCTTGCATCTGCCGAATAGCCGTATTCGTAAGCAGGGTAGGGCAGGGCATTCTCTAAACGGTTAAGCACAGTAATCTGGGCAGGGTTGCTGATGTTCAGCACCACCAGGTCTACATAACTATCGGCATATAGCACATTGCCAACCGCTGCAATGTCTACGTTGCCGGGTATATTAATAAAGCTGATGTTTTGCGGTGCGTACGGGTTGCTGTTGTCAATTACGTGGATACCCTTGTTTATCTCGTTCACAAAAATGTAATTGCCTTTCAGGTATATTTTACCGGGGTTCTGTAGTGGTTGCGGGTCTTCCGAGCGCACACTGCTGCGCATTTCTTCGTAGCTCATGTAAACAGGAGTATAGGTTTTATAGGTGCGGGTTTGCAAACACTTGTCTTTTTTGCAACTGCTTAGGGAAATGGCAGCCAGTAAAAACAGAGCCGGTAACAGGTAGATGCTGGATTTTTTCATAACGGGTTGCTTTTGGTTTTTGGGAATAAGGCAACGGTTTTGCTTTTACAAACGTTTGGTTCTTGTAAAGCGTTGCCTGCTGCATTTAATTTTCCGGCAATGCCTAAAACCCGGCCAATATGACCATTTACCCAAGCCTTACCCGTCCGGCCATATACTTATGGCGCTTTTGCTTGCTGATAGCCCTGTTTTCGGGAACCTTTGAGTTGCAGGCACAAGGTACTATAGAGGACGTAGTTTACCTGAAAAACGGCAGCATACTCCGCGGCCACCTTACCGAAAAAACCGATGAACGAATTAAAATTGAATTGCAGGGCGGGAGCATTTTTGTGTTTACGCCGCAGGAGGTTGACAGCGTTAAAAAAGAGAATGCACTAAAGGAGCGCATAAGGGCCATTAAAAAGGATTACTTCCGCCGCGACCGGGGCTTTAGGAACATGACCGAGCTGAGTATCATTTACGGAACAAACCTTAAGAACACCCCCAACAATTACTACTACTACAATAATAATGGCGATGACTTTGGTTTATCGCTACACACGGTAAATGGCTACCAGCCCTGGCCTTACCTGTTTGCCGGCGCCGGTGTGGGTATCGACCGCTATATCAGTTTTAAACAAACTTTTTCGCCTTTTTACCTAAGGTTAGCCACTGAGTTTTTAAAGAAGAAGGTAACCCCCTATGTATTTGGTGATGTAGGTTATGCCGTTATGTGGAAACAGAAACCTGCCGAAGGTTATGCTTATTTAAAAAACAAAGGGGGCCTGTATGCAAGTGCCGGTGGCGGTATTCGCATCTACACCCGCAGCCTGGCCTCCGTGTTGCTAAGTGTTTCGTATCGCCGCACGCAAAGCGAAACTAATTATGCCTATAGTTATGACCAGGGTTCTACTTACCATGTGGCCCGCACCTATCAGCGCATTGCATTTAATATAGGTGTTACATTTTAACTACCACTCACAGGCTATCTTACCTATACTCTTGCGGTCTTCCATAAACTTATGGGCTTCGGCCACTTCCGTTGCCTTAAATGTTTTGCTAACGTGGGGTTTAAACACACCTTCTTTATGCAGGCGCACTACGTTTTCCAACACGCGTTTCATGGTTAATGGTTTGCTATCAGCCAAACGGAGCATGTTTACGCCTATTAAACTTTTAGAAGCCATCATAAACTCGCCGGGGTGGTAAATACCAAATTCAATAGCCTTACCCAGCTTGCTGAATATGTTGGTTGAATCGCTCATGGCCGAAACACCATAGCAAACAATACGCCCGCCATGTGCCAGCACCTTTATACCACGGCGGATATAACCTGCACCAATGGCATCAAATATTACATCCACACCATCGCCTTTGGTTACTTCATCAATGTAATCGTCGAATTCTGTTTTCGAAGTATCAATTACATGGGCTGCGCCCGCTTGTTTCAGCATCTCTACTTTCGAGGCACTTCCTGTAGTAGCAAAAATCTCGCAGCCTATGTGTTTACAATATTGCATAAGCGCAGTGCCCACACCACCTGCAGCCGAATGTATTACTACCTTATCGCCGGGGTACAGGTTAACCATTTCAACGGCGCAGTAATACGCTGTGCAGTATTGGGTAGTTAAAGCGGTGGCTTCAGCAACCCCCATGGTGGCCGGTATTACAGCTACAGCTCTCGCATCGGTTACCGCATACTCGGCATAACCGCCAAAGCGTGTAAGCGCAGTTACACGGTCGCCTTCTTCCAGCCAATCCACATTACTTCCCTTGCGTTCAATAGTGCCGCAGATGTCGTAACCCAGCACACTTGGTAGTGGCGGCGCATCCTGGTAAAGGCCTTTGCGCGCAATTACATCGGCAAAGTTTAAGCCAAAGCCTTCCACCTTTATCAATACTTCGCCGGGCTTAGGTACCGGTTTGGGTGTATCGCGCACTTCAAACGCCTCGTCTATCGAACCGTGTTTTATTACATAAATGGCTTTCATTAGCAATGGTTTTGGGTCAAAAAAACAAATCGGGCTCGCTCCGTTCCCACCCGGCAAGGATGGTCTACCTGTTACTACGCGGAGGTGTTATGCGATATGCCCCGGGGGTAGCCGCCGGCAATTGCGAACTGAAATGTAGCCTTTATGCGGCAAAAAAGCAAGCCTTGCCTTTAAGCAACAGTTAAATAATTTAAAGTTATAATGCAACTATGCTGCCGGAAGTGTAAAAATAAAGGCAGTGCACAAGCCTTCGTCGCTTTCCACCCAAATTCGCCCGCCATGCACTTCTACTATCTTTTTGCAAATAGCCAGTCCAATTCCGGTTCCTTCGTATTTTGTTTTACTGTGTAAACGTTTAAATGCCTGAAATATCGTATCAAAATATTTTTCGGGTATGCCAATGCCATTGTCTTTTACGTAATACTGTACCATCTTGCCCTGTGGCACACAGCCAATCTCAATTTGCAATGGGCGTTCTTCGCTGCGGTATTTTATAGCATTGCTTAACAGGTTCTGAAACAATTGCACTAATAGCCGCGCTTCGCCTTTTACCGCAAACAGGTCTTTGGTTTTTATTACTGCTCCACTTTCGTTAATGCTCTTGCTTAATACATTACATACATCGGCTACTACATCGTTCAAATCAACTACTTCAAATTTGCGCTCCACCACATTCAATTTGCTATAAGCTAAAATATCGCTTATCAACTCTTCCATTTGTATGGTGCCCCTGTGTACAAACTGCAAATACTCTTTTGTTTGCTCATCGTTTAAATTGCGTTTGTTCAGGTCCTTCTCAATCAGCGAAATGAAACCCGAGATGGTACGCAGCGGCTCTTTTAAATCGTGCGACACGATGTAAGCAAATTCCTGCAGGTTGTCGTTGCTTGATTTCAGGGCTTTGGTGCGTTGCGCAACAAGGTCTTCCAGTTTTTCATTCTGCAGTTGAATACGTTCTGCATCTTCCTCATTCTGCAAAAACAGCGTATCAATGTAACTGATCAACCAGGTGCACAATACGGCTTCGGTAAAAATGCCGGTAGCGGCGGTGGTAAAATGCTGCCACACAAATAAGCCCATTTGCGGTATGTGTTTCAGGTGGTCGTAAATAATAAGTGTGTGGCCCAATAAGATCAACTCAAATGCCACACCATAGTAATACAATACTTTTTTACTGCGGAAGAAGGACAGTATTAGCAGGTAAACACCAAACAGGGTTACCATGTTTATGTAGATGTGGTAGCGAATGATGGGGTCGAACTTATACAGGTCGCGGACCAGGTTATGGATAATGACCATGCTGAGCGCAGAGATGATCATAACATGCCCGGCAGCTTGTATGCGCCTGCCCTTAAATAGAAATAGCGATACAATTACACCGGTTAGCGCTACGATATTTCCGTAAAAATAAACCTGGCCCATATGGTAGTATAGCTGCCCAACCAACACCAAAAAGCCATAGATAAAAGCGGTATAAATGATATATAGCAAATACGAAGCCTTGCGTTTTTCGAAAGGCGATTCGTTAGCGAAACCGGAAAGAAAATAGTCGGTGAGGCGCCGCATGAATTGTATGTCATAAATGTAAGGTAAAACGGGGCAAAAAAAAGCCGCTTTCTTTTAGAAGCGGCTTTTAAATTATTGTAACCGAAGGCGTTATTGGGCTACTGCGGTTTTGTTCTTTTTGCCGAAGTTGTTGAAGTCAAACGTCCAGCCAGCATAGTATAAGCCACCAATTTTAGGTGAACCTACTGCCTCGATGTGGCGATTGTTGTAAACGTTTGAAGCGCCTATACGGATGGTGGAATAAGCCTTCTCAAATTCATAATAAACCTGCAGGTCAAGTGTATGGAAGCTTGGCACTGTGCCATCGGCAAAAGGGCTTTGCCAGGCGTAGCTGGTTACCCATTTAAAGTTGGCGCTAAAGCCCAGGCCTTTCCATACCCGGTTACCCATAATACCAATGTTGATTTTATGTTTAGGCGTATTAAAGCCTGAAAGCACGGTAGCACCATTGCTCTTTACTTTCTTATCGTTCAAATCGCTGTAGGTATAGTTTACGTAAGGGGTAATACCATGGCCTACGTAGTAGTTAACGCTTATTACAGCACCCCACGATGGAACGGTTCCATCGCCATTAACCCAGGTTTGCAGCGGTGTATAGTAACCGGTCAGCACGTTATCTGCGCCGCTTTCTTCACCTGCAACACCGTTGTTGGTTGTATCGGCATTAGGTGTAGCTACGCGGGTAAAGCCGATGAAGTACTTATACATGCTGTAGTAGCCCGTAATATCAATCAGTACCCGGTTGGCAATTTCGGAACGGTAACCAATTTCAAACGAAGTTACGTGCTCGGGGCGCAGCGGATTAAGCTTGATAGGCACCAGTGCAGCAGCGGCTTGTGTAGCGGCAGAACCGTTGGTAGCGCTATCGCCCATAATATCGCGGGCAGTGGTAATACTTTCCAGGGTGTACAGGTTAGTGTAACCATTCAGGTTGCCTACCAGTTTAATACGGCCGATATCTAGATACAGGTATTGATCCTGCAAGGTTGGTGTACGGAAGGCTGATGTAGCGCTTACACGGAAAGTATGGTCGCTGTTTTTAGCCTTGTAGGTATACACCAGCGAGCCGCGTGGCGAAACTTGTGCAGCAAAGTTGCTGTTCTTATCTACCCGCACCGAGCCGATGATCTTAAAGTTGTCGTTAAACAAACGTTTGGTAGCTTGTAAGTAAGCACCAACTTCGTGCACGCGTATTTTTTTACCTGCGGTGTCTTCCAGAATGGTGCCGCGTGAATCAGGTATATAAATACGATATGAAGCACCGGTGATGATATCCAGCCATTTTACAAAGTCCCAGTTATACTGACCTTCTACATGCACCATGGCCGACTTATCGTAAAACTTAGTGCCGTAAAGCGAGTTGGTTTCTTTAATGATTTTGTTGAAGCTATCCTTAAACTGCTGTGTGCCGTATTGATACCAACCCATAGCAGCCGAATCGTTGGCGGCAGGGATGGCTTCATTTAAGATAGGCTGTGCTTCGTTTTGGTTGCCGATACAATCAGCGCAATAATTGTTGGTGCGCAGTTTAATAATATCGAAGTAGCGGGCGTTCCAGCGGCCGATGTAATCGGGCACAGCAGCACGCGAAACGTAAGCACCGGTTAAGCCCAGGTTATACGAGTTACCGGCATCTTCTATAGAGGCAAAAGCACGAACAAAGAAGTTTTTGCCCTTTAACTGCAACATGGGCTGGTGAAATTTAAAGTCTTTGATTTGGTAACGGGCAGTAGCTTGGTAAACAGCTGTGCCGTAACCAAATTTATAGACGCCCGAAAGTTCCAGATCATCTTTAAAGCGGTAGTACAAACCGGCTGAAAACTTCAGGCTCTTGGCGTTGTAATCGGCCAGTTGTCTTTCCATGTAACCCGGCGCTTTAATATTCAGCGTACCGGGATTGGCCCATGGGTTAAAATCCAGCCAGCTGTTCAGCTTAATAAACTTGTCTTTGTCTTCCTGGCTAAAATCGGGGCCAACAGCCTGGTATTGCTTGGCACGCAGGATAGACGAAACGTTTACATCGGCTTCAATAGCGCCGTAGCGGTTCAGCGAATCATCATCTGCTTCCCAGTCTTTCATCTGCATATACTCACCGGTAAACTTGAAGGCGAACTTGTTGTTCTTGCCAAACGTGTTTGCATAGCGAAGCTGCCCGTCGAAGTAAGGACCGGGTTGTGCCGTAGCACCGCCTTTTAATGCAAGCGATAAACCTTTAAAATCGTAAGGGCTTTTGCTGGTCATTGATACCACACCCTGCATAGCGTTAGCGCCATAAAGCGAGGAGGAAGCACCTGATACAATCTCTACACTTTCAAGGTCCAGATCGTTAGCGCCTACCATGTTACCGATAGGAAAGTTAAGGCCGGGTGATTCGTTATCTACGCCGTCAATAAACTGCTTGGTACGAAGCGAGCGTGTATCGCCGAAACCGCGCAGGTTAATAACCTTAAAACCTGCGGAGGTAGTAACAATATCTACGCCTTTATAGTTACCGATGCTCTGGTAAAAATCGCCCGATGCCGCGCCCTTAATTTCGCGCGAAGTCATCTTTTCAATCTGCACCGATGCCTGCTTAATACTTTCGGCCGTGCGCGAAGAAGTTACCACTACTTCGCCGCCAATTACCGGCGCTACTTCCAGCGTAACATCAAAATTATTGGTGGTGCCAATGGCCACATCTTTAGGGGTGTAACCCACAAAGCTTATGGTAAGTGTTTTGGCATCGGCAGGCACCTCCAAACTAAATTTGCCATCGGCATCCGAGGTGGTTCCGGTTTTGGTTCCTTTTACAACTACGCTGGCGCCAATCATGGGTTCTTTGGTAGCGCCGTCGGTTATTTTTCCGGTTAAAGTTTTGGTTTGGGCATAACTTAAAACTGCTGTTACAAGAAATGCAATCAGGAGTACAGTTTGTTTCATCAGGCAGCGAGGGTTTAGGTAAAGCCGAATATAGAAAAAGATAGCGATTGCATAAGGTTCGCTTAAAAAAAAGAATGCCGGATTTTGCTCCGGCATTCCATATGCGTTTTGTTTTAAACTATTAGCGCTGTACGCTGAAACGGCGAGTGCCTGTGGTGCCATCGGTTAAGCTAACCTGTAACAGGTAAGCGCCTTGTGGCAGTGCGCTAACGTTTAAAGATTGGGTGTAACCGTTCAGGCTGCTTGTTTCCATTACCAGGCGGCCTGTAAGGTCAAGCACACGCAGGGTTTGCAGTGGCTTTTGCAGGCTGTTTATAGTAATGTTCAGTTGCGCATTGGCAGGGCTTGGATATACCTGCATTTCGATGCTGCCTTTTACTTCATGAATAGCCGAAGGTTCGCCGAAAGAAGGATCGTATAACAGCTTGTATAAACGCGGCAGGCTATAGCCCATAATAGTATCGATATACAGCATGGCTTTAGGTTGCGAAGCGGTACTGTTTACTGCAGGGTTGGGGCCGTTATACCAGCTCCATGGTTCAAAGGCCTGACCGTAGAAAGGGAACAGTCCATCAACCGCAGGGCGCGAAGCAAAAGAAGCATCGTGGTTAAGCGGGGTACCGCCAAAGGTGTTTGGCGTAAAGCCGCTGTTTAGTCCGCGGGCATCTACTACAGGCATAAAGTCGCCCGAGCCACTTACTTCGATCACTGATTGCAGGGTAGTTGTTTGCACCACAGCTGTGTTGTACGGGGTTAAGGTTTCCTGTGCACCCTGGAAGGCAATTACCGGAGGTTCCCCAACTTCAATAAACGAGGTATCGGCTACGGCGCCACCTAACGAAAGCACGCAGCTAAACGCACTGCTTATGCCGGCAAAATTGTCGTAGTTCTGTGTGCCGCCAAAGCCATCGAAGTTGCCTGTTTTGGTGGTGTCAACAAACGAGTTGCCCATGTTGTCCAGAAACTTTGGAAGCACGAGTTCAGCAGGCTTGTTTAGGTTGCCAGCAGCCAGGGCTACATAGGCGCCCGAGTTGGTACCACCCAGCACAAACTTGTTACCATCAATGCCCCATTTGTTGGCGCTATCGGTATAGGTGCTGCGGAAGTAACGCACGCAGTTTTTTACATCTTGCTCGGCGCGGTAAACGGCATTTATAATAGTGCTGGCGCGCACATCAGCATCAGGCGAAGTGGGGTTCCAGCCGAGGCGGTAGGTCATGCTTACAGCTAACCAGCCGCGCTTGGCAAAACGCTTACACATTTCTACCATACAGTTTTCGTCCTTATAGCTAAAATCGTAGAAACCGGTTACTGAACCGGGCAGAAACGAACCTGCGTGCATCAGTATCACTACGGGGCGGTGTGTGCCGGTATCGCCCACGGCCTGATAAACGTCCATCTTTAAATTTTGCAGGGTATTAAAGTTAGTTAGAAAGCCGTAGTTCTTTCCGTAAACCACGTTGCTATCTACCTGCACGGTAGTATAAATTTCATCCAGATAGCGCACCTGGGCTTGTAATGCCGGAGCTGCCAGTAAAAGCAACAACAGGGCCGTTAGTAGATTTCTTCTCATGTAGGGATAGTTTTAAGTTTAGGTTACTAAAGTAATCAAGATACAGCAAAAAAGAATTGTGCCGCAGCAAAACCTTGCGGCACCAACTGCAGCACGATTGCTCACATAATTCTTAAAATTTCTAATGCCCTTTTTTAACGGTAGTAGTTAACGATTGAGCGGCCTTCTTAAAGCTTTGCTGCCATTTGGCCGGATCAGTAACTGCGTAGCCGTGCAGCGTGTAATATTTACTTTTAGTAAAGAACACCGCCATATAGCCTGTGGCCATCAACTTTCCCTTGCCGTAGGTGCTTCCTTCGGCTTCGTAAACATCCATTCCGTTTTGGGTGCGGTGGGTAATGGCGCTAACCGTTGCCCGCGAACCTAACTTGCTTTTTAATAGATCCAGTGCATCGTTGTTGCGGGCGGTTATAAAGTCGGGGTTGCACACGTTTATATCGCTTTCGCCTACAGTCATTTCCACATCGGGTGCGCTGGGGTCAAATGCCCAGTTTTTTTCCAGTATGGCAGCCAGGTCCAAATTGCCCGCTGTATCCAGATAAGTTGTCGGATAATAATTGTAGGTGTAGTTGTTATAACTGTCGTCTGAAACGTCATCATTATACACCACACTGGTGGTAGAAAAACTAACACCGCTGGCGCTCTGGCTAAGTCCTGTTCCCTGCAGGTTTAGTTGAAAGGTAGTATCTATCGTTTCGTTCTCCATGCTATCGGCATACAAACTGGTAAGCGATGCCTGAAACTTCGGCCCCATTTCCTTGTCCATTTCAATCGGGTAAGTGCCCACACCTTCCAGCAAGCCCGAGGGCCCTTCGAAGTTTACGTACCAAACAACATACTCCTTGCCAATCAAATCCGGTTGTGCGCGCACGGCTTCCCAGCTCAGGTTAACACGGTATTTCATTTTAACCAATTGCTTGCGCAGCTTATTGCGGGTAAACGTTTTCTGAAAAAGGGTATCGCCGTAATAGGTTTGCAGGTAACCGTTGTCGTTTGCTTCGTACAATTCGGCAGGTGGGTCGCCGCTTGCATCGTAGCGGTAATAATCCGATTCTATTTTATCGCCTAACAGCGTAATGCCTACGTGTTGCTGGGCAAGGCTAAACGTAATGCCGTCTTCCACCGGCTTTATTTCCATGTCCTTGGCAGGTGGGGCAAAAAACACCTTTCGTTCGTTTATCTCGTAGCGGTTATACGCTGCTTTGCGGTCCTTGCGCAGGCCATCCTGTGCCCATAAACCAAAGGGCAGTAATAGCAGTAATAGGGTAGTGGCTTTCATACGGTAGGGTCTTAGTTTTTTATCACAAAGGTTTTAGCAACACTCTTAAAAGCCTCCAGACTTTTGGCGGGATTTTCGAGCGCATAACCGGTTAGCAAAAAGTATTTGTTAGAAGTAAAAAAGGCAGCGGAATATGCCGTAGCTAATACCTTTCCGTTATTCTCTACCTGTCCCTCAATTTCATACATGTCTAAACCATTAACGTGGCTGTTCATTACCTCGCCCAGTTTAGCATTCGGCCCCAACTTATCTTCCATTTCGGTTTGCATTTTGCTGGCCTGTATGCCTATAAAATCGGCGCTGCAAATATTTGTGCCCGATTCTTTAATGGTCAATTCTACAAACGGGTTAACGGCATCAAAACTACCGTTGGTAACCATCTCTTTGTACAGCTTCGTATCGTTCATTATTTCCCAGTAGCGTTCAGGGTAATAATGGTATTCTTTTACAAAGTCATCATACGATACGGTAAAGCTGTAATTAAATCCACCGGTAAACAGCGTGTTGCTTTCGTCCTTTTTTAAACCGGTACCGTTTAAGCTTACTTCAAAACCGGCGGGTTTGGGCGGCTCCTCGTAATCAAACGAGTCCACATAAAACGAACACAAGCTTTTTTGGAAACCGGCGGATAGTGATGGATCCAACTTAAACGGATAATTGCCGCTGGCAACCACCCTGCCCGATGGCCCTTTGTATTCCATTAGCCAAACGGCCGATTCATCGCCAATCAGGTCGGGATTGTTTTGTACGTTCTCCCAGGTAGCAGGCACCTTGTATTTAATTTTTAGTATGTCCTTGCTCACCTTCCCGTTTTCCGAATGCAGATTCAATAAGGTATCGCCATGGGCCGAGGAGGCACTTGCGCTCTCATCAGCAGCGGCATAATCACCATTATCGGGCAGGTCCATAAGTTGTAACCGTATACTTTGTTCTTTGCTCTGTAAGGTAAAGGCGCTGTAGTCCTTCGTTATCTGTAAACCTTTAACGGGTGGTAGTAAATACCAATCATGGCCATATACTTCATATTCCAGGTAAGGGGCGGTGGTATCTTTACTGCAACAGGTTTGGTTACCGGCATGCGCAGGCAGATACATGCCCAGCACAAGCAGGCTTGCAGCTATCAGGTGTTTAACGTTCGTATTGTTTTTCATAGGGGTTTAGTTGGCAGTGTATACAAAGGTGCGGGCAGCTTTTTTAAAGGCGGCTAAATATTCTTCCGGCTTTTCGCTGGCAAAGGCTTTAATAATGTAATACCTGTTGCTGGCAAAAAGTGCAATGGTATAGCCGGTGGCAATAACCTTGTTGTTGGCCACTACTTTGGCTTCGGCTTCGTACGCATCTAAACCATTTACCCGTACGTTTTGAATGGTTGAAACCTGCGCTGTTTCGCCCAGCTTATCGGTAAGGTCGCTTAACAGGGTGCTGCATTTGCTGGTTATAAAATCGGGCTTACACACGTTAATGGCCGATTCGTTTACATCCATTTGCACCGAAGGATTTCCCAGATCCAGCGGATCATCCTTGGCCAGTATATCTACTATACGCAGGTTGGTAAGCGATTCGATAAATCCTTTCTTAAAATAGCGATGCAGGTTGAGGTTGTCACTGTCCCACTTATACTTGGCGGCCCAGGGTACGGTTTTCGAAAGCTTGCCTTCTTCCAATCCTGTACCGGTAAGGTCAATGGTATAGGTAAACACTTCCTTGTCGGTTGGTTTTTCAAGCGAGTCGGTATATAGACTTAGCAAAGCTTTCTGAAACTTTCCTGCAACTTCGGCGTCGCGTTTCAGGGGGTATATAGCTGCAGCATTTATCATGCCCGAGGGCCCCTGGTACAGCATGGTCCATACTATATATTCCTCGCCTACATTCTGCGGGGTTCGCTGCACTATTTCCCACGAAGCGGGTACCTTGTATTTAATCTTCGAAATCTCTTTGGTAATGCTGCCATCCTGTAACAGTTGCTTTAACAGCGTATCGCCTGTAAAGCAGGTAAAATCGCGCTTAAAGTTCAGCGGGTTTTCGTAGTTCTGGTTGTACGAATAATCGTAACCGGTACTTACGGCGTTATCGTTGCCGATGGATACATAAAAGCCGGTTTTATCCTTGTGGTTCTGCAGCTCGGCAAAGTTGGCGCCCTGCCTAATTTTTAAACCGGGCAAGGGTGGACTTACAAATACATTCATATCGCCTAAACCCAGGTTCAGATAGTCGGCCGTTGAATCGTAGCGGCAACACTGGTTTTGGGCCATTAATGCTGCGGGCAACAGCAGCAGCAGGGTAAATAGTTTTTTCACAGGAGTTTATTTTGGGCAGGGTTGAAGATAGGTTTTGAATTTGTTAAACGGTAGAGTGCCACAGGGTATTGTACAATTTCAAATGAAAAGATGTTGCTTATTTAAAAATCCATAAGTAAACGGCCATGGAACAGATTAGCACAACCATCACCCGGCGTATCCACACGGCGCTGGCATCAATGGTCCAGCGGCTGCCGAAAAAGGCGCCGATGCTCATGCCTACACCCATCAGTATACCTTCCAGCCAATGGATGTTGCCTTTAAACACAAACACCAAAAAGGCAACTACGGTGTATGTAAACATAATAACAGCCTTATAGTAGTTTGTTTTTACAATGTTAAAGCGGTGCAGAAGTAACGTACCGCTCATTAAAAAAAAGCCGGTGCCTGCCTGTATAAAGCCACCGTAAATGCCGAACAAAAAGTAAAGAAATACACCCAGGGCCTTGTGCTTTGGCTCCACCCGCTCAGCTTCGCCGCCGGCATTTTTTAGCGGGTTAAGCAGCGTGATAATCAAAAACACCACCATTACCACCGAAAGAATCTTGGTAAAGATGGCATCGGGGATTTTTAAAGAGAACCAGGCCCCTAATACCGCCCCGGGTATGGAGGCTGCTGCCAGCCAGAACATGTAACTATCGGTTTTAATGCCTTTACTGCGAAAGGCATAGGCTGATGAAAAATTCTGCGCCATGATGGCTACGCGGTTGGTAGCATTGGCTGCCCCCGGCGTTAATCCTGCAAAGATGAAAGCCGGCAGCGTTATTAAAGAGCCTGCCGCCGAAACCGCATTGATGAATCCGCCGATGATACCTGCTACCAGAATGATAAGAATGTTTCCAATCTCCACGCGGCTAATATAAAAGGACAGCCATTCTTGCAACTCTTATTTTTGCCTTTGCTTGCTGGTGATGCTGCTCTGATTATTATAACCGGAAGTTATAACACCAACAAAGGGCGAAAACGCGCAACACATACATTGCTTAGCCCTAAAATTTTTGGCACAAGAAGCTATGCAGATACCCAGCTACAATTCTTGCGCCAGATAGTTTTTATATGTATGTTGTTTAAGCGAATTGGTTTAGGTTATCCACACTTACTTGTGCATGCTTGTGCACTTTTTGGCTTGTGCACAAGTTACACAATTTTTTATATGAGTGATTTTTGTGATAAATCGGACAAAAAGGGCGTTTTTATACAAAGACGCAAACAAGAAGCGGTATAGAACTTTACACTCCTTTACAGGTGAAAAAGTTCACGGTTCTCAGTTCACGGTTCACAGCGATTGATCGGAACATGGGATTGGCAGTTCTATAGGAACAAACTTTACACTCCTTTACACTTTTTGAACCAGGATGAACAGGATGGATAGGCTTTTCAGGATAAACGCAGCTCCAACTTTACACTCCTTTACATTTTTTTGAAAAAGGTTACAAAAGGTTACATTGCATTTAGATGTTACACCTTTTAATTTTTAATAGAAATGCCCGGTATGCCGGTAGTTGATAGAACGAGGCATAGTACTATCAGGCAGGCATTTTGATCATCTTCTGAATGCTTGCGGTATCAAAGAACTTTTAGCTTTGCCTAAAGGGCAAACCTTGAGTAAAGATAGTAATTAGGGTTTAAAGTTTCAAATTTAATTTCGTTAAATTTGGAGACCGTCCGGTATCATTAATTTGACTGTTCCAAAGTCCGCACTACCTAAAGTGTGTATCCAGAATATCAGGTCGTTCATCCACCGGCCCGCTGCTGTTATTGGCCAATTGGTTCAACCTGGGCTGTATTAACCAAACCCCGATAGGCAGGAAGGTGATGAGTATAAAGTCGCCGAAGTAATCGCTGAAGCTTACTTCTCCGTAACGCTCTATCGATTTAAGTGCTTTGGCGATAAACCAGTTATTATGAATGGCAAACAGAAAACACATTACACCTCCCAGGCTAAATATATCGTCTTCGGAGGTGGTTACCGGCAACTGATTCCCTTTCATGTGCACAAGCAGGCTGTAAAAAACATAAGCCAACCATAAACCCCATAGCAGTGGCACGATGGTCATAAAGCGGAAAATGTGAATATTCATAAATACCGTATCGGGTAAGCGCTGATGTAGCGCGTTACCGGTACCATAAAGCCAAAAAAAGGAGGATACATAGATATAGACGGTGGCAACCGCCATTATTTGCCCGGTTAACAGCTCAATGTGCTGTGTTACATCGGGATCGCGCCATGCGGCGATTACTATCAACAGAAGCGAGCCGGCAAAAGGCACGATGTATAACAGTAAAAACACAAGCCAATGCCGTAGTGTCAGAACAAATTTCATAGTGGTTCAGTTAATTGCAAGAATAAGCAATCTAATCAGGTAAACTGTTCCAGTAAACGTATCCGCTCTTCAATGGGGGGATGCGTGGCAAATAATTTACCGATTGAAAAGCGCGATTCGGGTTGGGGATGTTCAATAAATAATTGGGCTACATCGCGGTTGTGTACAGCTTCTATCAGCGGGTCGCCGGCAATTTTGCGTAATGCGCTGGCAAGAGCCTGCGGGTTTTTTGTCATTTGCGCCGAACCTGCATCGGCCATAAACTCGCGGTTACGAGATATACCAAAACGCATCAGCATAGCTAACAAATAAGCAACCGATGAAACCAGCAACACCAATAAAACAAACACCCAACGGCCCTTACCATCGCTATCTCCATCGCCGGCAAAACGCAAACCGCGAAAAACCATCTCTGCTATAAAAGAGAAAATGCCCACAAAAATTATGGAGATCATCAGCAGCCTGGTATCGCGGTTAATGATGTGGGTTAGCTCATGCCCTATCACACCTTCCAGCTCGGCATCATCCAGCTTTTCCAATATGCCTTTCGAGAAAGTGAGCGCAAAGGTGCGCTCGTTAATGCCGCTGGCAAACGCATTCAGCGAGTCATCGTCTATTATATATATACGCGGCATTTTCATGCCCTGGCTGATGCACAGATTTTCTACCAGGTTGTATACCCGCTTGTTCTCGACACGTTCCAGCGGCTTGGCACCGGTTGCCAGCATTATCATCCGGTGGTGAAAAAAGAAGGCAATAAGAAACCAGATGCCACAGGCCAGCATCGTGGTGCTAAACAAATACGGCGATACCGTGGGGTCCATTTCTGTATACCACTGCACCAACCAGGTAATGGCAAAAATTAAGCCTGTTAGCAGTACAGGAAATAGAAATAGCTGAAGCGTAGAGAAGATGTTGTTACGCTGTATCTGCGTTTGAATGCCTACGTATTCCACCGTTGGATTTTGGTAAACCGAACTTAGCGAATTTTAAATTATAAACGGTTACGACATAAAAAAGCAGCAGCTACTGTGGTAACTGCTGCCGAATTTTACATATGAAATTTTTAGTGCAGAATGGTAATAGAACCGTTCTTGCTGATCTTCTTATCGTTCAGGAAAGTGATTTGTGCAGTATAGGTATAAACGGCAGGGTTTTGCAATACACCTTTATAGGTGCCATCCCAACCGTTAAACTGGTTATCGCTTTCAAACACAAGTTCACCCCAACGGTTAAATATCTTGAGCGCAACGGTTTTTATTCCCTGGCCATAAATCATAAACATGTCGTTATTGCCATCACCGTTCGGGCTAAACGAGTTAGGTATAAACACCGGTTGTTGTTCTTCAATATCTACGTGTAAGGTAGCCGTGCCGTAACAGGTAGAGGTGCCGTTCTGCATGCTAACGGTAATCAGGTAATCGCCGGGTTGGTAAACGGTAACAGTAGGGTTAGGGCAATCGATGCAGCTAAGCCCCAGTGTAGGGGTCCATGCATAGTGCACATTGGTAGCGTTGAGGTAGGTAACCACTACAGGACCACCCTGACCTAAAGGTAATAACAGGGTATCGGGGTTAACATCCACAATAATCGGCAGCGGTTCTGAAACCAACACCGGCACTGTAGTTACACAACCAAAGTAGTTATAAGTGGTAATGGTATGGTTGCCGGCGGAAAGATTATAGAAGTCGCCTGAGTATTGTTGAGGTCCGCCATCGATACTGAACTGGTACGGTCCGTTTTGAACTGAGGTGGCAATGATGTGCGCACCACCATCGTTATAATCGGCACCATAGCAGGAGGTTGAATCGGTTTGCGAAAGGAATGCATCCGGTGTAGCATCGGGCACGGTGGCAGGTATTGTTTTAGTACAGCCGTTATTGTCGGAAACTATAACACTGTAATCGCCTACAGCAAGATTTAAGATAACACCATCGGTGGTGCTTACAAAGTTTACAAAGTCCTGCGTAGCCGAATAGTTATACGGTGGCGTACCACCTTGCGCATAAATGGTAAGCGTGCCGTTTTGGTCGCCAATACATTTTACGGCAGTGGCTACATAGCTTAACTGCATATCGGTGGGTTCGTTTACGTTGGTAGATGCCGTAGCAGAGCAGTTGTTAAAGTCAAGCACGGTAACCGCATAAAAACCGGCTACAAGTCCGCTTGCATCCGGTGTTGTTTGGCCATCGCTCCACAGGTAAGTATATGGTGCGGTACCACCTGTAACGGTAATTTGTGCCGAGCCATTAGGCGCTTGATTGCATAGTGCATCGGTAGCACTTATGGTAGTGCTAATGGCCGAAGGTTCCAGAATAGTAGCACTGGTAACTGCGGTGCAATTGTTTACGTCGGCCACAGTAACCGTGTAGGCAGTTGCAGCAAGCGCTGTAAGGTTTGCGCCTGAAGAGCCGTTGCTCCAGCTATAGGTGTAACCTGGTGTGCCACCGTTAGCCGTAGCGGTAAGTTCGCCATCGCTGCCGCCATTGCATGATACATTTTGTTGATAGGTGATGGAAACGGTAACAGCAGTTGGTTCGGAAACAATAATGCTGGCGCTAACATTACAGTTTGCATCCGTAACAGTTACGGTAACAATGCCGGCCGGTAAGCCGCTGATGGTGTTATTGCTTTGAGGGCCGGTGCTGTTCCAATCGTAGGCATAAGGTGGTGTGCCGTTGGTAATTGTAACCGTGGCCGTGCCGTTGCTTCCCCCGTTACAGCTAACATCGGTATGTGCTGTGGTAAAGGTTAATGCAGCAGGTTGATTAACCGTGTAAGCATCGGTTGCCGTGCAACCCTTGCTATCGGTAACAGTAAGGTTGTAAGTATCGGCACCCAAACCACTGATGGTTTGGCCTGTAAAGGTTTGTCCGCTGCCTTGTTGTGTCCAGCTATAACTGTATCCTCCGTTGCCACCGGTAGGGTTGGCTGTTATGCTACCGCTGTTTGGTGTACTGCAAAGTACATCTTGTATTACCGGTGCATTAAAGGTGATGATAGTTGGTTCGGCAATTACATACGATGCAGAACTTGAGCAGCCGTTAATATCGGTAGCCGTTACGGAGTAAGTGCCGGCAATTAAACCACTGATGGTGTTGGTGGTACCACCGGTGCTCCAGGTTACACTGATAGCACTTGTGCCACCGCTTGTGCTGATGGTTATGGCACCATCGCTTCCGCCATTACAACTAACATCGGCTAAAGCCTGTTGGGTTATTATAATAGCATTGGCCGAAGCACCAACCGTGTAGCTGGCTGTAGCCGTGCAAAGGCTTCCATCGGTAGCGGTAATAGTATAAGCACCAGGTGCCAGTCCATTTACAAAGCTGCCTGTTGCCCCGTTGCTCCAGCTAAAATTGATGGCGCCGGTGCCGCCTGAGGCACTCACCTGAATGCTTCCTCCGGTATTACAGGTAGCATCGGTTATGGCCGGGGCACCAAATACAATGGCGGTTGGTTCAGTAACGGCATACGAAGCTGTAACCGTGCAAAGCACATTGTCTACTACTGTAACCGTATAGGTAGCAGCCGTTAAGCCGTTAATGCTTGGGCTGGTATTGCTGTTGCTCCAGTTATAAACAAATGGTGCGGTGCCACCATTAGGTGTAATTGCTATAGAGCCATCGGCACCTGCATTACAGGTTACGTTGGTAATAACATCGCTCAAGGTAAATCCGGCAGCTACGTTTACCGTTGCAGTAGCGGTACCGGTGCAACCATTGGCATCGGAGCCGGTAACGGTATAAACTGTAGTTGCAGCAGGCGTTACCGTATTTGCTGCTGTTGTGGCACCATCGCTCCACACATAAGTGGCAGCACCCGAAGCCGTAAGTGTAGCAGGCAAGCCACCGCAAACCGTAATGGTAGCCGGGTTAATACTTACCGTTGGATTAGTATTAACTGTAATTGATTGTGTAGCGGTACCGGTGCAGCCATTTGCATCGGTTACTGTTACATCGTAAGAGGAGGTGGTGGTTGGTGTTACTGTTATGGCTGCCGTAGTTTCCGTAGTGCTCCATACATACGATACACCGCCACTTGCAGTAAGTGTACTGCTGCTGCCATTACATATAGCCGCCGGAGACGGACTGATAGCAGCGGTTGGGTTAGGGTTTATGGTTACCGTACCCGAAGCTGTTGCCGTACAAGTATTGGCATCGGTAACGGTTACCGTGTAGGTGGTGGTGGTGGTGGGACTAACCGTTATAGCCGCGGTGGTTTCGGTGCCGCTCCATAAATAGGTTGTACCTCCTGAAGCGGTTAATGTAGTGCTGCCCCCGTTGCAAATTGCTGCTGTGGCAGGCGTAACCGCTGCCGGTGGTGCTGTATTAACCGTTACTGTAGCCGTTGCGGTAGCCGTGCACGAAGGACCACTACTGGCGGTAACGGTGTAAGTAGTGGTTGATGTCGGGCTTACGGTTATTGCTGCTGTTGTGGCGCTGTTACTCCAGGTATAACTGGCACCGCCCGATGCTGTAAGCGTAGCCGATTGACCGGGACAAACGGCCGTTGTTGATGGCGTTATGGATGGCGCAACACCTGCTGACACAGCCACGGTAGTAGAGGCAGATGCTGAACAGCCGCCACTATAGGTTACTGTTACGTTATACGTACCTGCCATTGCGGTAGTAGCGCCGTTGATTGTTGGATTTTGGGTAACATCACTAAAGCCGTTAGGTCCGCTCCAGGTATAACCTGTGCCTGCAGGGGTTACATCTAAACTGATAGTGCCCCCCACACAATATGGGCCGGTGTTACTTGCCGTTGCACTACCTGCTGCACTGGATGGTATAATAACGTTGCCGGATGTAGTACATCCGCTGGCATCGGTAACGGTTACAAAGTATTGCCCCGCAGGCATATTACTTATAGTATGGGCCCCGGCCACACCGGTGGCTGTACCAACTGTAATACCACTGTTATTGCTCCATGTATAGCTATATGGCGCATAGGTTGAACCCGGGGTGGCCGTTGCTGTGCCGTTGTTGAGCCCACAACTGGTTGAAGTAGCCGTTAAGGTTGCAGGCTGACAGCACGAAAGCGTACTGTTGAAATTAACCACAGGGTCGTTACCACAGCCCGTGCTGCTCCAAGAGCCTGACTCATAATCGCCCAGGGTATTGATGGCCACATTTAAGCTGGCCCCGTTTACACAACTGCCCGGAGGAAGCGTAGAGATACGCCAGCAAAAAGTAGTTGGGCACGAGGTGCCTACGCCCTGGTCGCCAAAGTTGTTACCGGGGTTACCATCTACAACACCACTGGCATTGCCCGAAGAAGTTTCGTAGAAGAAACCGGGGCCATAGGTAGTGCCTGAATTGCTTCCGGTAACGCTGTTATACCAACCCCACGATGCACCTGATGTAGTGGCGCATGACGCAGGTATTGAAGTTGGAGAAAGGGTACTGATATCCCAACCGGGACCAAAGTTAAGGTCAACACCATGCAACCAGTTGGCTGCTGTTTGGTTGTAGTTGGATACTGTAAAGCAAAAGGTTACCGTAGTGCCGGGTTGATAAGTGCCGTTGGTAGGCGGCGGTGTTACCGTTAAGTCATCCTGCAGTAAGCAGGCGTCGCAATCATAGTTGTTCTTTATGGTAAGGGTAAAAAGGCCCTGGTCAAGCGGATTAGCCCCTGAAATTTGAAGGTAGTATACATCGTTTGGTGTAATAGGGGCATAGGTTTGCAAGCTTAAGTTGCCGCCGCTACCCTGAAAACAAGCAATAGGCAACAGGGCGTTGCAGTTACTGCCGTTATACAAGTTAACGTTTGGTGTATTAAGCGGGTCGGTAGCGTCGCTGGTAATGGAAAGTTGAAGCTGCGTGCCACTTGCCGTAAACCTATACCATACATCCGAAGCGGGAGACGCACAACCTGTTACTGCTGAGTATGGACTACCTGCTGTAGCGCCTACGTTGCTAAGGTTAAACGTTGCTGCGGCACCCTGCGAAAGCGGGGTAGAGCCATTACATGCCGGAGGTGCCGGAAGTGTACCCAAATTGCATGCGTTAATGCAATCATCGGGTATTGGGCTTAAACAGGCATTGCTGGGCGGCGGTGGCGGAGCTGTAGCATCGTACACACAAAGCGAGAATGTTCCGTTGTTATCGTTACCATACTCCCAAAAGCGGATATAGATGGTGCTACCGGGTGTTAAGCCGGTTAGGTTGAGCATGGGCATTAAACCGTTGGCACTGTTATCGTCATCGCACTGTACCAGGGTAAACGGCCCTGAACAGGATGCGGCCGTATAAACAGCCATGCCGCCATCTGTTATTACGCCGGTGTTTCCGTCAAGCGTAAGGTTACCTGAAGCCGGCACAACGGCAGTAAACCATACATCACCACCGGAGTAGCTGGCACAGCCCGGTGCAGGGATGCCGCTTGAAGCACCGGCTCCGGCATTGGTGTATTGCGTATAGTTACAAGAGGTGCCTACCGTTACGGGTATAGCTCCGCAGGGGTCGTCGTTTGTTAGAGGTGGTGGTGGAGGAACGTTGTACGTGCAGATAGAAAAGGTGCCGTTATTATCATTACCGTACTCCCAAAAGCGGATATAGATGGTACTACCACCGGTTAAACCTGTTAGGTTTAAATAAGGCATTAGGCCATTGGCGCTGTTGTCGTCGTCGCACTGCACCAGTGTAAAAGGACCGGAACAGGATGAAGCAGTATAAACTGCCATGCCACCATCGGTAATAACACCTGAGTTGGCATCGATGGTAATGGCTCCATTAGCCGGAACAACAGCTGTAAACCAAACATCGCCACCACTATAGCTTGCACAACCCGGCGCGGGGGGGCCGGCAGTTGCCGTAGCACCGGCATTGGTATATTGTGTAAAGCTGCAACTGGTGCCTACAGTAAGTGCAATAGCATTACAGGGATCATCGTTGGCCGGTTGAGCCAAGGCCAACGTTAATGATGCCATAAAGGCCAGAATCAGGGAAAGTATGCGCCTCATTAGTAACAAGAAAGTGAACAAATTGTGCCCTTGGTTTTAATAAGATGTAAAACCAGTCAGTAAAGTTGCCACATTTACTGTTAAACAGCAAGTACATAGAATCCGAAGCAGGTTTTTATGAATGCTTTAAGTGCCTTTCCGGAACGTACGCAGTAAGCTAATTAAGGCCACAAGGCTCCAAACACCTTCCAATACCACAAAAGGTAAGTAATTGATTATCAGAGATGCTGCGCAAGCGAAGGCTGCGCCGATGAAGTTTAAAAACAGGTATAGGCGGCTATCCATTTTTAGCCAGCCAACCAAGTTCAGAAAGAAGGCAATTAACAAAATTGCTACTCCGTTAATGCCAATAAGATCGGAACCCTGCAGGCCGCCTAAATCTGGGTTTCCGTCCATTCGTTAAACAGTTCGTTTATGAACAGATTTTCCTCTTTTGAGATGTGGTGGTCGGCCTTAGCCAGTTGAATAGCGAATTTGATGAGTTCATTGCGCTCATGCTCGGTGCTGTCCTCATAAAAATCGGCCATACATTTCTGAAAATGAATCATATAGTCCTGCGGATCAAGGGCGCTGAGCACTTCTACCTCTTTATCCAGATTGATATGAAAAGGGAATTGGGCGGCCAGCCATTCGCGTATAACCAGGTCTTCTGCGGCATTAAAACTATGGTCAACGGCGCTTAATATCATCAGTAAATGGTAACCTGCTACCGGTTTATTTTTTCTTGCTGTCATCAATTTTCGTTTTTCTGTTATCTGTTTTTTCTGCTACGGTGTTTTACAGGCATACGCTAAAGTTAGTTTAATCTTTAGCATGTGCAAGCATTATGGCGCTAAGCAGGTGCAATTAATAGTAAAAAAACCTAACTTGCGCGGGCAAAATCTACCCAATGTTGCGTAAGTTATTTATTCCCCTGTATGTACTGGTATTAGCTGTTCCTATCCTTGTATCGGCACAAAGTGGCCGGTACGAAGGCGATGTGCTGATAAGTTTTTTAGGCAAAGCAGCCAACAGCCAGGAACTGAAAGATTTGAAGGCCAGCTACAATTGCGAGATGGCGAACGAAGAACACTTTCTATCGAAAGCCGGCATTGAATTAATACTTCGTTCGGGGGTGTTAAAAGAAGTGCACTTTTATTCGGCCAGTGCCGTGTATGGTAACTTTAAGGGGCAGTTACCAGCAAAACTTCGTTTTGGCATGTATTCCAGCGAAGTAAAAAAGATATTAGGTAAGCCGACGGCCAGCTATAACAGTGGTTATTGCGAATTTGAGCTTTCGGCCTGTGTGGTTTCATGCTGGTTTGAAAGCGGTAAACTTGACCAGATAGGTATTGCCCTAAAGGGGGCTATTTAGCACTACCTAACCTAATCTTTATTTTTTACCGGTGCTTGGTTTACATTCGTAAACATGAAGCGATTATCAATTGGACTACTGCTATGCTGCGGCCTGTTTTTTTCGGGTTGCAAAAAACTGCATGAGCTAACGCAGTTCTATATGGACTACAACAGCGACTATACCTATTCGGCAGGTATTCCGGTAAATTTACCGATAACCTTAAACTCGCCCGACGTAACTACCAACAGCGAACAGGAGTTTGCCATTAATGATACCCGGAAGGATTTAATAGAAAGCATTAAAGCCAAAGACGTTAAACTGAGCATAACGGCCCCTGCGGGAAAAACGTTTTCGTTTTTAAAGGATGTGCGCATTTATATTCTGGCTGACGGTTTACCGGAAACAGAGGTAGCTGAAAAGCTGAACATTGATAACTCCGTAGGCGGCGAGCTGCCACTTACCGTTTTTGACGTGGAACTGAAAGACTATATAAAGGCAGATAAATTTAAACTGAAGGTGGTTAGCACTACGGATGAAGTACTAACGGGCAACGTACAGGTACACATTTACACTAACTTTTTTGTAGACGCAAAAATCCTGGGTTTCTGATGAAGAAGATATTGCTATTAGGAGGCACCATGTTTGTGGGCCGCACCTTAACTGAAAAATTACGGAATGATGCGCGCTATGACGTTACCTTGTTTAACCGTGGCAAAAGCAATGCAGGACTATTTGAAGATGTGAAGCAACTGCATGGCAATCGCGAAACAGAAGATATAGAGAAGGTGGCCTCGCAGGCATGGGATGTGGTGATTGATTTTAGCGGCTACTACCCGGTAACCTTTCAGCAACTGCTGGAAAAATGGAAAGGTAAGGTGGGGCGTTACATCTTTATTTCAACAGTATCGGTTTACGACTTTGTACGAAACGGTAATGCGGAGATTACAGAGTTAAGCCCGGTTTTGTTTTGTACGGAAGAACAAAAAATAAGCAAATTACCCGATGCCTATGGGGAGAAAAAAGCAGAGATGGAAAGGCTGCTTTTAGCCCAGGAAGGGATGGATAAGATCATCTTTAGGCCCAGTTTTGTAAGCGGCCGGTACGACTGGACAGAACGTTTTTATTATTGGATTTGGCGGGTGCAGAAAGGGGAGCCTTTTATCTATCCCAGCCTACAGGATTACACTACCAGCATAACCTTTGGCGATGATTTGGCCAATGCCCTTTATGCTGCTATTGAGGGCCAACATAGTGTACAAGTGTATAATGCTATTTCGGTGAAACACAATAAGATGGTGCACTTTATGGAAACTGCATCGCGTTTGCTGAACAAACCGTTACAAATGGTGCGGTGGACAGAAGAGCAGGTAGAAAAAAGTGGGTTGAATGCAGGCGATTTTCCTTTGTTTACCGGTGGCAATATGTGTGCCGATGACCACCTGTTTAAAGCCGATTTTAAGTTTACCCCAAAGGCCTACGAGCAGGAAATACAGGATATGATAGATGCCGCCGAACAAACGGGTTGGCCTGAGCCAAAACCGGGCCTGCGTTGGGCTAAGGAACGCAGCCTGCTTGACTGAACAACTTTAGTGTTTTTTAATTTGAAAAGAGTTGTACTTTAGTAAAGTTGAAAAACCACCCATATGGCTACAAAGAAAAAAAGTAAAAAACCGGCTAAAAAAGCCGCAAAGAAGGCAGCGAAGAAAAAAGTAGTTGCTAAAAAAGCGAAGAAGGCAGCGGTTAAGAAAGCCGTTAAAAAAGTTGCTAAAAAGGCAGCAAAAAAAGCTGCTAAGAAAGTGGCTAAGCCTGCCCCCAAAAAGGCGAAGAAGGCCGCTAAACCTGCTGCGAAGAAAGCAGTGAAAAAGGTTGCCAAAAAAGCAGCGAAGCCTGCCGCTAAAAAACCGGTTAAAAAAGTTTCGAAGCCGGCTGTTAAGAAGCCAGTTCCTGTAGCTGCACCTGTAGCTGCTGCGCCGGCACCACAACCCGAGCAAACCAATGTTACAGAGAACGGCCAGAGCAGTTTGTTCTAATCGAATTAAAATTAATTAATATGAGTCCCCGGTTGCTCCACGCAGGTCGGGGACTTGCTATGTACGGTTTAACAAAAGCCATGCGGCCAAGGTTAGTTGCCTGGTTGTGCAAGCCGCAGGCAATTAGTAATAATTTGCCACCACCCCCGTTTTTACTATAGATGCTCCGCACAGGCGGCAGCGTATTTAAAAACTAAATGGTGTTTTATGGCTACTACAAAAAAGAGCAGCAAGACTGCTGTTGGAGTAAAGCAACAGAAGGGTGCACCGGGAGCAAAGAAGGCAAGTGATAAAACGCATAAATCGGTAGCAATGCAGGCCACAAAAGGTGCGGCCAGCAAAAAAGCTGCTGAGCAACCTACGGCAAAAAAGGCGGGTTCCACTACATCGCGTACGGCAAAGGCCGATAAGAGAGGGCCAGTTGAAAAAAAACCGGCCTCGCAAACAAGCAAAACAAAACCGGAGGTGCGCAGTGAAAAACACTTAACCGATCAGAACCTAATACCGGTAAAAGGCGAGATACACCAGTTGACAGAACAGGAAAGGCGGCAACATGAAAGTATGTTTCGCCACAACCAGGATGTAGCCTTGCACAGCGAACAACAAAAAATAAAAGCGGCCACTGCTGCTAATAACCTGATGTCGCGTAAGTTTCTCAAGGGCCGTAATTCGTAGAAAAAGCAGCCGCTATTTGTCCCTTAATACAGGTATTTATTGCTTTATAAGCCTCTATAAACGAGAGGTATGGGTTAAAATTATCTACTTTGGAAATAAGTAACGTGCAGCATATGTTTTCGTCCTTTCCCATAGTAATGGCTGATGATGACCAGGAGGATAAATTGCTTGTTAAACATGCATTTATCACGCTTGGAAAAGCCGAGTTGTTTGGTTCGGTAGCCGATGGAGTAGCACTATTGGAATACCTGGAAGAATGCCTGAAACATGGCCGGGCTCTGCCTTCTTTAATTCTACTTGATTTAAACATGCCCAAAATGGATGGTAAAGCTGTGTTAGCTAAAATACGAGGGCATGAACGTTTAAGGCATTTGCCCGTAACTATCTATTCTACCTCTAACAACGAAGACGAGATTCATCGTTGTTATCAGTTAGGCGCTAATTGTTACTTAGTGAAGCCCTTTAATTTTGACCAGTTGGTGGAAGAGATGGAGAAGCTTTACAACTTTTGGTTCAATGTAGTTAAGTTGCCCAATACCTTTGGTGTGTAGCCTTACACATTGCCTAACACGTACATTTGATTTAACGTAGGTTGCGGACTGCCGTTTAAAGGTTCGAGTGTTATAGCAAAGGCTTGCGCGTTAGTAACCGTTTTCATCATTAGCAGCGAACTGTTTTTATCAAGCACACCTAAATCAACCGGTTTGCCGTTTACAATTGCCCAAAGCTGAAATTGTTTTTCGGCCGGAATTGCAGGTAGAGCTGCAGCATTAACACATACAGCGCCGTTACTTGCATTCCAGAAAACTACTGCGCGGCTTTGCGGTGAAGCAGCCTGACCGGTAAGTAAAACAGGCTTCGTTGCTGCATCTGTTAACACGCTTAGTTGCTTGTTAAGACCAAGCGATTCTTTATTCAGTGCTTCGTTTTGATAAAGCAACACCTCTTTCTCTTCCTGCAGTTTGGCTACCTGATTGTTGGCAACCGTTAGGCGGCCTGAGAAATATATTACTACGCCGGTAAGTACGATAATTGCAGCAATTGCGGCGGCGGCGGCCACTTTCATTAGCGGCGTAAGTTCAACTATGATGGCGCTAACTTTATCCTGGTCCAGATCGAGCCCGATGCCAAATTTGAGTTTTCCGGCTATTTCTTCTTTCAGTTGGTTTGCCGGTGCCACAGCCTGTGCCTTTGCAAAGGCTTCAAAATCTCTTTCGATCCTCTGAATTTCTTCTTCTACTTGCGGATGAGCTGTACGCAGGCTATCTATCTGACGGGTTTCTTCCGCTGATAAAACACCCATCACATAAAGTTCAAGTGTGCCCGATTCTATGATCTCTTTCACTTCCACGGTCTAAAAGAATTTACGAAGTTTAACCATCGCCAGGCGAACTCTGCTTTTAACGGTTCCCAACGGAATGTTGAGCGCTTCGGCAGCTTCGCTTTGCGTATATCCTTTATAGTATAGCAGATCGATAATTTGTTTCTGTTCCTCTTCCAGTTCCTCTATTAACTTACGCAAACCAATGCCTTCAACAAACGGCAATTGTTTGCTGTTCTCTGTTTCCTTCCTGATAAAATCGTTGTTCTCTTTCCGGGATAGTGTGTTACCTGAGCGTAGTTTATCAATTGCCTGATTACGTGCTATATTGATCATCCACGTGTATAAGCGTGCCCGGGAGGGCTCGTAGCCTGCTATACCGTTCCAGATCTTGACAAAAGCTTCCTGCAAAACATCATTGGCAGTCTGTTCGTCTTTTACAATATTCTTTATAACTCCGTACAAGGCGGGGCTGTAATTATCGTACAGATAATCGAATGCCTTTCTGCTCTTTGTTTTCAGTTCCGCAATCAGAACTTCCTCAGTGTATTTCACGCCGTCTCCGCCTGCACTTGTAGGTTATGAAAGTAAGCTTTCCGAAAGTAAAATGGGAGGTGGCTGAAACCAGCCGCCTCCTTGTAACCCACTATCGGAAAGAAAGAACGATCGTCCGGGACCGAAGTCCCTTTTGTTTCGAATAGTACAACCACTTACGCGAACGGACTGCAGGCGGATCACCCAACATGAAATTATTTTCTATTGACTTGTAACTAATTGGTAAACAATAAAAAAGGCGAAGCAGGACTGCTTCGCCTTGGGGGGAATTCCGCGCTCGACATCTACCCCTAGTTCTCGCGCGGGTGTGTTGAAGGAAGTGTAAAATAGAAAGTGGCGCCCTGGCCTTCGCGGGCTTCGGCCCATATGCGCCCGCCATGGCGTGTTATAATGCGGTGTGCGGTGGCCAGGCCTATACCCTGCCCTTCAAATTCTTCGTGGGTGTGCAGGCGTTGGAAAGCACCAAAAAGTTTAGGCGCGTAAGCCATATTAAAACCTGCACCATTATCTTTTACATAATACGTTGTCTCGTTATCGTGCAGCGTAGCGCCAACCTCCACGAGCGGCTGCTCTTTTTTGGCCGAATATTTTAATGCGTTGCCGATAAGGTTATACCATACCTGGCCTATTAAGGATGCATCGCACAAGGCCTGTGGCAGATGTTTTACCATTACCTGCGTATGCGGATATAACGCCTTTAAAAAGTGGGGACTGAGCAGTGCCTGCACTTCGGCCTGCATATCTGTTTGGCTGATTTTAAGTGATTTTTTTCCAAGGCGGGCAAATGCCAATACGTGTTTCACCAGCGAGCCCATTCGTGTAACATTCTGCTCTATCATTTGCAGGTAGTTCTGCACGTCGGGAGTTATATGCTGCTTGTGTTCGTTGTTTATGATTTTTAAAAAGCCCGACATTACACGCAGGGGCGCCTGCAGGTCGTGCGAAATGGTGTAGCTGAATGCTTCCATTTCTTCATTGGCTCGTTCAAGACTTTCGGTGCGCTCTGCCACTTTATGTTCCAGGTATTCATTCAAATTCTGGATGTTCTCTTCGGCTTGATGGCGTTGCGTAATATCTTTTTGAAAGCCTACGTAATGATTTACTTCGCCCTTTTCGTTAAAAATAGGATTAAGGCTCAGGTAGTTCCAGAATGGTGTTCCATCCTTACGATAATTCAACAACTCGCCTTTGAACGGTTTGCGCTCAGCAATACTATCGCGGATAAGTTGAATGGTTTCGGGGTTGGTATCGGGGCCCTGTAACAGGCGGCAGTTATGCCCGATAATTTCGGCACTGCTATAGCCGGTTAAGCGGCTAAATGCCTTATTGGCATATATGATGGGCTTACCGGGTAATGTAACATTTACAATTACGATACCTTCGGCCGTATGTTCCAGCGCGCGCTCCATTAACAACAGATGATTTTGCGCATCAATGGTATCTGTAACATCCATCATCATACCGTTCCAGATGATAGATCCATCGGTTTGCGGAGCAGGAGAGGAACTGGCACGAACGTATTTTGTATAAACCCCCTGGGCATTTTTAACCCTGAAGATATTTTGCCATGGCGTTAAACTGATAGCCGATTTAGCCATGCTGCTATTGATAGCTGCTACATCATCGGGGTGTACATAACCAAGGCCGAAGTTATCATCACTGTACAAATCCTCGGGCTTAACACCCAGCAAGGCACTTACCCCCTCGCTTACATAGCTAAAGCGCGGTTTACCTTTAGGGTTTTGTTTAAAGCGATAAACAGCTCCCGGCAAGGAAGCGCATAACTCCTGCAACTGCTCGCAATTTGTATTATGCGGGCCGGTGGGCAGTACTGATTTGGAATTATTATTCGGGTTCATGGCGGGTGATTGTGGGATATGGGTATTAGCTGCGTGCTATTTGCAGCAGTACTTCAGGCACTTTTTCAAATTCGCTTGATTTATCTAAAAAGTATTTAGCTCCCAGATCGCGGCACTTGCTGCGGTAGGCTTCGGAAGAAAGGTTTGAGAGCATTACAGCCTGGGTGGCAGGATGACTGTGCGCCAGTTCAAGCAAAATGCCCATACCGTTTTCGCCGGGGCGGGTGCTTGCCAGGTTTATATCCAGTATAACTACATGGGGCTTTAACTCGTTGAGGGCTTCTAAGGCCTGGGTAAACGAAGTAGCCGTGCCGCTAACCTGTACGGCAGTGTGCGGTTCGAGCAGGCGTTGTAAGCGCGAAACTATTTGCGGCGAATCGTCGACAATGAGTACTTGCAGCGGCGATGTATTGTTTACAGGAAATGACATAACGTTTATTTGCGCTGCAAATGTGCCCAATGTATGTTGCGCCACTAATAGTGAAAACAATGAATTTAATGTAGTGGTTTATACTACAAGAGGGGGGAGCTACACCAATTTATTATCGAGTGCATACCGGGTAAGTTCGGCGTTGTTGTTCAGGTTTAATTTTTCGAGCAGGCGGTTTCGGTAGGTGCTGATTGTATTAACGCTCAACGAAATAGCATCTGCCACTTCAGAAACGGTTTGGCCCGATGCCAGTAATTGCAATACCTGCATTTCGCGGTCGGAGAGGGTTTCGTAGGCAGGCCTATCGCCGGTAGTAGCGCTTTCGGCCAGTTTTTCGGCCAGGGCAACCGAAATGTATTTACGGCCTGCCAGCACCTTGTGTACCGCCGCAATTAATTCGTCGTTTGCGGCATCCTTATTTAAAAAGCCTGAAGCACCGGCTTTTAGCGCCCGCAAAGCATACTGATCTTCGGGGTGCATGCTTAGCATTAATACCGGTGCTTTAATTCCCTCGGCCCTCAGTTGCTTAAGAATGTCCATACCATTACGGCCGGGCATAGAAATATCAAGCAGTATAACATCCCATATGCAGGCCCTTACTTTATCGTATACTTCGGCGCTATCGCCGGCTTCTACAATTTCGCTTGCAGGAAACTCCTCCCTCAGCAACTGGCTAAGGCCCTTGCGTACGATGGCATGGTCATCTATGATAAGGAATTTCATTACAGGACTACGTTTTACTAAGCGGAACCTTTACCGTTATACGCGTGCCTTTACCGGGGAGCGTATCAATATATAGTTCGCCGTGTAATATATTAACTCTTTCTGCCATTCCCAGCAAACCGAGGGTCTTTTTTTCTTTAGTGGCCTGCTGGTCGAAACCGTTACCGTTATCTTGTACAGATAAACAAAATGTGTTATTGGAAAGTTCGATGGTTGTATCTACTTGTGTAGCAGCGGAATGCCGCGCCACGTTAGTTAATATTTCCTGATATACCCTAAAAACAGCATTAGATGTTTGGGTGTTCATTTCCACCTCGTGGGCAGTGGTTTGTACCCTTACTTTTATGCCGGTACGTTTTTCAAATTCGCTTGATTGCCATTCCAGTGCAGCAATAATGCCAAGGTCATCCAACACCCCGGGGCGCAGGTCGCTTGCTATCCGCCGCACGGTTTTAACGGTATTATCAATTAATAAAAGCATGTCGGCCAGGCGTTGTAAGGCTTCGGTATTATCGGGTGCCAATTTCGATTTTAACCAGGCGGCGTCCATTTTAAGCACGGTTAACTGCTGACCTAATTCATCGTGAATTTCGCGGGCTATACCGGCGCGCTCCTCTTCGCGGATTTTATCGAGGTGGGCATTCAGTTGCCTGATGGCATCGTACGATTTACGTAATTCGGCTTCCATCAAAAATCGTTGGGTAACATCTTCGCCCACCGAAAGGATAGCTAAACGATTGTTGTAGGTGATGCGGTGCGAAGAAATGTTCATGTACATTATTTCGCCCTTACTATTTAGATGTTTCCAGGTATTGGTGCTAAGCGATTCGGGCTGCTGCAACATTTGGCGGGCAAACGCTTTTATGCGGGCGTGGTCCTCTGCAGGCCTTATGGCAAGTACGGTTTTCGTTTCAAATTCTTCTTTTGTATAGCCATAGGTTTTTACTGTAGCATCGTTTACCTGCAAAATGCGTAGCGAAACAAGGTCCCAGATAATGATACAGGAAGGACTGTTATTGAACAGGTAGCGGTATCTTTCTTCGGATATGCGAATGGCGGCTTCGGCCTTTTTACGTTCCGATATGTCTATACCTACGCCCATCAGGCAACGCCGGCCATTTACTACAATAGACTGACCGGTGAAGTAATAAGGGGTTGCTTTATCGTCCTTATTATAAAATTCAGCTTCTACCCAGGCGCTACCGTTGGCAAACACTTCAGCAACTTTAGCACGCAATAGTTCTTTCTCTTCTCCCCTGAAAAAATCGAGCGGACTAATGTGCAATATCTCCTCGGCGGTAAAGCCGGTTACAAGCTCAAAGTTTTTGTTCCACTGCATAAACCGGCCATGTTCATCGTACATGTAGAACACGCCCGGCAGACTATTAATGATAGAAGCGGACAGTTTCTTTTCAGCATCAATTAACTGTTCGGCGTATTTACGTTCCGATACATCGCGCAGGAAAACTGACAGGCCATCGGGCGAAGGATAGATATAGTTTTCGAACCATTTGTTATCGGAAGGGTAGTATTCCTCCAGATAAGTGAACTTTTGCTCGCGCATTGCCTGATGAAAAGCCTTGTAGAAGGGTTGGTTAACCCCACCGGGAAATTCGGCCCAGATATTTTTGCCTATCATATCCTCCGGCTTGCGCTGCAGTATTTCGCCGGCCTTGTGGTTCATATAGGTGTAATTCCAGTTCTTGTCCAATGCTACAAAGGCATCGCTAACACGTTCCAGCGTAGTGCGATAGTTTTCCTGCGTAGCACTTAGCTGCTCGCTTTTTTCGGCTACCAGGTTTTCCAGCCGTAGAGGCTGGCGCGCAATGTAGTAACCGAGTAAGCCGCCGGTTAACGAAAGCAGGATGCCAAGCAGTGTAAAAGGTAATACAGCATTTAGAATATTGAATTTTTTGTCGCGCACATATATCTGCCATTCGCCATTAGGCACACCAACAAAGGCCGAATTTTCTTTACTGAACAATTCGGGATTGGGTAAAAAGAATTCTTCCTGTCCGGTAACCGGGTTCTTTTTGGAGAGTTGGAACTGATAAGCAGGATTTTCAGGGTGGCTTAAGCCGGCAGCATCTAAAATGGTTTGCAGATGCACAATAGTTACCGCAAAACCCCAAAAGCGGTTATCGATAAAAATGGGCAACCGGCCTACAATGCCTATTCCTCCTTGCTTTAATTCAAAAGGCCCCGCAAAAAACAGTTGCCTCCTTTCAATAGCCTTTATAGCCTCAATGCGTTTGGCGGTATCTGCTAATACATTGTAACCCAGTGCACTTTCATTCCCTTTAAGCGGGTAAACATTGATAATAGTGCCGCTATCTACCAGTTCGATGGCATCAATGTATTTATTAGAAGCCAGAATAGCTGTTGCGGTAGAGTCGAAATTAGCAGGTGGGCCATATTGGCGGACAATAAAACTCAGAGTTTCTGTGGCCGAAAGACTATGGCCCAGAGCTGTTTGCAGTTTCTCTTTTGCCAGGTTAACCGCGTTGGTCATTTCGCGGTGGTTGGCCGATTGATAAAGTAAATAGTGCTGGTAGGTAGCCAGTTGCGTTAATAACAGCAGGAAAATAAACCCGGTTATACCGAAGTAGAAAGGAGCCCTTGGCGACTTAAAAATGCGTTTGGTAGGCATATTTTCGGAAAAATTCGGGTTAGCAATGGGTTCCCGCAAAGGTAGGAGTGCCTGGCGGCGCACCTACCAAGAGTATTACACAAACATCGAATAACCTCTGTAAGAAGTCTACAAAAGCATGCAAACGTGCGGATACCATGTGATTTTAAGCCGGTTTTGGCGTACACGGTACGAAATCGAAGCCCGGCTATACATTCTGCCCGATAGTAAAGTATATTAGCGCCCGTAACTGAAACAGATATGTTGAACATTGTGTTATTCGGCCCTCCGGGCAGTGGTAAGGGCACCCAGGCAGCCAAATTGGTTGAGAAATATGGTTTAATCCACCTCAGCACCGGCGATATCTTCCGTGCAAATATTAAAGGCGAAACCGAATTGGGTAAGCTGGCTAAAAGCTATATGGACAAAGGCCAGTTAGTGCCTGATGAAGTAACCATTGGCATGCTGGAGAGCGAAGCGAGCAAACACCAGGATGTAAAGGGCTTTATTTTTGATGGTTTTCCGCGCACGATACAACAAGCCGAAGCGCTGGATAAATACCTGGCCGGCCGTGGCACGGCTATAACTGTGATGTTATCGTTAGAGGTGCCTGATGAAGAGTTGCTGAAGCGTTTATTACTACGCGGTAAGGACAGCGGCCGTGCCGATGATCAGGATCCGGCAATTGTAAATAACCGTATTGGTGTTTACCACCGCGATACTGCACCTGCTAAAACGTTCTACACGGCTCAGGGCAAATATAAAGGCGTTAACGGCGTAGGCGATATCGAAGCTATTTTCCAACTTTTGGTGAACGCCATTTCAAACGGTTCGCACGCGCAATAGGCGCAGAACTAACCGGAGGTTATTATGGCATCGCAGAACTTTATTGATTACGTTAAGATTTATGTGAAGAGCGGCAAAGGTGGTGCCGGTTCATCGCATTTCCGCAGGGAGAAGTATATACCCAAAGGCGGGCCCGATGGCGGTGACGGCGGACGCGGAGGGCACATTATACTGCGTGGCAACTCGCAGTTATGGACGCTGCTGCACCTGAAATATCAAAAGCACCTGATTGCTAAAGATGGTGATAAAGGGCAAGGCGCACTTTGCAGTGGTAAAGCCGGCGAGGATGTAATAATAGAAGTACCATTAGGTACGGTAGCCCGCGATTTTGAAACGGGTGAAGTTGATATAGAGATTACCGAAAACGGCCAGGAATATGTTTGGATGGAAGGTGGTTTAGGTGGCCTGGGTAATAACCACTTTAAAACCAGCACCAACCAGGCGCCTACATACGCCCAACCCGGCAGAGAAGGACAAGAAGCCTGGAAAATTCTGGAACTGAAGTTGCTGGCCGATGTAGGTTTAGTGGGCTTTCCGAATGCCGGTAAGAGCACACTGATATCGGTATTATCGAATGCCAAGCCCGAAATAGCTGATTACCCATTTACCACCCTGGTGCCGAACCTGGGCATGATCAATTATAAAAACGGCCGTTCGTTTGTAATGGCCGACATACCGGGAATTATTGAAGGAGCCTCGGAAGGAAAAGGTTTGGGTTTGCGTTTCCTGCGCCACATTGAACGCAACTCGCTGTTGCTGTTTATGGTGCCGGTGGATGCGGATGATATAATGGGGCAGTATAATGTGTTGTTGAGCGAGTTGGAAAAATTTAATCCTGAGCTATTAACCAAGGACCGCATACTGGCCATTACCAAATGCGATTTGGTAGACGAGGAGTTACGCAAGCTGATTGAAAAGGACCTGAAAAAGCAATTGAAGAAAAGCGGTGAGAGCGATATGCCCCTGTTGTTTATTTCGGCTGCAGCACAAACCAATACCGAAAAGTTGAAGGATACCATTATGAAGCTGCTGGATAAGAAACCATAAGCCTTAGCGTTAAATACCGCCGCACTACAGCGGTTATATACCTGTGCAAAACCAAAACCACAACTTACAGAATTGGATACTGGTTATCCTGCTCACCCTTATTTGGGGCAGCTCATATATGCTGATGAAACTTGGTTTGCATGGTTTTACAGCAGTAGAGTTGGGCTGCCTGCGTATCAGCATTTCCTTTCTGGTTTCGTTGCCTTTAGCCGTTAAAGGCTTTATGGCCATACCGCGCAGCAAATACAAAGTAATAGCAGCCATAGGTGTTTTTGGCAGTGGTATTCCTGCATTTCTATTTCCGTTAAGTATGGAGCACAGCCATAACGGCAGCGCCATTAACGGGGTGCTGAATTCGCTATCGCCCTTATGGACACTGTTAATCGGTTACTTTTTGTTTCAGGTAGTAATGCCGCGCGATAAAGTGATTGGTGTGGTAATTGGTTTTTTAGGCGCCCTGGTATTGGTGCTGGGTAAACGTGATGCAGGCTTTAAGGTGGACTTATTTTACAGCGCGCTGCCGGTTATTGCCACTATGTGTTATGGTATGAGCACCAACATTACCAAGCAGAAAATGCAAACCATGAATCCGCTGCTAACCACCAGTATGGCCATGAGCATAATTGGTGTACCTGCTTTTGCAGGATTACTTACCACCGGTGCACCAGCAAAAATTTTAAGCGGAAGTGTAATTGCTCCATTTTTAGCCATAGTAGTGCTTGCTGTAGTTGGCACGCTGGTAGCGTGGATACTTTTTTACCGCCTGGTGCAACGCACCGATGCCTTGTTTGGTGCCAGTGTTACTTACCTGGTGCCGATAGTAGCTGTTAGCCTTGGTTTGTTTGACGGCGAGATTTTAACCCTGATGCAAATGGGTGGCATGCTGCTGATATTGCTTGGCGTGTACTTTACTACCCGGGTAAAAAAGGTATAGGTAAGGTTACATCCTTACTGCAACCTTATATCATTAATAATACCTTAGCAGGCATGGAAGCAACACCTAAACTTACCCGGTTTTCGCATGGTAGTGGCTGCGGATGTAAAGTAGCGCCTGCCGTATTGGAAGAGATTTTAAGTGGTAGCAAGGATGAGCCTACGGCCATTGGCGCCGCCGCGTTGTTGCGTAAACATTTGTTGGTGGGCAACGAAACGAAAGACGATGCTGCGGTATATGATATGGGCGATGGCACGGCACTGATTAGCACAGTTGACTTTTTTATGCCTATTGTGGATGACGCCTATGCCTTTGGTGCCATTGCAGCAGCCAACGCCCTAAGCGATGTATATGCCATGGGCGGCACCCCATTTTTAGCCATTGCTGTATTTGGCTGGCCGGTTGAAAAATTGCCGGCAGCCTTAGCCCAGCAAGTAATTAAGGGCGGCAAAGATGTTTGCGCTAAAGCAGGTGTAGTGCTTGCGGGCGGGCATACCATCGATTCGCCGGAGCCGTTTTTTGGTTTATCGGTAAATGGCAGAGCACCGTTAAACCAAATCAAAAAGAACAGTACGGCACAGGAAGGTGACCTGCTATACCTTACAAAACCTATTGGCACCGGTATACTTACCACAGCCTTAAAACGTGGTTTATTAACTGCTGAGCTGATGCAGGAAGCCATTGACAGCATGCAGGCATTAAATGTTTTTGGTGCCGAATTGGGTAAACACGATTTTGTGAACGCACTAACCGATGTAACGGGTTTTGCTTTACTTGGGCATTTGCTGGAAATGTGCGAGCCTGCTAACCTGGGAGCTGAATTATGCTATGCTGACGTGCCTTTATTTAACGGTGTAAAAGATTTAGCCGGCAAATTCGTTTATGCTGATAACACCATGCGCAACTGGAAAAGCTATGAAAGTAAAGTAAGCGGCATCAGCGGCGAATCGCTGTTAACGCTCTGCGACCCGCAAACAAGCGGAGGACTGCTGATTAGTGTGGCGGCAACTGCAAAAAAGGAATTTTTAGCGCTTGCCAATAAGCACAACGTAAACGTTTGGTGCATTGGCCGCATGACAGGCCCTTCAGAAAACCCCATCCAGATTATATGAAAGGAAAAATTGTTTTGATTACCGGTGCTACCGGAGGTATAGGATTAGCTACGGCAAAAGAACTGGCTAAGCAAGGTGCAACCGTGCACTTTATTGCCCGGGATAAAAGCAAGGCTGAAACTTTACAGAAGGAATTAATAAGCCTTGGAAGCAGTAGCACAAAGTTTTACATAGCCGATTTAGGCAGCCAGAAAAGTATACGCGAAGCCGCTGCTGAAATACATAAGGACCTGGACAGAATAGACGTGTTGCTAAATAATGCAGGAGGTGTTTTCTCGGAGTTTAAACTGAGCCAGGACAATATTGAAATGACTATTGCCACGAACCACTTTGCCTATTTTCTGCTTACCAACCTGCTGCTCGATTTAGTTTTAAAATCGGATTACGCACGTATAATAAATGTCTCCTCCGGTTCGCATTACCAGGGCAGTATGGACTTTGAATCTTTCACCAAAGAGAAAGGTTATTTCATCATGAAAGCCTATGGGCAGTCGAAACTGGCCAATGTGCTGTTTACAAAAGAACTGGCGCGCAGGCTGAGTGGTGCGCAGGTAACTGTCAACTGCCTGCATCCCGGCATGGTAGATACTGCCATTGGCACCAAGGGCACGAATGGCTTGGCCTCCTTTGCATGGACCAGCATGGCGAAGCTTTTTGGTATACCCGTAGAGCGCGGTGCGGCCACCTCGGTTTATCTGGCAACTTCGCCGGAAGTAAAAGGTGTTACAGGCAAATACTTCGATAAAAGTAAAGAGAAGAAACCTTCGAAAGAGGCATTAAATGAAGAATTGCAAAAGCAGTTATGGATAGTTAGCGAAAAGCTGTGTCCGCTTTAGGCCTTTACCTGCTTAACTCCAACAGCCGTAAGGCTAAAATTAAATTACGAAGTGCCTGTTCTAACTCTTCCGGCGCTTTATGCGTATGAACATATAGTTCCAGGCAGCGCACAAAATCTCTTCTTGCTTCCACTATCAAAACATGCTCTCCGGATATGTTAATAGCGTTTACCATTTCAAGGAGCTGCTCTTTTAACCGCAGACGGGCCTGGAGTTCATTACACTGCAATAATTTTGCAGTAAGGCCCGCCAGAATATCAGCTGTCTGAGTTAAAGAATTCATATTGCCGAGTATGAACTAAAAAACACATAAGCTGTTGAATTGTTCGCCGGCTATGTAACCCGGGCCGTTAAGCCTGTCAATTTTTTACCTTTGTAATGTGCATATGAAAACCGGTAGAATGGCAATGCCATGGGGGCTATTGCTGGCTTTTATCTTAGTTAGCGGAAATAGCTTCGCAACCGTTTATACCTGGAATACTTACGTAGCAGGCAACTTAACTTATACCAATGGTAATATGAGTGCTACGGTTACCACTACTGCTTTTGATACGCGGGGGCCGCAAGATCCCAATGGAGGTGCCAACGGCGGTTACAAGTCGCCTAAATACGTAAGTGCCGCCACTATAAATACCTATCAAAACGGCATGACCAATGACTACGGTATGCCCGGACTGGTATTAGGTTTAGATTGGACTAATCTGAACAGCAGCACCACTGTTTCTATTACCTTCTTAAACCCTGTGGCAGGTCCCGTTAGTTTTAATTTATACGATGTAAATGTTGGCAGTTGGGGTGGAAACATTCCGGTATGGATAGATAAGCTAACCATCAGCGGCACCGATTGCAGCGGTAACACCATTTTTCCGGCTTATGGCGGTTGTGCTAACCCGGTAAGCGGAGCGAACAGCAACACACTAACCGGCACTTCGGGATGCACCAATACTACCAATACCGTTACCTTTAACGCTACGGCAATTAAAACTATAACCCTCGTATACGCTTCCGGCAACCCGCTTGCAAGCGGTTACGGCAGCGACCCCGACCCGCAGTACGTAATAGTAAGTGATATAACAGCAGCCACCATTCCGCCCTTAACCATTAACCCGACACCGGCTATACTTACCTGTAACTCGCCCACGGCTACTCTTTCAACTTCTCCCGCTTTACCTACCGCTACCTATAACTGGAGCGGTGGTAGCACACCTGCTGCTGCCACTACCACCGTAAACGCAGCCGGAAACTACTCGGTTACCGTAACCGATGCTTCCACCGGCTGTTCGCTAAGTGCTACCACTACGGTAAGTTCAAACATTTCTAATCCTCCGGTAACTATTAATCCGGATACTCTTGTAATTACCTGTGGCATGGCCGGCGGGGCTTTGGCCGCTCAAACAACTGCCGCTAACCCCAACTACCATTGGAGTAATGGCGATACGATTGCTAATACGGTGGCCAACCTGCCGGGTACTTATTCCGTAACTGTTACCGATCAAAGCACCGGATGCAGCGCTTCGGCAGTTAGCATAGTTACTTTGGATACTGTGGCTCCGGGAGGTAGCCTCTTAGCTCCCGATACACTTAGCTGCGCTCAACCAACCATACAATTGGTTGCAACCAGTGCAGCACCGAATGTGTTATTTATTTGGGGAGGTGGTCTTGGTACAGGGGCAACTAAAAGTGTAAGCAGCCCCGGTCAATACACTGTTTTAATTAAAGATTTGAACAACGGTTGCATTAGCCGGGACACGGTAGATGTATTTCAGCAAGGTACAGTGCCCGACGCCATGATACTAACACCCGATAGTTTTACCTGTTTGGTTAGCAGCGTTACTTTGCAGGCCGCATTACCCGCTCAAACCGCCACTTACCTCTGGAGCAATGGCAGCACGGCAGCCTCCACCACTATCACCACCCCGGGCAATTATTACCTGATAGTTACCGACCCCGTTTCGGGATGTGCTGATACCGCCTCGGTAGTTGTTCCTCAAAACACGATAAGCCCCGCCGTTAGCCTAAACAATCCGGCCCACCTGGATTGCTCAAATACAAGTGTAAGCCTTATGGCTACTACCAATGCAGTTTCGCCTGTATTTGCCTGGAGCAACGGGGGAACCACGGCAACCCAACAAGTTAGCCTACCCGGCACCTATACCGTTACAGTTACCAATACCGGCACCGGGTGTTCGGCCTCGCAGGCTGTTCTCGTAAATCAAACGGCTGTACCGCCAACGGCTTCCATTTCCAGTTCCGGAACACTTGGATGTAACACAGGTTCTGTAACCCTAACTGCTTCCACATCTGTTTCTGTAGCCACTTATGCATGGTCTACAGGTTCAGCCAACGCCACTGCAATAGTTACCATGGCAGGCGCTTATAGCGTTACCATTACCGACCTCAGCAGCGGATGTTCTGCTTCTGCCTCCTTTCAGGTAAGTTCGAATGCCACACCGCTACAAATAACCATAACACCACCTGCCACCATAACCTGTGCGCAAACAACCGTAACGCTAACGGCAGTATCGCCTACCGCTACCGGTTTTGTTTGGAATGATGGCACAACAGGCACCAACCTATCGGTAAGCACGCCGGCACAATATAGCGTTACGGCAACGGAAACTGCTACCGGATGTAGTGCATCGGCCAGTGTAACTGTAGCGCAGAACACACAAGCGCCGGCCGTGAGTCTCGCCACAGCGGATACGCTTAGTTGTACTAAAACAACAATAATTATATCCGCCAATTCAGGCGCCAACAGTTTGTATAGCTGGAGTACCGGCAGCGCACAAGCTACCACTACAATAAATGCAGCCGGCACTTATACCGTTACCGTAACGGATACAACTAACGGTTGTTCGTCAACGGCCACGACCACAGTAATTTCTAACCAACAAACGCCCTCCCTTTCCGTAGCCGACGCCCATTTAAGTTGTTTGCATGCGCAGGCAGTGCTTAGCGGCTTAACAAATGCGCAGCAGCCAGTGTTTACCTGGAGCAGCGGCGAAACAACGAGCGCTATAACTGTTTCACAACCAGCTATATATGCGCTTACTGTAACGGATATTAACAATGGTTGTACAGCATCGGCCCAGGTGGCCGTTACAGCCAGCCTGCAACCGCCGGTAGCAGGAATTACCGGCAATTTAATACTTACAGACGAGCAGCCCTCCAGATTGCTAACGGCCGTTAGTAATGCCCTGAATGCTACTTATCAATGGTCTACCGGCACAATTGGCGAAAACTTAACAGTTAGTGAGCCGGGCACCTATACGGTTACTGTGGATGATAATGGCTGCACGGCCGAAGCTTCTGTTTTGGTAACGCAGGTTATAACACACCATTTGTTTGTGCCAAATGCCTTTACGCCCGGTGGTAATGGCAGTAATGATTATTTCAGGCTATATGGCGATTTGGAGCATATTAAATATGTGGGCATCAAGATTTTTAATCGCTGGGGCGAAAAGGTTTTTGAAAGCAATGACCATAATTTCGCCTGGGATGGCACCTATAAGGGCAAGCTGCAAGAGGCTCAGGTTTTTGTTTGGGTGTTGAATCTTACTTACACCGACGGACAACATGAAGAGATCAGAAAGGGATCCTTGACTTTGCTACGCTAAGGTTTTACCAAATACATGAAATAGTTTTTCTTAGCGGTAGATGATACTGATCGGTTTTTTGCTGGGCTTCATAGGGTATTTGCCACCCGGCAATATAAATTTAACGGTAGTTCAGGTAGCATTGAACAGTAAACGGCAAACATTATGGTCGTTTATACTTTTCGTTGCGTTGATGGAAATGATATACTGTTTGGCCTGTTTATCGGGTTTGAATTACCTGCTGCAGCAAACTCATCTACTGCGCATACTGAGTTGGATTTCGGTAGGGCTGTTTTTACTACTTGCCGCCTGGATACTGTTACAGCGCGAAAGGCCGGCGGACGACAAATCGGTAAATCATAGTTTGCTTAGGGGCATTCTGATAGCCATTTTTAACCCGTTGCAAATTCCATTTTGGTTGGCCTGGGGTGTTTATGGATTTAAAAACGGATGGATTGAAAAATCGGTGGCCGACCTGGCGTTGTTTAGTATGCTTAGTGCCATAGGCACCATGGTAGTACTTTGGATGTATGCTTCCGCCGGTTTACAATTAGTGGCCAGCCTTAACCTGCGCCAGCTTTGGCTAAACCGTTTTATAGCTGGTGTGTTGCTTTTAATTGCCACATATCAAATGGCCAAACTATTGTTTCCTTAAAGTGATCAGGGGTTTGTGTTCTCCTGCTTTTTATCTTCCGGAAACATCTTTTCCCTGAACAAACGCTGACTGCGCACATTTCGCCAGATCAACAAGCAGAATATTCCGCAAAAAAGCGGGAAATAGACATGATTATCGAACACCCTGAAGGTGATGGCATTGTAAATGGTAACAATAAAAGAAGCAACAGCAGCCACCACCCACGCCTTTTCGAGATAAAGAAGAAACTTCATCGGGCTAAGATAAACGTTTGTCCGTAAGCCTTGCATTTGAGGGCATTGCTGATAGCCACCGGAACTTAAAACCAGTAGTTTTAAACAGAGGATGTGCCCCTTAAGCAGTGGGAGTCCAGGCAACTTTTACCCTAAAAATCCGGTCTTTCAATTTTTATGTTTTGCATTTGGAAGAAAGGTATTTTTACCTACTTTTATCTGCCTGAATACTAAATAAAGGATCGCTGCATGAGAAACATTTACGCATTGCTTATAGCCTGTTTTTTTACCGGCTCGGTAATAGGGCAGGATGTCCACTTCTCGCAGTATTACGCAGCACCGTTAACGTTAAACCCGGCCTTAACGGCCAATATTAACGGGGTGTTTCGCGTAGCAGCAAACTATCGTAACCAGTGGTTTACCATTCCGGTATTAAATTCAGTAGCCCCTTATCAAACGTATCAGGTTTCTTTTGACATGCCGATTCTGCGTGAAAAACTCGGAAACGACGGATTTGGTTTTGGCGGTGTTTTTTACGGCGATAAAGCCGGTGATGGTGCGTTAACCACATACTCGGGGTTAGTTTCGGTTGCTTATCACAAGGCCGTTGACCGGTATGGCAGGGGCCGTTTATCACTGGGTCTGCAGGCAGGTGTGGTGTCCAAGCGCATTAATATCAATAACCTGGTATTTGAAAGCCAACTGGATAATTTTGGTTGGAACACCAGTTTACCGAACGGAGAAAACAGCTACCAGAATAAGGCTATTATTTATCCCGATGTAAACCTTGGTGCATTATGGGCACATGCTCCCGGCGATCGCTGGCGCTACTATTTGGGTTTTGCCATGAACCACTTGTCGCGTCCTAAGGAATCATTCCTGCAGGATGAAAACAACCGCCTGAACTATCGTTTTAATGTGAATGCCGGCGCTGAGTTTTTCCTGAACAGTGATTACTCCTTCAGTTTGTCGCCAACCTTTTTGTTTATGCTGCAGAGCAACGCGCAGCAGTATAATTTTGGTTTAGGGCTTAACTACTATATTAATGACGATGTTGCCGTATTTGGCGGTGGTTTATACCGTGTTAAGGATGCGGTTATATTAAATGCAGGTGTAGAGTTCTTTAACACCCGCATAGGTTTAAGTTACGATGTAAACCATAGCAGCCTGAAGGCGGCTTCACGCGCACAAGGCGCACTTGAGGTTTCAGCCATATATATCTTCCGCAAGGAACGTCCATCCTCGATTCAATACGAGAAATATTGCCCCAATTTCTAAACAGTAACAGGAAATTGAACAACTATATTTTCATAAGCACTTTTTACCGGGAGTGCTTTTTTTTATTCGTTCGCAACCAACGAAATGGCGTAAAAAGCCATCCTACTAAATATAACAACTGAACCCCTAAGTGCCGATGAAAAAGCTTTACGCCCGTATTGCCGGAGCAGTTTTGCTAATGTTATTACATGCTGCGTTTAACACCAGTTTGGCGCAACCGGGTTGCCCTGAAGTAAATGCCGGGCCTGACGTTAACCTGCCATGTAGCCAACCATGTACAACATTAAATGCCACTTATTTTCAAACCGGTAATACTACGGATTACACAGTAGGTCAAATTCCGTATACCCCGTTTCCTTATACAGGCGGTACTGCGGTGTTGGTTAACATTGACGATACCTGGTCGAACGCTATTCCACTACCATTTACGTTTTGCTTTTTTGGCCAGCCCTACAACCAGTTTTTTATAGGCAGTAACGGGTTGATTTCATTTGACAATACCATTACAGGGGGCAGCTATTGTAACTGGAATACCACTGCCAGCGGAACGTTGCCAACAACCAACATGTACACCAACAGTATCATGGGCCCTTATCATGATATTGACCCTTCTCTGGGCGGTTACATCAATTACCAGGTAATTGGCGGTCCGCCTTGCCGTACGTTTGTTATCAGCTTTCAGAACATTCCTATGTTCAACAGCGATGATTTTACTTCGAACTGTTCATCAACAAACCCACAGACACAGCAAATTGTATTATACGAAACCACCAACGTAATTGAGGTTTATATCCAAAACAAAGAAGCCTGCACAGACTGGAACGATGGTCTTGCAACGCTTGGTATACAAAACGCAGCCGGCACACAAGCTGTTGTGGCCCCTGGCCGTAATAACAGCGTATGGGATGCAACCAACGAAGGCTGGCGTTTTACACCCAGCGGGCCTTCTATTGTTAGTTTAGATTGGTTGTATAACGGCAGCGTAATAGGCAGCGGGCCCAGTGTGCAAATTTGCCCAACCACCTATGGTCTTTATACAGCCCAGGCTACCTATACGCCTTGTGCAGGTGGCACCCCGGTGGTTGTAACGGATGATGTATTTGTTGGCACTTTAAGTTTAGGTGTTACCATTGATTCGGCACTAAACGTTTGCCCCGGTGCAACAACGGGCGAAGCCTGGGCAAGCATTAATACAACCAGCGCTGTACTTTCTTATGGCTGGAGCCCCGGTCCGGCAAATACAACCCACTTAACCAACGCCGCACCCGGCCAGTATATTTTCTCGGTTACCATTGCAGGCTGTACACGCAGCGATACCATTGACATTACCACCAGTCCGGCACCAACGGTAGTGGTAAACGACTCAACCTTTTTTACCTGCAACCCTCCGGGTAACGCCGGCGTTTTAGGTGCGTATCCTTCCGGAGGAGGAGGAGCACCTTATGATTACCATTGGAGTAACGGACCAACAACCCAGTACAATACAGGCTTAACGGCAGGTAGTTATACGGTAACTGTAACAGATGTGGGTGGCTGTACGGCATCGGATGTTGGGCAACTAATCTATCAGTCCGCTTCGCCAACTATTTCACCACCCGTCGTCAGCAATGTTAGCTGCAATGGTGGCAGCGATGGGAGTATAGCCATAAGTGTGTCCGGCGCAACCCAGCCGATAAATTATACCTGGGCTCCGGCTAATGCGAATAATGATACTATAACAGCCTTAGCTGCAGGCGCATATTCGGTTACTGTTACCGACTTTAACGGATGCACGGCTTCTGCAACAACCAACGTTACGCAGCCAACCGTACTTACGTTGGGGGCACCAACTATTACCGGCGCAACATGTGCAGCGGGGGGAAGTATTACAGCCTCGGCAAGCGGGGGCACATCGGGCTACACGTATAGCTGGAGTAACGGTAGTTCCGGTTCAAGCATTTCGAATCTTTCCGCGGGCCCGTATACCTTAACGGTAACCGATACTAAAGGTTGTACAGTTACTGCAACGTATAACGTACCTGCGGGTGCAAATGCGGTGGTGTTTGGCGCACCAACTATTACCGATGTTGCCTGTAACGGTGCCAATACCGGTGCCATTACTATTAATGTAAGTGGCGGCACGGGCGCTATAAATGTTAGCTGGAATACCGGCCAAACGAGCACTACCATAAATGGATTAATAGCCGGCACCTACACGGTTACCGCTACCGACGCAACCTCGTGTACCGCTTCGGCCAGTTATGTGGTGAATGAACCGCCGGTTCTGAGCTTTGCCGCTCCGGTTATTACGAACGCTTCGTGTATAGCAGGGGGCAGCATTACTGCCAGCGCAAGCGGTGGTAACGGAACCATTAGCTACGCATGGAGCAATGGCAGCAGCGGTGCATCCATATCTAATCTTAGTGCAGGACCCTACACAGTAACTGCAACCGATCAAAACAACTGTTCTATTTCGGCCACTTATAACGTGGGTGCAGCACCTAACGCTGTACTAATTAGCAACCCTGTTATTGTACCGGTTAGCTGTAATGGCGGCAGCAATGGCTCTATTACCATCACTACTTCCGGAGGCAGCGGACCATTAACCGTTACCTGGAGTACAGGTGCAACCGGCACCAATAGTATTAATGGTTTAAGTGCGGCTACTTATGGAGTAACAGTAAACGATCCTACCGGCTGCTCTGCATCCTCGGCTTTTGTGGTAAGCGAACCTGCTGCTTTGGTGGTAGACCCTGCAACTGTAACTAATGCAAGCTGTGGTGTAAATAACGGCTCAATTAGCGGTGCTGCTTCAGGTGGTACGCCTATATATACCTATAGCTGGACCCAACAAAGTAACAGCCAAACTTATTCTGGCCAAACCATCAGTAACCTGGCACCTGATACCTATACACTAACCGTAACCGACCAGAATAGTTGTACGGCAACTGCCACCTATACCATAACACAACCTACACCACTTACCTTTAGCCAAAGTTCAACGGATGTAACTTGTTTTGGTGCAAACGATGGCACAGCCACCATTACTATTCTTACCGGAAATGGAGGCTATCAATATAACTGGAATGGTACCGGTGCCGTTGCTAATAATACACTTGGTAGTTTAGGCCCTGGTACTGTAAATGTTACGGTAACCGATGTTGCATGTAGTGGTACAGCCACCTTCAGCATAACATCTCCTACTCAAATAACAATTAATCAAACCAGCCTTACCAACGTAACCTGCTTTGGGGCAAATGATGGCGCCATTGTAGTTTCTACTTCGGGCGGCACAGGTACAATTGGTGTTACATGGAATAACGGACAAACTACTACCACTAATAGTGGCATTGGAAGCGGTACTTACACCGTAACTGCTACCGATCAGAGCGGCTGCACGGCTACTGCCTCCTATGTTATAACCGAACCTGCCGCGCTGGTAGTTGATCCGGTAGTACAGGTGAATGCCACCTGCGGATTGAACAATGGCTCATTAACCGGAAATGCTTCGGGTGGAACACCATCCTATACATATACCTGGGGTGTGCAATCCACTTCAGCCGTTTTGGTAGGCCAAAACATCAACAGCCTGGCGCCCGACACCTATGGGTTAGTGGTAACCGATCAGAACAACTGTACGGCAACTGCTTCATATGTAATTACGCAATCTCCAGCGGTTACTTTGAGCCAATCTTCGCAAAATGTAAGTTGCTTTGGCGGGGCTGACGGTTGGGCACAAGTAACTGCCTTAACAGGTTCGCCGGCTTATTCGTATAACTGGAATGGTGCCGGTGCAACGGCTAATGACACCTTGTTTAATTTGAGTGCAGGTAACGTGAATGTTACTGTTACAGACAATGCAGGTTGCAGCGCAACAGCTACCTTTATTATTTCGCAACCTTCGCAGTTGGTAATTAATCAACTTACACAAACCAACGTTTCGTGTTCAGGGGGTAACGATGGAGCCATAACTGTTGCAGCTAATGGAGGCACGCCGGGAACAGGTTATACCTATGCCTGGAGCAATGGAACTATCGGCGCTTCAGTTACTAATTTGCCAACAGGGCCTGTTACAGTAGTTGCAGCAGATGCAAACGGCTGCACGGCTACCGACACTTACAACATAACCGAGCCAACCGCCCTAAATGTAACAGCTACAGCTACCGATGCACTTTGTTACGAAGCACCAAACGGAACTGCAACATCAACCGTTAGTGGCGGAACACCGCCTTATGAATATCTGTGGAGTGATGGCCAAAGCACCCCAACGGCAAACGGTTTAGTTGCGGCACTGTATACTGTTTCGGTACAGGATTCAAAGGGCTGCAGTGCAACGGCGGCAGCAACAGTAGGCGAACCTTCTGCTATTGTTATAACCTACATAGCTACTGCGGTTAAATGTGTTGGCGATAAAAACGGCACCTTAACCATTACGGTAACCGGTGCTACGCCGCCATATAATTACTCGGCCACGCAAGACGGAGTAAATTTTGTGAGCACCACAGATGGTGTAATTGTTGGATTAGCCCCGGGAGATTACACTGTGATTGTATCAGACAACAACGGATGCACCAAAACAATTCCTGCTACTGTACCCGATGCTACGCCGGATGCATTCCTGGCTACTACCGATTCAACCTCCTGTTACGGACCCACTTATAACGACGGTAGTGCACACATATTAGCCACCTCCGTGCAAAACGGACCTTATCAATTCAGTATGGATGGTGGACCGGCCCAGTATTCAGGCGATTTTTATGATCTCTCGGCCGGTGCACACGTAATTACGGCTTATAGCTATAATGGGTGTGTAAGTCAAATACCCGTACAAGTGCTACAACCACTTCCTATTGTTGTTGATGTATTGCCAGATACACTCTACCTGCCATTAGGCGAAGGCGGGCAGGTGCAGGTTACCTACTTAAATGCCAATAACGTGCACTATAGCTGGACACCTTCATTAGGTTTAAGCTGTATTGATTGCCCTAACCCTTTTGTTACCGTTTACCAACAAGGCGACTACCTGGTTACGGTTAGTATGCAAAATGGCACCTCCACCTGTTATGGCACAGCAACCTTACATGTTGACCTATTACCGCAGGAGCCTGTGTTTATCCCAAATACTTTTAGCCCGAATGGCGATGGCAATAACGACATCTTCCTTGTTTACGGACAAGACATTCGCACCCTTGACCTTAAAGTATTCAATCGTTGGGGCGAGTTGGTGTTTGAAAGTGATAACCAGTTTAACGGATGGGATGGAACCTATAAAGGGCAATTACAAACACCGGCCGTATTTACTTATGTAGCTAATATTACCTTCCTGAACAACAAAAAGATACAGAAGAAAGGCAGCATTACGCTGTTGCATTAAAAGAACAGCAGCCCTTTCTGCTACATGCTGCATAGTAATCCTGTGCGGCATGTTTGTTTTTAGACTATTGGCTGTTCGGTGGCTTATGAGTATCTTGTCATGTAAAACAAACTCAGGCGATATGAAAAGAACAGCAACAGCAAAATGGAACGGTACCGGCAAGGAAGGAACAGGTAATTTAAACACCCAGAGTGGAGTGTTAAACAATGCGCAATATTCGTATAAAACCCGCTTTGCCGATGGTATTGGCACGAATCCCGAAGAGTTAATGGCAGCCGCGCATGCAGGCTGTTTTACCATGAAGCTAAGCTTTGTTTTAGGTGCTGCAGGCTTTACCCCCGAAGAATTAGAAACCGAATGCGCTATAGACTTAACCGATGGCGTTATCCGCAGTTCGCATTTAACCGTTAAAGGGAAGGTTCCGGGCATAACAGCCGAAAAATTCCAGGAATGTGTAGCAGATGCCAAGGCCAATTGCCCGGTAAGCAAAGCCTATAATATGGAGATAAGCGCAGAAGCAAGTTTACTTGCTTAGGATCTTTTGCTTTCTAAGTTTAAACACCTATTGACGAAGGTTGTTATTTTTGCCGTCTTTTAATGGCTCAGGACAGTAACAAACCTTATTTAGACTTTACCCTGCTTAACCGGATCATCCATTTGGCTGACCCTTATAAGCCGGTATTCTACTTCTCCATCTTCCTTTCGGTGGCGCTGGCGGCATTGGCTATTGTGCAGCCTATGATCATCATCTATACTACAGACCACTACATCAGCGGGCCGGTGTTTGACTTTGAGAACCTGAAGCGCATGACCATGTGGATGGTGGGCGTTATTATAATTCAGGCGGTGTTGCGCTACATGTTTAACTACATAACCGCCTGGCTGGGCCAAAGCATTGTAAAGGACATGCGCGTTAAGGTGTATTCGCACATCATTCATTCGCGGTTGAAGTACTTTGATGTAACGCCTATAGGCACATCCACTACCCGCACCATCAGCGATATTGAAGCTGTGAACGATACGTTTAGCGAAGGCCTGATAAGCATACTGGCTGATATACTTACCATTGTTACCGTGCTGGGCACCATGCTGTATGTAAACTGGAAAGTAGGTTTAGCCAGCATAATGGTGTTGCCTGCCCTGCTTTACGTTACCCGCTGGTTTCAGGAGGGGGTAAAGAAGTCGTTCCAGGATGAGCGCACACAAATTGGCCGCCTGAATGCCTTTTTACAAGAGCACATTACGGGCATGCGTATCATACAGATATTTGCCGTTGAAGACAAAGAACGCCGCAAGTTTGAAGAGATCAACTCCTCGTTACGCGATGCCACTATTAAAGGCATCTGGTATTACTCCCTCTTCTTCCCCGCTGTGGAAGTTTGCTTAGCCGTTGCCATTGGCTGCATGGTGTGGGTGGCCAGTAACCAAATATTACATCACAACGCTTTTAACGACAACCTGCTCGATATTCGCGGTGTAGGTATTATATCCGGCTTTCTGCTGCTTATTAATATGCTGTTTCGTCCACTGCGGTTTATTGCAGATAAAGTTAATGTGATACAGCGCGGCCTGGTAGCCAGCGAGCGTGTATTTAAACTGCTGGACCAGGATGAAACCATACCGAATACAGGAAAGCAAACGGCTGCTACTATTAAAGGTAAACTGGCTTTTGAACATGTATGGTTTGCTTATAATAATGAGGACTGGGTTTTAAAAGACATTTCGTTTAGTTTAAATGCTGGCGAAACATTGGCTATTGTAGGTGCCACCGGTTCGGGTAAAACATCTACTATTAGTATTCTTGGCCGCTTTTACGACATTAACAAAGGCGCCATAAAAGTGGATGATGTCGACATCCGCGATTACGAGCTAAGCAACCTGCGCTCGAAAATGAGTCTGGTGCTGCAGGATGTGTTTCTGTTTGCGGGTAGTGTGTTTGATAACATTACCCTGCGTAACGAAACCATTACCCATGAACAGGTTGTTCACGCGGCCAAGCTGGTTGGTGCCCACGACTTTATTATGCGCCTGCCCGGTGGTTACGATTACAAAGTGATGGAACGCGGCGCTACACTTAGTATGGGCCAGCGCCAGTTGATCTCCTTTGTTCGTGCGTTGGTTTACAACCCCAACATATTGATATTGGATGAGGCCACATCGAGCATTGATACCGAAAGCGAAGCGCTGATACAACATGCTATTGAAGAGCTGGTTAAAGGCCGTACCTCTATTGTTATTGCTCACCGGCTTTCTACTATACGCCATGCACATAAGATTGCTGTTTTAGATAAGGGGCAGTTAAAAGAATTTGGTTCGCATAGCGAATTATTAGCCATGAACGGTTACTACCGCCGCTTGTACGACATGCAGTTTATGAAGCAGAAGGATACCGTAGAATAGCGTCGCTGTCCTCTTTTTTCTGCATTTCAACATGCCTTTATAATTTCTTAGCAGATTTTTCGCTTGCACGGAATCAGAATTGTTTTTATACTTGAGTATTGTTAACCAAATCAATCCATTTTATGAAAAAGGTATTTTTAATGTTAGTTGCAGGTGCCTTCCTGAGCACTTCAATGATTTCTTGCAGCAAGTGCGGCCATTGCGAAGTGAGCGGCGTTAGCGGTCCTAAGTACTGCCAAAAAGACAGCAAAACTGTTTATGACGCTGCTGAGTCTTCTTGCACAGCTGCAGGCGGATCATGGAAAAACGACTAATTCAGTGAATTAAGCATTTTTCAAGAGGGCTGTCTGAACCGGACAGCCCTTATTTTTTTCAGGCAGTTCGTTCAAATTCTTTCATCGCATCCACCAGTGCCTGCACACCGGCCTCGTCCATAGCATTATATAAGGAAGCCCTGAAACCGCCTACCGAACGGTGCCCTTTTAAGCCTGCAATGTTATGTTGCGCCATAAAACTGTTAAAGCGCTCATCTAAATTTTTATCCTTCAGCAAAAAGCAAACGTTCATTTGCGAACGGCTGTCCTTTTGTACGGTGCCCTGATATAGTTGCGAGCTATCGATACAGTTATATAACAATTGGGCCTTGCGGGTGTTTAGCTGCTCCAGTTTCTCCAGGCCCTGTTCCTTTATCCAGCGCAGGGTTAGGCAGGTTACATATACTGCAAATACCGAAGGTGTGTTCAGCATGCTGCCTTTCTCGATATGTAGGCGGTAATCTAACATGCGGGGAATGGCGCGATTGGTTTTGCCCAGCAGGTTTTTGTTTACCACCACCATTGTTACGCCGGCTGCACCCATGTTCTTTTGTGCGCCTGCGTATATCAACCCAAACTTGCTGAAGTTGTGGCGGCGCGAAAAGATGTCGCTGCTCATGTCGCATACCAGCGGTGTGGTTTCCTGTTGCAGTGTCTCGATATATTGCTGCGATAACTGCGTACCATAAATGGTATTGTTGCTGGTTATATGCAGATACTTTGAGCCGGGTGCTATGCTATATTCCTTAGGTATATAGGTATAGTTATCCGCCTTTGAGCTGCAGGCCAGGTGTACATGGCCAAACAGCTTTGCTTCGGTAATGGCGCCGTGGGCCCAGGTGCCGGTATCGAAATACGAAGCGGTTTCGCCTTCGGCCAGCAGGTTCATGGGCACCAGGTGAAATTGGGATAAAGCGCCGCCGTGCATAAAAATCACTTCCTGCTCGGGGCTTAGTTGCATCAGCTCGCGCACCAAGGCGCAGGCTTCGTCCATAATGGCAACAAATTCTTTACTTCGGTGCGATATCTCAAGGATACTGAGGCCCATACCCGAAAAATCGGCGATGGCAGCAGCAGCCTGTTGCAAAACCTGTTGGGGTAAAATGGCCGGACCGGCGTAAAAATTGAGCTTTTTCATAGCGCAAACATACAGGGTTTCAAGTTTAAAATTTGAAGTTGAATACAACTATTTGTTACCAAGACACGAAGGGTTTAAGGAGTTTACAGTCTTCCGTCTACAGTTTTCAGTTGAAAAGCCGAATACAACATTCACCGCAGATTACACGGATTATCACAGATTTTTATTTGCCGGTTTCGATTGGTTTTAAGTTTAAAATTTGAAGTTGAATACAAATACTTGCCACGAAGACGCGAAGGGTTTAAAGAGTTTACTGTTTTCGGTCTACAGTTTTCAGTTGAACAGCCGAATACAGTGTTCACCGCAGATTACACGGATTATCACAGATTTTTGTTTACCGGTTTCGATAGGTTCAAGTTTAAAATTTGAAGTTTAAAGTTGAACAGCCGGAACAGTTTACGGTTTCCGGTCTACTGTTTACAGTTCTCCTCTTCCGTAAAAGGTTTACAAAAGTTTACATTGAAATGTAAAGTTTACACTTTGCAGGGTGCCGATTTGCTGTGATTTTTATGATTTCCGCGGTATTTGGGGGTTAAGGCCTGCTTCCATCAGCAAAAAGGTTACAAAAGGTTACATGATGTGTAAACTTTTTGAATCGTCGTTTAAAAGCAGGAAACGGTTAGCGCTACAAGGGTTATCCACAGTGCTTGTGCATGCTTGTGCAGGTTTTTTGCTTGTGCACAAGTTACAGAAAATCTCATATGATGGATTTTTGTGTTAAAACGGTAAGAAATTGAAGGTTTCACACAAAGCCGCGAAGAAGAGAAGGTAGGAAACTTTACACTCCTTTACACTTTTTGACCAGGATTTACAGGATTGTAAAGCGGATGACCAGGATAAATGTAGCGCAGGGTAGAAAGCAGACAGGATTGCGCGAGCGAGCTAAGGAAGCTGTTCCTTTTACTCAAAGTGGCCATTAGTCATCGGATGACTTCTTCCGAAATAGGTCGGTTAACAGTGAAAGATGGAGCTTCGCCTCAAAAAGTCATCCGATGACTGGACGGTGCCCAGAGCTATGGAACTTTACACTCCTTTACACTTTTTGACCGGGATTTACAGGATTGTAAAAGGATGACCAGGATAAATGTAGCGCAGGGTAGAAAGCAGACAGGATTGCGCAAGCGAGCTAAGGAAGCTGTTCCTTTTACACAAAGCGGCCATTAGTCATCGGATGACTTCTTTCACAATAGGTGCCTTTGCAGAACAGGATGGGGCTTTGCCTCAAAAAGTCATCCGATGACTGGACGGACTTAAGCGCCAGGAACTTTACACTCCTTTACACTTTTTGACCGGGATTTACAGGATTGTAAAGCGGATGACCAAGATAAATGCAGCGCCTGATCTTGTTCCTTAGGTACTCTTGCCCGTCTGTGGGGACACAGACGAGGGTGCTTAAAATGGAGGGCAGAGATCAGAAAGCAGACAGCACTTGGCCGGTAACCGGGGTGGTGCTCCTTGCAGCATTATCATTAGCCCTATCACACTTGTTAAAATGGATTGGGTTTGATAGGGAATGATAGGAATTGATTGGGTGCAGACATAGGCCTATCAACCCTATCATTCCCAGCAGAGAAAATTACCGGATAGTGGTTGCGTGTTTCACAGGTATGTCAAAGACCGTTTTGGTGTTGTAAAGGTAATATAAAAGATTAAAAGTTTCAAAAAATATTTCGTTAAATAGTGTTCGTTTGTTGTTTGTGGTTAGTTGTTGGGGGCTGGGTTAGATGGATCGTCTTTGCGCAGCATAGGAACTTGTTGGTGACGTTGCTCTGTTTATTGTTGCGGGAAGCTATAACACCAGCAAGGGAGTATTAGCAAAAACAGCACCTCTGCCATGGCCATGCCCGGAGATTATAGTTTATATGTTGAAACAGGTATAATGACCGAAAGGGTTAAGGTAGCTGTTAAAACCACCGCAGACTGGAGCGATTGTGTATTTGACGACAATTATAATTTACTTACTTTTAAAGAGTTGGAAGATTATATAAAAGAAAACCACCACCTGCCTGAAGTGCCAAGGGCTGAGGATGTAGTGAAAAGTGGGTTAGATTTGGGTAGGATGAATGCCATTTTTTTGCAGAAAGTTGAGGAGTTGACATTGTATCTACTTGAATTAAAACGTGGACAATGAGATATAAATCACAAAAAATAGCCAGTATTTTGTTTATCAGTTTATTGCTAAATAGTTGTAAGAGATACTATAACTGTGATAATTATAATGTAAAGTACGTTCAGTGTACAAAGCCTGGAGAAGACACCATATATTATTTAACTAAGGGATATTATGATCAGAACCAACGGATAAAAGAGTATTATGAAAGTTTGGGGTATACGTGTATGGAAATGACCAATTATGTTGGGGCATCTACTAGTTATGAAAATATAACCGATAAGAGAGATATAAAGTATCTGGAGTCACAGGGCTTTATCTGCACACCAAAAGAAAATAAATGAATAAAGAGCTTTTTATTCCGCTTCTTGCTTTGTCTATGTTCCTTATTTACGGCTGTAAGAAACATTGTTGGCAATGCCATTCTATAGATGTAGTGGTATACAACTATGTTAAAGGGCAAGACACTATAGAGGTTCAGTATATTGAAGATGGGCCAAGACATATCTATGGAGATTCTTTATTAGAGCTTGGTTATATACCATATCATAAAGAACATAAAACCTTACCTATAGCTTTTGAGATTTGTAATGAAGGAGGAAGTAAACTGCCTTATAAAGATTGTGAAGAGAAATAAACAGATTGATTTTGCCGTACTAATTTTAGTATTGCTGGCTTCCTGTTCAGCGCCAATCCGTAATGACATTGCTGTTTTTAGGAGGGATATACCTGTATCCAAGTACGGTGAACCGGACCTCTTCTACAGCCTGGCGCAACAAAAAGCCAAACAGCTAAAATTAGACTCTCTACAAAATGGGTTTGACTCTTTGCAGATCCGGATATGGTATGATTATTCATTAATAGGTCTCCGCCAATTGGTGATTATTAAGCGAGCACAGAAAGCCTGGACAGCAACATGCTATATGCTGGAAGTTGAATGGGATAGTGATATGAGGACTGAAGAAATAAAAAAGCAAACCCGTATACTGCTAAGCCCCAAAAGCGGATGGGATGATTTCCTTAAGCAATTGTTTGGTTTGCAGACGGTTACTTTACCCAACATGAATGATATTCCGGGGTTGGTAGATGGATGGACAGATGGTACTACTTATAGCGTAGAAGTAGCCACTATGCAGCAGTACCGATTTTATTACTATCACCTGCCGGTGAAGTTTCAGGATAAATTTTGGCAGGCAAGGGATATGGTAGAGATATTGAAATTAGTGAAGAGCGAATTGGGGATAGAATATGAGTAAATTTCCCCGCTTGTCCTCTTCCTTAACTTAATCTTGCGCGATGCAGGCAAGGATGTAACTATATAAATGGCTTGCTTTTGCAGAAGGTTGAGGAGTTGACACTTTATGCTATCGAAATGAAAAATGATATTAACACACTGAAAAAATGATATGTACAAAATACGCTTACATATTCCCTTAATTGTTTTAACGCTTATTGTTAACCTGGCTGCATGTAAAAAGACTTGTTATCACTGCGCATCGCTATATGGAAGTGGGAGGTGTGTTCGAAATTCGGATACCACCTATTTTATTACTTATCAGTATGCGGATTTAAAAGATACGCTTACTTCCCTTTATGACCAGGGATATACTTGTGATCTCATCGACACATTTTGGACAGATTACTTTATAGGTATGGACAACAGGGTTTGTAAAGAGAAGGACTATGATGAACTCATAGCATCCGGAAATCGATGTGCTGCTGTAGAGTAAGGAAGGAACCCGCTCGTCCTCGTCTATAGCAAAGCCTTAAGCCCTGCCGACGAGGTTAGACGAAAGGCGAAGACGATTTGGAGAAAAGCACTACTGCCCAATACGCCAAGCGCAGAGGATGTAGTGAAAAGTGGCGTGGATTTGGGCAAGATGAACGCCTTGCTTTTATAGAAGATTGAGGAATTGACACTTTATATTTTATCCTTGAGGGAAGATTTAGATCTAAAACCGATAAAATGGGATATGGGAATTAATAAAAAAACATTAACGCGAATGATTATTGTATGTATTATATGTACAATTCAAATGGCATGCAAGAAAAGTTGTTACAATTGCAAAGCACTGACCTCTCATTTCAAGTGTTATAAGGGTGTTGACACGATATATGTGATTACGTATAATGTGAAAAACATGGCGGACACAATCGGATTTTATGTGTCTGAGGGATATGCTTGCGACACGCTTGGTCAAACATGGAATCCGGCTTTTGTGGATAATCCTATTTGCGGAAAAGACGATCATGACAATGTAACGTTCATAGGAGACTCCTGTTCCCCAATCTAATATTACGGAGATGTATTCGGTAGTGCTGCGTAATTCAAAAGATCGGGCATCTTTAAGAAAGAAGAGACAGATTTAAAATCAAAAAAATATATGAAAAGCAATAACGGATCAGTAGTATTAATGTTTTATATATTGATTATATGTCAGCTTCAAATTGGATGCAAAAAAAGTTGCTATAACTGCAAAGTGCTTTATGCATCCATTAGATGTGTTAAAGCAGCGGACACGATTTACTTTTTAACTTATAACTATACCGATTTACAGGACAGCCTGAACTATTATACTGGCAATGGATATAGTTGTGATACTGGAAGTTTTTATTGGACTTCTGCATTTGTAGGTAACCCAATATGTAAGGATGACTTATACAGAATTGCCTTAGCTGCGGGAGATTCGTGTAATCCAGAATAAGATTTAATTATGTGATCTTTTCAAAGAACAAATATGAAATCAAAAAAAACCATTTTGTTAGCTGCTTCTGCTCGTCTGTAGCTTTGTCTTGCGCGATCCGGGGTAAGGATGTAACTATATAAATGGTTTTGCTTGTGCAGAAGATTGAGGAGTTGACGCTTTATGCTATCGAAATGAAAAATGAAATTAACTCACGGAAAAAATAAAATGTACAAAAGGCGCCTGCTTATCCCCTTAATTGTTTTAACGCTTATTGTTAACCTGGCTGCATGTAAAAAGACCTGTTATCACTGCGAAGCGCTATATGCCACTGGAAAATGTGTTCGAACTACGGATACGACATATTTTATAACTTATAACTATGTGGATTTAATAGACACCCTATCCTCTTTTGCTAATCAGGGATACACTTGTGGGGTTGCCGATTCTTTCTGGAGTCCTTACTTTATAGGTGTTGACAACCGATATTGTGGGAAAGAGGAATATGAGATGGAGCTATCCTATGGAGATAGGTGTAGGCCGATTGAATAAACTGTTCTAAAAAATACCATAGCAAGTGATGATGAAAACTATTTGTGTTTTTCCCGCTTCTCTTCTTTGTAGCCAAGCCGATGAGGAATGCTGCGGCCGGAACAGAAAATTATGCGCAACAGGTAAGTATTACTGTTGCCGGTGCACCCTATGTTCAGCCAATTGGGTGAACGCGGATAGAAATAAAAAATCCCCGCCTTGTTACAGGTCGGGGATTTCTGGTTAGCAAGAACAAAAGTGAACTCACTTATTTATTACCAGCTTTTGGGTAGATAATGCACCGCTGTTTTCAATTTGTAAAATGTAAACACCGGCGTTTAAGGTGCCTGCCGCAATAGTGTGTGTATTGGCAGTAGTAACTGTGTTGTATACCTGTTGCCCTGCCATATTAATTACATGCAGGTTTGCACCTGCCGGCACATTAGTAACGGTTACCACGCCATTAGACGGATTAGGAAAAACCTGCACTGTTGCAGGGCTTTCGGTTTGATTAATAGCAGTGGCCGTAAGGCTGTGTTTAAATAGTTTACGCCCCATGGTTAAGGCAAACACACTGTTACCGGCAACTTTAATTCGGGGGTTTATGGTACTGCCACTTACAACCGGTAAGGTAAAATCCTGTGTAAATGTGGCACCACCATCGGTTGAAACAGAAATTTTACCGGCGCCTATACCAGTGGCAGGGTGCGAAATAATATACAGCGTGGTGGCGCTTACTGCAACTAATCGCGCGCGGTTATTTACCAGATCGGCTACAGCAATACCTGTGTTGGCTGTGATATCGGACCAGTTGGCACCACCATCGGTGGTTTTAAGCACACTGCCGGATGAGCCCGCTGAAGTAATAATGTAACCGGTATTTACATCGGCAAAGCTTATTGCTTCTACCCCAAATGATGCACTTGGTGAAAGTGCAGTCCAGTTGCCTCCGGCATCGGTGGTTTTAAAGAACTTGCTGTTTTTGCCACCTATATAGGCCGTAGTTGAGTTTACTACGTTGGCATGCCACATAGCACTGTTGTTGCCGCAAACGGTTGGTGCGGTAACGTTGTTCCAATTAGCGCCACCATCGGTAGTGTAGGCCAAACCGCAAGCACCGCCCAGGGCTATACCGAAGTTGCCGCTAAAGGCCATATCGTTAATAGCAAAAAGGCTGTTTGTAACCTGCGATGAGGTAGCACCGCTGTTAGTGCTTTTAAATATCGTATTATACGCACCGGTAATAATGGTTGAAGAAGCCGGATAGCACACCGCACCTGAAGGATTTGCAACGGCGCCCACGGTTATGCGGTCGCTCCAACCGGAACCGCCATTTGTAGTTGTATAAATGTATCCGCCTTCAACTAACACTACTCCGTTGTTATCGTCTAAAAACGAAAAATCGTTTACGGCATCCCAATCTACGGTATCTGTTGCGGTTGGTGCACCCATATAAAAAATGGGGGTCCATGTTTGTGCATTAAGTGCAAGGCAAAAACTGCCTAAAAACAAAATAATAGCTGCTTTGTATAATCCTTTCATAACTAATAATGGTTTAATTTATTCAGTAATATTTCCTTCCAGTGTTACGGCTTCGTTTTTGCTGCCGGTAAGGGGGCCGCGCAGGCCGGCAACCTGTGGCACGGTAATGTTCAGTTTGCCGCCCTCAATCTTTACAGTAACCACTTTGCCGGTATTGGCGTCGGTTGCCACGGCTTCGGTGTTGCCGCTCTTTTCTTTGGCATTTATCATAGCCTCGTCGGGCAGCAGGTCGGCCAGGTTAGCATGGTAAGTAACTTTGTAGGTTCCATCGGCGGTGGGCCTGGTTTTAAAGTAAACTGTAAAGCTGTTAATGGGGTTCGAGCCGCCAGGCATTTCCTCCACCGCCATAAGCGCATAAACCGGGCCCATGTTGGCACCTATGGCTGTAAGTTGGCTATAACTTTGGCTGTTAACTTTCCAGGCTTTTGAAAGGGTTTGATTGGTGTCATCGTCCTTTTTACACGAGGCTAAAAACAGAGTAATTACTGCCAGCGTAAGTAGGGTTTGCAATACGTTCTTCATTGGAAATAAATTTTTGTTGGCGCAAACATCGGGGGTGCGTCGGGCGGTGTCAAAAATTCGGGCACTAAAGGCGTTCGACTTTATAAAGTCATACAGGTTTTAGCCAAACCATTAGCGCAATTAATTGATAATAAACAACTTACATAAAAGTGCCAAGTGCAGCCTAAATGGTTTAAACACCACAGAAAAATGCAAGTTTACGCGCCTGCAGGGGTGGAGCGGTATTGCGAAGGGGTCATTCCGGTAAACTTTTTAAAGGCGGTATTGAAGGTAGACTTGCTGTTAAACCCCGATTTGGCAGCAATGTATTCAATGGTATACTTCCGGTTAATCTCCTCGGTTTTAATAAGCGCCTTGGCCGCCTCAACCCGGTAGCTGTTTACAAAATCGAAAAAGTGCATATTGCTGCACGAGTTTATACACTTTGAAATTTGGTAGGCCGGCACCGCCAGTTTTTGAGCTACTTCCGAAAGCTTTAAATCGGCATTCAAGTATACTTTCTCCAATTCAAAAAAGGCCTTTATGCGCTCAAATAGTTCCAGCAGTTCGGCACCTATTTCTTCTTTGCCGGTAGTTTCAATGGTTTCGTTTACCAGGGTTTCTAACACGGTTTGTTGGGGCAGGGTATCGGCCACGGCTTTTTCAATAACCTGTTCAAAGTGGAAGTGGCGTTCCATACAAATAAGCATTACCGCCATTTCAAACATCAGGCAAAGCGAGGGTACAAACAGGGTTACTTCGGAATTAGGCAACAGTCCAAAGTTCCGGAACGGTATAAGACTATAGGCTACCACAAAGGGTATTTGCCCTATTAAAAAGTACTTAGCAGGGCGGTGGCCGCTGCGCGCCGATAGAACCGCACTGTAAACCACCACAGCAAAAGTGCCTATGCTAAGCAGGTAAAAAGTTTTAATAAGTACAGCTGCGCTCAACGAAAACCCCAAAAGGTTTACTGCAAACGGTAATAAAAACAGCGGATAGATACGCAGCAGCACATAGTATGCTTTTTGCGTAAAGCTGTTTCCGGTTTCGTTAAGGGCTAATATTTGTTTGGTGAACAACAGCCAAAGTACCAACAGCGGCACCATCATAAAAAAGCGCAACTTGTGGGTAAAGTTTATCCAGCTTTCGGGCAAGTAGTGGTAGCCAAACTCAATTTGCAACCATAAAAAGAAAATGAGCGAAACTATCCATATACCGTAATACAAAAACAGCCTTTTGCGCAGGGTAATAAACTTAAACAGGCTATATATAAACAGCACCAACACCGCCCCCGCACTTATATAATACAACATGGCGGCTATGGTGGCTTCACGGTGCATATCCCACTTTTGCTGCAGGTAAATTTCGTTGTGCAACGAAGCGCCGGCCTCCTGCAAGCGCACATAAATAGTTTGGTTAGGGGCCGGTTGTACCTCAAAAAAGTAGCGGTCTAATAGTATTTCGTTATTACGGCGGGGGCGCGAAAGCCCTATTAATTTTTCGGCAACTACCGAATCGTTTTGCACCAGGTAAAAATCGAGCGCCCAAACCGTGGGGTGGCGGGCCACTACACAAAACGGCTGCCCGTTAAAGTAGTTTTTAAGCGGAAACTTTACCCAAAATGCCGATGGGTTGTAACCAAAGTTTAAGCCGTTAACAGGGGTAAAGTCTGTGCGTTGTTTAACATCGGTAAGGGTTAGGGTGCCTGTTTTGTCCTCATACAACCAAAGGGTATCGGGCTGTATGCGTTGGGCATACATACACATGACGGCCAAAACACTAACACATAATACCCCCCACTTACGCATGCAGGTTCAAATAAAAGGAATGGGGCGGGAATAAAAAATGACCTGCGCATGGAATACACACTAACCCAAAGAGGGATGATTTATTTTTCAGTTTGCATGGTTTGGTGCAGGTGATTCCCGCCTGTGGCGGACAGGCTTCACTACGCTATCGCTACCTTCAGGATGACACCGCAAAAATCTACGTTAATCATAACAATCAGCGTAATCAGTGTTCTATCACAAAAAAAGCCGAAGCAAATGCTCCGGCCCTGTTTTCCGAACAGTATAAAATAGCGCGGTGATGTGCGCGGTTTAGTACTTCAATACTTTTACCTCTGTTCTTCTGTTCTTCTGGTGTTGTTCTTCGGTGCAATCGCTCTTCTGGTCGCCTTCGCAAACGCAGTTGTTGGTTGGGTGTAACTCGCCGTAACCCGCAGCAATAATGCGTTTCTTTTTAATGCCTTTAGCGCCCAGGTAATCTACCACCGATTTAGCACGGCGGGCGGAGATAACGTTGTTTAACTGGGCAGGGCCGCGGCAATCGGTATGCGAGCCTAATTCAATTTCAAGTGTTGGGTTTTCTTTCATCAGGCGCACTACATTATCCAATTCGGTAGCAGCATCGGCACGGATGTTCCATTTGTTGAAATCGTAATAGATGTTGTTTACTATCCATGTTTGGCCTACAAAGAATTTGCAGGGGCCTTCAATTTCCTGGCCGGGGTGCAGGTCGTAGGTGCTGATGGTATCAACACGCTGGTTGTGTTTAATCAGGTAGATGTTATCCAGCTTCAGATCGATACGCAATACACCGTTGGTGTTTGGTTTAACATCATAGGTTTGTCCGTTGCCTAAATCGGTAACACTAACCGCCGAAGAGAAACAGTTGGCCGTTAAAGGCACGTTTACGGCCAGTTCGTTACGAGGAATTAAATACTGGCGGGCCAGCACTAAACTGCTTTTGTCGGCATCGGCTTGTGTAAACTGGTCCTGCACGCTGCTGTAATCGTGCGAGCTAACTTTGTATTTGGCAGCAGGCAGGGTGGCTTCAAACTTGCCGTTCTCGTCGGTAACGTAGTTCATTTCGGCACCATCGCCGTTAATGATGGTAATGGCCGCATCGCGCACAGGTTGCATATTTTCTTTCTGCAACACGGTAACCTGCCATTTAATAATGTCGGGGTTAAGGGTAACGGTAACTGTTTTACCACGGTCGGCCGGGGTAATGGCCAGGTTGCCGGGTTTGTAACCATCGGCAATAATATCCAGCGAGCAAATTTTACCGCCTTTGATGGTGAACTGCTTTTCGCCGTTTTCATCGGCCAGGGTGTTCTCGGGGTTCATGCCTTTGCAGTCCAGCGCCAGGGTGGCTAAAGGCAGCGGGTTTTGGTGAAGGCTTTCAACCACCTTAACGGTTACTTTGTATTCCAGCTTGGTGATATCGAAGGTGAACTTGTAGATGTCATCTTCGCCCATGCCGCCTTCGCGGTTGCTGGTAAAGTAGCCGCCTTTGTTATCGGGGGCCATAATAAAACCGTAATCGTCCTTACTGCTGTTTACCGGGGCGCCCACGTTTTCGGCAGCGCTAAAGCTGTTGTTCTCTAACTTAGCCTTGTAAACATCAAGCCCACCTAAACCACCGGGGTTGTTGCTGGCAAAATACAGGGTGCCGTCTTCGGCTACAAAAGGGTATTTTTCGTCGAAGGCGGTGTTGATGTTAGCGCCTAAACTTTTTGGTTCGCTCCACTTGCCGTTGGCATCGCGGGTGCTGTAGTAAAGGTCGGTACCACCCAGGCCGCCGGGGCGGTCGCTGGCGAAATACATGGTTTTACCATCTTTACTAAAAGCAGGTGTGCCGGTTGAATAACCTGCAACATTAATAGGTAAGGCCACCTGGCTGCCGGCGCTTTTACCGTTAAACACCGAAGAGTATAACTGCATAGCCGGCACCTTTTTGCCGTTTTGCGCTACCAGTGCTTTCTTTTTAAAACTGCTGCGGCTAAAAATCAGTTCATCGTTCTGCTTGTTGTAAGCCACGCTGCCGGTAGCAATTTTGCGCTTTGCTTTTGAACCGATGGCGGTAACACGCTGGGTGCTATCCATACTGGCCAGGTAAATGCGGCTAAACTGGTCGGCACTCCATTTATCGAACACCGCTTTTTTGTTTTTGCGGTTGCTGGTAAACAGTAACTGACCATCCTTATAAAACATAGGAGCGTAATCGGCTTTGGCGGTGCTGATGCTGGAGATCTCTACCCGGTAAGCGGGGTTATCTTTCGTCAGTTCGCCCAGGTTTTTCCATTCGGCCAACGATTGGCGGATGCCGGTGGCTTTAGGGTTAGCCTGCAGGTAGGCCTCGTAATATTTTTGAGCGGCGGTGTAGTTTTTGTTGTTGCGTAACACCTCGGCATAATTGAATTTGCTATCGGCGCTCATTTTAGGATTGTTGGCTATGCGTGCATACCAGCTTTCGGCACTGCGGGCATCGCCTTTTATTTTATAGCTCTCGGCAATGCGCTGTATTACATACACGGTATCGCCATCGGTGCTTAAGGCACGGGTGTAGGCCTTTATGGCTTTATCGAATTTCAACTTGCTGAAAAGCTTATCGCCCACTTTGCGGGCAGCGCTTACCACCACGGTGTTGGCCGTAGTTTTTGCCAGCGAATCGGCTTTGGCTACGGGAGCACTGAAAGCAGAAACACCCAACAACAGCAGCATGCTGAGCAAGGTAATACGAAGGGTAGAAGATTGAGTCATAACCGGTTTATTGGCTTTTGGGGATATACACCAAGGCCAAAAGTGTGGTTTTTAACCTGCCTAAGTCCTTTATATTGAAGTGATTTCCTAAAGTATATCTGTTAAATGTTCTTTTTAGTAAGCAGTTGAGCAACAAACTATTGCTATACAAGGCGCTGAAGCGAAATTTGAGGCATATTTGGCACGTTATTTACCTGTAAGCGCAGTATATACTAAGGAATGAGAGGAATGAAGGTTTACTTTTTAGGGATTTTACTGCTAAGCATGTTTTGCAGCCATGCACAGCAAACAGCAAGTACCGATAGCACGTTTACCCTGGTTAGCGACACCACCCTGCGCTACGACAGCATTTTAAGTAAGGTACAGGCGGCACAGTTTAGCTATAAGCAGGTATCGGTGCGGGCAAAAATTAAGTGGGATGATGGGCAAAAGGAGCAGGACTTTCAGGGCACCATCCGTTTAAAGAAGGACAGCCTGATATGGGCCAGTTTGTTTAATGGTGTGGGTATTGAGGGGGTGCGTGTATTAATAACGCCCGATACATTTAAGATATTAAACCGCTTAACCGAGGAATACGGCGTGCGCGATTTTAGGGTGGTGCAGGCGCTGGTATCGTTCCCGGTGCAGTTTACCATGCTGCAACAGGCGTTGGCCGGTACCAAGATAGATATACAGGAAAAGGCCAGTACTGCTGTGCGCGACGATAGTCTGCTGCTGCTGATTAATGAAACGGATATGCTGCAGGAGCGCATTTGGGTGGAGCCACAACACTACACCATCACCAGAATAGTGTTGAAAGACAAAATGTTGAAGCAGGTTATGACCGTTACTTTTGACGCGTATAATGATTTGAACGGAAAAACGTTCTCGTATAAGCGCAATGTGGAATTTAACCGCGATGGTTTGGTTACCCGTGTGCAGATAGATATAACCAAGGTACGGGTTGACGAGGATATGGAGTTTCCGTTTGATGTTAGCCCGAAGTATAAAAAGATAGAATGAGCAGATTAACAGTAAGCACCCGCCCCGCCACCGAACGCAGGTTCAGGTATATAGGGTTGTTGCTTGCTGTAATGATGCTTACCCTTGCCCCGCAGTTTACACAGGCCCAGCAGAACAGCAAGCAAAAGAAGGATCAGTTAGAAAAGCAGATGAAAAAGCTGCAGGACGAAATTAAACTGATTGAAAGCGCGCTGAAGGCTAATAATGCCAAGAAGGAAAAGAACCAGAGCGAAATTTTATCGCTGCAGGCCAAAATTAAATCGCGCGAAAAGCTCATCAACAACATCAGCGACCAGATAAGCGACCTGGACCAGGACATTGACGAAACCCAGGTAAAAATTGAGCAGCAAACTATTGAAGTAGATAAGATGAAAGCGGCGTATGCGGTAATGCTGCGCAAAAGCTACGAGAACATTACCCTGCAAAATCAGTTGGGTTTTTTGCTTTCCTCTAATTCCTTATTTGAAGCCATACAGCGTTACAACTATTTGCAGAAGATAGGGGAGTTCCGCAAAAACCAGGCGAAGGCCTTACAGCAATCGGTTTTGGATTTGCAGCAGAAGAAAGACGACCTGCAGGATACGAAGGAGAAGAAAGAAAACCTGCTGGATAACCAGACGCAGCAGAAAGAAAGACTGGAGAGCGAGAAGAAGGAAAAGGACCAGGCCGTAGGCAAGTTGCTGGAGAAGGAGAAGAAGCTGCGTAAACAGGTGGACGAAAAGGCCAAAGCGGCCCAGCAGTTAAACAACCGCATACAGGCTATTATTGAAGATGAGATACGCGCTGCTAAAAAGAAAGCAGAAGATGAAGCCAAAAAAAGCAGCGGCGGAACTAACAATACCAATGCGCCTACCACCAAAAAGAATGAGGTGATACCGATGACCCCGCAGGAGCGGGCTTTATCTACCGATTTTGAAAAGAACAAAGGCAAGCTGCCGTGGCCGGTGTTGCGCGGACATATTATATCGGAGTTTGGGGTGCACGAACACCCTTTATTGGCCGGTGTAAAAACCAATAACAACGGGGTGGATATTAAGAGCGAGGCCAATGCCGAAGCCCGTGCCGTTTTTGGCGGAACCGTGATAAGCGTGTTCTATTTACCAACCATACAGAACTGTATTATAGTAAAGCACGGCGAGTATTTTACCGTGTATAGCAATATAGAAACTACCACCGTTAAGGCCCTGCAGCAGGTAACCATCAAGCAATCGCTGGGCACTATACATACGGATAAGGGCGAAGACCTGACCAAGGTGCACTTTGAAGTGTGGAAGGGGAAGGAACACCAGGACCCGTCGCTTTGGCTGGCGGATTAGACCATTACGTTAAAACTTTGCCCCTTTGGCATTTTGTGGTAACTTTACGGCCCTAAAATTTGAGTCATGCAGGTTCAATATGCCATATTTGGAATTGGCACCCAGGAAACGGTTCTTATCATAATAGCCATACTATTGCTTTTCGGTGGTAAAAAAATCCCTGAATTGATGCGTGGTATCGGCCAGGGTGTGCGCGAGTTTAATGCGGCTAAAAGCAACATTAAAACCGAGATAGAAGAAGGCATGAAAGACAAGCCTGCAACTACCAATACCACCGAGCAACCTAAGCCGTAAGCGGTTTTCCGTTTCATTTTCCGTAATCAGTTTAAACCGAATTGAGTGGCCGTATTATCCCAACCCACCATCCGCGGCGTGCAAGCCGATTTGCTGGCCGGCACCACCACCTGCGAAACCCTGGTAAAAACCTACCTGCAGCGCATTGCCGATACCCGGCACCTGAACGCTTATTTAGAGGTTTTTGAGGAAGATGCGATGGCACAGGCCAAAGCCCTTGACGAGAAAATAAAGAACAAAACGCCGCTGGGTAAGCTGTTTGGCATTACCGTGGCGCTAAAGGATAACATCTGTTACAAAGGCCACAAGGTTTCGGCCAGTTCTAAAATACTGGGCGGCTTTACGTCTATCTTTAATGCAACCGTAACCGAACGACTGTTAGCCGAGGATGCCATCCTGATCGGCCGCACCAATTGTGATGAGTTTGCGATGGGCAGCAGCAACGAAAATTCGGCGTACGGAGCGGTGCTGAATGCACAGGATAATACCCGCGTACCGGGCGGAAGCTCAGGCGGTAGTGCAGTAGCCGTGCAGGCTAATTTGTGCCATGTATCGCTGGGTTCTGATACGGGTGGTTCTATCCGTCAGCCGGCCTCGTTTTGCGGTATCGCCGGATTGAAACCAACTTACGGTCGTGTGTCTCGCTGGGGACTGATTGCGTATGCTTCTTCGTTCGACCAGATTGGCCCCTTTACCCACCATATTGAAGATATGGCATTGGTAATGGAAGTGCTTTCGGGCAAGGATAGTTACGATTCTACCGCCTCTTCGAAACCTGTTCCGGCGTATTCGCAGCAACTAACGTTTGATAGGCCGGCGCGTATTGCGGTATTTCCTTCTACCCTGAAGAGTGAAGGCCTGAATGCCGAAGTGCGCAGCGCTACCGAAAACCTGCTGAACAACTTAAAAGCGGCTGGCAACACAGTTACGGAGATTGAGTTCGACTTATTAGAATACCTGATACCCACCTACTACGTGTTAACCACGGCAGAAGCATCGAGCAACCTGGCCCGCTTTGACGGGGTGCATTATGGTTACCGTTCGCCGCAGGCCGAGAACATGGAAAGTGTTTACAAGCGTTCGCGTACCGAGGGCTTTGGCCGCGAGGTGCAGAACCGTATTATGCTGGGTACTTTTGTGTTGAGCGCCGGTTATTACGATGCGTATTACAGCCGCGCCCAGAAGGTGCGCCGCATTTTAACAGACAAGATCGATGCGATTTTTAAGGAGTATGATTTTGTTTTGATGCCTACTGCCCCTACCACGGCCTTTAAGTTTGGCGAAAAAACCAGCAACCCGGTAGAGATGTATCTGGCTGATATTTATACAGTTCTGGCAAATTTGGTGGGCATTCCGGGTATTTCGTTGCCGTTGGCAGCCGATAAACAGGGTCTGCCTATCGGCATTCAATTACTGGCCGGTAAGTTTGAAGAGGCCAAATTGCTTGCATTTTCGGAGAAACTGATGCAAATTGACTCCGTAAAATAAGACAGTCGCATCTACAATCTGCATAAAAACCCACTCAAACCCAGTAGCCTATAGCCTTTTTCTACCCTGAACTTTGACAAGAAAATTATTTTAGCGGCAAAAGGATATTTACCCGGGCATGATAGCGTACCTGAGTGGCAAAATTACATTTAAGAGTCCGACCCATATTTACCTGGAAACAGGTGGTGTTGGTTATATGGTTAAGATCAGTCTGTACACCTACGAAAAGGTGCAGCAGTTAGACCAGTGTATTTTGTTTACCCAACTGGTAGTAAAGAACGACGGGCAAAGCCTTGGTGGTTTTGACCTCTACGGCTTTTTTGAAGAGAGCGAAAAGGACCTGTTTGAGAAACTGATTTCGGTATCGGGTGTGGGTGCGGCTACGGCGCGGGTGATGTTATCCTCGTTTAAGCCGGACGAAATTAAGCAGGCCATACTTACCGAAAACGAGGCCATGATACAAAGTATAAAAGGCATTGGCCCCAAAAGCGCCAAGCGTATTATACTGGAACTGAAAGACAAGGTTGGTAAACTACCGGAAACCGGAACTTTATTACCAACGCAAAACAATAGATTAAAAGAGGAGGCGTTATTTGCACTCGTTGCGCTTGGTTTCAGCAAGCCTGCGGCAGAGAAGGTGGTGGTGAAGTTAATCCAGTCTAACCCGGGGCAAAGTGTGGAAGGGCTGATTAAAGATGCATTGAAATTATTATAAGTACCGGTAGGGGCTTAGCGGTAAAATCCGTGTTGCCACTACCATAGGATAGTATTCTGTAGAAACGAAAAAGAAAGCGTGGTTCGTAGCAAAAAGGTAAGCTTTAGGATTGTTACCCTGGTGTGCATCAGCGCACTGTTTGCTGCATTTGCGGGCACCTCTGCCAACGCAATGCCTGCCATGCCTATGCTGGAGCCGCCTATGGCCCCTGTAGCACCTACGGGCCCAACCGGTGCCACCGGCGGCACGGGTTCTACCGATTTAAAATACCCCATGAAGGAGCGCGAAGGCGACTTTGTGAGCGATAAGCCGAATGATCCGTTTTACCTGAAGGACCCACCGGCCATTGAACAGAATGTAGAATACGACCCCACCACGGGCATGTATGTGTTAACCGAAAAGGTGAATGGCGTGGATGTGCGCCCGCCCACGTACATGACGTATGAAGATTACCTGAAATATACCGAACAGCAGGAGCGCCAGCAATACTGGAAGGAAAGGCAGAGCGCCATTAACCTGATTGAAGACAAGAGTTTGGTACCGCCTATCCAGGTAAAGAAACAGTTCTTCGATAAGTTATTTGGTGGCAGTAAAATTGAGATCAGGCCGCAGGGTAACGTGGAGATGACGCTGGGCGCCAACGTGCAAAAAACAGCGAACCCCAACATTCCTATCCGAAATCGTAAAACCGGTGGTTTCGATTTCGACATGAACATCAACATCAACGTAATCGGTAAAATTGGTGATAAGCTGCAGTTGGGCGTAAAGTATAACACCCAGAGCGGTTTTGATTTCGATAACCAGATTAAGCTGGGTTATACCGGCGACCAGGATGATATCATCAAGGTAATTGAAGCAGGTAACGTAAGCCTGCCGCTGCAAACGCGCTTAATTACAGGTAGCCAAACGCTGTTTGGTGTTAAAACACAATTGCAGTTCGGCCGCTTAACGTGGACCAGTGTTATATCGCAACAGAAATCGAAGAAGGAAACGCTGGTAATTGAAAACGGCGCCCAGAAACAAACCTTTGAATTACGTTCCGACCAGTACGAAGAGAACAAGCACTTCTTTTTAGCGCAGTACTTCCGCAATTTATACGACCAGGCTTTATCGGGCCTGCCCAACATCCGCAGTGTAGTAAACATTACGCGTATTGAAGTTTGGGTAACCAACCGGAACGGTAGCACCCAGAACGTTCGCGACGTTTTAGCCCTGGCTGATTTGGGTGAAGGCAAACCGTACGACTCGCTGCATGTTACTTCAACCTCTAATGGCGACTCGCGCCCACGCAACGAATCGAACGATTTGTATAACCGCTTGATTGGGGTGCCTTCGTATCGTTTGGTAGATAATGTGGTGGCCACTATGACCAACATTATCGGTGCCCAGCAGGGCCAGGATTTTGAAAAGACTTACGCCCGTAAGTTAGCGGAAACGGAATATACCTTTAACCGTCAGTTAGGTTATATATCGCTGAACGCCCAGTTAAACCCGAATGAGGTATTGGCCGTAGCGTATCAGTACGAATACAACGGCCAGGTGTTTCAGGTGGGTGAATTCGGTAACCAGGTGCCGCCGGATTCTAACAGTACCAGCAAGGTGTTGTTCCTGAAAATGCTGAAGGCTACTACCGTGCGCCCGAACCTGCCAATTTGGGACCTGATGATGAAGAACATCTACTCCTTAGGCGCTTATAACGTAAGCAACGAGGAGTTCCGTTTGGATGTTTACTATAACGACCCCGGCGGCGGTTTAAAGCGTTACATGCCGAAAGGTTGTTTGGAAGGCGACCAGTTGATCCACGTGATGAACATGGATAACCTGAACATGAACGGCGACCCGCAGCGCGACGGTTTATTCGACTTCCTGCCCGGTGTAACTATCTTAACCCAAAACGGCCGGTTGATATTTCCGCAGAAAGAACCGTTTGGCAGTAACCTGCGTGCGGCGTTTAATGCCTGCGGCAGCGGTAACCTGGCCGAGCAGTATGTGTATCAGCAGTTGTATGATAGTACCAAGTACTGGGCGCAACAGTTCCCCGAATACAACCGCTTTGTAATTAAAGGAACCTACAAGGGAAGCAACAACCGCGAGATTTCGTTAGGAGCGGGTAACATACCGAAAGGTTCGGTGGTGGTTACCGCCGGCGGACAGAAACTGACGGAAGGCACGCATTATACTGTGGACTATAACCTGGGCCGTATTACCATTATTGACCAGGGTATTTTGAATAGCGGTCAGCAGATAAAAGTTGACTTTGAAAACAATAACCTGTTTGCCACGCAGGTGCGCAGCATGTTTGGTTCGCGGTTCGATTACCGGGTTAATAAGAACCTGAACATCGGCGCTACTATTATGCAATTGAGCGAGCGCCCGTATACGCAAAAGGTAAACATCGGCGACGACCCTATCCGCAACACCATTATGGGGTTGGATTTGAAATACGAAGACAACATTCCATGGTTAACTAAAGCGCTGGACCGTTTACCGTTTTACAGCACCAAGGAAATGTCGACCATCAGCTCGTATGCCGAGGTGGCGTATTTGAAACCGGGTCACTCGCGTGCCATTAATAACCAGAACAAGGAAGGTCAGGTTTATATTGATGACTTTGAAGGAACAAGCAATGGCTACGATTTAAAAACACCGCCCATTGCCTGGAAACTGGCATCGGGTCCGCGTAACTCTACCGATGCAAGCGGCAAGGTAATGTTCCCCGAAGTGGCCCGCATTAACGATAGCACGGCAGGTTACAACCGCGCAAAAATTGCCTGGTATCGTATTGACAACTCCTTCTTTAATAGTACAGCGCCTGATGTAGTTAAGAACGACCCGAACAACACGGGCAACCACTACGTGCGCTTAGTGCCAACGCCCGAAGTATTTCCGAACCGCCCGGTACAAACCTTAGATCAAAACTTGTATACTTTTGATTTATCGTATTACCCAAGAGACCGCGGGGCTTACAACTACGAGTATAGCAACAACCCAACCCCGGGCGTATCGGCAGGTATTAATACCGATGGATCGCTGAAATCGCCGGCCACGCGCTGGGGTGGTATTATGCGCAGCATTGATAACAACGATTTGGAAGCTACCAACGTAGAGTTCATTGAATTCTGGATGTTGGATCCTTTCTTATATAACACAACCTCGCCGGGTGGTAAACTGTATTTCAACCTCGGTAATATTTCGGAAGACATTCTGCGCGACTCGCGTATGAGTTACGAAAACGGTATTACACAGGATGGCAGCGGTATGGATAGCACTGCCTGGGGCCGTGTACCACGCCTGCCTCCACTGGTGGATGCGTTTGATAACGACCAAAACCTGCGCCCGGTGCAGGACGTGGGTTACGATGAATTGAATGACGACGCCGAAAGACAGCGTAAAGCCATCTTCCTGCAAAATGTACAGGGTAGTGTAAACCAGGCTGCCTGGGATAAGCTGAACGCTGACCCCAGCAGTGATGACTATAAGTATTTCCGCGATGAAAATATTTATGGTAGCACCGGTAACATCTTAACGCGTTATAAGGATTTCTGCGGATCGGAGGGTAACTCGCCGGTGCAGAACAACAGCGTGCAGACCACCGCACAAACCAACGTGCCGGAGAAGGAAGACCTGAACAAGGATAACTCGCTGAACGAAAACGAAGAGTATTTTCAGTATGAGATAGATATGCGCCCCGGAATGGATGTAGGAAATAACCCCTACATTGTATCGAAGGTGGAAGGCACCGGTGCTGATAATAACGGCATACCTAACCGCTGGCTGCAGTTCCGTATTCCTATCCGCCAGTACACGTCGCGTGTAGGTAGTATTCCTGATTTTAAGAGTATCCAGTTTATGCGGATGTTCTTAACCGGTTGGCAGGATAGCGTAGTGCTGCGTTTCGGAACGCTGGAACTGGTGCGCAACCAATGGCGTACCTATACACTGCCGCTGGATGAGCCTTGCGAAGTGTTGAGCACCGAAAACGATCCTCCTTTCTTAAACGTAGCCTCGGTAAGTATTGAAGAGAACAGCGCCAAGAAGCCGGTGAACTATGTGTTACCTCCGTACATACAGCGCGAGCAGGCGTTGGGTCAGCAAACCAATCAGTTTGTGCAACAGAACGAACAGGCGCTGAGCATTACCGTTTGTAACCTGAAGGATTGCCGCACCAAGGCCCTGTTCAAGAACATCAACATGGACTTCCGCCGGTATAAGAAGATGAAGATGTTTATACACGCTAACCGCGTGGATGGCGCTTTACCGGTGCATGATGATGAAGTAGTAGCCATTATCCGTTTAGGTAGCGACTTTAAAGACAACTACTACCAATACGAAGTGCCTTTAAAGATAACCCCGGATGGTTTATACAGCAACAATAGCGAAGACGAACGTGCGCTTGTTTGGCCTGATGCCAACAGTGTTGAAATTGACCTGAAAGCATTTATCGATTTAAAGATGCAGCGGAATAATACCGATGGTTTTCCGCATAACGCACCGTTTGTAGCTACCGATAGTAAAGGCCGCCGCATAAGTATAGTAGGTAACCCCGATATAGGTGCCGTAAAGACGATGATGCTGGGCTTACGCAACCCTTCGCGCAGCGACCCGAACAATCCATTGCCGGATGGTGATGACGGCTTGCCGAAATGTATTGAAGTTTGGTTTAACGAATTGCGTGTAACGGGCTTTGAAGAGTTTGGCGGTACGGCTGCGTTAGCCAACGTAAACATTAAAATGGCCGACCTGGGTAACATAGCGCTATCGGGTGGAATGCACACGCGCGGGTTTGGTCAGGTGGAGCAGAAGATAGGGCAGCGTTATAAGGATAACATGTACCAATACGACTTTTCTACCAGCATACAGGTAGGTAAGTTATTGCCATCGAAGCTGGGCTTGCAGTTGCCATTCTACGGTGCGTATGCGCAAACCTTTAGCACACCGGAGTTTGACCCGTACCAATTTGATATCCCTACAAAGGATTTAATGAAGAACTTGCGGGAGAAGTATGGCAACGATTCCGCCAAAATCTATTTGCGGCAGGTGCAAACCATTAATACACGGCGGGGCTTTAACTTTAGCAACGTGCGGATAGTGCCGCAAACCAAAGCCAAGCGGCCGCACATATACGACCCCGGCAACTGGAACTTTACCTATGCCTATAATGAAGTATTGCTGAGCGATCCGTTTACCGAAAAGAACTCGCGAAAAACGTGGCTGGGTATTATTGGCTGGAGCTTTGCGCCGCAAACAAAGGACCTGGCTCCGTTTAAGAAAGTAATTAAGAGCAAATCGAAGTGGCTGGATTTGATCAAGGATTTCAGCTTTAATCCATTCCCTTCCACCCTGGCATTTAACTCGGAATGGAACCGCGAGTTCAATGAAATTAAGCTGCGGCCGTTGGGCGATGATGACTTTACGATACCTGCTACGTATTTCAAAAACTTTAGATGGACGCGCACCTATACCTTTAAGTATAATCCGTTTAAGAGCCTGAGTATTGATTACAATGCCACTAATCAGGCGCGTATTGATGAACCCGACGGACCGGTGGATACAAAGGCGGAGAAGAAAGAAGTATGGGATAATGTGCTGAAGGGCGGGCGTAATACCAATTACAACCAATCGCTGGCGGTTAACTATAACATACCAATTAACAAGCTGCCGATATTTGATTTTGTAACAGCCAATGCGGGTTACTCCTCGTCGTACACCTGGACGGCCCTGCCATGGCAGCGAGATACGGCTACAGGCAAATGGCAGCAGAACACCTTAGGTAATATCCTGAATAACTCGCAGAATAGCCGTGGCAAAGTGGACCTTAACTTCCGTAAGCTGTATGATAAGGTGCCGTTCCTGAAAACGTATAATGCACCGAACCCGAATGCCGGTGATAAGAAGGAAAACGACAAGAAACGTGAAGCCATCCGTAAGGCACGCGAGAAGATTAAGGATGAAATTGTAAAGCTGAAGGAGAGACGTGTAAAACTGAAAGAAGATTTGGCAAAAGCGAAAGCGGATGCCCAAAGCGATACTACGGCTAAGAAGAAGGCCGAGATAAAGAAGCTTAAGAACGACCTGAAGGCGAATAAGAAAGCTATTAAACAGAAGAAGCAGGATTACCGCAGCAAGCAATATCCGGCTGATCCGTTTATCTCTGCAGCCTTACGTCCGGTATTGGCGTTGAAGAAAGTAACAGTAGAATACAAGGAGAATAAGAGCACCACCTTACCGGGATTCCAGGGCTACTCGCGTGTGTTGGGTGTAGATTATAAGATGAAGGCACCCGGCTACGACTTTGCCTTTGGCGGACAGCCGGGCGATAGATGGTTTAACGGTGTAGACCGTATAACCCGCGATGCCTGGTTGGATGATGCCGCCCGCAATGGTTGGATAACAAAAGATACCCTGCTGAACCAGAAGTTTATGCAAACGCGTTCGCAACGTTTGGATATTACCGCCAGCTTAGAGCCATGGACCGACTTTAAGATTGACTTGACGTTGTTCCAGGACCGCACGGTTAACCATTCGCAAACATTTAAATATGTTTTCGATACGCTTACCAACGACTTCACCTTTGCGCACCTGAACCCTGTTGATGCAGGTTCGTACAGTATTTCGTATATACCGGTTAACACTTTCTTTAAGAAAATTGATGCACGCGGTTTCTCGGAAACGTATGCCGCGTTTGAAGCTAACCGGCCTATTATATCGCAGCGCTTAGGTGCACAGAACCCGAACTCGAACCCGGACAGCGCCTGGCGTAACCCAAGCACCGGTGAGGTGAATAATGCCTATGCGCAGGGTTACGGACCTAAGAGCCAGGATGTATTGATACCGGCGTTCCTTGCGGCGTATACTAAAACCGATCCGCGCAAGGCGAACCTCAATCCGTTTAAAGCTATACCGCTGCCTAACTGGCGTATTAGCTACAACGGCTTTACCAAGTTTAAGTGGGCGCAAAAGGTGTTTAGTAACCTGACCATTTCGCACGGTTACAACTCTACCTTAACGGTAAACAGTTTCCAAACTAACTTAAGTTACAAGGGTAACGGCGAACTGTTAGGGCCTACGCAGCGCGATACGCTGAACGGCAACTACTTCCCGCTGTATAACATGCCAAGCATAGTGCTGAACGAACAGTTCTCGCCGCTGGTGGGTGTAGACATGACCTTTAAGAACAACGTAACCGCGAAGTTTGATTACAAGAAGAGCCGTACGCTTACCGTTAACTTTGCCGACTTCCAGTTAATAGAAATGAACTCGACCCAATTTACTATTGGTGCAGGTTATAAGATCAAAGGACTGAAGTTGCCGATTAAGATCAAGGGCAAGCGCATCCGTTTAGATAACGACCTGAACTTCCGTTTCGACTTCAGCTATCGCGATAACATTACCATCAACCACCGGATAGATGAATTGCAACCGCAGATTACCCAGGGCAGCCGTGTTATCACCATTCAGCCGAGCATTGATTATATCATCAGCAAGCGCCTGAACGTGCGTATCTTCTTCGACCAAACGCGGACTATACCGAAGATCTCGACCGGTTTCCCTACTACCAATACCCGCGGCGGTATAACCCTGCGTTTCTCACTGGCTGATTAAACAGGCAATTATTTGAGTTTATTAACGTCCTTATAGCATAAGGGCTGCCTAAGGGTAGCCTGCTATTTAAAGGGTAATTCTATTTTTGCGGCTTATGATGAACAACTCGCTGAATACGCGCAGTATCACTTTCAATCTGATCATGATAAACGTCGTGGTTTTCCTGATAACACAGGTAAAGCCCGAGTTCATGTACGAGCAGTTTGCGCTTTACTATCCCGCCAGTCCGTATTTTAAACCGGTGCAGTTGATAACGCACATGTTTATGCATGCCAACATGGGCCACATCTTCAGTAACATGTTCGGCCTGTTTATGTTTGGTGCCATACTGGAACGGGTGTGGGGACCATCACGCTTTCTGCTATTCTATTTTATTACCGGCTTTGGGGCTATGTTAATGCATACCGCGGTACAGGCCTGGATGATTCACGGATTGACAGGCTCGTTTGCGCCTTCAACCTTAGAGGTGGAATACAATCACGCTGCTGCCATGATTTATGGTATACCAACAGTAGGTGCCTCCGGTGCCCTGTTTGGTATTTTGGTTGCCTTTGGCATGTTGTTCCCTAATACTGAAGTGGCTTTTATTTTTATCCCTATTCCTATTAAGGCCAAGTATTTTGTTTCGCTGTATGTGCTGTTTGAATTATACCGTGGTATAGCCATGCAACAGGGCGATGATGTGGCTCACTTTGCTCACTTAGGTGGTGCCTTGTTTGGTTTTATTCTGGTTAAAATCTGGAACAGGGACCGTACTACGTTATATTAATGAACGAGTGCTTTTTGTATGTTGACTAATTCCATCCTTGGCGATTTGAAATATTACCTGCGTTACGGCAACGTAGTGGTAAAACTGATTATTGCCAATACGGTGCTGTTTCTGTTGTTTGTGGTGGCGAGTATTATCATAGATAAAACATGGTCGTCGCAATGGTTAATAAGCTATTTAGGCACACCGGCCAGCGTAATTGCATTAGCTGCCAAACCCTGGACGCTTATTACCTACATGTTTGTGCACGGCGGTATTATTCACCTGCTGCTGAACATGCTGGGCCTGTATTGGTTTGGTGAAATTTTTGTGTTGTATCTGGGCGAACAAAAAGTGTTGCCTTTGTATTTGCTGGGTGGTTTAGCGGGCGCCTTGTTTTATTTGGGTGGCATTAACCTGATACCTGCCTACCAGTATTTAAAACCATCTGCTGTACTGGTAGGTGCCTCAGGCAGCATTTTTGCTATCATGTTTGCTACAGTGGCGCTTAATGCCGAGCACAAAGTAAACCTGAGTCTGTTTGGTGAAGTAAAGATTGTTTGGGTGGCGGTTATTGCATTGGCAATCGGCGTTATTAATATGCTGGTTGGTAATAACGTAGGTGGCGGATTGGCACATATAGGAGGATCGCTGTTTGGTTATGTGTATATAAAAAGTTTGCACGGTGGTGTGGATGTGTTTAAACCCTTTACTGCAGCAAAGGGCTTGTTTAAGCCTAAGCGCAACGTAAAGATTACGTATAAGAGCGATCATCCGCAGGTAGGTAAAGCATCGCGCAGCAGCAACGAACAGGAGCGCATTGATGCCATCCTCGATAAAATTTCCCGCTCGGGTTACGATAGCTTAACGAAAGAAGAACGCGATTTTCTGTTTGACTACAGCAATAAATAGCAGGCGCATTTACAACGCTTTGTGTTAAATACATATCTTTAATGCACCTATGACGGTTCTGTGACACAGAATTGTATCAGCTTATTATTTTTAAGTAACCTGTATGAAAACACTTTTCCTGTTGTTGCTCACCTGCTTTTGCTATACCCTGTTGCCGGCACAAACTCCCATTGGCGGTATCGTAAATGGTTATGCATCAGTAACCGCCATTGGTAACGTTGCCTGTTTTACGCAGCTAACCGTTGATAATGCTGCACCTTTTGCAGCCGGTGATGAAGTAATGATTATACAAATGAAAGGCGCTGTGGTGGATAGCAACAACAGTGTTGATTTTGGTATGATGCTAAAGGACAATGGCGTGGGCAACTACGAATTTACACGCGTAGCAACCGTTAATGGCAATAATGTATTGCTGAATGCAGCTTTAGGTAAAAGCTATTACCTGAATGGTGCGGTGCAATTGATAAAGGTGCCTGAATACACCAATGCCGATGTTACCTCTACTTTAACAGCACAAGCATGGAATGGTAAAACCGGTGGTGTAGTGGCCTTGTTTGTTAGTAGCACCCTTAGTTTGCATGCAGACATTGATGTAACCGGAAAGGGATTTATAGGCGGACAAATTTCTAACAACCCCGACGGGGCCTGTGGTACCGGATCGCCCGATTTTTATTACCCTTTAGTGCAGCCGGGTTTTCAGTGGAATTCGGGCGGGGCAGAGAAGGGTGAAGGTGTAGGAATATTGAACATTGATAAAATGGGGGGGAAAGGTAAGCTGATAAACGGCGGGGGCGGTGGTAACAAGCATAACCATGGTGGGGGCGGCGGCGGTGGCTATAGCGATGGCGGGCATGGCGGCGAATCGCTGAGCGGCTGTCCGGTTGACGGAAATTTTGGTGAAGGCGGGGATGGACTCAGGAGCCTGATTGATATCGGCCGCTTAATAATGGGAGGTGGCGGCGGTTGTGGCGATTATAACAATGGTGTAGGAAGCGGCGGAGCCAACGGAGGCGGAATAATTGTAATTAGAGCCAATACAATAAGCGGAAACGGGCAAAGCATAATTGCCGACGGGGCTGATGAAACAATTGTAGGCGGTGCGGCGGCCGACGGCGTTGGCGGTGGCGGCGGTGGCGGAATTATTTTTTTAGATGTACAAAACTTTAGCTCCTCGCTGAAATTGCAGGCCAATGGGGGCGATGGCGGCGACCAGGCAGCCACATATGGTTGTGTAGGTACCGGGGGCGGGGGCGGACAAGGCGTTACCCTTATTACCGCTTCAACCCTTGCAACCCCACCTGTTACGGTAACTACCATGCCAGGCACGGCAGGCCAGTTTGTAAATAATGTGTGCAATGGTGGTATCGGTCCTCATTATTATGCCGAAGACGGGCAACAGATAGCCAATTTAACCCAGGCTAATTATCCCTTTTATGAGGCTACGGGCACAGGTAACCCGGCTGCCATAGGCTTACACGATACTACTATTTGCAGCGGTGATTTGCTGGTGTTAAATGCCGGTGGTATACCCAATGCCACCTATCACTGGCAGGATGGCAGCACCAATGCCACCTATACGGTTACCACTACAGGGCAATATGCAGTAACAGTTAGCTACGCAGGATGCACCATCAGCGATACGGCCCAGGTAAATGTAGTGGCCCGTCCTGCCGTTAATCTCGGTAACGATACGCTGATATGCAGTAACGCGCCGCTTGTAAAAGATGTTACCCAACCCGGTTGCACGTATCATTGGAGTGATGCTTCAACCAGCCCTGTAAAAACTATTAGTACGGCAGGCACTTATGCCGTAACGGTTAGTAATGGTGGTTGCTCTGCCAGCGATGCATTTGCCGTAAGCGTTTTAAATGCTGCTACCGTACAGTTGGGGCCCGATACCGGCGTTTGCGTAGGCAGCGTTATAGTGCTGCATTCCTCTTGTGATAATTGTACGTATCAATGGCAGGATGGAAGTACGGATTCGGCATTCACGGTAACGCAAAGCGGTTTATATAGTCAATCGGCAACCAATATGTGTAACACGGCAAGCGACCAAACGCAGGTTACCATGTATCCAATACCGGCAGTTAACCTGGGTGTTGATACAAGTATTTGCGAGGGGCAGCAACTTATATTGGATGCTACCTATACTGGTGCCACTTATGCGTGGGGCGATGGAAGCACGCAAGCGCTGTTGCCGGTTACGCAAACAGGTAACTACACCGTTTCGGTAAACAACAACGGCTGCGTGGCTACCGATGCCATAGCAGTAGAGGTAATACCCTTGCCTAAAATTGAGCTTGGGCCCGATAGTACCATTTGCATCAGCGATCAGCTTGTGTTGCTTGCCAATTGTAGCTATTGCAGTTACCTGTGGCAGGATAACTCCACGGCAAACAGCTTTACGGTAAGCCAGCCCGGCATTTATACGGTTACGGCCACCAATAGCTGCGGTAGCGTAAGCGATGCAACAACTGTAAAAACACGCGATTGCCATTGCGTAGCATTTGTGCCCAATGCCTTTAGCCCTAACTACGATGGCAACAACGATAACTTTAAGGTACAGTTTAACTGTAACGTAGTATTCTTTCACCTGCAACTTTATAACCGCTGGGGCGAGAAAGTATACGAGTCGTTCGATTACCAGGAAGGTTGGGATGGCAACTACAAAGGTAAACCCCAGCCACAGGGTGTGTATGTGTATGTGCTCACCTATTCGGGCGATGAAGGTGCCGAAACCACAACGTATAAATTAAAAGGAAGTTTTACGTATTTGCGCTGAGGCTTATTGCTCTACGTATTTCTGCGCACTTATTTTCTTTTCAAGTGTAGGCGAATCGCTGCCGGTATCTTTGGCTTTTTTCCAATAGCTTAAGGCTTCTTCTTTACTGCCTAATTGATACAGCACATCGCCATAATGCTCAAGAATGGTGGCACTTTTATCGCCACCCGATTTCAACGCTTTTTCGATCCACTCGCGGGCTCCGCTGTAATCGTTTAACTGAAACAATATCCACGCATAGGTATCCAAAAAAGAATCGTTGCCGGGGTCCAGCTTGTTGCTGTAGGCGCTCATTTGCTTGGCGCGTTCCAGGTTCTCCTTGCGCAGGCTCAGGTAATAGCTGTAGTTGTTTAGCACATACGCATTATCAGGATCCAGCTTCAGCGATTTTTCGTAGGAGCTATCGCTTTCGGCATTGCGGTTTAAACTGTGGAACACATCGCCCAGGTTCGCTAAAATCTGTGCACGTAGTTTCAGGTTGTCGGCCCCCATTTTTTCACCCTTCTGGTAACTGCGTACAGCTTTATCATATTCCTTTAGCTGTTGTTCGGCATTGCCTTTAAACAGGTAGATAGCGGCCTGGTTAGGGAACAACTCCATAGCGCTGTTGGCGGTTTGCAACATGTTGGTCCAGTCGCGCTGCTGGTTATAGATCATCATTACCTGATACCACACTTCAAACACATCAGGGTTTAAGTCAAGTGCTTTTTTGTAAGCAGCCAGCGCCTCCTCATTCTGATTATCGATATACAGCAGGTCGCCGGTAACTGCGTAAGCTTTTGCCTCTGCAGGGTGCACCCGGGTTAGGATCTTAGCCAGCTCAATACCTTCAGCGCGTTTTACCGAATCTTCGCTGTTCATCTGGATATAGGATATAAGCAGGATACTTACTTTGGTATCGATACTCACCTTGGGGTTTTCAAATATCTCCTTCAGGTTTTCTTTGTTCTGTTCGGGATTGGCAGGGCCCACACTTAATCCTGCAATAGCAATTTGCGCCTGCGGATTATCCGGTTCAATGGCCAGTACTTTCTTGTACACTTCCATGGCCTTGTCCTTCATTTTGTTGGCGCGGTAAAGTTCCGCTTCCTGCAACAGGTATTCTGTTTCGCCGGGGAACTCATCCTGCAGTTTCTTTACCTCATTAACCGCTTCATTAAACTTACCCAGGTGCAGGTAGATGTTCTTCTTTTCGTCCACCACCTGCTCATCTAAACCAAATCCTTTTTCAAACTGGTCGTATACTTTCAGTGCCTGTTCCAGTTGGCCTTGCTTGGCATATAAAAAAGCCAGGTTTAAGTAGTAATCGGGGTTGTTGGGGAACTTCTCAACCAGGGTTTTAAAGGTCTCTACGGCGTCCTTCATTTTGCCGGTGTTCATGTAAAGCGTAGCCAGCAATTCCAGGTACCAGTTATTGGTAGCATCTGCTTTAGCGGCGGTAACCGCTTCCTTTTCGGCATCCTGTAAGCGACCCTGGTTAAAATAAATCTGCGCCAGTTGAAAGTGCACATCAGCAATGGACGGGTCCATCAACAGCACATCCTGGTATTTCTTTACGGCCTCATCCCAATCGCCTAACACCTTTGCTTTTTCGGCCTCCATAAAAGCGCCTTCCAGCTTTTTACGGGCTTCACCATTTAGGTTGGTAACTGGCTGCTTGCTTTCTTTATCCTTCTTTTTCTTGTTCTTGCCATCGGGCATAGCAAAAGCCGATGCCTGCTGCAGCATTACAGCGCTAAGTAGTAGTGTTATTACAAGTAGTTTCCGCACTAATAATTTTTTATGGTTACACAAAGACGCTAAGCTGTGAAGTAAGACATGCCAACTTGTGCGGGCAATGCCCAACACCCTTTTTGTGTCTTTGCGCCTTTGTGTAAACTGTATCTAATCAAGCGTTACATTATGGTCGCCCAGGCTTAAGTCCTGCATACGCCCTTCAATTCTAACGCTATTTCCAATCATACTGTTTGTTATTAACTTATTTTTTACCACCGTTTTGCCCTGTATAATGCTGTTTTTAACTACACTTTGCTCTATTACCGTGCCGGCGCTTATCGATACGTGCGGACCAACTACCGAATTTTTGATCACTACACCCTGTTCGATATAACAAGGATGTATAACTACCGAATTCTCCATAACCGCTTCCTTACTAACCAATGGTGTATCCTTTAAAAACTCAAGCACCCGCTGATTGGTATATACGGTGGCATCTTTATTACCGCAGTCCAGCCACTCATCCACTTCGCCTTTGTAGAACTTGCTGCCCTTGGCCTTCATGTTCTCCATGGCATCGGTTAACCAGAATTCGCCTTTCTGCTTAATGTCGTTATCCAGCAGGTATTGCATTTCCTTGCGCAGGTAAACGCCATCTTTAAAATAATAGATACCGATAATGGCCAGGTCGCTTACAAAGTCCTTGGGCTTTTCTACAAACTCGGTAATAACACCATCGCTGTTCAGTTTCACAACACCAAAGGCGGCAGGGTTATCTACCTTCTGCACCCAGATGATACCTTCTTTCTCTGCATCAATTTTAAACTCGCTGCGGAACAGGGTATCGGCAAAAGCTACAATTACGTTACCTTCCAGAAAATCGCCGGCGCATAAAATAGCATGGGCGGTGCCCAGGGGAACATCCTGGTAACGGATATGGCCACGGCTTTTTACGTCGGCTGCTACCTGCAACAATTTCTCTTCTACTGCCTTGCCAAAATCTTCGCGGATAATGAATACTATATCTTCAACTTTCTGGTCGGTGCTTTTCATCAGGTCTTCCACCAGCCTTTGCACAATGGGTTTACCTGCAATAGGCAACATGGGCTTAGGAATGGTGAGTGTGTGCGGCCTTAGTCGGGTGCCCCAACCGGCCATGGGGATAATGATTCTCATTTGCTGTTAACGTTTATAATAATTAGGGTAGTAAACAATTTTAGGACCGTTGTAAGCAGCGCGACTACTTACCGGTAGAGCCGAAGCCTCCTTCGCCCCGTTTGGTTTCCGATAAAGTTTCAACACTTATCCATTCTGCTTTTTCGTGCCGGGCAATTACCATTTGCGCAATGCGGTCGCCCGTTTTTATGGTAAAGGTTTCGGTGCTTAGGTTGATGAGCGCCACTTTTATTTCGCCCCGGTAATCGCTGTCGATAGTAGCGGGGCTATTGGGCAAACTAATGCCGTGCTTAAGGGCTAAACCGCTGCGCGGGCGCAGTTGGGCTTCGTATCCTTCGGGCAGTTCAATAAACAAACCGGTAGGCACCAGCTTACGCTCCAGTGGTTTTAACTCAATATCGTTCTCTATAAAAGCGCGTATGTCCATACCCGCTGCACCAGCGGTTTCGTAGGCCGGCAGCGCATGGTTGCTTTTATTTACAATTTTAACCTGCATGCACCACAAATATAGACCTTGAGCGCAGAAGGCAAAGCCACCGGTGCAGGTAACTAAAACAGATGAATAGTTTTAAATACAACAGCTATTTGCTTACCACATAGGTGCAGCCGCCTCCGCCACCCAATCCGCCACTCCAAAAACTGAAGGTAAGGTTATGGCCGGTGCTATCCCACAGGGCATTAATTCCACCGCCCGAAGCAGGCTTGTAGTAATAATAGTTGTGCGCATCCAGGTTACCGGCAAAACTTAACTCATATCCTTCAATCACCAACACCGAATCGCTTAAAAAAGATACCGGTAGCTGTACATTATAAGCGGTATCGTATGTATAGCCATTAATACCACTGCCGCTTTGGCAATAGCGTGTGCCGGTGTAGGTGCCGGTAAGTTGCAGCGAAAGATCATGTAAAGTAAAGGGCGGAACGGTGTTTTCCTTGGTGCAACTAACAATTGTTAGTGTCAGCAATGCAAGGGTTATTATCGCTTTCATGGCCGGGCCTTATGTTTTGTGGTGTTGTTGCCGGTAAATGGCCGCAGTATCTTTTATGCTTTGTGCCATGGGTATAAAGGTATAGCCCAGGGCTTTGCGTATTTTCTCGTTGTTGTAAAAGAAGTCGAGCGAGGCCACAGCCGCGCTTTCGGCTGTAATAAGCGGCCTTCGTTTGCTGAAAAGCGTTTTGGCCCACTCGGCCCGCCAGGCTATTTGCCTTAGCAGAGCCCCTGCCTCCCAATCGGGCCGGCGCACCTGCAGCGCATCGGCCATTTGCCACATTACGTCTTTAAAGGTCATGTTCTCGCTAACAATCAAATAGTTCTCGCCGTTAAAGTTGCCTTCCATCAACCGGTACAGGCATTCGGCCACATCGCGCACATCAACAAAGCCGTTGGTGCTGTTAGTATAAAAGCGCAGGCCTTTATCAATATCCCTGAACAGTGAGTTAGGCTCCTGCCCCCAGTTACCGGGGCCAATAATAGTGCCCGGACTGGCCACTACCACCGGTAAACCTTCGGCATGGGCGCGCCAGGCTTCGCGCTCGCCGTATTGCTTGCTGCGGAAATACCAGAAACATTTATTGATATTGGGGTCGCTGTATTTTTCGTCGATAACTTTACCGGGGTTGGCTATACCGAACGCGGCCACAGAACTTACGTGTACCACCTTTTCCACCCCTGCCTGCAACGAGGCGTTCATTACATTGGCGGTGCCTTCTACATTGGCTTTCAGCATGTAAGGAACCTCCGATTTTATAAACGAGATAACGGCAGCGCAGTGGTAAACCTTTTTTACGCCCACCATGGCCTCGTCTAAGCTGGTAATATCGCTCAGGTCGCCTTCCATCCACTCAATACGCTCAGCATCAGCGCCTAACAAGCGCATAGATGAGTTTTTGCGACGGATGGCCCGTACCTTTTCGCCTTTGCTTAACAGCAGTTTGGCCAGGTGCGAACCCACTAAACCGGTGGCTCCTGTTATAAAATTCACGCCTCAAATATGTCTTTTTTCAATGGAATAAGCCCTCCTGATGCCTGTATGGATAGCCTCGGCCCAGGCAAGCAAAGCGGGTTGAAGCTGTTTTATGTATATAAACAGTTGATTATCATGTTAATGAATGGGCTTTGATGCCCGAAAGGGGCTCACCGGCGCGCTGCTCAACTTGTTTTATGGTCTAAATGCCGTTTCTATTTCATTTTACGCCTTATTTCTTTTTATTTGCCGTCCCTTTTTGGGGAGGAGTAGCTATTGCACCCCACCCAAAAGGCAAAATCTCAACTTAGTATGGCAGTTATCGGAAAAATTCGTCAGCGTTCAGGTTTGCTGATTTTCTTGATCGGTTTATCGATTGTAGGCTTCCTTATTATGGATGCTACCAACTCGCAAGGCAGTGTGCTGCGCGGCCGTAAAGATTACTACGGAAAAGTGAATGGCGAGAAAATCGACATGAACGAATACGACAAGCGCAACGCGGAAAACGAAAAAGCGCAGCAGGACCAAATGCGCGGCCAAGCGCTTAGCGAAGACATGCAGAACTATGTGCGTGTTCGTACCTGGAACGAAATGGTGGAGGGCATCATCTTCGGCAAAGTGTACGATAAGCTGGGTATTAACGTAACGCTGGATGAAATGAAAGAACTGGTAAGCGGCGAGAACGTAGCCCCTGAAATTGCCGGTGCTCAAATTTTCCGCAATCCGCAAACCGGTCAGTTCGATCCGGCTATGGTAACCGGTTACCTGCAAAACCTGAACAACCCAAACCCGCAACAAGGTGTTGACTTAGATGCTGCCAAGCGCGAGTGGGCGAACTTCGAAAAGCAGATGAAGGAAAACCGTTTCCGCTCGAAGTATTCATCACTTATCACCAAAGGTTTGTATGTGCCAACCTGGATGGGCGAAATGAATTACAACGAACAGGCACGTAACGTAGATTTCAAATACGTTAGTGTTTCTTATACCGATGTAAACGATAACGACATCAAAATTTCGGATGATGATTTAAAGAAATACCTGGATGAACACCCCGGTAAGTTTAAGCAGGATGAAGAGAGCCGTCGCTTACAGTATGTAACCTTCGATATCCGCCCGTCTTCAGCCGACTCTGCCAAAGTATTCCAGGATATGAACGAGCGTGTTGCTGAATTTGCGGCAGGCAAATCGGTTTCTGATGATTCGGTATTTACCCGTTTATACAGCACGGCTGATTTTGATGAAGTATACTACACCAGCGATAACCTGATGAGCACCATGAAGGACTCGTTGCTGAAAGCACCTGTAGGTACTGTAATAGGGCCTTACATTGAAGCCGGCAGCTATAAGCTTAGCAAGGTTAGCGCCCGCAAAATGGTTTCTGACTCGGTTCACATCCGCGAAATCAAAATTTCGTTTGACGGTGTAGCCCAGGAAGCTGCGCAGGCCCGCATGAAGTTTGTGGACAGCGTATTCACTGCTATTGATTCATTTAAAGCTGACTTCGGTTTAATGGCTGTTCAGTACTCTGATGATCAGGTATCGAAAATGCGTGGCGGCGATGCAGGCTGGGTGAAGCAAAACGAAAAAGAAAAGCCGGTGAATGATTTCATTTTCTACCGTGCTGAAAAAGGTAAAACCTACCGTTATCCTGATGCAAAAGCAAACGCCTGGTTTATCTTCCAGGTGGTTGAAGACCGCCCAACCAAGAGTGGTGTGTTAATTACCGGTATCAGCCAGAAGATTGGCGTAGGCGAACAGACCCAACAGGACATTGCGTCGAAGGCAAGCGCTTTCTCTGCCGATAACCAAACTGCTGAGAAGTTCCTGGCTGCTGCTAAAAAGCTGAACATGCCGGTTCGCCAGGCCGACCCTGTGCGTAAGGAAGATTACAACTTAATGGGTTTAGGCTCGGCCCGCAAACTGGTGAAGTGGACCTATGATGCCAAGCAGGGTGACGTATCAACGCCGATTACTTTCAGCGATAAGCACGTAGTTGCCTTGCTGGAAGCTGTTCGTCCGAAAGGCACCCCAAGTATGGATGCCGTGCGCGACCAACTGAAAGCAGAAGTATTAAAGCAGAAAAAATACGAACTGTTGGCTAAGAAGATAGAAGATGCGAAAGCTGCTAATGTGGACGACTTAGCTGTTAAGTTAGGTAAGCCTGCAATGACCGCACAAGGCAACTTTGCTAACCCTGGCGTAAACAATGCTTACGAACCTGCTGTAGTGGCAACAGCTTTGGCCACGGCAGTAGGCCAAACATCTAAACCTATTGAAGGTGTACAGGGCGTTTACGTGGTGCAAACATTAAACATTACCGAGCCTGCTAAGATTACCGACTTTAGCCCGTATACATTACAGATGGCACAGCGCTTACAAAACAAAGCAGGCTATGCCGGCGAAGTGCTGAAGAAACTGGCTAATATTGAAGATGACCGTTTGGAATACGTAGCAGCTCAATAAGCGCTATAATCCTTAAAATTATACAAGCAGCCCTGCCAAAAGCGGGGCTGTTTTTATTTACATTAATTTAGTGCCATGAGCGACATAAAGCCCATTGTAAATAAAGTAGCCCAAAAGGCAATCATCAGTTTGGACCTTGCCGATTATTTTCCTAAAGCGGAAGAGATGGATGTGATAGACCTGAAGGATTTTCTGTTTAAAGGGTTAATACTGAAAGAAGCGGAATTCAGGCAGCAGGTAAAGGATACCGATTGGAGCAAGTATACCGGCCGTTACGTGGCGCTTTATTGCAGCGTAAATGCCATTATACCCATGTGGGCCTATATGGTAATTACGGCCGAGTTAAATGCCTATGCTAAAGATGTGGCCTGCTCGCACCCCGACCATGCGTTGGAAATATTTTTATACCGCAACCTGGCCGCGCTGGATATGGAGCAGTTTAAAGCACAGCGCGTAGTTATTAAGGGCTGTGGCGACCGCGCCGTGCCCGAAGCTGCTTTTGTGCAGTTAACAAAACAACTGGCCGGTGTAGCGCGTTCTATTATGTACGGCGAACCATGTTCGATGGTGCCCGTATTTAAAAAAGTCCTGGAATAAACATGATAAATAATACTGATAATAATGCTGTGCCAACCAAAGCACGCATAAGTAAAAGGTTATGGTTGCCCCTGGTGGCCCTGTTTTGTTTGTTGTTGGGCTTTGTATCGGCAAAGGTGATGGAGCGATTGAATACGTCAGCACCGGCTACCAATATTTTTACCGGTGTAAACGAGTGCCCCGGCATTAAGCTTACAGGGGCCGCTGATTCGTTGCAAACCGTTCGGCCCATAAGTATAACGGGTGAATTATACTTTGCCGGTGAGCGAGTACCTTTAGAAGATCCGGAAGTGCGCGAGCGCATTGAACGCGAACTACAGGTTAATGTGTACTGGCACAGCAATACGCTGATGAGCATGAAACTGGCGAATCGTTATTTTCCTGAAATTGAAAAAACGCTTACTGCCAACGGTGTACCTACCGATTTTAAATACCTGGCATTAATTGAAAGTGGTTTGCGCAACGAAATATCTCCCGCTGGTGCAGTAGGCTTTTGGCAGTTGCTGAAGGAAACAGGCAAGATATACGGCCTGCAGGTAGATAGTGAAGTAGATGAGCGTTACAATCTGCAAAAGGCCACTAACGCAGCTTGTAAATACTTAAACCAGGCTAAAAACGAATTAGGCAACTGGACCATCGCTGCCGGTTCGTATAACCTCGGTTTGGCCGGCATGAAGAGCCGCGTGGCCGATCAAAAGACCAATAACTATTACGAGATGTTTTTTAATAACGAAACATCGCGTTACCTGCCCCGCATGATTGCTATGAAGATCCTTTTCTCGCAACCGCAGAAGGCAGGCTTTTATGTAAGTGCCGATGAATTGTATCAGCCCTATAGCTATCGCACCGTTACAGTTGATTCTTCAATAAGCAATATTGCCGACTTTGCCGCGCAATACAATCTTAAATACAAGCACATAAAAATACTGAACCCATGGTTGCGCGATGCGAAGTTGACCAACAAGGAACGCAAGAGCTACGAGATTCAAATTCTACAACAGTAGTTTTTTGCCACTAAGACACTAGGGAACAAAGTAAAGAAGGGTTTATTGACTTGTTCTTTCCTACTTGTGTTTGATGTCTTTCATTCTTTGTGCCTTCGTGTGAAAATTCTTTACTCTCCGCACGAGAAGTATTTGAGGTAAGTAACCCTTGGTAATAAATGTAATTGGCTGAATAGCCATATCGGCAAACGCGCTGCACGTATATAAGGATAACTGGTGGGGTAATCTCTAAACGTTTTAGGCGGCAATTGCATATAGCTGTCAAACTCATCCTGCGTTAAGCCTAAGCGCTTAATGCAAAGCTCTATTACCTTGGGGTCTTCAATAGCGTAAACACTATGTGCGCGAGCCAAAGCTTCCTCTCGCGGCATTTGGCCGCTGCGCACCAAAGCCGAATCGCTGTTCATGTTCATATCGATATGAAACTTAACGCGGTGCACGTATTTTATTAAGCTATGGTAAAGGTCATCGTAGTAATGCGCGCCGGGATATACCCAACCCAGTTCGCGCTTAATTAATTCGGTAGCTTCCTTGCGATTGTAGGGAAAGTTGTAGAAGGGCAGAATAGTTTTAATGCCACGCACGGCGGTGTAATAGAACATTTCGCGGATACCGAGGTTAAAGCCGGGGTCTTCGGGTTTCCAGGCTCGCAAAGGGGTAGTGCCGAATTGCTTGTGTACCGCACGCAGATAATCGCCATCAAAAAAACTCCAGCTTAAAGGCTTTACCCCTTCGGTGCGGAACGATTGCCCGATAAGAATGTAGTTCAGATTTTCCTTTGCTGCCACACCAAACAGCGAAGAAGCGATACCTATATCGGTGCCCATATTCAAATCGGGCGTGCTTGCTTTCAGGAAATCAATCTTCAGTTCTTTCCCTTCGCGGTAATCGCTGGTAATGGTGCGCAGCTCAACGCCCAACAACTTAACAGCGCGCAACATATTCTCGCCTGCAACGGGGTTATCGAAGCCGTCATTAAAATGCACAGCTAAAGGACGCAGCCCCCAGCGCTTTACAACATTCCATAGCAAATAGGTGCTATCTCTACCGCCGGAAATACCTACAACGCAATCATACTTCTTGCCTTGTCCCTGCTTTTTAATGGCAGCAAAGGTTTTATTTAAAAAAGCCTCGCCTCTTTCATCTTCGGGAAAGATGCTGCAGAGCTTATCATGTAAAGCACAGAAATTACAAACGCCTTTAGCATCGAAACGGATGCCCGGAACGGTGCTATCCTGCACACAGCGCACACATACGCGGTAGCTTAGTGTAGTAGGTTTACCATTTACAATAACCGTTTGCTTACTCATCGCGCAGGTAATCCTCCGGTTTTAAACCACGGCGTTGCAACATAGCACCTATCTCGGTTCCTTTTTCCTTGCGTTCGGGCAGGGTTAAATCGGCAATCACCAAATCACCTGCAAATTCATTAAACACACCTTGCTTTACGATGCCGCTTTTATCTACCACCATCGAGCAGCCCACCATCTTCTTGCCTTCGTAAGGGCCGCCTACTATATAACCTACACTGGTAGTGCTGGCAACAATCAGGTTGTAATAGGAGGCCAGAATTTTAAAAGGCTTCAGCCATTTATCTTTATAGGGGTCGTCTAATTCAGTAACACCATAATCCACCGTCCACGAGCTGGGGGAAATAATTAACTGTGCGCCCATACGCGCCAGTGTATGTCCTATGGCTAAGGAGTCGTGATAATTATCAGCGCAGATGTTCAATCCTATTTTACCAAACTTAGTATCAACTACGGTTAGTGATTGCCCAACTTTGTAATAAGGGAATTCTACCGTCAATAAATTTATTTTACGGTATTGATGCAGGATGTTGCCGCTATCGTCAATAAGCAAGGCAGTATTGTAATTACCCTGTTCGGTTTTTTCGGTAAGCCCAACACAAATATGTACGCCATACTTTTTTGCTAAAGTACAGAAGTGAGCACTATAAAGTCCGGGTATGGGTAAGCTCTCCTCTAAGCCACGCGGGTGCGTCCATGCAAAATCAATTGTTTCGGGCAGTAAAACCAAATCAGCTTTTTCGGCTGCGGCTTGTGCTATCAGTTTTTCAGCACGTTCAAAATTGCGTTCGGCTTCGCCACCTTCTACCAGTAATTGTGCTAAGGCCAAACGTAGGTTGCTCATGTGTGGAATAATTCGCTGCAAGTTTAAAAATACATAGGGCTTTTATCAAGCGGCAGTGGCACCGGCCAATTCGGTGCGCTCGGGTGTTTGGTTATCCTTTTTAGGTGTGGTGGCTCTTGCATTGCCCAGGCCCATGCGTTTACGGAAGAAACGATATAGATGAAACAGATAATGATTGGCATAAGCCCTGAACTCGGGATTGCCGAAACGGAAACCGGTGAGCACATCTAAGCCCAATGCCACCGGCCGCATAATAAAGCCGGGTATCCAGGCAACATGTTTGGGCCGCATACGCTTACGCAGTTTTGCCGGCAGTATCGGAAACATGCGGAACAGGTTTTCATACGCCTGGTAGGTGTTTACGCTGTTTTGATCCTTTATATTATCCTGGTTACGGAAGAAATAAAAGTCTTCGCCCTTATTCAACCGCTCTTCCTGCTCTTTGCTCAGCTCGCCTTTAGCAACCGCTTCCTTCATCATATCGGTGCCGGGCAGGTAGCAGGTCCAAAACGTTTGTATACGGCGCGGACTTTGTTCGGCATATACTTCTCTTGCAATTTCCTGTGCTTCCATTGGCTCGCCGGGTAAGCCAAACATATGATCCACTTTAGGGCTTAGGCCTGCTTTATTCATTACTTCCAGCGCACGCACTACGTGGTCGGCCTTCTCATAACGCTGAATTTGTTTTTTGTAATCATCGCTCATGCTCTGCACACCCATCTGCACCCAGTTACAACCCGCCTCTTTTAACCAGCCGGCAACATCTTCGTCCATATAGCGCGGATGCGTAAGCACCTGGAACGGTACACCTATTTCCTTTTTATAACGCGGCAGAAATTCCTTCATCCACGGTTTGCTTACGGTAAATACATCATCCTGAAAATCGACATACTTTAAGTTGTAACGCTTTTTAGCAATGCGCAGTTCCTCCAGCATATGCTCTACACTACGGGTGCGAACATATTTACCGGGCCGTTCTTCGGGCAGCCGGTGAAAGAAGTTATTAAAGCAAAACGAACAGGTAAAAGGGCAACCGCGCGTGGCCATGGTTAAATACAAATCGCCAATACGGATGTGCTCTTCCCACAATTCTTTATCAAAGTGCGGCAGCTCATCAATATTTTGCGTAAAGCCTGCCTGCAAGCCACGTATCACGCGACCATCTGCTGTTTTATAACGCGTGTTGGGTATAGGTTCGTTACCGCCTTTTTCGGCATGTTCCAATATCGGTAAAAAGCAAACCTCTCCTTCGCCGGCAACTGCATAATCCACTTCGGGGTTGGCAATTACCAAATCGGGCACAGCGGATATGTGCACGCCGCCAAACACCGTTTTTATGTTTGGGTTCAGTGCTTTGGCTTGCCGCGCAATCTGCAGCGACCATTGATACGTAGAGGTAAGCACCGAAAACACCAACACATCGGGTTGTTGTGCTTTAATGGCCGCCATTACTTCAGCCGTATCATCAAAAAAGCGGCCCAGGGCTGGTATCTCTAAATTAAAGCGATCGTGAAACAGCGATGCACTAAAGGCAAGGCCCACTTTATGGCCCGCGCGTTTGGCCATTGCCGATAACAGGCTAATGGCCAACTGTTCCGAACCCAGTGCTACAAAACATACCTGCATAGTAATCGCTTAACTACTCTAACAAATGTATCAATTAAAAGCATGCCTTGTGTTGAACGCACGCAGCTTAAATACAGGCTTGATGCTTCTAATTTACTTTTAAGAGGCAATAATTGTTCTGATATGCGGCACTGTTCTATATTTACCCGAAGGCGTTATGAATGTAGGATTAATAGGATACGGTTACTGGGGCCCCAAAGTGGCCCGCAATCTGTTGCAGGTTAAAGACTGCCAGCTGCTGCGCATTGCCGACATAAATCCTGCACGACAAAAGTTTGCACAGGTTAACCTGCCCGAAACCATCACTTCTTCCGCCGCTGCTGATGTGCTGCACGATGAAGCTATCGAATCGGTGATTATCAGTTCCTATCCTTCAACGCACTATACCCTTGCCAAGCAGGCGCTGGAGGCAGGTAAACATGTGTTGGTAGAGAAACCCTTTTCGCCTACCGAAAAGAAAGGCTACGAGTTGATGAACCTGGCCGAAAAGAAGGGGTTAACGCTGATGGTAGATTACACGTATCTGTACAGCAATGCCATACTGGAGATTAAAGAACTACTCCAAAGCCCCGGCTTTGAAGATCTGTTGTTTATAGAAGGTAACCGCAGCAACTTTGTATGGACCCGTACCGGCGTAAATGTTTTGTACGACCTGGCCAGTCACGATCTTTCTATTCTTTTGTTTTTGTTGGGAAAAATGCCGGTAAAAGTGAGGGCTATCAGTCATGCATTTCATAAAGAAGTGGAACAGGTAGTGCAGGTATTCCTAACGTTCCCCAACGGTTGTAATGCTTCGCTTTACTGCTCCTGGATATCGCCCAACAAGGTGCGTTCAATTAATTTTATAGGCGCACAAAAAACTATTACGTTCAACGACCTGGCTACCGATAATAAGGTGGAGGTGCTGGAGAATAATAAAACAGCGTATTTAACAGGTAGCGATAAACTATTGGATGCGGAGGTTAAGAAAACGAGTTTGTATATCAAGCAGGATGAACCCTTATTCAGCATGGTTAGCGACTTTAGAAACTGTGTTCGCAACAAAATCATTCCGCGCAGCAGTATGTATTTGGGTTTAGACGTAGTGCGTATATTGGAGAAGGCAGCTTACAGCATGCAGCAGGGCGGTATAGAGGTAAACATATAAGCCCCAACTTTATACCTTTGGCACTTTCGCACCAGCTATAACACATGATTGTTTTAGGCATTAACGGCGGTTTTAGATTAGGATATCAGGATGTATCGGCTGTTTTAGTGCAGGATGGCACGGTAGTAGCGGCTGTTGAAGAGGAGCGCCTGAGCCGCATTAAGCATGCACCGGGTCAATTACCGTTTAAAGCCATTAACGAGGTATTGCGTATTGCCGGTTTGCAATATGGCGATATACAGGCTGTGGCCACCCATGGCGCCACCTGGGGCACCGAATGGCCGCAACGTGTTAGTGATTACCTGCGCTTTAATTTTGGTTCATGTCCGCCACTGCACGTTTATCATCATCACGATTGCCATGCCGCTTCAGCGTATTATGCCTCCGGCTTAGCCGAAAGTATGGTGCTTACCATTGACAGCTCAGGTGATGGAGTGTCGCTGCAACTGGCGATAGGTAGAGCCGGCCAGTTGCATATAGAACAACGTATAGAGCGGCCCGATAGCCTGGGCATTTTTTATTCACTTGTTACGCAGTTCTGCGGTTTTACCCGCGATGCGGATGAATATAAATTAATGGGACTGTCATCGTATGGTAACAGGCAAGCATACGATTTTAGCGATATCATCACCTATACCAACGGTTCGCTAAAGCTAAACCAAAGCTATATTAAAGCCATTGCCCCCGGTGCCCCGCAGTCTACAAGATACGAACAGATGTTCAACGCTAAGCTTGTAGATAAATTCGGTGCCCCGCGTTTACCCGGCGCAGCTATTACACCTGTTTATCGGGATATAGCGGCCTCTGCTCAACAACACCTCGAAGAACTGTTGGTAGCCATTGTAACCGACTTTCATAAAAAAACCGGGCTGCGCAACCTTTGTTTAGCGGGCGGGGTGGCGCTCAATTGTGCTGCTAATCAAAAACTGGCCAACCTGCCCTTTATTGATAACATCTATATACAGCCTGCTTCTTCCGATGCAGGTGTTTCGTTAGGTGCTGCTTACCTGGCTACCGCCGATGCCGGTATTAACTGTCAGCCAATGCCGGATGTTTACCTGGGGGCCGAATATCAGCAGCAGGAGATACTGCAATTGCTGGATGTGCAACAACAGCGTTACGTTGTTTCAACCGACGTAGCTTCCCAGGCTGCTCAACTGTTAGCTGATGGTGGCATACTGGGTTGGTTCAGCGGCCGGGCCGAGTTTGGGCCACGTGCCCTGGGCAGCCGAAGTATTTTGGCCTGTGCCCAAAACCAGGAGGTGAAGCAAACCGTAAACCGCAAAGTAAAATTCCGCGAATCGTTCCGGCCGTTCTGTCCTTCGGTGCTGGAAGAAGACAAGGCGCGTTACTTTAACGGCAAGCCACACCTGGCGCCGTATATGACTATTAATTTTAATGCAAATGAAGTAGCGAAGGACGAGCTACCCGGCATTGTGCATGTGGATGGCACCGCGCGCCTGCAAACCGTAAATCGCCATACCTCGTTAATGTATTACAGTTTGCTGCAACAGGTAAAGGAGCTAACCGGCCATGGGGTATTGTTAAATACCAGCTTTAACCGCAGTAACGAGCCTATGGTATACTCGCCGTTAGATGCCGTGGCTACCTTTCATTCCACCGGTTTGGATGCGTTGGTGCTGGGCGATATATTGTTGTTAAAGTAGGGTAGTTTACTTTTTAGGGGCTTTGGCTATTATTGCAGGGCATGATTCCTAATCATCAACCAACCTTTACGGGGAAAGAATTTGAATACCTGGCGGCAGCAGCGGCTAAGGATCCTGATTTGTTTTTGGGTGGCGAGTACCTGAAAAAGGCAACAGCTTTTTTTCAGCAACACTATAGCGGAGCTTTAGTAAAGCTTACCGGCAGTTGTACCCGTGCATTGGAACTATCCACCGCTTTATTGGATATACAGCCCGGCGATGAGGTGATACTATCTTCTTTCACCTTTGTAGCTTCTGCCAACGCTATTGTACAGCGTGGCGGTGTTCCCGTGTTTGTAGATATACGGCCCGATACCCTGAATATAGATGAGCAGTTGATTGAAGCCGCCATAACACCACGCACCAAAGCCATTATGGTAGTACATTATGCCGGTGTGGGTTGCGAAATGGACGCCATTTCCGCTATTGCTAAAAAGCATAACCTGTTGCTGATAGAAGATGCCGCACATGCGGTTGATGCTGCCTATAAGGGTAAACCGCTGGGCAGTTTTGGGCAGTTTAATTGTTTAAGTTTTGGCAGCATTAAAAACATCACCTGTGGCGAGGGCGGCCTGTTGGTGGTAACGGACCCGGCCTATTTCGATAAAGCCGAAATAATACACGATCAGGGCACCGACCGGTATCTGTTTAATAAAGGTAAGGTGCCCTTTTTTCAGTGGGTGGGCAGTGGCTCTAACTACAAAATGAGTGATGCCACGGCCGGTTTGCTGTGGGTGCAACTGCAACAATTGCAACAAATAACAGCCAAACGGCTAAACGACTGGAACTGGTATTATAACGAACTGTTGCCCTTGCAAAAGGCCGGTTCTATCGAGTTGCCCCAGGTGCCGGAACATTGTGGGCACAATGCCCATATATTTTACGTAAAGCCCGAAAACGGCGAAGTGCGTATAGGTATGAGTACCTATTTAAAAGAAAGGGGCATTGCCGCTACACATCATTATATTCCTATCCATAACAGTGTGTATGGTAAACAGGCGGGCCGCTTTACCGGCAACGACACATTTACCACCCGCGAAAGCGAGCGCTTACTTCGTCTGCCCCTTTATTACAACATTACCCGTGCACAGCAGCAACAGGTAGTAGAGGCTGTATATGCCTACTTTAACCAATAACCAACAGGCATAAAAAAAGAGCGCCTTCGGGGAAGAAAGGCGCTCTTTTTGAAAAAAGAATCTTAAATAAATTACTCTGGTTGAGCCAGTTGTGCAATTAATTTGTTGATTTCTTCGATACGCTTACGGTTGGTAGTGTACCAAATAAATTTACCGTCACGCTCGGTTTTCAGAATCTCAGCACGACGCAGGATAGCCAGGTGCTGTGAAGCAACCGACTGCTCCAAACGCAGTTTTACATACAATTCCGTTACGGTAATTTTTTTCTTGTCTTCAATTAAAGCAACCATCTGCCTACGCAGTGGATGATTTAATGCGCGAAGAGTAAGAGCGGCGCGTTTAAGGATGCCGTAGTTGACCTTGATCTGACCACCGCCTTCTTTGCGGATAACCAGTTCTTTTGCTGCTTTTGACATAGTTATTAGGGATTTAGATTATAAAATTACAGTATTATTAGCAAAGAACAAACATTATAGTTTTCAAAATGTTTTCAAGGCCATGTGAAAGGCATCATTTCACATAGTTGTTTTTCAGGTAGTGGGGTTCAAAGTATGCCGGGTCCTCGTAAGCGAGGGTCAAATGCTTACGATATGCAATAGTAGTCATCAATTTCGAATTGAACAATACATTTTCTGAAAAATTAATGGTTTCTTCCTTAAAAAACGCTTTGCATTTGTTTACAGCGTTTCCTCCCATTGTTATTTTTCCTAATCCATCTAATCTATTTCTAAGGTTTTCGTCCAATAGAACAGGGGCGGGTGCCCATATTTCTTCTTCGTTATACAAATAAAGAGCCGTATAAATCTCATTCCGGCCGGCATCTATCACCGGCATTAACAGGGATTCGTTTTCATATATGTTTTCTTTAATTCCGTAAGCCAGCGCTGCCAGCGTAGAAACGGCTATTAAGGGCTTTTTTAAGCCAAAACACAGCCCTTTTGCCGTTGAAACGCCTATACGCAGCCCTGTGTAACTTCCCGGTCCTGCACTTACGGCTATGGCATCCAGTTGTTTCATGCTGTTTCCGGTAGTAGCTAACAACCTGTCAATAAGTGTAGTAAGCATCCGTGCATGAGAATTGTTTTCTACACTCTCTTCGCCTGCCAAAAAAACACCGTCCTGCGCAAGGCTTACCGAGCACACGGTTGAACTGGTTTCTATTTGTAGTATCAGCGACAAGCTTAGAATTGAATATCTTTTACAAGTATGTCCTTGCCGCGTTTTATCTTAACGGTAGTAGCGTCGCCTTTCTTAAACTGGGCCAGGGCCTTCATATAGCCCATCATGTCTTTTACGTCCAGTTGTCCTAACTTTATTACCACATCGCCGGTAGTTAACCCCGCTTTGCTGGCCGGTTTACCGTCGGTAACACCATCTATGCGCATACCTTCACCTTCAAAGGTATAATCGGGCATTACGCCAAGGGTTACTGTAAATTTAGGGGCATCATCGCTGTTGTCGTCCTTGGTTTTAATAAATACCAGGCGGTCCTTCTCGTCAAGTTTGTGTAATAATTGCGCTGTAAAATTAAACACGCGCTGCATGCCATCGTAGTTGATCTTCTCTTCATCATCACTGGGCTTGTGATAATCCTTATGTTGCCCGGTAAAAAAGTGCAGCACCGGTATATTCTTCAAATAAAACGAAGTATGGTCCGATGGCCCCACACCGCTTTCGGTAGTTTTTAAATGAATACCTGTACTTAGTGTATCGAATGCACCGGCCCAATCTGTGCTGGTACCAACGCCTCCAACAATTAGTGTATGCGTAACGCTATCCATGCGCCCTACCATGTCAAAATTTAACATGTAATCTATTTTGCCGGTTGGTATGCCGGGGTGTTCTACATACCATTTAGATCCATACAAGCCCAATTCTTCGCCGCTGAATAAAATAAATAGGTAATTGTGCCTATGTGTAGGTTCGCTTGCCAGCTTTTTTGCTAATTCTATTACCATGGCCACCCCGCTGGCATTATCATCAGCGCCGTTGTGCACGGCAGGTTCGCCGCGGTACATGCTGTGCGCAGGCAAACCCATGCCCAGGTGGTCGTAATGCGCACCAATTACAATGGTGGTAGCGGCCTTGTTATTCATAAAAGCCAATACGTTATTGCCGGTAACTTTTTTACGGGTGCTATCCATTCTACTGGTATAGCTAAAAGCCTGCAGGTATTTCTTTTTGTTATAGTTGCCTTTGCTGTTGGGCAAACCCAGTTTAACAAACTGGTTAATAATATAATCGGCCGCCAGCTTTTCATCGGGACTGCCTGTCATTCGTCCATGTAAACTATCGCTGGCCAGGTAACGGATGTGCTCTTGCAGGTCGGTCTTTAAATCGGGGGCGGTTTTAATGCCCGGCTGGCTATGCAGTGCCCCTGCCGGTAATAGCAGTAAACACAGGAATCGGAAGAGGTTTTTCATGTTAACAGCCCTTGCGGGCTTAACGGTTTTGTTATTTTATTCTGCTATTTGTGTTTTCTAACAGGTATTCTTAAACAAATCCGATTGCGATTTTATTCAAAAACCCTGCAAAATTACATTTAACGGCGGTTTTAGCTATCGTTTTACACTACCATGACAATCCGGGGTGTCCGCATTTTACAACACAACCTTTGGCCTTGCGGTTATTTAGACTACCTTCGCGCGCTTTATGAGAAATCAGAACATCCGCAACATTGCCATTATTGCCCACGTTGACCACGGAAAAACTACCCTGGTGGATAAAATCCTGCACCAGTGCTCCCTTTTCCGCGAAAACCAGCAAACCGGCGAACTTATCCTCGACAACAACGACCTGGAACGCGAACGTGGTATTACCATCCTCGCGAAAAACGTATCGGTTGAGTATAAAGACATCAAAATCAATATTATAGACACTCCGGGCCACGCCGACTTTGGTGGCGAGGTGGAGCGTGTATTAAACATGGCCGACGGCGTACTACTGCTGGTAGATGCCTTTGAAGGTCCTATGCCCCAAACCCGCTATGTGCTGATGAAGGCACTGGCCCTGGGCAAAAAACCTATCCTGGTAATCAACAAGGTAGATAAAGAAAACTGCCGTCCCGATGAGGTGCACGAGGCCGTATTCGACCTGATGTTTGCCCTGGAAGCCAACGAAGACCAATTAAACTTCCCTACCGTTTACGGTGCCGCTAAGCGCGGTTGGATGGGTGCCGACTGGCGCCACCCTGCCGAGGACGTGGTTTATCTGTTAGATACCATCATTGGCCACATCCCGGCCCCGGTAATTAAAGAAGGTACGGTGCAAATGCAGGTAACCTCTTTAGATTACTCGTCTTATATCGGCCGTATCGCCATCGGCCGTGTGGCCCGTGGTGTATTAACCGCCGGCCAACAGGTTTGTTTGGTTAAGCGCGATGGCTCTATCCAGAAGTCGAAGGTTAAGGAACTTTTTGCCTTCAGCGGTTTGGGTAAAGTAAAGGTAGAGAAAGTTGAATGCGGCGATATCTGCGCTGTGGCAGGTATTGATGGTTTTGAAATTGGTGATACCATTGCCGATTTCGAAAATCCGGAAGGATTGCCGCCGATCCACATCGACGAACCTACCATGAGCATGGTGTTTACCACCAATACCTCACCTTTCTTTGGTAAAGAAGGCAAGCACGTTACCTCGCAAAAAATCCGCGAACGTTTGTTTAAGGAATTAGAGAAGAACCTGGCTTTGCGTGTGGAAGAAACCGAGAGCGCTGATACCTTCCGCGTATTCGGCCGTGGTATCCTGCACTTATCGGTGTTAATTGAAACCATGCGCCGCGAAGGGTACGAGCTTTCTATCGGTAACCCGCGTGTTATTACCAAGGAGATTGACGGCATGAAGAGCGAGCCGATCGAAATTTTAACCATCGATTGCCCTGAAGAAGTAGCCGGACGTTGTATCGAAATTTTAACCCAGCGCAAAGGCGAAATGCTGATTATGGAACCAAAAGGGGATATGATGCACCTGGAGTTCGAAATCCCTTCGCGCGGTATCATCGGTTTACGTACGCTTATCCTTAACTCTACTGCCGGCGAAGCTATTATGGCGCACCGCTTTAAAGAATTTAAGCCATGGCGCGGCGATATCCCTGCGCGTTTGAACGGCACCCTGATTGCCAAAGAAGCAGGCCGTGCTACTGCCTACAGTATGGATAAAATGAAAGACCGTGGTAAGTTCTTTATTGAGCCAGGCGTAGATATTTACGAAGGACAGATTGTAGGTGAAAACAGCAAGGACAACGACCTGGTGATTAACCTGGTTGCTGCCAAGCAGCTCACCAACTTCCGCGCTGCCGGTAGCGATGATAAAACCACATTGCCTCCGCCGATATTAATGAGCCTGGAAGAAGCCATGGAATACATTCAGGAAGACGAGTATGTGGAGGTTACACCAAAAACCATCCGCTTACGTAAGATCCTGTTAAACGAAAACGACCGCAAACGCGCATCGCGCTAATTAATAGCGGAAGAATAATAAGCAAAACGCTGCCTCGCAAGGGCAGCGTTTTTTGTTTTGTATAGTATAGTGTTCAATAATCTACACTTGCTTAGTATAAAGCCTAACTTCATATCATTCGTTCAATTTGTCCAATTCACTCCATTCGTCCAATCCTCCTCACTCCCAACTCATAACTCATCAACTCACAACTAATAAGCCCCATACCCTGTACCCGAAGGCACCTGATATGAGGCATGGCGTTAGAATGACAGGCCCTCGCCCCCCAAGGGTTCCGGACCTGCCGATATCAAACATAGTTAATTTAATAAATTAAAAAAGTGTGCATGAGTTAAAGAAACAGCAACTTTGGCTATAAAAGGACTAACATTTTGCGCTAAAATTAGATTGCTGTTTAATTACATGAGATATCACTATTAAACGCTGACAGGAATGTCGGCCAGTTCTTCTTTGTATTTAATTTGTGGTGCAATTCTCCTTCGGCTGTTCAACTTTAAACCTTAAATTTTAAAATTGAAACCCAACTACAAACAGTAGACCGTAAACAGAAAACTACTTCCCCGCCTCTACAAACTGATCTTCCAGCTTTTTGGCGTGTTCCAGGTCCTTCTGGATGTCTTCATCTAAAGGATAATCTTCAGCAGGTTCGTAGCTGTTCCAGAACTTTGAATCGTATTTGTACTTGCCGCTGTAAAGATCGGAGAAGGCCATGTAGTCTTTCTTTAACTCTTCGCCCACATGGTCGGTTTTGTAATCATAGAAGAACAACTCAAAACTTTCTTCCACCACAAAATCTACATTACCGGTTTGGCGGTTTAGTACGTGGTGGTTGTAGGTGCGCTCCAATGAGCTTACAACATATTTACCATTCACCTTTTCGGTGCGGATAACATCGCGCTCGTTTACCAGCTTCCAGCGGGTGTCGTTAGCCCATCGTGTTTTTACGTAGTAAGGGTTAGGGTATTTTTCTACCTCAATCTTGGTAATAGCATACGTCTCTTTCTCCACCCACAACTTCGCGTTCTCTAACTTGGCGCTGCTGGCCTCTTTGTATTGCACGCTTATAACCCATTCCAGGTTGTTCTCTTCTACAAACTTAGGGGCATAGTAATCAAGTTTCTTCTTATCCAAAAAGTTGTTCTTGTTATAGCTGTAGGGGTTTTCTTTCAGCAGGTCCACCAGGTGGTCGCCGTGTATATCGCCATTGGTTTCGTAATTCTCCGAACGGCGCTGCTTGTTCATTTTCAGCGATTCGTGAAAAGAGTATTGGTAAATGCTTTTGCAATTAAAAGCTACGCTTACATCGGCTTCCAGCAAGCGCACATACTTACCGTTCTCTTCGTGATACTGCCGGTAAAAGCCTTTGCTAATGAGCGAATCGGTTAAGAAATTGCTCTTCATGTTATCAATGGCCTTAATCAGCACACCCTTGGCGTTGTACGATACAATCTCTACTTCCTTACCCGTAACACCACCGGCCGAAAGGAAAATGCGCAGGGTATCTTTTGTGTTGTAGTTGCTGATAGAAAAGGCTTTCTTTTCGTATCCTACATACGAGGCATAGATAGAATCCTTCAGGTTAACACGGGGCATGGGCACTTCCACATAACCATGCTCATCGGTAACGCCGCCCAATTGCGTGTTCTTAATTTGAATAGCGGCCAACTCTAAAGGGGCATTGGCTTCCTTATCAAATATGTAAGCCTTCAGCAAAATGTTATCCTGGGCCTGTAAGGCAAAAGGCAACAGCAGCAATAATGAAAGTAGTTTCCGCATACTTAGGTTATTGACGGTTAAATAATCGCAGGTTTAATTGAGCGCGCAATTTTATAAACTTTTCAGGCTATGCTTTGCAGCACTATACACAACAACAAACGCTCGAAAGGAAATTTGCAGCATTTAGAAGGCGATTTAAACCATAACGCCGTAATGCCGGAAATAGGGGTACGAAAAAACGGGCCGGCTCTTGCGAACCGACCCGTATGACCCTAAAAAATGGGGGATAGTGTTTCCCGGGTGTTGTTTCTTTAATTCTTTATCAAGCGAATAATGCGGTTATCCTTTTCGCCCGTTAAGCGCAGGTGGTAAACACCGGCAGGCTCCTGTTGCAGGTCAACCGACAACTGATTGCTTCCACTGTTTAACTGTACGTTCTTCGACATCAGTAAGCGGCCGTTTATATCGGTTAAGGTCATACGCACAATAGCGTTTTGTTTAACACTAACCGAAACTTGCGCAATGGTTTGTACCGGATTAGGACGAACACCATCCACTTGTATGGCTGCCAGATCTTCTACCGCAGTACCAACCGCGCTGTCCTTACCCATTTCGATATACACGTTGTTTACCGATGGGTTGTTGTTATCCAGGGTAAAGTAAACCGATAACGGAATCTTGTTCAATGCTTCAGCATACACCTGGTAGGTGCCCATAGCCAGGTTATGGAACTGGAACTGTCCGCCTGCATTGGTATACGTATAGGCAACCGGAATGCCTGCTGCATTCAGCAGATTGATTTGAACATTCGGTACGGGGTCGCCGGCAGAACGGTGTTCATTATCGCCGCCTATAGCTAAACCTGCACCTTGTATCACCCAGCCCTCCACAAAGCCTGCTCCACCGGGGTTATTACCGGGTAACAGATTTACTGTAACACCGGGTGCATTGCTGTTGTTTGTAATGGTTATTGGCGTTGCATCAATCCAGCTTAATTCGGCATCGAAATAAGTAGGCATAAAATTAGCATACTCAGCATCGGCGCTATCCAATGCACCTTTAACGTAATATGTGCCGGGAGCTAAATTGTAGAAGGCAAAGTAAGCACCACAGTAGCTATTGCTATCGGGCATAAGCTTAATGGATTGCACAGCGCTTAGATATCCTAACGAATCCTTTATAAGATATGCAGTAGCATAACAAGCCGGAATTTGATTGCGGCGGATATCGCCTGTGATGTAGCCGTTATTGCCGCCTGAGCTGGCGTTTATGCTTTCAACAATGCAGTTAGTAGCGGTACAATTAGGCGAAGTAACCGTCATACAGATATAGTAAACACCTGAAACCGCATACGTATGTGTGGCATATTTATCGGTTGAGGTAGTGCCGTCGCCAAAATCCCACGAATAGGTGGAAAGGGTGCTGGTAGTATCCAGCGGCGAAAGATAGATGGTAGCACCATTACGAACGATCTGGATAGAAGTATCGCACTGGTTAAAGCCCTGGTTAGGTATTACCACATCTCTCCAGGCAGTATCGGAACAGCCATTAGGCAACGTAAAGTATACATACACGGGGTATACACCGGGGCCGGCGAATTGCACTACAGGGTGTGCGGCTGACGAAGTAGTTGGCTGGCCTGTGCCCAGGTACCACATATAGGACCAGCTGCCTGCAGAATCACCCGAAAGCCCGAGCGTAGCAGAACTATCAGCTATAGAAACAGTGATGCTTTGTTGTAGGTCGCAAACGTCTACATACAGGGTATCGCAAACGGTTCCTGAACAACCAGGGCCGTTATAGGCAAGGCAGTAATTGTAAAAACCGCTGTTTACATAGGTGTGAACAGGATTTTGCCCGCTGCCTGTACTTCCGTCGCCAAAGTCCCAGGTGTAGTTTACCGTACCAATTACGGTATCAAGTGTGCTTTGGAAATACACTAACCCCGCAGCTTGATTCATGTTCCAAATCTGTGCATTGCACGGATTGTTCACAATTTGGAAGGAGGTGTTTATGTTTTTCACACAACCTGCCGGTGTAGTAATGGTTACACTGGCCGTATACCAACCATAATCGGGGAACTGAACAACAGGGTTTGCATCTGTTGAGATATCGGGTGTGCCCGACGGAAAAGCCCAGGAATAGGTGGTGCCCGGTTGTGCGCCTGCCACTTCAAATGTTACAGTGCTATCAACGGTGTTAACCACATGAATGGACGGCGTAAAGCTGCATATATCAATTACCACGCTATCGCAAAGCGATGCGCTGCACAAACTGCCGGTATAATTTAAGCAATACTGGTAGGTACCGCTGGTAGCATAGGTGTGCGATGGGTATGGGCCGTTATCGGTAGCTCCGTCACCAAAGCTCCAGCTGAAGGTGCCATTACCACCGGAAGAAGAATCGGCAAAGGCCACAAAGGAGGCCGTAGCCCCGTTAACCCCTTGCAGGTTCATCGAAACATTACAACTATCCTGGGTTATAGGAATATTAACACCGGTAGAAAGGTTACAACCGCTTGGCGTATGAACAGTTACATAAGCCCAGTAGTTGCCTGCACCGGGGAATACCACTATTGGATTAGCGTCGGTTGAGGAGGTGATATTGCCATCGGGGAAGGACCACAAATACGTACAGCCCGCGGGAATGCCGGTTACGGAAAGGCTAACCACCGAATCGGCAATGGTATGTTGAATAGCTATACCTGCATTACATATATCGGCAGTAACCGTGTTACAATAAGTGCCGCTACAGGTTGGCCCCGTAAAGGTAACGCAATAGGTATATACGCCTGAAGTGGCATAGGTGTGCGTTTCAAATTGTTGGGTGCCGGTGCTGCCATCGCCAAAATCCCAACTATAGGAAGGCATCGGTGAGCTGCTATCGGAATAGGCGGTAAAGTTAACCTGGCCGTAGTAACCCGGATACGTATTTACATAAGGCTGACAGCTTCCTGTATGGTAATCGGTATATATACTGGCAGTGGCATCCACATTAAAGGTGCAACCTGAAGGGGTATTAACTACCAAAGTGCCGGGATAATAACCTGCCCCCGGAAAGGTAACCGTAGGTGTGGCGCTGGTGCTGGTAGCAGGGTTGCCATTGGTAAAGTTCCAGTTGTAGGTCCACCCCGGTTGGGCACCGTTAAGGCTAAAGCTAACCACCGAATCGCCATTGGTATAAGCAAGGGTAACCGGCCACTGGCATACGTTTACATACACCGAATCGAGACGGGTAGTAGTGCAATTGCTGTTTTGAAACTGTACCTGGTACGTGTACCAACCGCTGGTAGCGTAGGTATGTGTTACCGTTTGACCCGTGCCGGTGTTGCCATCGCCAAAATCCCAGTTCCATGTAGGGTTGGTTCCCGAAGAATCCTGGCTGGCCCAGAATTCAACAGTACCACCGCCCTTCAAAATGTCGTGATACCATAGCGGGCATTGCGCTGAGCCTCCTTGCCATAATAGGGCAAGAAAGCTGAGGAGTAAAAGTGCTTTTAATGTTTTCATACAACTCAATTTTTGTTTGCAGAATTTGCTTTACGATACAAAAGTGGCAGGAATGGCCTCCATTTGCAAGGCTATTGTGCCGGTTTCTTACCCATACAACTTTAAAAAATAAAGGACAGTGTATAAGGCATTATAAATGGAAAACCGGGTAAATGAAGGCGTGTGTAATTCTTACACGCTAAGCCCTGCATTTCCGGCACGTTTTTCCAGCCAGCCACGGTATTTTATCAACTCCGAGTCTTCTGTGCCGGGTGTAATTTTCTTCTTTAAAAAGTTCGCAATGTCCTTCTGCAGGCCCGGGTCCTTGCGCAGGGATATACCGCTACTCATTTTTTCCAGTAGCCGAAGCACTTCAAAATCGCGCTCATATTGCTTGTTCTTTTCCAGTGCCTTGTAGGCCTTTTTCATCTGCTCAAGGCGGTAAACAAGAGTAGGGTAATCGCCGGCCTCGTACGTAATAATAGCCTCACTTATCTCTACCTTAAACTTAAAGGCCACATCGGCATTGCGGTAATTATCGCTCAGGTAAAGCTTAACCAGGTTTTTCAACGCATCGTTGTAGCGGCCGGCATCATACAACAAACCGGAACGATTTAAGTAAATGAATACATCGTAGTAGTAGTTCTTTTTCTTGCGCATCAATTGTTCAAAGGCATCCAGTACTTTTAATGCCTGCGCCGGATTCAGCTCGGTATAATTCAGCATTTGCAGGTTGTAATAGAAGAACACAAAACGATCGTAATGCAGCATTTTGTACGCTTCTATCTCCTGACCCAGCTCGGTAGTATAGGCCAGCGATTCTTTGTGCTTGCCCATTTTATACAAGGCATTAGCCAGATAAGTAAGCATTTGCAGCTTCAGCTCGTGGTTATCCTGCTCAAACCAGTTTTGCTTTTTAAAGTTGCTGTAATAAGTGCTTGCCAGTTGCTCCAGCGCTTCGTACTTATGCTGCTGCACAAATATCTGCGACAGCGCCCTGTAGATTCTCGTTTGCAGGTTTTTGCTGTAGCGCGAGGTGGTGCTCTTGGTAATTTCCTGCACACCGGCCTGTAGCTGTTTAAGCAGTTTGTTATCGCCGGCACCAAAGTTTTGCGTACGCTTAAGCCGGTAGCTTACGGTTGCCAATAAATCGTCAAGGGTTTGTACCTGCTCCAGCAACTTTCTGTTTTTGCTGCGCAGGTTAATGTAAGGCTCAGGGTCCAGTTCAGGCACATCGGCCGAGAGGCGAATAAACAGGGCATAAACTATATCCAGCTGCTCATAAGCTTCTGTTTGCACCGCCAGGCGTTCGGCCTTTTTTAAGTAGAACAAGCAGGCAGCAAAAAGATTGCGGCCATGATAGATGTTATAGAGCGTAAGGTATTGCTGAAGTTGATAGAGGTCGTTTTTGTGCGTGTATAACTGAACAAGCGCATCGCCTACGTCTTCAATAACCCGATTCTTAAGCCGGTAGTAACTGTTTTTATCGGCGCTGCTATAACCTAATTTGGTTATGGCCCTGGCCTCTTTAAACCTTGGTCCGCTTTGTCGTACGTAATCTACCAGCTTTAAGTCCTTACGATCCTTTGCCGTGCCGGTACCGTAATACATTTTCAGAAAACGAAGTTCGTCCTTCGAAAGTTTCTCAATTACCTGGTTCAGGATATCCATAGTATAACGTTAAGCGCGTAAGATTAAAATTAAATAAATTATTCATTGTCAAAGGATGTACGTATTTTTAAGCATAAACATGTAGTAATGAAGAAGGTAAGAAACCTTGCCCTTGCCCTGTTGTTGGCATTATTTGTAGCGCCGGCTTTCGCCCAGCCTTTTGGCCTGCGCATAACTATGAATGGCAACCAGGCACTGCCCGATACGCTAACCCTGGGCTCGCAGTATAATTTCCAGGTGTTTCTGCACAACGACAGCTCCTTTACGTTCAACGATACGGTACTGCTTTTTTACCGTATAGACACGGTTAACTATATCAGTCCCAACGGAAGTAGTGGCCTCGAATATCCCCTTATAGCTGCAGATAGTGTGCTGGCTAATGATTCAGTAGCCATTAATATTACGGCCCACGTAACTTCTCCTGCCTTTAAAGCGGGGCCGTCGGTAGTAGTTATCTGGCCCATTGCCAAAAATCATAACCTAACATTCGATACCCTGATAAGGCATCCATTTATACGCGATTTAGGCAATGGTGTGCAGCAACCGGATGTAAGTGACCTGCAAATGCAGGTGGCAGGGGGCACCCTCCGGTTTTTGCACGATAGTAATTTGCCGCTTATGTATGTAAGAATTTACAATTCATCGGGTCAAATGGTACTGCAACAAAACGCACCTGCCGATGAGATGCAGTTGCCCTCGTTACCGGCCGGTGTTTACTTTACCGAGATAGGGTATGATAACCGGAGGCACTTGTTCCGTTTTACAATGCCTTAAGGCTTTAGCAAAACACCGCTTAGGCCGTGCAGGTATAAACGATTGCCCTTTATGCTGGCGTTGGTATTGCCTATTTGTAAAAGTATATGGGTATAACCTTCGGGCAGTGTTATCTCCTTGCCGGCCTTACTGAAATTAATGAGCACGGCAACTTTGTCGGCTTCTGTGGTTCGCACATAGCCCAGCACATTAGCGGGTAATTCGCGCTTATCCAGTAATTGTAATATTCCGCTGTTTAATGCCGGCATGGTTTTACGTACTTGCAACAATTGCCGAACGGTGTGATACAGGGAATTCGGATTGGCTTGTTCATTTACAACGTTCACTGCAGTATAATTAGTGTGCACCGGTAACCATGTTTTAGCAGATTTTGAGAAACCGGCCTGGGCACTGCTATCCCATTGCATGGGCGTGCGCAGTTCATCGCGGTTCAGGGTTTCGCCGGCCAGGTCTACCAAAAAGCGCGGAAGGCCTTTATATAAATGCGGTATGGGGTCTAAAGCTGATTTGTAAGGCATACGGTAATCACTCATACCAATCTCTTCGCCATAATACATGCAGGCCGTACCGCGAACGGTAAGCTGTAACAGGTGCAGCAGTTTTGCCTTTTGCACATCACCATTCAGGCGACGCATGCTCCGGCGGCGGTCGTGGTTGCTAAAGGTATACACCGGCGAATAGGGGTAAGGAAAATCGGCTTCCAGCCCCGCAATAAGTTTATGGAAGTAAGCGGCGCTAAATTTAAAGCGCAGCATTTCGAAGTTAAAGGAATGCGTTAGGCCGTCGTTCTTCTGTTCGCCCAAAAAGCGTTTAATCATCTGGTGGTTGCCGAATATCTCGCCCAATAGCATGCGCTCACCAAACGTATCGCACACGCTGCGCAACTCTTTTGCAAAACCAAAACTGGCCGGCTGGTTTACATAACCTTTTATATTACTCCTAAATCCTTTGGTGTTATAATGTTTTGACACCTCTTTGCGCGAAGCAGGGGTGTTGCGGAATTCCTCATCCTTGTAGATGGAATTGAACATATCTAACCGGTAACCATCCACGCCCTTCTCCAGCCAAAACTTTACGGCATCGAACATGGCTTTTTTTACCGCCGGGTTGCGGTAATTAAGGTCAGGTTGAAAGGAGAGGAAGCTGGCCCAATAGTATTGCCCGCGGGTTTTGTTGTAATGCCACCCTTTTGTTTTCAATGTGTTCTTCCAACCATTGGGCTTATCGCGCCATAGGTAGTAATCGCTTAATAGATCGCCTTTGTTCAATGTATCATGTGTAAACCAGGCATGTTCATCGCTGGTATGGTTCATTACCATATCGAACACGATACGCATACCGCGTTTGTGCACTTCGTTAATCAGTTGAATGGCATCTTCGCGTGTGCCGTATTCGGGTGCAATGTCGGTATAATCGGATATGTCGTAACCAAAGTCGCGCTGCGGACTTTTAAAGAACGGCGAACACCAGATAGTTTCAAATCCTAAATCCTGTATATAATCAAGCTTTTGGATAATGCCTTGTATATCACCTATGCCATCGCCATTACTATCGTAATACGACCGCGGGTAAATTTGGTAAATGCTGGTTTTATGATACCAGGGAATTTGTTGGGCAGATACCGACATAGTTACCTGTATTAAGCAAAGAAGCAGAAGAGCACTGAAGCGCATAGTGTAGGATTACACGCAAGTTTACTTATTGTTCTGTTAATCAGGCAACAGATTGGGGCAGGGTAAAGTAAAATGTGGCGCCCTGGCCCGGGTTACTTTCCGCCCATATTTTGCCCTTGTGTTTGGTTAGTATCCGTTCTACGATTGCCAACCCTACACCGTGTCCTTCAATTTCGGAGCCATGCAGGCGTTGGAAGGGTTTAAATAGCTTACCGGCATATTGCATATCGAACCCCACACCGTTATCCTTTACATAAAATATGTACTGGCCTAAATCGTACCGGCAACCGATGCTGATGCGCGGCTGTGGCATACAGGCACTATACTTAAAAGCATTTGATACCAGGTTAGAAACAACATGTGCCAGCATACTGTTATCGCCGGATACGGCAGGCAGGTCACTGCAATCGATGGCATAAACCTGCTGTTGATATACCTTACGCGAGTTTTGAAGCGCATCTTCAAACAAGGCATTCATGTCTACCTTTTCGGCCCTGATTTCTTTTTCGTTTAACTGCGAGTACAATAGCAACTCATTAATCAGTTTATCGGAGTTTTTAATGGCCTGCTGCAGATGCTGCACTATCTCTTTATCCTCTTCATCGAAATTGTTTTTATGCTTACTGATGAGCAAGGAGGCATATCCGCTGATAACACGCAATGGCGATTTTAAATCGTGCGATACGGTGTAGTTAAACGTTTGCAGGTGCTTGTTTTCTTCGGCCAATTTCATTTTAGCTTCGGCTTCCTCCAGTCGTTCTTTTTCTTTGTTCTCAAGGCTTACGCGGAAATAGGTGAGCAGGCCAAATAGGGTAGCTGTGGTAAGGGCTACAAATGCCAGTCCTTTGTATGTTTGCAGGGTGTCCTCTATTTCCGGCGGAAAAATCTGCACCAGTTTATCGGTGGCATATATCCAAAAGAAGCCGAAAACGAGATAGGCTGCTGTAATTTTAAAGATCGTATTTCTCATTTTCAGTAGCGTATAAATGCAAGATATAAGGACGGTTTGAGAATAATAATGTTTCAAATATGATAAATATCACGTGGCGGCTATAGGTTGCATCTTTTATTACGCTCATCCCTTTAAACGAACAGGGGGCAGCATTTGATGCTACCCCCTGTTTCTGATGCCTATGTAAGTTACAACTACCAGCTTAAATCGTCTTCAAAGTTCTTCATGAACTTATCTACTTCGCTGGTGTCGCCTTTCTTCATCTTCTTTTCGCCGGCCGGTTTCTTTTCCAGGTAATCGGTCAGCTTATTCTCGCGGCGCTTAGCCGGTTTTTCACCGCCTTCGCTGTGTGTTGCTGTGGCTTCTACGGCCTTTGGTTTAGGTGCATGTTCAAACTTTTTGCCATGACCTTCGCCTTGTGGCTTATCGCGGAACTTGTCCTTATCGCCCCACTGCTTCTTTTCGCCGAAAGGCTTATCGCGCTTCTCGAATTTCTTGCCGCCGCCTTCGCGGTTTTCGAATTTCGGTTTGCGATCGCCCCATTGCTTGCCGCCACCGCCGCCAAATCCACGGCCTCCGCCTCCACCAAAGCCACCTTCTTTTTCCTTGGCCTTAGTAACCAACGGACGACGACCTTTGCTCTTCTTGCCAAATACAACCAGTATTTGCTCGGCATCCATAAACGGCACCGATACAAACGAGAATTTCTCGAACACACGGATATCGGTCACATTAGCCGCATCAATGCCCGCTTCTGCAGCTAAAAATTCAGCTACCTGGTTGGCATTCATGTGGTCCATATGGCCTTTGGCAACAAACAAGCGGCTGCGGTCGCCACCGGCTGTCTGGCCGCCCTGGGCACGGCTCTTAGGTATCGCGATTTCATGGTAGTGATCTTCGCGCAGGCTATCTTTCATGCTATAAGTAAGCAGGGCAGAAAGCACATCTGCAGGTTCGCGGCCTTCTTCCAGTAATTCATTAGCCAGTTCTTTATACGCATCGGCATTACCGGTTTCAATGATAGAAGCAATTTCGGTCTTCAGCTTCATCAGCTTGGTTTGCACCACTTCAGCTACCGTAGGAACTTCTTCCTTGTTGATTTTAGCACGGGCAATCTTTTGAATAAACAACAGATCGCGGTATTCTGCCGGGCTGATGATGCTGATAGCTGTACCATGCTTGCCTGCGCGGCCGGTACGGCCGATACGGTGAACATAAGCCTCAGGGTCCTGTGGCAGGTTATAGTTTACAACGTGCGTTAAATCGTTTACGTCGATACCACGGGCGGCTACGTCGGTAGCAACCAAAATGGTCAACTTTTTCATTTTGAATTTCTTCAAGGTTTGTTCGCGCTGAAACTGGGTAACATCGCCGTGTATACCTTCGGCATCGTAACCGCGGTCAATCAACTTGCTGGCCACATCATCCGTTTCCATTTTAGTGCGGCAGAACACGATACCATAAAACTCAGGTTCGGTATCAATAATACGGCACAGTGTTTCAAAGCGGTCGCTATCGCGCACTTCAAAATACATTTGGTCGGTTAGGTTAGTCGTTTGCGATTCGCTCTTTACGGCAACCAGTTCGTACTGACCCATAAAGGTTTGCGCCAGCTTTAAAATTTGCGGAGGCATGGTAGCGCTGAACAATAACATACGGCGCTTCTCGGGCACGCTCTTCAAAATTTCGCGCACTTCTTCTTCAAAACCCATGTTCAGCATCTCATCGGCTTCATCCAACACCACGTGTGTAACAGCATCTAACTTCAAAGTGCCACGGTCGATATGGTCGCGTAAACGTCCGGGTGTACCAACTACAATTTGAACACCTTTTTGTAAAGCACGTTGCTGTGTGCTGAAACTTGCCCCACCATATACAGCTTGCACCCACAGGCGCTTGCTGCCTTTAAATGAGGTAATTTCTTCAGCTACCTGCATAGCTAATTCGCGGGTAGGGCACATAATAAGCGCCTGCACTTTGCGGCTGGTATCATCCAGCTTATCAATTAAAGGTAAACCGAACGCGCCGGTTTTGCCGGTTCCGGTTTGGGCCTGGCCCACCACGTCCTTTTCATCGGCTAACAATAGCGGAATCGTTTTCTCCTGTACAGGTGAAGGAGATTCCCAACCTTTTTTTGCCAGGGCCTGCAGAATGTTTTCGCTAAGACCTAAGGCTTTAAATTTTTCCATAATTTTTGTTCGCACCACTCCCCTTTCTTTTTTAAGAAGCAGCACAGTTTTTAAGCTCCGGATAAAGACAAAGCAATGCCCTTAAGCCGAAAAGGTGAAACCAATATTTCCGTAGTTGCCACCGAACAAATGGGGAGAGTACTGAGGGACAAATTCTATTCGCAAAAAGTGCGAGGCGGATTCAGAAATCTCACTGTCGTTCGTTGACAGTTTATAAGCTAAAACGCCGGTTCCAACCGGCATTTGCGCCGCAAAGATAATAATATATGGCTAATTTTCAAATCAATGGCACAAACCCTGGTCGATAAACAACAAACTGTAATTATTTAACACTAAGGCACTAAGTATAAAAGTTAAGGCAAGGATGATTGCGGGTTTCTTCTCCATAAACCTTTGTGTCTTTGCGCCTTAGTGTTACGGTCTTTATATCCTTTACGGTTCACAAATGTATTTACACACTAAGCCGCTAAGTATTGAAGAGGTATAAAGAAGAATGAAAGCAGTTTCTAAAGATTGGGCTCACTCGTTGCTGAACTTATAAAACATAAACCTTTGTGCCTTCGCGTCTTCGTGTTACACCTTTTTTATTAATCAGTTTTAAAGAGGTCCTAATGCCCAGGGTTGGGCTACATCTAACAGGCCTTTTATAAGTTGACCGTCCTGTTTTTTCCAGTATTTGGCATTACAAAAAATTATTAATCTTTTCTGTGCCCGGCTTACTGCTGTGTTTAACAAATGCAATCCGCGCGATTTTGTGGCCTTTGAATCAGTAAACCACTTGCGGTCGGTATCTACTACACTTAAAATCACGTTTTCCCACTCCTTGCCCTGCGAGCCATGCACCGTAAGTATGCGCCCTGCATTGCGTTCGGCGGGCATTAATTTGCCCAACAGCTTAACCTGATTGATGTAAGGTGTTAATACAACATAGTCGCTCAAGCCGTTGCTGATAATAAATTGCCGGATAGCTTCGGCTTCATCTTCCGCCTCGCGGCTGGGCTTTTGGGTTCCTAAGCGCGGTTGCGGTACCGGTGTATTTACATCTACATAATAAATCTCTGTTTCGCCTTTCCCATCATCGCTGGCAAAACCGTTGCGGTATACAAACTGGTTCAGCACAGCCGCCAGGTTATCGCCAAAGCGGTGCGTGTAACGCAAATCGGCACGCTGCATTTGTTTGCTCAGCGTTTCTTCGTTACTGAAATAAGCTTCTGCTGCTTCATCTTCACCTTGTTCAAACAAACGGGCTAAGTGAATAGCACTTTTAGCCCATATAAAGCCATTACGCATTTTAGGATCCTGCTGCATCTCCATATCATTCATCTCGCAAACCGGAGGTAATTGCAAATGGTCGCCCAGGAAGGTAACCGGCGTTCCGCCGCGCATAAGTGTTAAGGCTTTAATAGCACAGGCATAGCCCGCTTCATCTAAAAAGATGTGGTCTACATGCAGGTCTTCTTCTACAAAACGATAGATATAACTATCCAGCGTGGCAGCTATAACAGTCGCCGTTTTGGCCCGTTCGTTACTGCCTTTCATCTTGTCGCGGCTGCCTTCCAGATTGGCGAGTATTTCCTTCAGTTCTACTTCCTGCATTATCTCATACTCCCTTGCACGAGCCTGCATCACGGCTTCTCCCTGGCGTTGCTTTTCAATGAAGTCGTTCAAATACTTCATGGTAGGCTCTATGGTTTGCAGGTTGAAAGACTCCTTCAGCGTGGCAGTTATCGGATGTGCGGCCACACCTTCCTTTACTTCTTTAATAAGCTGACGAATCAACTTCTGACTTTTGGTGTTCTCGGTAGTTAAATCCGAAAGTTCTTTCAACTTGCTTAAGCTTTCAGCAGCAGCTTCTAATCGGGGCAGTGTATCATCAACCTGATACTTCTCGCGCTTCATGGCGCTGCGCACTACCTTAATTTGTTTTTCAATTTGCATGCGCTGGCTGTTGATACCGGTAACTTCGCATACTTCAGGGTACTGCTCCGCGAACCACTTGCTGGTATGGCCCAACCGTAAAAACTTCTCGCGCGATAAACCCGCTGCATCACTTACCCGCAGCACACCTTTCATCACCTGCTCCAGTGCTGTGTTGGTTGGTGCCAGAATAGCACAACGTTTGCCTTGTCTAACGTATTGGTTAACGATATTAGCCAGCACCAACTGCGTTTTACCGGTACCCGGTGCACCCCATACATAGCTAAAAGGCTGCGTAAGTGCTGTGCGTATGGCATTTAACTGGTCCTGACTGGGCTGTATAGCACCGAACGATTCTTTGGTGATTTGCTTTTTGTCAAGCGGCGAAGTTTTTTCAGGCAAGCGCAAATCATCTCCCTTTTGTTCAAACCAGGTGCGGATGCGCTCTACCAGAAACTTCATGTCGGCAATAACTTTTATTTCTGCCGCGCGTAACCGCAAAAAGCGGGAAAACAACTCAGGATTGGGCTCTATGTAAAGCGTGTTCTTGTCTACGTCATACTCCAGCACTTTAATAAAGTTGCCATCGTATTTAGTGTCGTCGCCGGCAAAAGCAAACAGCAAGGCCTCGCTGTCAAATATCTTTTTAGAAATGCGCAAACTAACCAGCCTTCGGGCATGGTCCCATATATCCACCTGCCACACATCAACCTCGTTTAAACCTTTGCCGGTAGTGGCCAGGTACTCGTAGTAAGTGTTAGAAGCATCAATACAAAGTTTGCGAATCTCTTCGGGGCTCATAATTTTTTAGCGGCTCGCAATTTAAGCAATACAATCCTGATCAGCCTAATTCTTAAAGCTAAAATGCAGGTTGCCACAGATGGCACAGATGAAATACATGATGAATACAAAATAGAGTCTTGTAGAATCTGCTATTACCTCTGGTTTTGGATGTGCTACTTTAGGAATCAGAAATTTACATCTTCATTAAAGAGCGATTCTCTTGTATTCAAGCTTTTGGCGGCCAAAGTTTACTAGTAGGCCGAGTTTGCATCCGGAGAGCTTCAAATAATTTATGGTCTGCGCAATATCGGCAGTAATTATACCTGCTGTTGCCTTTACCTCTATTATTATGTTTCCGTGAACAATAAAGTCAGCATAAAATTTATGCGGTAGCGCGATGCCTTTATAGTAGATATCAAAAGGCTTTTCGCGTTCAAATGGTATATCATATCCTTTCAGTTCAATTTCCAATGCGCTTTTATACACTATTTCCAATAAGCCATGCCCCAATTCATTGTGCACGTCCATACATCTGCCTATCAATTGGTATGTTTCGGCACCGTATGGGAATTCTGCTTGCTCCATTCGCTCTAGTAATATTGTGTTTAAATCACCCGTTCAGTAAAAGGACTTACCCCAACCCCCTGTGTTTTGTATTATCCTGTATTTTATCTGTGTCATCTGTGGCAATGTATTTTGTTCTTATTTCTATTTCTGTCTTTCCCCTATCTTTGCCGCCATTTTATGGGATTACACAAGGAAATTAAGTTTCAGGTAGACCACATGAACGTTAAGCAGGAAACTGCTGTGTTGGTGGCTGTTATTGATAAAGGTCAGAACGAAGAGCAGGCAACGGAATATCTGGATGAACTGGAGTTTTTGGCTACCACCGCAGGTGTGGTAACACTAAAACGGTTTACCCAAAAGCTGCAGAACCCCGATTACAAAAGTTATGTAGGTAAAGGCAAGCTGGAGGAGATAAAGTTATATGCCGACGAAAAAGGCGTGGACCTGATTATTGTGGATGATGAAATATCGCCTTCGCAACAGCGCAATATCGAGCAAGCCTTAAAGCGCAAGGTGTTAGACCGCAGTATGCTGATACTGGACATTTTTGCGCAACGTGCACGAACTGTTCAGGCGCGCACCCAAGTAGAACTGGCTCAACTGCAATACATGCTGCCACGCTTAAAAGGTATGTGGACCCACCTGGAGCGGCAACGCGGTGCCACCGGAACCCGGGGTGGTAGCGGTGAAAAGGAGATAGAAACCGACCGCCGTATGGCCGAGAAGAAAATTTCGGCATTGAAAGAGAAGCTGAAAGAAATTGACAAGCAGAACATGGTGCGCCGCAAGCACCGTGGGGAAATGATACGTGTAGCGCTGGTAGGTTATACCAACGTTGGCAAAAGTACCCTGATGAACTTGCTGGCGAAAGAGCAGGTGTTTGCCGAGAATAAACTATTCGCCACCCTGGATACCACTGTTCGTAAGGTTACCTTTAACGCTATTCCGTTTTTGCTGAGCGATACGGTAGGCTTTATCCGCAAGTTGCCACATCATTTGGTGGAGAGTTTTAAATCAACTTTAGACGAAGCCATTGAGGCCGATATCCTGTTGCACGTGGTAGATATTTCGCACCCTGCTTTTGAGGATCAAATGCGTGTAGTAAATGAGATTTTAGCGGAGTTGAAGTGTGCCGATAAACCTACGCTGGTGCTGTTCAACAAAATGGATTTATACGAGCAAAAGCAGTTCGATGAATTCTTGCCTGCTGAAATTAAGAGCAGTTTACTGAAAGAGTTGAAAGAAAGCTGGATGGCGAAAACGCATGATAACTGCATATTCATTTCAGCTATTCAAAACCGAAATACCGCCGACTTACGCCAATTGCTGTTCGAGAAAGTGAGAAAGTTATATCTGGAACGCTATCCATACAAAGCAGGTTACTGGAGCGATTATCTTGATCAACAGCCTGAGGCACACGAGGAAAACCCGGAAGAGACAAACTAATGGCTTGTCTGCGGATTTAATTCCAATATCTCATATACCGATTTCCGGATGTTCTTGCTCATGGCATCCATAGGCAGGTCGTTATCGTCTTTGCCAAAAGGATCTTCAATTTCCTCGGCAATCAATTCCAGACTGGCCAGTACATAAAACATGAAAACCACAACAGGAATACAAAAGTAACCCAGGCTAAACACCATGGTAAGCGGTAGGGTCATTATGTAGAAGAAGATGAACTTTTTGATAAAGATGCTGTAGCTAAGGGGTATGGGTGTGTTCTTAATACGCTCGCAGGCACCGCAAACATCGGTAAAGGAACTTAGCTCCGCGTTAATGAACAGCAGTTCCTCAGCACTTATTTTACCCTCCTTTTGCAGGCGTGTAGCACGTTCCAACATGCGCTTAGCTACATAATTGGGGTTATGTTGCTGCGGGTGAATTTCCTGTTTTTTAAAATCCAGGTCTTCATCTAATTCATTGATTTCAATATGATTGCGCAGGTGGTTCTTGAGTGTGTAAGCGTAATTGGAAATCAGGATACCAAAGAACCGACGATCGTCGTGCCGGTTACCTAACAAGGCATGTAGTTTCATAGCCAGGTTACGGCTGTTGTTTACCAGGCTGCCCCAAAGTTTGCGGCCTTCCCACCATCGCTCATAAGCGCTGTTGGTGCGGAAAACCAGCAGCATCGAAATTACGAAGCTGAGCATGGAGTGCATAACCGAGATATTCTTCAGCTTATGTCCCTCATCCAATTGCCAATATTCCATTTCCAGCCAACTTACCAGGGCCGAATACAAGGCAATAGCCACCAGCATAGGCAGCAGTTCGCGAAAGGTATCCGACTTGTGAAACCGGAAAATAAAGGTGAACCAGGCCTTGGGATTGTAGCTAATCATATAGCGGGCTAAATAAATGATTCGAAGTTCAAAACCCAATTGCCGTTGAAACCGTTTTCCGTAACTAATTTTGTATCTTTAGGATATGAAAAGTATACGGGAACTGATAGTGATAGATGAGGAAATTTTGGGTGGACAACCGGTTTTCAAGGGTTCGCGGGTGCCTGTGCAAACGCTATTTGACCATTTGGAAAGTGGCTCAACCATTGATGATTTCCTCGCCGACTTTCCTTCCGTTAAGCGGACACAGGCAATTGATCTTCTTGAAGTTGCAGAGCAATTAGTTACCGCCAGAAACTTGGAGAAGTTATATGAAATTGCTGCTTGACGAAAATCTTCCTAAACGGTTAAAAGCTGATCTGGCAGACCATAATGTATCTACCGTTTGGGAAATGGGGTGGTCAGGGAAGAAAAATGGAGAGCTCCTGAAATTGATGATTGAAAATGGATTTGATGCACTCCTGACTTTTGATAAAAATCTGCAACATCAGCAAAACTTCACCAAGTATAACATCCCGGTTCTTCTTCTTGTAGCTTCTAAAAATACATATTCCCTCCTTCAGCATTTAGCACCTTTAATTCAGGAAACGCTTCAAACGTCTCTTCCGTCGGGCATAACTAAAATTGGACCTCTTTAAGGCTGGTAACTCAATAAAATTTTGATTTCCCGCCTTTTTACCCTATATTTGCAACGCATTCATGATTGGTAGAGGGGACGAGGGTCCCCTCTCGTTTTTTACAGGTATGAACTTTGAGATTGTAAAGCAGAAGATTGAAGAGTGGTTGAAGCCACTGCTGGAAGAGAAAGACTTCTTCCTGGTAGATGTGCGTTTTTCAAGCGGTCGTAAAATTGAAGTGTATGCCGATAGCGATACCGGTATTCAAATTGATGACTGTGCACAGATATCCCGTTTTCTGGAAGCCAATTTAGACGGAAGCGGCATCGTTCCTGACAATTACATCCTCGAAGTTTCATCACCGGGCATGAACAATCCTTTAAAGGTGCCGCGCCAGTACAAAAAGCGAATCGGGCGCTTGCTGGAGGTGATAAAAACCGATGGCGAACGTTTTGAGGGCGAACTGCAATCGGCCGACGACGAAAAGATTGTGCTGCGTGAAGTAGTGCACGAAGTGAAAAAGAAGAAAGGCAAAGGTCCGGTTGAAGAGAAACCGGAACCCAAGCAATGGGCTTTACCTTATAAGGAAATCAAGAAGGCAATACTGGTATTTAATTTTTAATAGGATTAACGTTCTAAAATCATACATCTTCAAATCAAAACAATAACACCATGAACAGCTTAGAACTTATCGACTCCTTCAGCGAGTTCAAGCAGATGAAAAACATCGACCGTCCGACAATGATGAAAGTGTTGGAGGATGTTTTCAGAACATTGTTGCGCAAAAAATATGGCGACATCGACAACTTCGATATCGTTGTAAATACCGATAAAGGTGACCTGGAGATTTGGCACAAACGCGAAATCGTGGAAAACGACGCTGTAGAAAATCCGGTAACACAAATTTCTATTGACGAAGCCCGCAATATCTCCGATGACTTCGAAGTAGGCGAAGAAACCTACGAGAAGATCCTTTTGGAAAGCTTTGGCCGTCGTGCTATTCTGGCTGCCCGTCAAACATTGGCTTCGCGCGTGGGCGATTTGGAGAAGGACGAGGTGTATAAGAAATATAAAGACCGCGTTGGCGAAATAGTTTCGGCCGAAGTTTACCAGGTGTGGAAGAAGGAGATTCTGTTGCTGGATGAAGAAGGTAACGAACTGTTATTGCCTAAAAGCGAACAGATTAAAACCGATTTCTTTAAGAAAGGCGAGAGCGTTCGTTCAGTAATTAAGAAAGTAGAAGTTAAGAACGGCACACCTTATATCATTCTTTCGCGCACCGATAATTCCTTCCTGGCTAAGCTGATGGAAGCTGAAGTGCCTGAGATTTTCGACGGTTTGATCGTAATTAAAAATATTGTGCGCGAACCGGGCGAAAAGGCCAAGGTAGTAGTTGAATCATACGACGACCGCATTGACCCTGTAGGTGCCTGCGTAGGTGTTAAAGGTTCACGTATCCATGGCATTGTGCGCGAGTTAAAGAACGAGAACATCGATATCATTAACCACACCAACAACCTGTCGTTAATGGTGCAACGTGCACTGGCACCTGCTAAAATCAACTCTATTGATATCAATCAGGATAAGCGCCGTATTTCAGTTTACCTCGATCCGGATCAGGTGTCGCTGGCAATTGGTAAGCGTGGTGTAAACATTAAACTAGCCAGCCGTTTGGTGAACTTCGAAATAGACGTGTTTGGCGAAACCGGCGAAGCACAGGAAGAAGAATACGATATTGACATTGATGAATTTGCAGATGAAATCGAAGGCTGGATGATCGACGAACTGAAGAAGATCGGTTGCGATACAGCTAAGAGCGTGCTTGCTTTAAGTGATGAAGAATTGGTGCGCCGTACCGATTTGGAAGAAGAAAGCATCAAGGAAATTCGTCAGATCCTGGAATCAGAGTTTCAGGATGAAGCGTAATAACACCCTTCCGGCAGCCTATTGCTTCCCGGAAGGTTTAACCGTGTAACTTAGCCGCCCCGCGCTGATTTGCACGATATAAAGCAACCGCCGGTGGCGGAGGCAACAGGGGCTAAAAAATATGGGAGAAGTAAAAGCATTGCGATTAGCAAAGGCAAGTTCGGTCTACAACGTGTCAACAGAACACATTCTGGAGGCATTGAAGAAGGCCAAGTACACGGTGGAGAGCAACCCTAACTTTAAGCTCACCCCCGAAATGATTGCGCACCTCGATAAGGAGTTCGGCGCCGATAAGGCTATTAAGGCCCAGGCAGAGAGCACCAAGATTGTTGAGAAGGCGAAGAAAGAGTCGGTGGAAATGCCGGAAGAACCGGTAGTGGCTAAAAAGAAGGAAGAGGAGGAAAAAGAAATCCTCATTAAAAAGAACACAGCTACCAAAGAGCCGGTAAAGGAGAAAGAACCCGAGCCGGAAGTAGTAGTGGTGGAAGAAACCAAGCCTGAACCTGTTGAGGAAAAAGCACCGGAGAAAGAAGAAAAACCTGAGGAGGCAGTAGCTGCCGAAAAGGTAACTGTTACCGGCCCTAAAGTGGTTGGTAAAATAGACCTGGATAAGCCGAAGAAAAAGAAGGTTGAAGAACAACCTAAAGTGGAAGAAGCGCCAAAGGTGGAAGAAAAAGCCCCTGTGGTCGAAGAGAAGAAGCCGGAGCCTCAGGTAGAAGAAGTACAGCGCATTGAAACCAAATACCAAAAGCTGGAAGGCCCTAAGGTGTTGGGTAAAATTGAGATTAAGCAGGAACTGCCGCGCAAGAAAGAAGAACCGAAAGGCGATGGTGAGAAGAAGAAGCGTGAGCGTATTCTGATTAAGAAAAAAGGCGCCGGTGCTGCACCGGTTAGTCAGGACCAATATTATAACAAGAAGGTTGAGAACTTCCAGCGTAAGCGCGATGTAAACAAACCTAAACCGGGTGACCCGCCAGCCGAAATTTCGGAAAAGGAGATCGAAGAAAAGATCAGGGCTACCATGGCCAAAATTCAGGCGCAGAGCGGCAAGAGCGATCGTTCGAAACTGCGTCGTGAAAAGCGGGAAGCACACCACGAAAAATTAACTGCCGAACAGGAAAACAAGGCCAACGAAAAATTGCGCGTTACCGAGTTTATGACGGTAAGCGAACTGGCCAGCCTGATGAGTGTATCAGCCGTGCAGGTTATTCAAACTTGTATGCAACTGGGTGTGATGGTATCCATCAACCAGCGTTTAGATGCAGAAATTATTGAATTAGTAGCCGGCGAACACGGCTTTGAAGTAGAGTTCCAGAGTGCGGAAGAAACTACCGCCTTTAAGGAGGACGAACCTGATCTGCCGGAAGATTTAAAACCACGTGCGCCGATTGTAACCATCATGGGTCACGTTGACCACGGTAAAACATCCTTACTGGATTACATCCGTAAAACAAACGTGGTGGCTAAAGAAGCGGGTGGTATTACCCAGCACATTGGTGCCTACCAGGTAACTACTGCAGCCGGACGCAACATTACTTTCCTTGATACGCCGGGTCACGAAGCGTTTACCGCTATGCGTGCCCGTGGTGCCAAAGTAACCGACGTAGCGGTGATAGTAATTGCAGCGGATGACGCTGTGATGCCGCAAACCAAGGAAGCTATCAACCACGCACAAAGTGCTGGTGTGCCGATGATCTTTGCGTTCAACAAGATTGATAAGGACGGCGCTAATGCCGATAAAATCCGCGAACAATTAGCACAGATGAACCTGTTGGTGGAAGAATGGGGTGGTAAATACCAAAGCCAGGAAATTTCTGCCAAGAAAGGTTTGAACATTGATGCGCTGTTAGATAAAATTTTGATTGAAGCAGATCTGTTAGAGTTAAAAGCTAATCCTGATAAACCTGCGATCGGTTCGGTTATTGAAGCTACCTTAGATAAAGGCCGTGGTTATACCGCCACCTTACTGGTTGAAGCGGGAACACTGAACCGTGGCGATATTATGGTGTGCGGTCCGTATGTAGGTCGTGTAAAAGCGATGTTTAACTACACCGGCGCTAAAATTGAGCATGCCGGTCCTTCATCACCGGTGCAGATACTTGGTTTAAGCGGTGCACCACAAGCGGGTGAGAAGTTTAAAGTGTTCGAAAGCGAAGCAGATGCCAAAGAACTGGCAACCAAGCGCGCACAGTTGGAACGCGAAACAGGCATCCGTACCAAGAAACACATTACCCTGGACGAGATCGGTCGCCGTTTGGCACTGGGCAACTTCAAGGAACTCAACCTTATCATCAAGGGCGACGTGGACGGTTCGGTGGAAGCGTTGGCGGATTCATTGCTGAAGCTGAGCACGCAGGAAATTGCCGTGAAGGTACTGCACAAAGGTGTAGGTCAAATCTCCGAGTCGGACGTAAACCTGGCAGTAGCTACCGATGCTATCATCATTGGCTTCAACGTTCGTCCGAGCCAGAACGCAAGAAAGATTGCCGAAACCGAGAATATCGAGATCAAGCTTTACTCTATCATCTACAACGCCATCGAAGACGTGAAGAGCGCGATGGAAGGTTTGATGGAGCCGAAGATAGAAGAGAAGATCATCGGCAACCTGGATGTGCGCGAAGCATTCAACATTACCAAAGTGGGTACTATTGCGGGTTGTTTAGTTCGCGAAGGTCGCATTATGCGCACCAGCAAAGTTCGTATCATCCGCGATGGCATCGTATTACATACCGGTGCTTTAGCTTCCCTCAAGCGTTTCAAGGACGATGCCAAGGAAGTGGTAAGCGGTATGGAGTGCGGTGTGCAGTTAAAAGACTACCAGGATATCAAAGCCGGCGATACCATCGAGGTATTCGAAGAAGTGGAAGTACAACGCAAGCTGTAGTTACAGTTGCTTCTATAAAACAAAAGCCCTGCTGTTTAGCAGGGCTTTTTTGTTTATATCATTAAGTAAGGCTATCGCCAGGTTTTAGCAAAGTAAGGTTTAAAGTCGTCGCTAACCTGTTCTTTCTGTTGCCAGTATTTCATGCTTACAACGTGTCCATCCTTGCTACGCAATAATCTACCGTAAATAGCATTGGTGGCATTAAAGGTTACATCGCTAACACCTACGGTAAAAGTTTCCGGCGGTGGTGGCGGTGGTGTTTCATCAGGCTTTGGTGCAGCAGCCTTAGGCGGCGGCGACTGAGCAACTATTACTGTATAACCGTTGTGCTCTAACAAACCTTTCAAAAACTCCACACGCGCAGGTGTGCAGTTCTTTTCTACTATGGCGCACTTTACGCCTTCCAGGTCGTCGAATGTATGATTTTGATTAATTGCCATTTGTTCTTCTTGTTTTCAACTGAGAGTTACTTCACCACCCATTCAAATATCACATCAAACGTGCGGCCTGCCATACCGGTAACCAGTATGCCAGCGGCACATAAAATTAAAGCTACTAACACCGGTGCTGCATAATTGAGCTTCGGCATAGGTTCGCTGCTTTCATCTACAAACATGGCGCGCACAATTCGCAGGTAGTAGTATAACGATACCATCAGGTTCAACGCAGCAATAATAATTAACCACCATTGTCCGGTGCCGGCACCTGCCGTAAGTAAAAACAGTTTACCAAAAAAACCCGCTGTTGGCGGAATGCCCGCCAGCGAAAACAACGATAAAGCCATTAATAACGCTAAGCCCGGGTTGCTCTTGTATAAACCTTTGTAACCCGAGATGGTTTCACGGCCGGTTAAAGCGCTTATCATAGCTATTACACCAAACGCTGCCAGGTTGCTGAACACATACACCAGTATAAAGTAAACTACCGATGCAATACCAATTTGTGAAACGGAACCAATACCAATCAGCAGGTAACCCATCTGCGCTATGGAGGAGAAGGCCAAAAAGCGTTTCAGGTTGTCCTGGCGCAGGGCAAACAGGTTGCCCACAATCATCGAGATAACAGCTCCTGCACTCAACATATAAAACCACACATGTGCCATGGCACCAAAGGCCATATAAAAGGCTGATACAAACGCAAAGGCCATAGCACCCTTAGAGACAACCGAGAGATAAGCTGTTACCGATACCGGTGCACCTTCGTATACATCGGCTGTCCATAAATGGAAAGGCACCACCGATAGTTTAAACGCAAAGCCGGTAAACACTACCACCAGCGCCAATATCTGTAACTGACTACCCGCAAAGTTCACCGCCAGTTGACTGAAGTCCAACGTGCCCGTGCTGCCGTAAACCAGCGATATACCAAAAAGCAGGATAGCAGAAGAAAAAGCTGACGACAAAATCATCTTCAACGCCGATTCGCCGCTGGCCTTTTTCTCTAAATCGAAATTGCAAAGTGCTGCTAATGGAATGCTCGAAAGTTCTAATCCTAAATAGAACATCAGCAGGTTGCCGCTACTGAGCATAAAGAACATACCCAATTGGCACGATAGCATCAGCAGATAAAACTCTACAGCATGCTTGTGTTTCAACAACCAGTTATAGCTGAACAAGGAGATAATCAACAGCGCCAGATTCAATATCGATTTTTCGATAGCGATAAAACCACCGGTGTGAAACATCTCGCCAAACAATTGCGCCGGTTCGTTGGCGAAAAATCCCACTGCCATATTCAACACCAGCACCACATTGGCGAACACCAACACCGAAGCATTGCTCGCCTTACCGTTTATCTTAATAATAAGCAGAGCGAAGATCAGTGCGGTAAGCACCAACTCAAACTTCATCGCTACTAATACTTGTATCCAATCCATATTATAATCCGGCCCTCGCTATGTTATTAAAAATATTATCGGCACCGCCGTGTATCAGGTTCTGTATTAAAAACGGGGCTATGCCCATTACAATAATGGCCAGTATCAGCACCACAGCAGCCAGCTTCTCGTTCCACGCTGCATCAGCAAAGTCAGGTGCATGTTCATGTCCGTCCACGCTTAAACTAACCGGACCCATCATTACCTTACCTAATGCACGTAAAATGTAAACAGCAGTTACTACTATCGAAGCACAAGCCGCAATAGTTGCCAGGCGATAGAATGTATCGCCATTCTGCCACGAGCCCATAAACACGGTCATCTCGGCCACAAACCCGCTAAAGCCCGGCAAGCCAAGGGAGCACAAGCCTGCTATAAAAAATACCGTTCCTATAAAAGGTGTAATCTTCAGCAAGCCACCCATGTTGTTTACCATGCGCGTATGCGTGCGTTCGTATAACATGCCAATGGCAGCGAAGAACAGGGCCGTCATCAACCCGTGCGAGATCATTTGCAGCACCGCTCCTTCAATACTGGTGCGCGTTAGCATGCCAATACCAAGCAGTACAAAACCACAGTGACTAACCGAGGAATACGCATTGATATATTTCAAATCGGTTTGCATCATAGTGGCAAATGCACCATACAAAATGGCAATGGCACTTAATGCAATAATGATAGTTTGATATTCGTGCGCGCCTTCGGGCATCAGGTAAGTGGCTACGCGCAGGCAACCGTACCCGCCCAACTTCATGGATATACCCGCCAGGAACATCGACGCGGCCGTAGGGGCGGAGCTGTGTCCATCAGGCACCCAGGTGTGGAATGGAAACAAAGCGCCAAACACACCAAAGCCCAGAAACAGAAAAGGAAAGAACTTATGTTGCACCTCAGCCGGTAAGGGTGTTTTGCTCAATGCCAGCAAATCGAAACTGCCACCGCCGCTATAAATGTAAATAGCCAGTAACCCAACAAACACCAGGGCACTGCCACCCATCAGCATTAACGCAAGCTTGTTGGCGCTGTATTCCTTTTTACCACTGCCCCAAATGGCAATCAATAAAAACTTAGGTATTACCGCTAACTCTAAAAAGAAGAACATCGTGAACAAGTCCAGCGATATAAAGAAACCATACGCCCCCGCCGATAGAAACAGCAGCAGGAAGAAAAACTCCTTGCTCATCTTTTCTACATTCCAGCTAACCAGTATACCTGCTAAAACCACAAGGGCCGTAAGCATGATCATGGCTACTGAAATGCCATCCACACCAACATAATACTGTATGCCTAAACTGGCATACCACACATGCCGGCTTTCAAACAACATAGCGGCGGCATTACCTGCTGCGCGCTCCTGCTGAAAAGCCATCAACAACCAGCCGCACAAAAACAATTGCAGCACCGCGCCCAGCAAAGCTATCACGCGTATCTGTTTTAGCTCTTTTACCGCTAAAACACCCAGTGAGGTTAGCACCGGTAGTAAAATCAACAAACTTAAATTCATCTCTTTCTGTTTCTAATTCCTATAACCAAAACACAAATACCAACACCAAACCAATCATGCCCACCATAAACCAAAGCGCATAGCTCTGCAATTGTCCGCTTTGCCATACCTTAATTTCTTCGCTGGCATCATCCGTAGCTCGGCCACCGGCATTTACTAATCCGTCCACCACATTTTTATCTACCCAGGCTGCCGGTTTACCTATCAGGTTAAATAGTACTTTCTTAGTGATAAACAAATACAACTCATCAATGTAAAACTTGCGATACGCGCTTTGGTAAAAGCCTCGCAGTGCGCTTGCTACCTTATCCGGTAAGGCCGATTCGCTCTTATACATCAGCATCGCCAGCAGTATACCACCCAAGCCTAAGGCTACGGGCGCAATGCTCATTAATATATCAAAGTGAGCTTCCAGTTGTGCGCCATCGCTGGTAACCAGTTTATTGAAGGGCACAAAACCTGCTACAATAGCCAGCACACCCAACAGCATTAAAGGCAACTTCATGGTCATCGGTGCTTCGCCGTGGTGGCCATCATGTGCATCGTGCGCACGGTAGTCCTTCTTCCAGAAAATAGAAAAGTACAAACGGAACATATAGAAGGCCGTTAAGCCTGCAGTAAATAAGGCTACTCCGTAAATAAGTTTATTCGAGTGAAACGCTGCTGTCAAAATTTCTTCCTTACTAAAGAACCCGCTGAAAGGCGGCACGCCGGCAATGGCCAAACAGGCTATTAAAAACGTAAGATGTGTTACCGGCATGTATTTGCGCAAACCGCCCATATCGCCCATCTCATTACTGTGCACGTAATGGATAACCGCACCGGCACCTAAGAACAACAGCGCCTTAAACATAGCATGTGTAAACAGGTGGAACATCGACGCCATATAACCTAAGCCATGCTCACCACCATAACCCGATACGCCCAGCGCCAGCATCATATAACCAATTTGCGACATGGTTGAATACGCTAGCACGCGCTTAATATCGGTTTGGGTGCAGGCAATAGTTGCTGCAAACAAAGCAGAGAACGCACCCACATAAGCCACCAATTGCAACGCAGCAGGGTCCGAAATGGCAAACACAGGAAACAAACGCGCTACCAAATAAACACCTGCTACCACCATGGTGGCCGCATGTATCAAGGCCGAAACAGGTGTAGGGCCTTCCATGGCATCGGGTAACCAAATATGCAACGGGAACATGGCACTTTTACCGGCACCGCCTATAAACACCAACACCAAACCCCAGGTTAAAGCACTGATGCCTAAAAAGCCATCGGCAATTGCATTTTGTAGTTGAGGGGAGGAAGGATCGGTCAACCGCGCAATCAACGTTCCGAAATCAAGCGTGCCTGCCTGAAAGGCAAGAACCAGGATGCCGATCAGGAAACCCAGATCAGCAAAACGGGTAACGATAAACGCCTTTTTAGAGGCCGCTACTGCCGAAGGTTTATCAAAGTAATAGCCGATCAGCAAAAACGACGACACACCTACTAACTCCCAAAACATGTAGATCTGGAAGATGTTGGTGCTAAGTACTAAACCCAACATTGAAAAAGTAAACAGCGACAGGAAAGCATAATAAGTAGCAAAGCGCTCTTCCCCTTTCATATACCCCAGCGAATAAATGTGCACCATCAACGACACGAACGTTACCACCACCAGCATCATTACCGAAATGGGATCCAGCAGCAAACCGATATCAATAGAAACACCGGGTGCAAACTGCAGCCAGGTAATTTTCAGGGCTTCAATTTTTTGGTAAACGCCATTGCTTTTACCTATTACAAAAAAGTAAGTAAAGGCCGTGTAAAGCGATATACCCGCCGAACCCAGCAGCGAAAGTGTACCGAGCAAGCCGGCGCTCTCGCGAAAATATTTTCGCCCCCATATACCCAGCACTAAAAAACTGAGTAGTGGTAAAAGCGGTATTAAAACTAAAAGCGCTGCACTCATGCTCATCTGTTTATTGCGGTATTACCCGCTGCACGCAGCCAACTCTGCTAAAAACGCAGCGAGTCGGCTTCGTCTATATCAATTGAATTAAAGTTTCGGTAAATATTTATGATAATAGCGATGGCTACAGCCGCCTCGGCCGCTGCAATGGCTATAATAAACACAGTAAAAAACAACCCGTCCAGCTTATCGGCATACAGGTATTTATTAAAAGCAATAAAGTTGATGTTTACGCTGTTTAGTATAAGCTCAATAGCCATCAGCATGGTAATCATATTGCGGCGCGTTAAAAAGCCGTAGATGCCTATAAAGAACAGGGCCGTACTCAGCAATAGCAGGTTAAATAGTTCGGTTTGCATTACACGTTACTTTCAGGGTTACTTTTAAGGGCAATGACAATACAGCCTATCATAGCAGCAAGTAATAACATACTTACCACCTCAAACGGCAGCACATAACCGCCGTGGTTATAATTCAGCATTTGTTCACCAATAGTATTTACACTTAATTGTCCGCCCGGTTCAGCGCTGGGGTAAAAATCATTTTTGCGTATCACCAGCCAGAAAAGGGCAAAGGCCAGAATGCTTGCCAGCCCTGCAAAAATCTCCCGTCTTCGGTTGGGCACAGGTAAATCCTTACCAACTTTTTGTGTAAGGAAAATGGAGAAGATGATCAGCACCACTATACCGCCTACATACACTACAATCTGCACGGCAGCAATAAATTCATACTGCATCCAGAAATACAAACCTGCTATGCCTATCATGCAAAACAGCAGGTAAATAGCGCTGCGGAAGATCTGCCGCGCCGTAACAGCCATCATCCCTGAGGTTAGGATAAAGATGGCCAGCACATAAAATATAATCGTATGAATGCTCATGTTCCTTTATTCAACACCCGCCATTAAGGTACTGCCGGGCTTGTTTAGTTTTTTGGTTAATTGGTTGCGGTCAAACACACTATGCTCAAATGTTTGGGCCATGGTAATAGCACCGGTTGGGCAGGCATCTACGCATAGGTTACACATGGTGCAAAGCTCCAGGTGATATACAAAGGTGTCCAGCGCTTTCTTCTTCTTACCATCAGGCGTTTGCTCAAACTTCGTTACAATCTTAATGGTAGCATTGGGGCAGGCCAGTTCGCAGGCGGTGCAGCCGGTGCACTTGTGCTCGTTGGCTTCGGTATGCAGCATTACCACCTCGCCGCGGAAACGCTCCGGCAATTCCTGTTTTACATCGGGGTATTGCTGTGTAATAATTTCTTTATGGTGCGTAAAGTAATAGCCCGTTAAGCGCATACCGCTCAACAGCGACTTCACCGCCCCATACACTGTTTTTATATAGTCTGCTATAAACATGCTACTTCATTTATCACTAAAACCAAAATCACTTGTTTTTTTAATACTCACTTCACACAAAGGCGCAAAGTATATAAGGTTAAAACAAGGCCCTATAAACCTTAGCGGCCCTTTGTGTCTTTGTTTCTTAGTGTTACCATCTTCTACTTCACAGTATAAATTCGTTTTACACAAAGGCACAAAGTATATGGCTAACACAAGCCCCTAATAAACCTTTGCGACCCTTTGCGTCTTTTTTTCTTTGTGTTACTCATTTCTTCTTCATAACTCTCTAAAAGTGCCAGCCCATAATAGCCACTACTGTTGCCAGCAGCAGGTTAAATAAACTTATGGGTAGCAGATATTTCCATTCCAATGTCAATAGTTGATCGATACGCAAGCGCGGAAACGTCCAGCGGAACCACATGATCACAAAAATCAGGAAGAACACTTTGCCGAAGAACCATACAATGCCCGGTATAAAATCCATAATATGATTAAATGCCTCGAGGTTACCGATGTGGAACGGCATCCAGCCTCCTAAAAACAGCGTTGATCCAATGGCACAAACAATAAAGATGTTTACATACTCGGCCAAAAAGAACAGCGCGAACTTCATGCCCGAATATTCGGTATGGAAACCGGCAGTCAATTCACTTTCGGCTTCGGCCAAATCAAAAGGAGCGCGGTTGGTTTCAGCCGTAACGGCAATTATGAAAATTATAAAAGCAATAAAGGCCGGTATATGACCTTTCCAAATCCACCAACCGGTTTGCTGCGAGGCAATAATGTCGTTAATGCTTAGGCTGCCTACCAATATTACAATGGTAATAATTGCTAAGCCTGCGCTTAGCTCGTAACTCACAATTTGCGCACCGCTGCGCATAGCACCTAACAGACTATACTTATTATTACTGGCCCAGCCTGCCATTAAAATGCCGATAACACTTACCGAAGAAACGGCTGATACATACAATACACCTATGTTGATGTCCCACATCTGAAAGCCCTTGGTAAAGGCGATGGGAGCCATAATCAGCATCGAAACAATAATCACCATAAACGGCGCCAGGTTAAACAAAAACTTATCGGCACCGGCAGGGGTTAAACCTTCTTTAATCAACAACTTCAGCGTGTCGGCCATGGTTTGCATACTGCCTTTAACACCTACACGGTTAGGGCCTAAACGTATCTGCATATAAGCCGATACTTTCCGCTCCATAAACACCAATACTAAACCCAGCACAGCAAACAAACCAATCACCAATATGCCGGCCACCACCATTTCAATTAGCATTACTAACGTGGGACTTAACGCACCCGCCAATAAACCGTGAAATGATTGTGTTAAAGATTCTATACTAAACATTATATTCTAAAAGTTTACAGTCTACTGTTTACGGTTTACAGTTGTTAGGCTTCGCCTTTAGTGAGAGATCGGTCCTTCCATTTAAGGCCTCTAACATCTGTTTTATTTAAATATTCCATCAATCCATTAATCATCCTTCCGGTTTCATCGACCACTTCATATAAACCGGTAAAAGTTGTTTCATCTATATGCTCTCTGTCAAGTGCCGAATACAACTGCGATTTTGCTTCATCCGCAGAACCTTTGGCAATGGTGAGAAAACTGATGAATTCAGCTCTGCCTCCTCTTCCAAATCCTTCTGCTATGTTGTGCATTATGCTTCCCGATGAATCATTTATCTGGTCTTTTAATTTATAATCTCTTGCAAATGTTCCTTTCTGGGTTGCCGTCCAAACTCCTTTTGAAAATGTTCGGGCCTTTTTCCAGGCCTCTATATCTTCAAACCTTTTTATTGTAGCCATACTCCTAACTTTTTAAACACAACCCTTCGCAACCATTGCCAACAGTAAACTTCAAATCCATCTCATTAGTAACCTTCCTCAACTCTTTAATTCAACCCTTCTTCAAAATATCCAATCCCCAACTGGAAACCGTAGACCGTAAACTGTAAACTATCTATCAATATCGGGGATAACCAAATCCAGCGTTCCCATCATCGCCACCAAATCACCAATCTTTTGTCCGCGTGCCATATGGTTCAATGCCGATAAATTGGCAAAGCCCGGCGAACGGAAGTGAATGCGATACGGAGTCAATGCGCCTTCACTGATTATGTAAACACCTAACTCGCCACGCGCTGTTTCAACACGCGTATAAAATTCACCCTTCGGTAACTTCAGCACCGCTTTTGTCTTGGCCTGAAAATCACCTTCCGGTATATTATCAATCAATTGTTCTACTATATATAAGCTTTGGCGCAGTTCGCCCATACGCACCAGGTAACGCGCATAGCTATCGCCACCGGTGCTGGTAATTTCCTGGAAGTCCAACTTCTCGTAACCATCATAAGGAGCAATCTTACGTATATCGCTTTTTACACCACAGGCACGCAAAACCGGACCGCTACAACCATAGCTAATAGCCGCTTCAGCGCTGATAGGTCCGATGCCTTTCATGCGTTCCTGGAAAATAATGTTGTTGGTTACCAGCGTATCGTATTCGTCAATCTTGGTTTTAAAGTGCGCAATAAATTCCTTTACCTTCTTCTGAAAGTTCGGATGGATATCAAACATTACACCCCCGGGCACCATATAATTCATGGTTAAGCGGGCACCGCAGGTTTCTTCCATAATGTCGTTAATCATCTCCCGCTCGCGGAAGGCATGAAAGAACGGGGTAAGTGCTCCTACGTCCATAGCCATAGCGCCCCACCAAAGGCAATGGCTGGCAATACGGGTCAACTCATCCATTAATATACGGATGGCCTGTGCACGGGCCGGCACTTCCAATTGCAATCCCTTCTCTACACAAAGCGCACAACCGTGGTTGTTAATGTGTGCGCTCAGGTAGTCCATACGGCTGGTAGAATAAATGAACTGACGGTAGCTTAAACTCTCGCACATCTTTTCGATACTGCGATGGATATAACCCAAATGTGGTTCCACCTTTTTAATGGTTTCGCCATGCAGGGTAATAAGCAGGTGCAACACCCCGTGCGTGCTGGGGTGCTGCGGACCAACATTTATTATCAGGTCCCCTTCTTTCGTTTCCGCTACTTCTTCGTAATGCACAGAGATTAGTTGAGTTTTTTATTTAGGTTCTTTTCGAGGCGCAGTTCGGGCAATATGCCATTTTGCCTTTAGGCACAGCTTTTGTTTGTACAAAAGCCCTATGGCAATTCTTACAAATGTAGGGATGGGTCCCGTGGATTATTTCTACGATATGTTCTTGTAAATAATAAGGATCTACATCGAAGCTAAAGTCAGCGTATGAATATGAAGACTGACGATTTTCGGCCTTTAGTTCATCAGGGTGGAGAGTGGCAATAACGACATTCTGAGAATATTCCGGATATGCGACCTTGATTGCTGGTATAATATCCGAATCCCCTGTAATGACGCAATGAAAATCATCGGGCTTTGTGATGGCGCTCCTTACCAAAAGAGCAACAACAGATGCGTCTACTTGTTTTTCCTGAAAGTCTCCCCGCGCTAATTTCCTAACCATGTACGGCTTCAAAGTAGGTTTGTAAATTGCGTCGGATTTAAACCCTGCACGAACTGCATTTTCTGCGATTTTGGTTTTTATGAAAACTATACTTTTTGTTTTCTTGATGTTATCCTCTGTTATATCTTCTATGTTCTCCGGCCAAGCGTCAACTGTTGGAGGGATATCGAAAATGGATGTAACATAATATAGATCCCCTGTTGTGTCGCATGCAGCATTTTGAGCTTTTACATGGTTGAGTATAGAGCTTTTCAGCTTTTCAAAATTAAGGGGGAAAGGTTTGGACGATTCTACGGTACGGGAGGCCAAAGCTCCTTCAGCCTTTCCGATCTTGAAAAGCCATGTGCCGTCAATGAAGATATGCAATTTGCTCATGTGGTGCGAGTTGTTTTTTATGAATATATACAGTTACAATAAGAAGCCTACAAATGCCTTAGAAATCCCCAACTAATTACGTTATTGAGTAAATTATCCTGCCTTTCATTTGGTCCTTTAGTCTATAATCTGTTGCCAGCGTTCCTGTCGAAATAATGGAGTACACCTCGTTACATAAAATACGCGACTTTTTCCAAACTTCTAAATCTTCAAAACGTTGTATAGTTGCCATATTATTTATTTACGCCCTCTTCGGCACTGGCTCTACCCCTGTATTTAACTTTAAACCTTAAACTTGAAACTTTAAATTCTACAATTTTATAATATTTACCTCATCCACATAATCTTTTCTCAACGGATACCCTTCCCAATCTTCCGACATAAACAACCTCCTTAAGTCCGGATGATTCTTGAATTGGATACCCATTAAATCATATGCTTCGCGTTCATTCAATTCAGCGGTGCGCCAAAGCTTGGCTACGCTCTCTATTTCAGGTTTTGCACGGTCAATCTTTGCTTTTACTACTACTATATGGTCGTGCCGGAAACTGCGCAGGTGATACACCATACTGAAATGCGTTTTCCAATCAACAGCGGTAACACAAAACAGGTAATCAAAAGCCAACTCCTGGTTGGCACGTAGTTGCCAGGCTACCGGCAGCCAGTTAGCGCCGTCTATCATTACCTGTAGCCATTCGCCCGTATCATCATACGTTGCGCTGGGGCATATCTCTGCAATTTTATTTTTCAGTTCCTCTTTGGTCACAACTAACGTTTAATGTCTTCAATAGTAATTTTCTCGCGGGTGCCGCCTGCTTTAATTTTTTCCTGCAGGGTTATCAGTGCATGTATCAATGCTTCAGGGCGTGGCGGGCATCCTGCTATATATACATCTACCGGTATTACGTGGTCAGCTCCTTTTACTACACTATAGGTATTATAAAAGAAGGGGCCACCGCTGGTAGCGCAGGCACCCATGGCTACTACATATTTCGGGTCGGGCATCTGGTCGTACAAGCGCTTTAATACAGGTGCCATTTTATTTACAATGGTGCCGGCTATAATAATTACATCGGCCTGGCGCGGTGTAGCGCGGGCCACCTCAAAACCAAAGCGGCTCCAGTCGTATTTAGCACTGGCGGCGCTCATCATTTCAATAGCGCAGCAACTGGTGCCAAACACCAGCGGCCATAAGGAATTGCTGCGGGCCCAGTTCAATACATCATCAAACTTGGTAACCAATATGCCGCCACCGGGGGTAGGGTGCACACTGCCCGGAAAAGGTGTTGCCTTGCTTTCGTTTTCGGCCATGCAAAAATTATTAACTAACGTATTGATACTTAATACACATGAAAAGCACTACATCCACTTCAGGGCGCCCTTTCGGTGGGCATACAAAAAGCCCAGGAAAAGGATGAAGAGGAAGATCAGAATTTCTACTAAGGCAAACAGCCCCAGCCTTTTAACTACTACTGCCCAGGGATACAGGAATACCAACTCTACATCAAATATCAGGAAGATGAGCGCAAACAAATAGTAACCAACATTAAACTGTATCCAGCTTTGCCCTATGGTAGGTACGCCGCACTCGTAAGCCTCGTCTTTAACAGCGTTTTTAGAACCTTTGTTAATTACCCGCGATAGCAATAGCGCCAGGCCGGCAAAGGCCACTCCGCAGGTTATCAGTACAATGATGGAAGCTGCGCCCATAGATGGTTTGGTTGTAGTGAAGGTAAAAAAGGTCTTTATATTCTTGCACAATCTTAAGCACAGGTAAATTAACATTTTTCATAAAGCTATGCTTATCACTGCTTTGCAACTGCATTGTTAACAAACTCCGTAGGGCTTTAATATGATTTTAATCAGTTCGCGGCCTGATAATACACGAGCGAACCTTCGGTTTTGTTTGCAATTTTTGGGTCAGGATTTTGAAAGATAAATGAATAGTTATTACTTCGGAACACCTATCTTTATAAGTCATTAAATATTAACCAAAACCAACTTATTACCATGGCCATTAAAATCACTGATGCTTGTATCAATTGTGGCGCCTGCGAACCTGAATGTCCGAACGGTGCTATTTATGCCAACGGCGACAGCTGGAAAATTTCTGACAAAACTACGGTGCATGGCTCCTTTACCCGTATGGATGGCAGCACTATTGATGCCGATTCAAGCCACCCGGCCGTTTCTGATGATTACTTCTATATAGTAACTGATAAATGCACCGAATGCAAAGGTTTCCACGATGAACCGCAATGCGCTTCGGTTTGCCCGGTTGACTGCTGTGTGCCGGATATGGACTTTGTAGAATCGGAAGAGCAGTTGTTAGCTAAAAAAGATAAACTGCACGTATAAAAATTAAATCTTTTACAAAGACGCGATGGCACTCCACCTCGCGTCTTTGTTTGTTAAGCCCTAAACATTCCTTTATACATGGATACTAGTACAGAATCAAAAGCTCCCAAAGTTGTGGAGGTGAAAGATGCCGATAGCGTTGTTGTACGCTTTAGTGGCGACTCCGGTGATGGCATGCAGCTAACCGGTATGCAGTTTACTGATACTTCGGCCTTACTCGGTCACGATATCAGTACCTTCCCTGAATATCCTGCCGAAATACGTGCCCCTGCAGGCACCATTGCCGGTGTATCGGGTTTTCAGATCCACTTTGGCAGTAAGGAAATTTTTACCCCCGGCGATAAATACGATGTGCTGGTGGTAATGAACTCAGCCGCGTTAAAGAACGACCTGCCCCGCCTGAAGCGTGGTGGTGTTATCATCGCCAATACCTCCGGTTTCGATTCCAAGAACCTGAAACTGGCCGGGTACCCCGAAGGTGCTGTTAGTCCGCTGGAAGACAACACCCTGGAAGGTTACCAGGTGTTTAAGGTCGACATCAGCAAATTCACCAAGGAAGCGCTGAAAGATTCCGGCCTGGGCATGAAGGAGATTGAACGTTGTAAAAACATGTTCGTACTGGGTATCTTGTTCTGGATGTTTGATAAGAGCATGGAGTTTACCATTAAGTCGCTGGAAGAAAAGTTCGGTAAAAAGCCGGATGTGCTCAATGCCAACATCACAGCGCTTAAAAGCGGCTGGAACTACGGCGACCATACCGAAATATTTACTACCCGTTACCGTACCGGTGCGGCTAAATTACCTGCCGGTGTGTACCGCAACATTTCCGGTAACCAGGCACTGGCTATCGGTATTGTAGCAGCGGCGGAAAAAGCAGGTTTGGATGTTTACCTCGGTAGCTATCCTATTACGCCGGCTTCGGATGTATTGCACGACCTTAGCAAGTTTAAAGCCAATGGGGTTAAAACCTTCCAGGCCGAAGATGAAATTGCAGCTATTTGTACTGCTATCGGTGCCTCGTATGCCGGCTCATTAGGTGTAACCACCACATCGGGCCCCGGCATGGCGCTTAAAAGCGAAGCCATGAGTTTGGCCATGATGTTTGAGGTGCCTTTGCTTATCTGCGATATTCAGCGCGGTGGCCCTTCAACAGGTTTACCAACTAAAACCGAGCAGAGCGATTTATTACTGAGTATGTATGGCCGCCACGGCGAAGCTCCGCTGCCTATTATTGCTGCTAACTCGCCGGCCGATTGTTTTGATGCCGTTTACGAAGCCTGCAAGCTTTCGGTAGAGCATATGGTGCCGGTAATCTTTTTAAGCGATGGTTATATTGCCAACGGTTCCGAGCCATGGAAATTCCCTACCGAAGACCAACTGGCCCCTATTACCGTTAAGTTTATGACCGAGCACAACAACCCCGGTGGTAAAGTGCTTTCGTACAAGCGCGATGAGCGTGGCGTGCGCCCGTGGATTAAACCCGGCACTAAAGGTTTAGCACACCGTATTGGTGGCCTTGAAAAGCAGAACGAAACAGGTAACGTGTCGTATGACTCGAAGAACCACGAAACCATGGTGCACCTGCGTGCCGAGAAGGTGGCGAAGATCGCCGATGCCATTCCGTTGGCTACATTGGATAGCGGCGCCGAAAAAGGCAAGCTGTTGGTGTTGGGTTGGGGTTCAACCTACGGAGCTATTAAAACAGCTTTGGGCGAACTGCGCAGCGAAGGAATAGATGCATCGCACCTGCACCTGCGCCACATGAATCCGTTCCCTAAAAACCTGGGCGAAATTCTTCACAACTTCGATCAGGTATTGATACCTGAAATGAACATGGGCCAGCTTTCGTTACTGATACGCGCCAAATACCTGGTGCCTGCTATCGGTTTCAATAAAGTACAGGGCTTGCCGTTTACTACCGAGGAATTAAAGAACAAGGTGAAAGAACTGTATAACGCATAATTTTAAAATTAAATGTTCATCCAAACCGCTGCGGCGGTTCTAAATACAAAACATGGATACAGCAGAAAAATCAGCTCCCGTAAAATTAGCCGCTAAGGATTTTGCAAGCGATCAGGAAGTGAAATGGTGCCCTGGCTGTGGCGATTACTCTATCTTAAAGCAGGTGCAAACCATTCTGCCCGACACAGGCCGTCATCCCGATGACATTGTGTTTGTGTCAGGTATCGGTTGCTCGTCCCGCTTCCCTTATTATATGAACACCTATGGCATGCACACCATCCACGGCCGTGCTACTGCTATTGCTACCGGTGTAAAAACCGCTAACCCTGCGCTGGATGTTTGGGTGGTAGGCGGCGATGGCGACTTAATGTCTATCGGTGGTAATCACTTCATCCACTTGCTGCGTCGTAACCCTAACCTTAAACTGGTCATGTTCAACAACCAGATTTATGGTTTAACAAAAGGCCAGTACTCACCAACATCCGAAAAAGGCAAGGTTACCAAGAGTACGCCTTACGGTTCGGTTGATGAACCTTTTAACCCGGCCCAACTGGCATTAGGTGCCAAGGCAACCTTCTATGCCCGCACGCTGGATCGCGACCCTAAGCATCAGCAAGCCATGTTAACCCGCGCAAACGGGCACCACGGCACGGCTTTCGTAGAAATTTACCAGAACTGCCCGGTGTTTAACGATGGTGCCTTCTTCCTGTTTACTGAAAAGGATACCAAGAAAGAAGAAACCCTGTTTTTGGAACACGGCAAGCCGCTGATTTTTGGCGCAAGCGAAAACAAAGGCATTAAGCTGGATGGTTTCCGCCCGGTGATAGTAGATATTACCGACGAAGCCTCGAAGGCTGACTTATGGATACACGACGAAACAGATAAGGACAAAGCATTTATCCTGGCCGGCTTCTCCGACCGTACCGATGCCCACTTCCCTCGTCCGTTTGGTGTATTCTACCGCGAAGAACGCGCCTGCATTGATGAAGAAATTGAAAAGCAATTAACCGACATCAAAGCCAAAAAAGGAGGCCGCATTCCGCTCAACAAAATACTGAGCGGCGACAAAACCTGGACTATCGTCTAAGCCCTCGCCGCATGCTTAAAATTTAAAACCCGGTTCTTGAACCGGGTTTTTTTATGCGTTGTCAGTCACAGTAACTATCGCGCGTTTATAACCCCAACTGGCGCAAGAATTGAGGCGCGGCCATTGCAAAGCTTCTTGTGCCAAAAATTTAGGACTAACAACGTACCTGTCGCGCGTTTATAACGCGTGACGACTAATTGCAATCCGCATTTTACTAAAATGTTTAAGTAAAAGTTAAACTATATTTATAATAGCCAATGCCTGCCGGAATGGTAAAAAACTGATCATTGATTTTATAGTGTGGCAGGAGGTTATGCGGGCAAGGAGCACTTAGATGGGGTCGCTTTGGCCTGTCGATGAATTAAATGGCATTTTATTTTAAACTAAAGAATGAAAAAATCGCGCCTTATTTATAAGAAAGTCAATGAATGGCAGTTCTTGATACTGAAAGGAGAAATTGATCGGTTAGTTAGTAGAATCAAGCCGTATCTGAAAAAAAACTCACTTTATCACGTAGTCGATCCTGTATATGGGGATTACATGTTAGATATTATCATTGCATTTGAGCGATCAGGATTTAAGGGGCGTATATATATTGGTTTTAAGGATATAAAAAATGAGGATTTATATCAAATTGCGGTACAAAAGTATTATATCACGCGCCCCCCTTACACAACTGTACAAGCCATAGTAAAGGATGATTTAAGATGGGGCGAGTTTAGAGATCATGCTATTGATTACATATCGAAGTGTATTGAGGAATATGATATGCTGCAATTGTAATGGCTTGTAGTTTTGGTCGATAATGAAAAGTATGCCAAAGAAAACCAACTTGTCACGCATCTGACGCAAGAATTGCGGCGCGGTCATTGCAAAGCTTCTTGTGCCAAAAATTTAGGACTAACAACGTACCTGTCGCGCATTAGCAACGTCAAACAACAAACCCCAAACAACAAACATTCTTGTATTTAAATCCGTGTTCACCCGTGTAATCCGTGGCAATGTATTTTTTAATTCATCGTATGCCTTTCTCCAAAATTCGAAACTCCGGATTAAACTGAGCCTTTATTCGTTGCAGAAAATCTATCGGCTCCATATCTAAACGTCGCATGGTATCAATACTAAGTGCTCCGCCATTGCTAAACCAGATGCGCGCTGTGCCGGGGTTAATCACTTCATCGGCAAAACCGCTCAAGAACAAATGTCCTTTACCGGGTTCCAGGGCCGCCTGTTGTGCCAGCGCATAAGCAGCCATGCCCTTTACGTGCTGCAGCGTAGTTATAAAACCCATAAACACCATTAGCAGCAAGGTTAACCCGCCCACTATCCCCATCACCCAGCTATGCGAAAACCAGATACCACCTGCAATGCCGGCTCCCAGGGCCACCAGCAAAATCATGCGGTTTCGGAATTTGACGCGCAGTGACTGTTCGTCTAACTCCTGCTGCCATTTAAAAGCGGCTGCAAGCAACTCGGGGGTCAACTCCCTGGGTGGCATGGGCTCCTGTAACTCTTCTTCCATGCCTCAATATTAAAGGGTTTTTTGGGCCGCAACCACTCCGGGCATTACAAAGTGTCAACCGTATGCAGTAGGTATCCTGGCTGTTAATCCTTCAATCCAAAATCATATTTCACCCGAACCATCCGTGTCCATCTGTGTTCCATTTGCATTCGTTCAATTTTAACAAAAAGTATCTCAATTTGAAAAAATAATTCTATCTTTGTTCTAATTCCGTTCTTTGACATACTATGGACACACTAAAACGCGCCTTCCGGCAGGGCTTTCCATGCATTCAACGCAGGCATATTCTGGCGCACCCCGCCAAAACCTCAGCCAAACCTCAGCATTGGTTAATTAATGCGCTTAAAATCAATTACTTAGTTCAGCAAAATGGGGCTTACTACCTCAGCCAAACCTCAGCATCCATGCTGATAATAGGCTTAGTTTAGGCTGATTTCGTGTTACTTTAAGGCCTTCATTTGCTTATACAATTAAACCGGGGAAACACCCGTTATTGTTGTTAAAATGCCTTTTAAGCCGGTCCCCCTTTGGTATCTGTGTTTCCTGTTATTCCCCTCTGTATTGTTGGGGCAGGACTCAGTATTTACCGTGCGCAGGGCCCCTTTAGTACCCCCAAAGGATACGTTTTACCAGCGCACCTTTTTAGCCGAAGGCACTACCACCCGTAACCGCATCGTTTACCGCACCGGCTTTAAACTGCTGGACGAACACCAACTCATTTACTTCAGTGCGGCGCAAAGCATATTAGATAGCCTTGGTACTCTACAGGACAAGAACGCTGCAGTAGGCGAATACCGCAAGGTGGTTTACTCGCTCAACAACGATACACTGATGTTTGTGCTCGATCAGGCATTGCCCTCTATGCGCACCCGCAAAACCCTGCATTTAAAGAAAGCCTTCTGCGGTAAATACAATACTTCGCAAATGGCCATGCAAGTGCTAACCACCAGCGATAACACCACCGAAGCTCCACCCTTAAATGATTTGATTGTATACAGGCTGTATAGTACACAACTGCTCATACGCCCTAAAAAGAAGGACTAAAGGATATACTCTACTTCCTTAAATGCAAAACGTTGCTCTTTCCCCTGGCTGTGGATGATCAGCCGGCCGTCCTTACCTACACCGTTTATTTCGCCTTTAAACACCTGCTCGCCTTTTTTAAACTCATGTGTTTGCTGGTAGCGGTAAAGAGCATCGGTATAAGCGCGGTCTAAAAAGTTAAAGTGCAGTTGTCGTAATTGCAGGTAATATTTTTCTAAATAAACACATAGGCGTTCTAATACTTGCTGCACGCTAAAAGGTTTGCCGGTGGCAACTTGTAATGAGGTAGGGTTGGGCACATCGGCAGCAAAGGCAGTTTGGTTTACGTTTAACCCTATACCAATTACGGTTGATTGTAAAGTTGAACCGCTCAGTGAGTTTTCGATTAAAATGCCGCCTAACTTTTTGTCACCACAGTAAATATCATTCGGCCATTTTATACGTATCTCCTCCGTCAAAAAGTCTTCACAACAATCTTTAACAGCCAGGCTTACGGCCATATTCAGGAAAAACTGCTTATCTGCACTCAAGAAATCGGGGTATAAAATAAAGGATACCGTCAGGTTCTTTTGACCCTCGCTTTGCCATGTATTACCCATTTGTCCACGCCCGGCTGTTTGTTCATGGGCCCAAACCAGGGTGCCTTCTACTGGCCTGCCTTCGTTTAACAGGTTTTTTGCATAACTGTTTGTGGACTCAATACGCTCCAGTTCGATGGTGTTTTTACCAATAAACAGGGTATTGAAGGTAGTTTCAGGCATTGCTTTTGCTTTATCGAAAAGTACTTACTTTTGAGAAAGCATAAAAGTGATTTTTATCAACAAAACCATACGCTTTTGAGCAAAAAGATTTCAGCTACCGATAAGTTACGCAGTGTTGTAATTGATGCCATTTTGGAGAAAAAAGGAAAGGACGTTATAAGCCTCGACCTTCGCAAAATAAAAGATACCCCATCCGAATATTTTATAATAACGCATGGCGATAGCTCCACACAGGTGCGGGCACTATATGATAGCGTGTTGGAGGAAACCAAAAAGAAGGGTTTCCTGCCCTACCGTACCGAGAGCAGCAAAGGCACTGAATGGGCCATTATTGACTTTGTAGATGTTACCGTGCACATCTTCCACCGTGAGAAAAGAGAGTTTTACGCCCTCGAAGAACTGTGGAATGATGCCAAAAGCACAACCTATCAATAAGTTTAGCGTTATACCGGGAAGAAATGTAGTTTCGCCCCCCGGCCCTGCTGGCTTACAATAATTGCCGAAACGATACGTCAAAGGATAAACACGGAGATTTAGATAAATATGGAAAACAACGAAAACAAGAGAAATTCTAACCAGCGCGATATACTACCGGGCGGAAGCAAGAAGAAAGGTGATGAAGGCGGCCCGCGTTTTAATTACTTCTGGGTATATGCCATTATCATAGCCTTTATAGTTATATCCTTTAACCTTACCTTCTTTCAGGAAAATGGTAAGAAAAGTTCATTCGTTGAGCTTACAACCATGCTAAAGGATAATGATGTAGATAAGGTGGTGATAGTAAACGATAAAGTAGCCGAGGTTTATTTAAAGGATAGCGCTTTAACCAAGCCTAAGTATAAGGATATGGGCCGTTCGCGCATTGGCCTGCCCAATAAAGGACCGCAGTTTTTATTTACTGTAGCCAGCGGCGAAAAATACCAGGACCAGATAGATGAGTTCTACAAGAACAATCCTACTGTGCAAATGGTAAAAGTGGAATTTGATACACGCACCAATTGGTTAACCGACTTTCTGCCCTGGTTGTTACCGTTCGTCCTGTTCATCGGCTTTTGGGTATTTATGCTTCGCCGTGCAGGTGGAGGCGGTATCGGTGGCCCCGGTGGCAACATCTTTAATATCGGTAAGTCGAAAGCCATTTTGTTCGACCGCGATGAGAAGATCAACCTAACCTTTGAAGATGTGGCGGGTTTAGATGAAGCTAAAGTAGAAGTACAGGAAATTGTAAACTTCCTGAAGAACCCTAAAAAATACACCGCCCTGGGTGGCAAGATCCCGAAAGGTGCTTTATTAATCGGCCCTCCGGGCACCGGTAAAACCTTGATTGCCAAGGCTATGGCCGGCGAAGCACAAGTGCCGTTCTTCAGCATCAGCGGTTCCGATTTCGTAGAGATGTTTGTGGGTGTAGGTGCCTCGCGTGTGCGCGATTTATTCCGCCAGGCACGTGAAAAAGCACCTTGTATTATTTTCATCGATGAGATTGATGCAATAGGTCGCGCCCGTGGCAAAACACTTATACAAGGCAACGACGAACGCGAAAGTACCCTTAACCAGTTGTTGGTTGAGATGGATGGTTTCAGTTCGGAGAAAGGCGTAATCATCATTGCAGCCACTAACCGACCGGATGTGTTAGATACAGCGCTGTTGCGTCCGGGTCGTTTCGATCGTCAAATCAGTATTGATAAACCGGATTTAAAAGGCCGTGAGCAGATCTTTAAGGTGCACTTAAAGAGCATTAAGATCAGCAAGGAAGTAGACGTAGCCAAGCTTTCTGCCCTTACCCCTGGTTTTGTTGGTGCCGATATCGCTAATATCTGTAACGAAGCAGCCCTTATCGCTGCCCGTAAGGATAAGAACGACATCGATATGCAGGACTTTAATGATGCTATCGACCGTGCTATTGGTGGTTTGGAGAAGAAGAACAAGCTTATTTCTCCGGAAGAGAAGAAGGTAATCGCCTATCACGAAGCTGGCCACGCACTTTGCGGTTGGTATCTGGAATATGCTCACCCGCTGTTAAAGGTATCGATTATACCACGCGGTGTAGCAGCCCTGGGTTATGCGCAATACCTGCCGAAGGAAAAATACATTGAGATTGAAGAGGAGTTGTTGGATCGCATGTGTATGACCCTCGGTGGTCGTGCGGCTGAAAAGGTAGTTTTTGACCGCATTTCAACCGGTGCGCAAAACGACCTTGACCATGTAACCAAAATGGCTTACGCTATCGTTTCCATTTTCGGTATGAACGAGAAGGTAGGTAACGTATCGTTCTACGATATGATGAACCAAAACACCTTCAGCAAGCCTTATAGCGAAGAAACGGCTACACTGATGGATAATGAGGCCCGCCAGATCATCGACAAACAATACCAGCGTGCACAAAAATTGCTGGTTGATAGAAAAGATCAACTGGATGCATTGGCCAAATTGTTACTTGAAAAAGAAGTTTTATTTAAGGACGATTTGGAAGCGCTGTTGGGTAAACGCCCTTATGATAAACCGGAACCACCGGTTGCGGATAGCAGCGCCTCAAATGTAGACGGGCAATTCACCGTGTCTACAAGCACAGACACCCCTATACCTCCTGTTGAGAATAAGACCCTGTAAAACAACTCGATGGGTTTAGTTGCATGTAAATTTGAAACACAAGTTTACCGAGACTAAACCCATTGCTATGTTTACTGAAGACTCAGGAATTTTTGCGCGCTTCAAAAGTTTTTTTGCCGGCAACGAAAAGCAGGAAGACGAGTTGTTGAACGATACTACCGTGCTGGACGAAACCCGCGAAGAAGTTCCTGTAGTTAATCAGGCACCACTGATTGAACCCCTGCAGGAAGAGCAAGTGCTGCCGGAAGCACCATCCATGGTGGGCGAGTTAATTTCAGAAATGGAAGTAAACCTGCGCACTGTTGAGGTTACTGCACCAAAAGCAAACATGCCGGTTGAGAAGGACCTGGATATCCGCTTTGCCACTAAGTTTATTGGCGCAGGTGGCAAGTTCATTTACTGCGAAACGGTTAACGAGGCTATCGAAACGCTGAAGGCCATCAAAGAAGAAAACGGCTGGAGTTATGTATTTGCCTGGGAAAACGAAATTAAGGATGCCTTTGCCGATAACGGTTTCCAAAAAGGCGCTATTGGTTTCACCATCGAAAATTCTGATGCCGCTATTTCACTCTGCGAATACCTGGTAGCGGACGAAGGTACGATCATCCTGAACCCTAAGCAGGCTTCAC